>MLAA01000009.1 GCA_001998905.1 Rodentibacter caecimuris | reverse complement strand
TCCGCAAGCGGTTTTCATTCCTTCTAATGCCACTCCGCGCCCGTTTGACGTCATTTTAGATGAACCTTCAATAATCGGATAAATGCCCTTACATTGAGGGCAAGCAACGAGATCACCTTGTAATGCAATGTTTTTTCCAGCCGCTGTCATTGAGTGCGATCCTTGCAAAACAGTTCCACCGTGAGTTGTTTTATCTCCGATAGTGATAATTGCGCGTGTTGACATAGTTTTCTCCTACTTTAACGTTCTATTCAAATTTGAATTGAACGTATTATATTAATTTGATAAAGCTTTTTGCTTATAAAATTAAAGCTAAGGCTGTTTTGGGGACTACTAATAGGAAATTTAAGTATATGACAACATTGCGTTGATTTAAAGCAAAGTATTTCTTATAATCCGGTACTGTGCCATATAAGCGGTAGGTATCAAGATTCTTTCTATTATGTATTAGAAATCGTTTCAACGCCATAGAGGATTTTATATGTCAAAAACAGGTTCAGTAGCGCCCAAAGAACGAATTAATATTAAATACACTCCCGCAACAGGCGGACAAGGAGAGGAAGTTGAATTACCACTAAAACTTCTTGTAACGGGAAATTTTAAAGGTGTGCCAGAAGAGTTAAGCCTTGAGGAAAGAGAAACCGTTTCTATCAACAAACATAATTTTGATGCAGTTATGAAGCAATCTGAACTTACTGTTGATATGGCTGTTCCTAATCGTTTAGAAGACGGGGCTGAGGATCAAGATATGAGTGTCAGTCTAAAAATTGAAAGTATGGCAGATTTCTCACCGGATAATATTGCGAAGCAAGTTCCTCAATTAAATAAGTTGTTAGAATTACGTGAAGCTTTATTAGCTTTAAAAGGACCTATGGGGAATATCCCTGCATTTAGAAATAAATTGCAGGAGCTCATTTCAGATCAAAGTGCGCGAGAAGCTTTGGAAAAAGAACTCGCTATCATTTTGGATAAAGAATAAGGTAAGGATTATATGACTGCTAGTAATCAATCTGAAAAAGCTGAAAATAGTGTTAAAACAGCCAGTTTACTTAGCCAGGTAATGGAGCAAACCCGTTTAAAACCTGACAATGAGGATTATAGTATTGCGCAACGTGGTATAGCGGAATTTATTTCTGAAATGCTGAAATCAGATAATCCTGATACGGTAGTAAATAAAACATTAGTCGATGAGATGATTGTTCGTCTTGATGAAAAAATTAGCCACCAAATTGATGAAATTTTGCATAATGAAAAATTTCAAGAAATTGAATCTTCTTGGAGAGGTTTGAAGTTACTTATCGATCGTACTGATTTTCGTGAAAATATCAAAGTTGAGATATTAAATATTAGCAAAGAAGAATTACTCGATGATTTCGAGTATGCAACAGATATAACGCAAAGCGGTTTATATAAGCATGTCTATTCTGCTAATTACGGTCAGTTTGGTGGCGAGCCGGTTGCAGCGATCGTAGGAAATTATACTTTTACTCCATCCACGCCTGATATTAAGTTATTAAAATATGTTTCGTCTGTTGGGGCGATGTCGCATGCTCCTTTTATTTCTGCCGCAGGTCCAGAGTTTTTGGGATTAGACAGCTATTCGTCTTTATCTGAAATTAAGGAAGTGAAAGATATTTTTGAGGGGCCTAGATATGCTAAGTGGAGAGCCTTAAGAGAATCAGAAGATTCTAAATATTTAGCCCTTACGATGCCTCGTTTTTTATCTCGTCTGCCTTATGACCCTATTGAAAACCCAGTAAAAACATTTAATTATCAAGAAAGTATTGACGGTAAGCATGATAATTATTTGTGGAGTAACGTTGCATTTCTAATGGCTTCAAGAATAACAGAGAGTTTTGCTAAATATCGTTGGTGTCCTAATATTATTGGTCCACAGAGTGGTGGAGCTGTTGAGGATTTACCTGTTCATTTATTCGAATCTTTTGGTCAACTTCAAGCAAAAATTCCAACGGAAGTGTTAATTACTGATCGTAAAGAATTTGAGCTGGCAGATGAAGGATTTATTCCTCTAACTATGCGTAAAGGTAGTGATAATGCAGCGTTCTTTTCTGCAAATTCTGTACAGAAACCTAAAAAATTCCCTAATACAGAGGAAGGTAAGATTGCTGAAACTAATTATCGGCTTGGTACGCAATTACCTTATATGTTTATTATCAATAGGCTGGCTCATTATCTGAAAGTATTGCAACGCGAGCAAATTGGTGCTTGGAAAGAGCGGCAAGATCTTGAACGTGAACTAAATGTATGGTTGAAACAATACATTTCAGATCAAGAAAATCCTCCGGCAGAAGTTCGTAGCCGACGTCCATTGCGTTCTGCAAAAGTAGAGGTATCCAGTGTGGCTGGTGAACCAGGTTGGTATAAAGTTTCGTTGTCAGTCCGACCTCATTTTAAATATATGGGAGCAAGTTTTGATCTTTCCCTTGTCGGACGGTTAGATCTTGATAATAACAAATAGTTATTTTTATGGGATTTTGGGATAGGATTAAATCTGCATCACAAAATACAGATGTCATAATTAAAAAGACTGAATCAGAAATTGTGAGCGATTTAATTTGTTCGATAAAAAAGAACATAGAATTAGTACTCAACTCTAAACAGGGGTGTACTTTATGTGCCCCTGATTTTGGCTTAAAAGATTTTAATGATTCTATAGCCACACCCCGAAGTCTAGGTCAGACTATTATTTCAGATATTCGTTCTAATTTGGAGCGTTATGAACCTAGAGTTCGGATCTCAAGAATAGAATATATTCCTGATACATACGATGTATTACAACTGAATTTTAGAATTACTTGTGTTGTTTTACTAAAACAAAAAAGTGAATTGACCGAATTAAATATTATTTTGGATGGTTCAAATAAAAAATTTAGGGTTATATAAATGTCTTTAAAAGAGCTATTTATGGCTGAATTAGATTTCCTAAAAAAAGACGGTCAATCTTTTTCAAGAGTTTACCCACATTTATCTCGCTTTTTATCTAATGATATTATTGATCCTGAAGCTGAAAGAATTATAGAGTCATTTGCTTTTCTTACTGCTCGTTTAAAAGAAAAAGTGCAGGATAATTTGCCCGAAATTACTCAATCTATGATTCAGTTACTTTGGCCAAATTATTTGCGTCCTTTACCTAGTTGTGCAATTTTAAACTTTTTTCCTAAAGAGAGAGCAATTACTACAAGACATATTGTTCCGAAAGGAACATTTGTATCCTCGAAACTTGTTGATGGTACAGCTTGTCAATTTCAGACTACAATGGATGTTGCAATATATCCCTTAGTTCTAAATTCAGTAATTAGTAGCTCAGGGGCTGAGTCAAGTATACTTGAATTTAATCTGGAAAATATGACGGACAGTGATTTTACATCTTTAGCGTGTGATGAACTTTCTTTTTATTTATCCGGTAGTGATTATAGTGCATTGACTTGCTATCAATGGATTTTTAATTATTTAACTAGGATTTATGTTGAGTCAGAGGAAAAAGTAATAACGTTACCGTTAGATTGTATTTGCCCGGTAGGTTTTGATTCAAATGAATCTTTGATTCCATATCCTGATAATGCTTTTGAAGGATATCGATTAATTCAGGAGTTTTTCTTTTTTCCTAAAAAATTTTATTTCTTTAAGTTGAAAGCATTACATTTATATCTTAAATCAATAAATACAAAGAAATTTAGGCTAATATTTGAATTTAATCGACATTTACCTAAGGATCTTAAATTAACTAAATCTGATTTTTCATTGTATTGCGTTCCAATCATTAATTTATTTGAACATGATGCTATACCGATTGTTTTTGACGGAAAAAAAGATTTATATCCGGTCATTCCAAGTGGATTTAATCGTAAACATTTTGAAATTTTTAATGTTAAAAGTGTATCTGGTTCAAGAGTTGTACAAGAGTCGAATACGAGTAAAATATATCATTATCCTCAATTTGAGTCTTTTTCTCATAGTATTTGTTCAGATAATCGGGGGTATTATAAATCAATAATTAAAGAAAATATTGAAGAAAATGGTTATGAACATTATATTTCTTTTGTTTCTGAATCAAATAAACCGCTAGAAAGCACAAGAGAAATAATATCAATTGATCTAAATTGTACAAATCATAATTTACCTGAGTTATTGGGTATTGGTGATATTTGTATTCCATCACAAAATACACCTTCTTATATTGAGTTTAAGAATATTACGTTACCTATAAAAACAGTAAGGCCAATACTAGATGAAAGGCTACATTGGAAGCTAATTTCTAATCTTTCTCTAAATTATTTATCTCTAACTAATTTAGAAATGCTAAAAGATATTTTGTTAACTTATGATTTTTCTTCAATACATGATTTACAGGCAGCAAGAAGAACTGAAAAAAGATTGGCTGGGATACAATCTATTTATACAGAGAAAGCGGATAGAATTGTAAAAGGGATTGTATATCGAGGACAGAAATCTACACTAAAAATAGATAGTTATCATTTTCTCTGTGAAGGAGAATTATTTTTATTTAGTGCTATTTTAGCGGAATTTTTTAGATTATATGGAACAATTAATTCATTTCATATTTTAGAAGTAATGAATACTAGCAATAATGAGATATTTAAATGGAAACAAAAAACATCTCTACAAAATACGATTTAAATAATTTTGGTTTTCACCAACTTGTAGAGGCAATTGCAACATTAATATCCGTAGAAATAGATAAATTAGACAATGTTTTAATTGAAGATTCTGTATTTCACTTTTCCACTAATCCAAAGATCAGTTTTCCGGTTGGTGATATCGAACAGGTTGATATTGTTGAGCATAATTACTACGAGAAATTTCATATTATTGTCAACTTCTTGGGATTACAGGGCGCATCAGGTCCTCTTCCTGGTAGTTTATTAGATGAAATAGCCGAAGAATTTTATGAAAATGAATCAACTCAAGCAAATTATTTAGATTTTTTTAATCATCATTTAATTGGAATATTTCATCAGATTTGGAGAAAGTATAAATATTACATTAAATTTAAAAGTGATTTTTCTGATATATATTCTAAAAATATCTTAAATTTGATGGGATTATCAAGAGCTTTTCTAAATTTTTCTCATTTAAATTGGGGTAAAATTTTTTATTATGTGGGAATTATCCAGTCTGGTATAAGAACACCAGAAGTGTTGGCTGATATAATTAAATACTATTTTGAGTTAGATGATGTTAGTATTAACGAGCATTGCCGACAATTAGTGGAGCTTGAATTAGAACAAAAAAGTAAGCTTGGAGTAGGAAATGTAAATTTAGGTCATGACTTGGTTGCTGGCGATAAAGTTGAATCATTTTCAAATAAATTTAAGATAAACTTAAATAACTTAAATATAACGCAGTTTTATCAATTTTTGCCAAATAGTGAGAATTATGATGTACTTAAAGAATTACTTCGATTTTTACTACGGGATCCCTTACCTTATGATATTTCATTAGGCTTGCGTCCAGAAACTCAATCAGCATTTATTCTAGGAGAGCAGAATTCAAGTCTTCTTGGTTGGACAACGATATTAAAGTCGGATTTAGCAAATTCTTATCCATTAACTGAAATTATTATAGAAGGACAAGGGTGAATGCATAAACTTTTATTAATGGTAACTCATGCTTTTATGCTTGAAAAAGGTACCTTGCCTCATTGCTATTTTGATGAATCTGGAGGAATGGTAGGGGGTGGAGTAAGCTCTGACTGGAAAATAAATAATCTTAAAGGAGATTTTTCGGATACTGAGTTTGAAATAAAGTATTATGACAATTACTTTTGCTTGATTGCTCATACAGAGAATATTTTTATCAATGGTTCAACTCAACCTCTTTCTTTAGGAGGAATTATAAAGCTAAATGATAGTGATTTAATCTCCTTGTTTAGTTATAACATTAGGGTTAAAATTTCTACAAATAAAGCAGAGGTTGTTACTTTACAGGATGAACTATTTCATTTAGTTAATAAACTAACAGAAAATAATATATTTAATTCGTCTAATAACCAACCAATTAATTTCCAAAAGCCAATGGGTATTCATGCTAACGGTAACTTATTAACGCAAGAGCAAAAAGAATTAACATTGGATCCTTTAAGCGCATTAAAGATAGATCCGCATAACGGTGAGCAGTTTGCGGATATTGTTACTACTAGTAGTACAGATTTAGATTATAAGTTTTTTAATCCTCATATCAATGTCGGTTTAGAGTATTATGAACCCATGAAGTCCGATGTATCCTCTTCTAATGATAAGATGCTAAAAAATCCCTGTACTAATATTGAACAGAATAGAGTATTATCACAAGATAATCTCTCTTCTTCTGATAGAGTTGATATATTACGAGAGGAGGTTGTATTGGATCCTCTGTTCTTCATTAAATGACTAGGAAAATATTATGAAATTAAGATCTTTTTTTATAACCATTAGCGCAATATTATTATCCTTAACAGGATGTTCTTCTAATGAGCCAAATTTAAACCCTCGTTTATCTAAATCCTCAACTTATTCTCTTTCAGTTTATGCAACAGATCGTGTAAATATTAATGTATATTCTCCAAAAGATGATTCTGTTGCACTTGTTAGTGATGAATCTGAAATGGAGTATAGCGAGGAATTTGATACAATCAAAGAAAAAGCTAAGCGCCCTATAACAGTTAATGAATATAGAAAAAATATAACGGCAAACAGCTCTAATGCAAATAATCGGATTATTCAACAGGAAAATGGCGGAGCCGATGAAAGAGCTACTCCGGTTATGCTAAAAATTTTTGAATTAACAGATAAGTCCTTATTTTTAAGTAGTACATATGATGATTTTAGAGGAAATGATTTTGCAGATTCATTGGGTAGAACTTATATCTCGAACATAGATTTAATTATTGCGCCTAATCAATTTAGATTTATTGATTCAGAAGCATTGAATGACAAAACGCATTATATTGGTGTGGTAGCACTTTTTAACGGTTATGAGAATCGTAAATGGAAAGGAATTGTTCAGGTTAATCCGAAAGGGGGAGAAAGTTATCCTTTATTAATTAGAGTATTAGATTCAAAAGTTGAAATTTACAAGGATAATTAATATATGTCTTCATCAAATCGTGTTTTATGGAAAGAGGGGCTTTTTATTAGGCCTCAGCATTTTCAACAAGAAAATCGTTTTTTAATCTCTCAATTGAAGCAAATATTAGATATTTCGGCCTATAATTTAGGGTTTGAAAAATTAACTATTGATCAACAACAGCTCTCTTATGGCAAATTTGCTCTTTCTGATTGTAAGGGAGTCATGCCAGATGGAACACTTTTTGATTTGCCTCTAACTGATAGCTTGCCAGTGCCGATTAGTATTGATAGCCGTTTTATAGGGGAAACTATTTACCTTTGTCTACCGATTGTGATTAGCAATGAAGTAGAGGTCCAATATACCTTAGATAGCGCAGCTTCGATGGATTATCGGAGTGAAATTATTTTTACAGAGATAAAGGATACTCATAGTAAAGCTGGAAATTATACACAACTTGAGTTATTGAAGAACCAATACTTTTTAAAATCGTCGTTGGATGAGCTTAGCAATTATGTTTGTTTACCAATTGCTCGAATTAAAGATATTTCTCTAGATCATCAAATTATTTTGGATGATAGTTTTTATCCGATGTCTTTAAATATTAAGGCAATACCTGCATTTGTAAAAAAATTATCTGAATTGTCAGAATTAATTGCTTTGCGTGCTAAAGGTATTGGAGAAAGAGTTGGTCAACCTGAACAATCGGGCGTTGCGGATGTAAATGATTTCTTAATGCTTTTAGCATTAAATAGAGCATTGCCATTAGTAAAAAGTATGGTCAGATCAGGGAAGAATCATCCATTAAGCGTCTATGAGTTACTTGCTTCCTTACGTAGTGAATTAGCCACATTTGTATTAAAAGATAGATTCTCCGAAACTTTTTACGATTATGTTCACACTGATCCTGTGCTTTCACTAGATCCTTTATATAATGATATTAAATCCTATCTTAGTGTTGTGGCTAATACCAGAGTTGTATCGCTACCTGTAGTTGCCCATCAGTATGGTGTTTATACTGCCCAAGTTAATGATGTTTCTCTCTACTCAACAGCTGAATTTATCATTGCTGTTAAAGCTCATTTACAACCTGAATTATTGAAATCTCAATTTATTCAACAAACGAAAGTATCTAGTATTGAGCAGATTAATAAATTAATACATTTACAATTGCCTGGTATTCCTTTACATGCGTTACCTGTTGCTCCACGATATTTACCATATCACTCTGGATTTATGTATTTCCAATTAGATAAAACCTCCCCATTTTGGGAAAATTTTGTTTCATCATCGGGTTTTGGTTTTCATATTACAGGCAATTATCCTGGGTTAGAGATAGAATTTTGGGCGATAAGAGGTGATTTAGCATAATGAAAGATCAAGATTTATTAGATATAAATAATTCTTCTGTGAATATGCCAGCAGATAGAATTCATATTACAAATAACATACCAATTATTAAGGAAAAGACTGATTTATTATATACGCAAGTAGGAAATATTGATTTTGATGTAGATTATGATTTTCAGCTACATACTTGCTCGTATAATGCTCTTGTCGAGCTTGCAAACCCATTACTCGTAATTGCATTAAGAATGAGAAAAACGTCTCAACTTGATGATATCACAGGATTATATACTCGAATCCAGAACGAGATTACGGCATTAAGTGAGAAAGTTAAAGAACTTAATTATGATAGTGCTTTTCAGCTTTCTTTTCGATATTGCGTATGTACATTTATTGACGAAATGGTTATGGCGACCCCTTGGGGAAGTGGATCTATTTGGGGTCAACGATCTTTATTAGCACATTTCCATAATGAAACATGGGGCGGTGAAAAGTTTTATTCTATTTTATCCAGAACGATGCTAGAACCGGAGAAATATCGTGAATTATTGGAATTTATGTATGTATGTTTAGCTTTAGGTTTTCAGGGGCAGTATGCAGTAAATCCCCATGGAAGAGAGAATATACAAAATATTCTATTAAAATTGCAAAAGACATTACGCCCGTTACGAGGATATGATTACCACCATAAACAACAGATTCATTTATATAGACGAGATTATACGGTAAAAAAATTACTTTCTATAAAATCTTTTGTGTGGGGAAGTGTTTTTGTTTTTGTATTACTGTATTTCTTATACAGTATGTTTCTTGATTCATATTCCACGGAAATTATTAAAAATGTGAATGATATTATGCAGAGCTTTTGATGGTTTATTATTTATGAGTAAATTTATTTCAATTTTAATATCTTTGATTTGCTTGATTAGCTTTTCCGTATCAGCCCAGATTATAAAAGATTCCCAGGTTGAACATTGTACTTCGATAAAATCTAATATGAATCGTTTATCCTGCTTCGATAAGCTTTTTAATACGCCTATTCAAGAACAACTGATTGATAATAGAGTGGTGAATAATATCATTCCTAAATTAGTAGGAGATATTTTTATATTATCAAAAATACCTAAAGATGAGTTTCCGATAGATACTAATTTGGAGATTGCATTACCTAGTGTGGATGAAGATGCTGCGATTTACATAGCCTGCAAAGATAACATAACGCGTTTTCAAATTGTTATAGATAAGCCAATTAAATATAATCCTATTAATATTCATATTATAAATGATGATACAAAACAAACTCTTTCTAAAATAAATTGGCAAAATACAGAAAGGGGTTACATGGTGGATTCGGGAAGAGGGCTTTATGCAATTCAACAACTAAAATCTATTCTTTATATTGATAAATTTACGGTATCGATTCCTCAAGAAAAACGTAGTTATTCATTTAAAAATAATGGACTCGCATCACAAATTGCTTCAATACGAAAAGAATGTGGTTGGTAAAATGGAATATCAAGATATTTTACAGGATATTTCGGGAGATTTTTCTCCGATTGGAAAGCCTGATGAAGAAGGGAAAGTTTTTTTTGCTATTGATGAACAAGTAATGAAGTTTGGTTCCTTGCAACATGATAGTATCGATTGGGATAGTTTGGTGGTTAATTCTCATCAGTATCTATCCCATATTTGTAAAGATTATAGAGTTTTACAATATTTAGGATACGGATTATTGTATGCAAATGTAAAGTTAAATTTAACTGTATTTCTTAAGTTATTTTCAGAGTTTAATAAAAAGTATCTTTTTTTAGCGTATCCAAAACCATCTAAAGATCAGTCTATTAGTCGATTCAAAGAAAAATCAATCAACCTAATTCTTGAACGTATAGAGAATGCGATAAATAATAATCCAGAAATAGGATTTACTTTGGTGGAGCTTCATAATACTGAGCAACTAATTAATTGTATTATTGAGCAGTTAGGTCAGTATATTGATAGTGCGGAGTCAACACTCTATAGAATTTTACGTTTGATTAAGAAACAAGCCGATGTATCTGGAAATAATGTAAAACAAGACGAAAATATTCGGCGAAATATCCAGAATACAAGTAATGTAATTACTCAAGAGAAAAAGCAATCCTCGGAAAATATCAATATACCCAACATAAATACGGTAGATTTTGATAATATTCGTCAATTAAAACAATTTTATCTTCAAGTAGCAGATGTTACTTGTTCTTTATCTCCAAATTCTATACTTGGTTATATTAATCGCCGTTTCGGATTATGGCATAGTATTACGCAATTGCCAGAGATGAATGCCCATGGTATTACGGTAATGCAAGCGGTTGCTACGGATAAACTAAACGATTACAGAGAACTCGTTTTGTCTTCTCCTAGTGTGGAATTATTAGAACGAATTGAGAGAACAGTAACAACAAGCCCATACTGGATTGAAGGAAGTTATTTATCTGCAAAATGTTGCCAATTTCTTAAATTTGATGAAGCCGCAGAAGCAATAAAAAATATGACAAAGCAATTTGTTGAAAAATTTCCAATGTTTTCTCTAGCAAAATTTCAGAATGGCGAGCCATTTCTTTCTGATAATACAAAGTCTTGGTTAGACGATACTGAGAGTTCTTATTCCTCTCAAACTTGCAATATTCAGAATCAAGGAAGTGATTTTGACGATATTTATCTTAATGATGGATTTATTGTTACACTAAGGGCTATTGATGAACAATTAAAGTTAGCTAATGATGTTCGTTCTCGAAATTATCTTCAATTTGAAAAAATACAATTTTTTTTGAAAGAAGGAATGCCTTCAATAGCAATGAATGAGTTGCTGGAATTGAGTGATAATTGTAGAAAATATACAGTTGAAGAATGGGATCGAACATTTTTTGTTCGTCTTGAAGAATTGAAAAGAAAATTATTAAGGGACTGCTGATGAATTATGTAAACCGATTATTTGGATTCTTTCGTAAGTTTTTAGGACCGATTTTTTCTCATTTGAAAAATTCATTTCCGGTATTGTTTGTTATCGGATTAATTCTTATTTTTATCGGCATTTGGACATATGGAACTTCTTGGAATTTTTCCGGGATTTCTAATAAAAATGGCTGGGATTATGAAATAGCTCAAAAAGTGGGAATTGAGAGCCGTATTATTACCACAATTGTAGTTTTGCTCACTCTAGCGGCTATCGCTATTTTGAAACTCCAGATTAAAAATATCCGATTAAATAAAGAAAAAAATCAGCTCGAAAAAAACCAAGAAGAGGAAGATACAATTCTCCCTTATATTAAAGATCAAAATGATAATCTTGAATTAATGGTTGAGGCATTAAAAGAGCGTTTAGGGAATAAAGACTATATTTATCAGTTGCCATGGTATATGGTTATTGGACCGAATGAATCGGGCAAAACAAGTTTTATTAATCGTTCTAATCAAAAGTTTACCCTTACGGCGATCGAAAGAACATCCAAAAGATATTTACGCGAACATTCTATGTATAAAATTGATTGGTGGGCGAGTGATGATGCTATTTTACTTGATCCGGAAGGTGAAATTATTCAGCAATTCAGTCAAGATCAAGAGATTGATGGAAGAATTGTACAAAATTTATGGAAACATTTATTAAATTGGATTAGTAATGTTCGACCTCAGCGTCCAATAAACGGAGTTATTCTAGTCATAGATCTCCCTAAATTAATTGCTTCAAACCACAGTGATAGGCATGCATTAGCAGTTGTATTACGTAATCGAATTCGTGAAATAACCGAGCAATTTGGCGCACGTGTACCTGTATATACTATTCTTAATAAATTTGATCTTATCGAAGGTTTTGAGACATTTTATGCCACTTTAAAACAATCGGATCGTCAACAAAATTTAGGGTTTTCTTTTACTTTAAATACAGATAAAAATATCGATGATTGGACTAAAGAGCTTGCAGATAGTTATGATGCTTTCGTGAGAGAGGTTGAAGAAGTTATTTTTGATCGGCTTGCTGAAACAATTTCTCAAGAGGAGCGAGAGTCCTTATATATGTATGCTCGCCAATTAAGCGGAATGCGAAATATCTTATTACAATTTATTAGCGATGTATTGGAAAGTGATCGTTTCACTACGACGCCTTATGTTAGAGGTGTGTACTTATCCTCTATTTTTCAGCAAGGGATTCCGAGAGATTTTTATCAAGCTGCTTTAGCTAAGCAATTTGACTTACCACATGTGGTTCCAAGTTACCTACCTGAACGTACTCAAAAGACTTATTTTACACATAATTTCTTTCAAAATATTATCTATCCTGAGGCCGGACTTGTTAGTGATAATGAAAAACAAATTCGTCGTTATAAGCGAAAATTTGTTTTTGTTGGCGTTGGTATTTTTGTTTGTGCTATTGGTTTATTAGCAACTTGGCAAAATTATTTTTATCAGAATAAAACGACATCGGCAAAAATTCTTAACTTAACAGATGAATTTCGCCTAATGAATATTAGCCAAGCAATGGATCCGACCGGACGTAATTTATTAAAACCACTTAATTTATTACGCCAGGCAACATATGCCTATGGCGATTATGAAAAAGCACTTCCGGTGATTGAAGATTTTGGTTTATATCAAGGAAAAAAAGTTGGTGAAAAAGTCAGTGAAGCTTATAAAAAGTTTCTTGGTGAGCGGTTTTTACCCGAAATTGCAATGGGGTTAATTGAACAAATGGATTCGCTGCCAGAAGACAGCAACGATGGGTTAGAGCTTTTGCGGGTATATAGAATGATTGACGATATGAAAAATCGTAAAGCAAAAATTCCTGAGGAGTGGATGACTGAGTATTTACAGAAAAATTATCCTAAAAATCCAGATATTCAACGTCAATTAATCACACATTTTTCCTATGCAATGAAAAATGTTGATCCTGATTTGAGCATGTTTGATAAAAAGATCATGGAGAAACAAAAAGAATATAGCAAGCTTCCTCTTGTGGATCGTATATATCAAAATTTCAAAATTTTAGCTAATACAGAGTTGCAGCCAGCAACTGATTTGAAAGTAGAAATTGGACAGGCATTTAGCACGATTTTTAAAATTGATGACGATGAAGAAACCTCTCAATTCTTTTTTAAAGACAAAAATACCAGTTGGGCAGGTACTTTAATTAGCCCTTTATTTACTGATTGGGCATATAAAGATTTTTATGATACGAAAGCACAAGATTTGCTTCAGTTAGCAGCAGTTGATAGTTGGGTGTTAGGTAAGCAACAGGATGTAAATTATTCAAAAGAAGATTTGGAAAATTTGTCTACGGAAATTCGCCAACGCTATATTGAAGACTATATTAATTCTTGGCAAGATGCATTAAATAATCTAGAGGTTGTACATTTTGTTGATTTACATCATGCTGTTGATGTATTAGAGGCATTAACTGGCAATGAGAAACCTCTACAAAAAATTATTAATACCGTAGATAAAAATAGTGAAATTTATCCTAGCTTGGTCGATATTAATATAGAAAAAATCTCGGAAAATAGAAATGTAGCGACGCAAAACCAACTAGCCTCTTTACAGATTACACAGCATTTTGCGCCGTTAACAAATGAAATGAAAGCGGGAAAAAATTCACAGGTTCATATAGATACGGTGATGAAGAAACTCTCCGAGTTAAAATTCTATATGCAAACTATTCAAAAATCACCAGAACCAGCACAAACTGCATTGAAAGCAATAATGGCTGAATTTAACTTAGAACGAATAAATCCAACAGTAGATTTAAAACGACTAGCAAATGAAATGGCTGAACCTTTATCCGGAATATTGAATCGTATTGCTGATGAGGCTTGGACATTAGAGTTAAAAACTGCATTAGGTGAAGTCAACTCGCTATGGAATCGCAATGTTTATAGCTTTTATCAAAGCCGTATAGCGAATCGTTATCCAATAAATCGAAGAGCCACTCAAAGTATTTCATTAAATGATTTTCGTGAGTTTTTTGGTCCTAATGGACGAGTTCAGCGATTCTACAATGAATATCTAAAATTCTTCCTAGAAGATAATGCTGAGCTTTCGGTAATAAATGGTGAAAATGTAATTTCTTCGGAGTTTTTAGATGCTCTTAATGAATTACAAGAGATCCAAAGAAATTACTTTGATCCATCTGGTAATTTGAGTGTCTCCTTTAGTTTGAAACCATTAGGCTTGTCAGGAAAATTTACTGCTTCAACATTAAATATTGACGGACAATTATTGAAATATAGTCATGAAAATCCATCATCTAGCCGTTTAATTTGGCCAAATACCGTACGCCAAGATGTCGAAACAAGTTTAACGCTCATTACATCAACAGGAGAAAGTTCTACATTACGTCGAACTGGAGATTGGTCGCTTTTTAAAGTGTTTGATTTAGCAACTAAAAAAGCAAGTGGGCAGTTTGTTGATCTGCTATTTAAGATTAATGGCGGAGCTATTAATTATCGGTTAACGGTAGAAAATGGAACAAACCCTTTCTTTGATGATTCATTAAATGGTTTTAAATTACCGTCTAAAGTGCTGGATACTCAGGAGGCAAATAAAATACTTCAACCGGTAGAAGTCTACGACGAATTAGATAATAACTCGGAATTATAAAAAATTCAGATATATCAAGGGGGAGGAGATGCAAGCAACAATCGCTCTTGCTCCTTATAAAGGAGAATATACAACTATATTCTAAAAGTGTTGTTTACCCCCTCCCCCTATACTTTTAACATTTTTATTTTATTGTGAGCTGTTTTTGATATAGGATTATTTAATAATCAGGGATATTGAACTTATTTTCTTGTAACTGATCATTAGTCCTATTTCAGTAAAAAACATAAAACTCATGGTAATCTAAGCACAATTAATTGTTTTATCTTAATATCGCATAAAATTTATTTTTTTAGCAACGATAGTTCTAATCTTTTCATTAGTACTTATAGGATAAGCGCTATTGATTTAAGGTTAAATTAAGTATTGATATTTAGAACTTTTGTAAAATTAACCGTACGTTTACTCAACTATTTAAAATGGAAAATTAGAATGAATATTGAATTAAATGAAAGTAAGTGCTTAAGAATCTTATGAAATTGTAATTCGTAGCATAATTGGTATAGAAAAATAAATTGAAAGTTATTTCAATAATTCTTATTTTGAATACATCAAGTGAGAAATTTAAAACGTCAAAGTATGTTAGAATAACCTTTAAAATATGATCTTATTCAGAAAAATAAAATATCATACTGATCGAAATAGAGGATTTTTACTATCCTTTTCATACCAAGTATTTTGTTTAGGAAGATAGATTTCCTGAGGTGGGTATATTCCGAAGGATATTCGGCTGTTTTCCGATTTATAGATAAGCTCATCGTTTTCTTTCTTTACTAAGCTCTAAGCTTGGGTAGTTAATTTTTTATCTTAGTCTATCAATGTTATTTCCTATCATTATTAAATAATAAAATTTTTCAATTAATATTAATTCTTGATCATTTAGTTTAATTTGGATATTACGCTTGTCATAATCTATATTCTTAACTAATTTAATAGTTTGTATGAAATTGCTCTTGAAGTATCTTTGTAGGTAATCCTGCTATCATTGCTATTTCTACTAACATTTATCGTTGTATCTCAGCAATTAGTTTGTAGTTTAGCATTGAAACTACGTTTTTTTTAAAATGGGATCATTATAGATTGGCTAAGGTTAGCAGAAGAATACTTGGCGTTTCGATCATTTTTGTGGCTGTTATTGGACGATAGGTATTATTTATGGTTTTTTTCGATATATAGGTATTGGCAAACCCAGGATACTCAACTGTTCAATAATTTTATGATAAAGGAAGGTATTGTGATTTTCAATCAAAGCCGTTATATCAAATTTATCAAACAGTTTCTTTGTTTGTTGTCGCTCAGATAAATCTATGTTTGGTATATCCAACCAAGCCGTCTCCTTGTTTGATACAAACTTTCGAGTATTTTCCGTTAAAGAATGCCACTGGTTTGGTTGGATAGGTTTGTAAACGGTTTAGATAGCATTCAAGATAACGGAGATCAAAGAATCTAAGATAGAACCGATGAGTTCGATAATCCAGTAGCATAAGGAATTTGAGAAAGCGTGCATGTAATTAGTCAAAAATAGTCGTTGAACGAAAGAAGGTTCCGATATTATGTTTACTATTAATGTCTTTCACATAGTGTAGTTTTTCTGTTACGAAAAAATAAACAAGTAAAGTGTTTGATTTCGCTAGTAATTCTACTAAATAAGAAGCACTTTTGGCATAAATCTCGGCTTCTTTTCTCTTAAACAAACAGACAAGCGTAATTTTCCTTGTTGAAATAGATTGGAAAAGAACCAAACTTTCTTAGCGAGAATGATAATATTTATTATCGGGAGAATTATGCCATAGATAGGTTTTAATGATTTGTAGTGCTTCAAAGCTGAATAGATATTGCTACGACCAAGATAGGATAGGTAAGCATTATTTAGAAAGATTTGTTGGTTAGGTTTGCGGAAGTTGATTCTTATGTGGATATAGAGCAAAAGAGCGGTCGATTTTGCAGGAGTTTTTTACTTATGCGTAAAGTTTTTTAAGTTATTCGTCTGTGTGATGTGTTAAGTAGTTATGTAAAGATAGGATAGCAAGTGGTAAAGAGAGAAGATCCTGATTTTTTTGTTGATAATGTTGAATAGTAGTTCCGCAAGGGATTCATTTTTTGTGTGAACATAGATTAATATTTTTCCGATTGGTTATCGTTAATGTGAAAGGCATTCTGAACCCAAACTGAGAAGATATTATAAGTATCATTTTGTTTTTCAAACAACTGTCGCAGGGCAATATGAATGTGTTGGCTATATCATATTGAAAATAATAAGATAATGACTTATCAGATTTTTTAGCTGTTTGCTTTAGGTTTTTCTGTCCACTATTTTATATCGTGATTTCAGCTCCTTAAATTAATATTATTGATAATTATTATCAAGTAAATTATACTCCACCCGCTTTAACGTAACAAACACAGGGTTGTTCGTGAAAAGCTCATTTCAAATCTTTAATTTTTTTAACATTAAATTTAAGGAGACATGGCAAATGCCGTTATTTCACCAATATATTCGACATAATAAAAAAATAATCAGTATGAAAGTTATTTTCTTGACCCCTACTATACTTGTGCCTTTTGCAGCGGCAAGTCCTCAACAGGGTGATGGTATAGCGCAATTAGAAGAAATTACTGTGACAGCAGAGGCCGATGAGCTATCGACTAATTCAAAAATTGTCAAGAATATTGAGCAATTAGAAAAACAACAAGTAAACAATATCAGAGATCTTATTCGTTATGATGCGGGAGTTTCTGTTGTTGAACAAAATAGGGGGGGCTCATCTGGTTTTGCCATACGAGGAGTGGATAAAAACAGGGTTGCTATAACGGTTGATGACATTCCACAACTCCAGTCTCACAAGACTAGGAGAGAATCTTCTTATTATGGAAGTGGTGCAAGAAATGAAATTGAATTAGAAAATATAACAAGTGTTGAAATTGACAAAGGTAGTCAATCACTGCGATCAGGTAGCGGAGCGTTGGGTGGGTCAGTCAACTTTAGAACTAAAACCATAGAGGATATTTTGTCCGAGGGAGAAAAATTCGCTATAACAAGTAAAACCGCTTACAGTAGTAAAAATAGTCAGCTCATGCAATCACTAGGCACTGCATTTAATGAAGGAAATTTAAAAGGACTCTTTCAATACACTAATCGTAACGGAAAAGAGATAAAAGTTCACGATGATGTTATGAAGAAAAAGTACGAAATTCGTAAACTAGGGGCACATGTTCATAAGTATCTTCCTGAAAGTAAAACACCAAATACACTATTTGAGAATGGTAAATTCTTTAAATGTAAAGATTGCACAGAGCCTTTTTATAGTTCTCTTCTAACTAGATTTGATGATTTACAAAGTGCTATTGCTCATTACAAGAGCAGTAATGGAGGTAGAGATTTTACGCCTGAGGAATTAGCACAACTAAAACAAATGGTGCATCCAACCGAGATTGTCTCGGCCAAGGATTACACCGGTCCGGATAGAGAAGCACCGGATCCGCTTAAAGCTAAAAGTGATTCTTATTTAATACGCCTGGAATATGAAATCGCGCCGAATCAATTGCTCGGAGGTATTTTTGAAGATACTAAGCAGAGTTATGCTACCAGAGATATGAGGGTTCGTGCTTATTATCCTGCACCACCTAAGGCACCTTCAATACCGGATCCTAGACCAAAACCTCCTTCGTCTCCTAAAGGTGATAACTATACTTGTCGAGATTGCCCTAATGGATGGGATGAGGATTCCTATCGTAAAGACTTTGAGGAATGGAAAAACAAGTTTAAAGAGTATCAAAAACAGAAATTAGAGTATGATACTAAAGGTATCAATAGTGAGGCAGATAAGATATGGAGAGAGTATGACCAGAAAAAAGGAGAGTATGATGAAACTCGTAGAGATTTTATAAATAGAATTCCTCCTTTGGGTGGTGGTGGTTATATTGATGACATATTAGTTGGTGTAAGTGTGCCTATAGCTTACACAAGAACTCATTTTAGTACTGAACTACATCGTAAAAAACGCCAAAGTCTTTATTATATTATTGAGCCTAAAAATAAATGGGCAGATAAACTTGAGCTTAATTTAGACATACAGAAAATCGGTGTTAAATCAATTTACAGGGAATTAAGTTGTAGCAAATATCCAAAGGCTGATAAAGATTGTAGGGCAAGTAGAGATAAACCCGGTTCATCAGAGAATATAGATGATGTTAATTACCAAGAAAAGTATATGCATCTAGGCTTTAAATACGATAATAGTTTTAACATTGATCCTATAACTTATCGCTTCAAAATTACAGGTGGTCTTGCTAATTACAGTGCAGTACAAGATCATTACTCTTATACGCTGAGATTTGGTGGACTACGCCTTGAAGGTAAACCGGATAGAACTACTTATGTTCCAAATGGTCTTGGTCGGGAAGATATTAGAGATATAGAGAGGGCTAACAGATGTGAAGAGGGATGGTGCGATTTTAGAATTAAAGGCAAAAATAGATACTTAGGACTAGACAATCAGCTCTCTTTTGGCAAGTGGTTTGATACTAGTATAGGATTTCGGAGAAATCGAGATATTGTATCAGGGGATAAAAGCTTTTTAGTCAAAAGAGTATATAACAATACCACCTACCAATTTAATGCCACATTAAAACCGACTGAGCAAGTTAGCATAGCTTATAATTATTCTACTGGTTTTAGAAATCCAAGCAATCAGGAAGTTTACGGCTGGTCCCCTCATGGTAAACAATCAACTGCACATTTAAAACCTGAAACTTCTGTTCATAATGAGGTTATGGTAACTCTTAAGGGTGACTGGGGATATGTGGAAGCAAACAAATTTATAAGTAGTTATAAAAATCTAATAAGTCTTGCACTTGATACAGAAACTCAGATCATGAAAGACTATAATTTTTCTAATGCTACTATTGAGGGATATGGTGTTTCAGGACATTTTGATCTTAATGCAATAGTCAACGCTATCCCATCAGGCTTTAGTACAAATATTACTTATGAGAAATCTAAACCTAAAAAGGCAACTAGAATAAATGACAATCTTATATATGGAACACTGTATCCATTTGATGCAATCCAACCGGCTCGTGTCGTTATCGGACTTAATTATGACGCCCCTTCTGAAAAATGGGGAGGCTCTTTGATTATGACATACTCAAAAGCAAAAGATCCGAGAGAATTAGAAACGAGAGGATTTTTTGCAAAAGATCCGGAGCATCCCTCCAACAAATCTAAGCTGACTAATATAGAGACGAAATCTTGGAAAACACTCGATTTACTAGGCTATTATGAAATAAGAAAGAATATGATGCTTAATGTTGGCATATATAATCTTTTAAACGAACAATATAGCACTTGGGAGTCTGTCCGTCGTAGCTCTACTAACTCAATACACCCAGAAAGTCAGTATGGTAGTGTTGCTCGTTATGCAGCTCCTGGACGAAACTATTTTGTAAGTTTAAATATGAAATTCTAGTTTGTTCAGCAATTTTGCTTAGTGAAAGCAGAATGGATTGTCTGGTTATACTGTTTTTATCCGATATTCATGTAGCAAATGCACAATTTAAAGAAAATGTAGGGACGCCACACCAGCGTGGCGTCCCCTACCTATGAGATAAAATTTAAGTTTGTGCAACTGCTACATAATATAGTTTTTATCAAAAAGTGCGGTGAAAAATGACCGCACTTTTATTCTAATTCACCTGATTCCCTTGAATTCATCAAACCTATCCCCATATAGTTCACAATCATTAAGATAGCTAGAGAAGAAGATATGACTACCAAAAGAACACAATATACGATGCCCGTATTGCCATTACGTGATGTTGTGGTTTTTCCTTATATGGTGATGCCGCTTTTTGTGGGGCGAGCAAAATCTATTAATGCTCTTGAAGAAGCGATGAATGAAAATAAACAGCTTCTTTTGGTTTCACAAAAACAAGCGGATTTAGAAGAGCCAACCATTGATGATGTGTATGATGTCGGGACGATTGCCAATATTATCCAGCTTTTAAAATTACCGGATGGAACGGTTAAAGTGTTGGTGGAAGGGCAGCAACGAGCAAAAATTAATCAGCTTGAAGAAAATGAACAATTTTTTTCAGCAAAAATCACACCGATCGAAACGACTTATGGCAATGAAAGAGAATTAGATGTTGTAAAAAGTGCGGTACTTTCTGAGTTTGAAAATTATCTGACGTTAAACAAAAAAGTGCCTGCCGATATATTAAATGCACTTCAACGCATTGATAATGCGGATCGTCTTGCGGATACCATGGCGGCGCATTTGCCGGTGAGTGTTCGCCATAAACAAAAGGGAAGTAACTTTATAAGTTGTAAAAGATTTTTTGTTTGTCCATTGTTAGGCTGAAGAGGCTATTATGGATGTAGTCATTAAATCATGAGTCGAGTCTGTATTTACCAAAGTTTTTGATATTAAATTCGGAAAATGTTTTTGTAATTTCAACCATTGAATTTTTTCGATTTGAATATCCAAAATAAATTCTCCTCGTTCGGAAATTGTTTCTAATTGGATGCAATCTAATAGATAAAGTTGATGGCGTATACGGCCTTGCTTAGGTGATAGTGTAAGTTGAAAAGACAAAATATCGTGTTTTAGGCGTTGATAAATAGCTTCGGTAAGTAGTTGCATTCCAATGCCGGATTGAGCAGAAAGGTAAACTGCAATTGGTTGGTTTTCGTCGTTGTATTCTATATGCGGTTCCATTCCTTCTATTTTATCAATTTTGTTATATATTAATAATGTTGGTATTTGATGAGCATTGATTTCTTCCAAGACGAGATTTACAGTCTCGATATTTTCGTTTTTTCTTAGATCTGCAAAATCAATTACATGTAACAATAAAGCGGCTTCAGATGTTTCTTGCAAGGTAGATTTAAATGCCGAAATTAAGTCATGGGGAAGTTGGCGTACGAATCCTACTGTATCGGCTAAAATACAAGTGCCGATATGCTCTAGTTGTAAACGTCGTAAGGTGGGGTCTAGGGTAGCGAATAATTGATCTGCCGCATAGACGTCGGATTGCGTTAATCGGTTGAATAGAGTTGATTTCCCCGAATTGGTATAACCGACTAAGGATAATGTTGGTATGCCGGCTTTTTGCCGCGTTTGGCGGTTTTGATTACGTTGTTTTGCAACTTTTTCCAATCGTTTTTGCAGTTGGCTAATTCGGATTTTGATAAGTCTACGATCCGTTTCTAGTTGAGTTTCTCCTGGCCCGCG
Organism: Rodentibacter caecimuris; assembly: GCA_001998905.1. Lineage (GTDB taxonomy): Bacteria > Pseudomonadota > Gammaproteobacteria > Enterobacterales > Pasteurellaceae > Rodentibacter_A > Rodentibacter_A heylii_A. The sequence continues at coordinate 16,481 of MLAA01000009.1, read as the reverse complement.
CAATCCGACTGTACCTTTTTGCTGGTCTAAACCGATTTTTCTTTTGATTAATCTTGTTGATAAATGTTTTAGTTGGGCAAGTTCGACTTGAAGTTTGCCTTCGTGAGTGCGAGCTCGTTGGGCAAATATATCTAAAATTAAACCAGTTCGGTCAATAATACGGCATTGGCAAAGATTTTCTAAGTTCCTACTTTGTGCTGGGCTTAATTGGTGATTGATGAGCACAATATCAGCGTTATATTGCTGTGCTGCTTCTGCAATTTCCTGTGCTTTTCCTTCTCCGACAAAATATTTAGCTTGTGGAGCGGCTGTACGGCTAGTGGTAATTGTGTAAAGCACATTAACTTTGGCTGAGTCAGCTAGAAGTAAGAACTCTTGCAGGTCATCCAAGTTTTTATCTTGCCCAAAAAAAACTTGTACAACGATGGCTTTATCATAACATTGCAAAGAGTAAATAGATTTGAGAACGGTCGAAATTTCAGGTAAGTTTTCGACCGCACTTAGGTTAGAGTTCGAATGACTCAAAATTATTCTGCACTACTTTCAGTGCTTTCACTGACCACATCCGTTTGTGAATGAGGTTGATGATGGTTATTGTGATGAGATACAGAACGAGCAGGTACCACAGTAGAGATAGCGTGTTTATAAACCATTTGATTCACAGTATTTTTAAGTAAAATGACAAATTGGTCAAAAGATTCAATTTGCCCTTGTAATTTAATACCATTGACTAAATAGATCGACACAGGGATACGCTCACGGCGTAATGCATTTAGATAAGGATCTTGTAAAGATTGTCCTTTTGCCATTTTGTTTTCCTTAATGTTTGAGTTATTACAATAGATAAGCTAGCCAAAATAGGCTTTCAATATAGCAATAAACCTTCAGTTTGTCATCTGCTCTATTTTATTTTTCCTTTAGTTCGCGTAATTTTTTTAGTATTTCCTTCATTTGGTCATCTAAGGGGGCATTAAACCGTAGCGTTTCATTTGATTGAGGATGTTCAAAGCGAATAGAAAAGGCATGTAAAAAGAGTCGTTGTAATCCCAATCCTTGCATTTTTTGATCGAACATTGGATCACCGTATTTATCATCAAGAGCAATTGGATGTCCGGTAAATTGCGTATGCACGCGAATTTGGTGGGTTCTTCCAGTAATGGGGGATGCTTTGACTAAAGTGGCTTGTTCGTAACGTTCTTCAATTGAAAAACGTGTTTCTGAAGGTTTGCCTTGTTCGCTCACTCGAACAATCCGCTCACCACTTGATAGTTCATTTTTGAGTAGTGGCGCTTGGACAAGTTTGCAATGGGATTGCCATTGGCCGCGAACTAGTGCCAAATAATCCTTCTGAACCGTTTTATTGCGCAATTGCTCATGTAAATGGCGTAGGGCAGAACGTTTTTTTGCAATGAGCAAAATACCGGAAGTGTTTCTATCCAAGCGATGAACTAATTCTAGAAAACGAGCTTGCGGACGCAATGCCCGTAAGGCTTCAATTACGCCAAAATTTAAACCGCTGCCACCGTGAACGGCAAGACCGGAAGGTTTATTCAGTACAATGAGAAAATCATCTTCAAAAATAATTTGTTTTTCAAGTGCGGCAACTTTGTTTAGTTTCCCTGAAACCTGTGCTAGATTTTTTTCTGCAATTCGTATCGGTGGTACTCGTATGACATCACCTGGTTGTAATTTATATTCAGGTTTCACTCTTCCTTTATTTACTCTGACTTCGCCTTTTCGCACAATACGATAAATTAGACTTTTCGGTACGCCTTTAAATTTTGTGAGAAGATAATTATCAATACGCTGTCCTGCTTGATCTTCGCTAATATGTTGTATTTGAACTTGTTTGTTGATGATTTTTTCTTGATTTTTAGTCATTTTTCATTGTCCCGTAAATATTGGCTGGATCATATCATAAGCGGAGGATGATGATAAGATTAGCCTTGCTTAATTGAACGGTAATGTGGATAATAGCCTGTCTTTTTAGACATAAAAATTTTTTGGCATGTCAAACGGAATATTGATATAGATTCAATGCAGCGAATGGCATAAGACATTGAAAATCAATATGTTAAAAGACCGTCTCTTACTAAAGCCTAATTAATTCTGTTTTGGTTTTACTCAAGTTTTGATGTAACGCAATCAATGCGCCCAGCGATAGAGAGTCGTGAGATTGACTTAGCGAGAAACACGAGGTCGATTGTGAAGAAAAGTGCGGTCGTTTTTGGCAAAGTTTTTGAATTTAAGAGAATTTACAATGAAAAGAATGTTAATTAATGCAACTCAAAAAGAAGAGTTGCGGGTTGCTCTAGTTGATGGGCAAAATCTATTTGATTTGGATATTGAAAATCCGGGTCATGAACAAAAAAAAGCTAATATCTATAAGGGGAAAATAACCCGTGTAGAACCCAGTTTGGAAGCGGCATTCGTTGATTATGGAGCTGAACGACACGGCTTTTTACCGTTGAAGGAAATTGCTCGTGAATATTTCCCAGAAGATTATGTTTTTCAAGGTCGACCGAATATTCGCGATATTTTGACAGAAGGTCAAGAAGTTATTGTTCAAGTTAACAAAGAGGAAAGAGGTAATAAAGGGGCCGCGTTAACAACTTTTGTTTCTTTAGCTGGCAGCTATTTGGTTATTATGCCAAATAACCCTAGAGCTGGTGGAATATCTCGACGAATTGAGGGGGATGAGCGTTTAGAATTAAAAGAAGCGCTTAGTTCATTAGATGTGCCGGATGGCGTAGGATTGATTGTTCGTACGGCTGGTGTCGGTAAATCGCCAGAAGAACTACAATGGGATTTAAAAGTACTTTTACATCATTGGGAAGCTATTAAACAGGCCTCGCAAAGTCGTCCTGCTCCATTTTTAATTCATCAAGAAAGTGATGTCATCGTCCGTGCCATTCGTGATTACTTACGACGCGATATCGGCGAAATTCTAATTGATCATCCAAAAATATATGAAAAAGCCAAAGCACATATTAAATTAGTTCGTCCAGATTTTATTCATCGTGTGAAACTTTATCAAGGTGAAGTACCATTATTCAGCCATTATCAAATTGAATCTCAAATTGAATCGGCGTTTCAGCGTGAAGTCCGTTTACCGTCTGGTGGTTCGATTGTAATCGATGTTACTGAGGCGTTAACCGCAATCGATATCAACTCAGCGCGTTCAACTCGTGGCGGAGATATTGAAGAAACTGCATTAAATACCAATTTAGAAGCCGCTGATGAAATTGCTCGCCAATTACGTTTACGAGATTTAGGTGGTCTTATTGTTATTGATTTCATTGATATGACACCGATTCGACATCAGCGTGAAGTAGAAAACCGTATTCGCGATGCAGTACGCCAAGATCGTGCGAGAATTCAAATTAGCCGGATTTCCCGTTTTGGTTTATTAGAAATGTCACGCCAGCGTTTAAGTCCATCTCTTGGAGAGTCATCGCACCACGTTTGTCCTCGCTGTCAAGGTACAGGGAAAATTCGTGATAATGAGTCTTTATCTCTCTCAATTTTACGCCTGATTGAAGAAGAGGCATTAAAAGAGAAGACTAAACAGGTTCATACTATTGTTCCAGTTCAAATTGCGTCCTATTTATTAAATGAAAAACGGAAAACTGTTCGAAGTATTGAAAAACGCCATGACGTTGATATTATTGTGGTTCCAAATGAAGCAATGGAAACCCCTCACTTTCGTGTATTAAGAGTGCGTGATGGTGAAGAAGTAAATGAGTTAAGTTATAATTTGGCGAAGCATCATAATCTTAATGAAGAAGCCTATATTGAAGACTTACACATTCGTCAGCAGGATTCTACTGTAACGAATATAGAATCTGCGGAAAGTACTGCAGCTGTATCTCTTTCTATCCAGACGGCAGCACCGATACCGACCGAACGTAAACCAGAGGTATCTTGGTTATCGAAATTAATCGCCAAAATTAAAACATTATTCAGTTCAAAATCTTCAGAGAAAAAAACGTCGAAAAACAGCCGCAAGGTTCGTCATAACAGTTCTGCTCGAAATAATCGTCGGGTTCAAGAACGTCGAAACGCTCGTCAGAAAACAATATCTCAGGAACAAACAACGACGACGGCTGAAGAAACTCGTTTACCTAATACTGAGCGCCAGCGTCGTAGCCGCCGTGCGGAACATCAAAGTAATGAAAGTACGGTTAATCTAAATAATGTTTCACAAGCGAAAAAAGAAGAGCAAAACGAATCCATTCCTGCACGTCGTCCTCGCCGAGAAATGAGTAAATCAATTCGAATTGTAGAGGAAGAGGTATCCTCAGCGTTAAAGGTTGAGGAAAATATTGATATTCGTGTAGATAAGAAGCCGGATGTTAAAAATCAGGATAAGGTTATCGAAGAGCGTGTCGCGATTGACGTTGAAAATGTCGAAAGTAGAGTGGCTGAAAATTCAGAATTGAATGAAAAAGCTAAATCTGAATCTCGTCAACGTCGCACCCCGCGCCATTTAAGAGTGAATAATCAACGTCGCCGTAAGTCAACGGAAACTAAATCACCGATGCCACTATTTGCTGCAGTCGCTTCTCCTGAATTGGCAAGTGGTAAGGTTTGGATTGATCAAACTACCGTTGTTTCAGCTAAAGAGCCCCAATTCTTATCGGTAAATGAGTTACTTGAACAAGAAGCGAAAAAGAAAAATGCGCAAGTTGTACCTGCAACAGGTATTTTTGTGCAGTCTAATTCTACAGAGTTACAGCCTTTGAATGACTTTATTACTCAGCCAGCGAATGAGTCTGTTGAGAAAAAAGTGCAAGAATCTTTAGCTCGCTTAGATACGGATAAACCGACGAATATAATGCCAGAGCAGCCTATTGATGATGTGAAAACGAGTGAAATACCAGAGTTTGTTCGCAATTATGTATTCAACGGGCGCTTAGGAACAATTTCATCAGTTGTTCATACAAAAGCTGAAATGACATTAGCTAAAGCTGATGATAAAACAAATGAGCCTTTCCCTATCGTTGAATGGATGGATTCTCGTTATTATTTCTATGGTAAAGGTGGAGCAGGTCATCATAGTGCAATTAGTCATGTTTATTCAGAAGCGACAAAAGCGGAATAATAGAGATAAGGGAGAATTATATTCTCCCTTTTTATATTGCAAAATAACCTGGGTTTGTTTTAAAAATAATCATTCAAATAAAAATCTTTTTTTCTCACTTGACGACCTTTTGTAAAAAACGTATTATCCACCTCGCATCAAGAACGGAGGAATGGTCGAGTGGTTGAAGGCACCGGTCTTGAAAACCGGCGAGGGTTTACGCCCTCCGTGAGTTCGAATCTCACTTCCTCCGCCATAGAATATGAGAAATCCCTGAACAATGTTTAGGGATTTTGCTATTTCGGGCGTTATATATTTTCTTGCTCTTCTTTAAATGCTAAATACTCTTCCAGTAATTCTATTGCATCTAAACATTTTGTTCGTCGGAGTTTAAGTTGTTCGGCTTGACGAGCATATTTTATTTTTTGTTCATTATTAGTTGAAAGATTGCATAATCCTTCAGCTTGCTCATACTTTTCTGTTAAAAGGCGCAGATATGTATAATATTCCATTAATCGTTCTCGTGGCGGTAGCCTGTGAACGGGATGAGTTACTTTAGGTTGTGATTGGAACGAGGTATTTTGTTTATAGACCGTATGTTTTGATTGATTGTCAATGGCATCCGACAGTGTTTTACATTGAGCAATTAATTTTTGTCCTAAAAATTGATATTGTTCTACAGTTCCTTCTGATAGAGATTTTATTTTTTGCAGAGTTTGCTCAATTTCTTGTAAATAAAAGTCGATGGATTGTCCATTTTCACTAAATAAAGTGCGGTCAAATTTAGCAATAATTTTCTGCTCTTTTTTCTCTTGGAGAGTGCAATAAATTTTTTGCACTTTTTGTTCTAAGGTTTGAATCAGTTGTTGAATAGCCATAAAAAATCCCCTCACAGAGGGGATTATACTTGTTAAAGGTACATTGCAGCAAGCCAACCAAAAATAATGAGTGGAATATTATAGTGTAGAAAGGTTGGTACAACAGAATCCCAAATATGATCGTGTTTGCCGTCAGTGTTTAATCCGGATGTGGGTCCTAACGTTGAATCGGATGCTGGAGAACCGGCATCGCCTAGTGCAGCTGCTACTCCAACGATAGAGACAGTAGCAAGCGGTGAGAATCCCATAGATAAACAAAGTGGCACATAGATTGATGTAATAATTGGTACGGTGGAAAATGATGAACCTATTCCCATTGTAATAAGTAATCCGATTAATAGCATTAATAATGCAGCTAGTCCTTTATTATCTACACCTAAGCCTTGGCTAAAGGTTTCGACTAGTGTACCGACTCCCCCTGTTGCATTAATGACATTTGCAAAGCCAGAGGCTGCAATCATTACGAATCCGATCATTGCCATTAAGCGCAATCCTTGTTGGAAAATATCATTGCTTTCTTTAAGGCGGAAAATACCAAAAATACCGAAAATAATTAATCCGGTCAAAGCAGCGATAATAGTTGAATGTGTAAATAATTGTAATGCAAAGGTAAGAATGATTGCCCCCATGCTGATGTAGATATGGAAGGGTTTAATTTGGGCAATATGTTGTTCGATTACATCCGTATTTGATTCTATATTTGGGCTTATATATTCGCGAGGCTTACGATAGGTAATAAAAATAGCACAAAGTAAGCCTAAAATCATTCCGGTAACAGGGAGAAGCATTGCCAATGAAACTTCAGCGACACTCGTTTGTAGTCCTAATGAGGCCCCAGCTTGATTGATATTTTTGACTAAAATGCTTTCGATAAAGATTTTCCCGAATCCGACCGGTAATAACATATAGGTTGCGGTTAAACCAAAAGTTAATACACAAGCAACGGCACGGCGATCAATTTTTAATTTGTTGAAAATCGCTACTAGAGGCGGTACAACGATTGGAATGAAAGCAATATGTACTGGTAAAATATTTTGCGAAGAAATAGAGAATATTAATAATACAGCGAGAATAAAATATTTGAAACCGGCCATAGATCGTCCAGTCGGCGCGTGTCCAAGACGTTTGATGACTTTATAGGCAAGAAGATCTGTAATTCCCGATTTGGAAATTGCAATAGCAAATGCGCCTAGAATTGCATAGTTCATTGCGACTTCCGCTCCACCGCCTAACCCTTTAGTGAAAGTATCGATAGTTTCACTTAATGATAAGCTGCCGGTAAGGCCTGCAACTAATGCTGAAATAATTAGCCCGATTACAACGTTGATGCGTAGCAAGCTCAATACGAGTAAAACAACGATTGAGATAACAACTGGATTAGTTAATAACATTGTGTTTCCTTCAGTTTATTAAAATTAGAAATTACAGAATTTACTTAAAATTGAAATTTTGTCTAGTAAAATTTGTAATAAAATGACCGCTCTTACGTTAGTGGTTGTTTTTTACTAAACTACGGTCATTTTTTACTAATTTTCCTCAACAAGGGATTGATGAGGAAAACCACCTAGTTGTTTGAAATGATTGACCATGTAGCAAAATAATTCGGCTGTGCGTTCGGTATCGTACAGGGCTGAATGGGCTTGTTTACCGTCAAATGTGATATTTGCTGCTTGGCAGGCTTTAATCAGTACTGTTTGTCCAAATACGAAACCAGCTAAGGTGGCGGTATCAAACATAGCGAAAGGGTGAAATGGGTTCCGTTTAATACCGGTACGTTCAGCCGCTGCCATTAAAAAACTTTGATCAAATGCAGCATTATGTGCCACGATAATCGAACGTTGACATTCTGCTGCTTTTTGCTCTCGACGTACCATTTGGAATAGCTCAGTGATCGCATCAAGCTCGGATACAGCATTGCGTAAGGGATTATGAATATCAATACCATTGAATTTTAAAGAGTCAGGGTTGATATTTGCCCCCTCAAAGGGCTCAATATGGAAATGACATCGTTGATTGGGATATAGTAACCCATTTTCATCCATTTTTAAGGTGATTGCCGCTAATTCCAATAACGCGTCCTGTTTAGCATTAAAGCCGGCGGTTTCTATATCAATAATGACAGGAAAATAGCCACGGAAGCGGTTTTTTAAGAAATTGTGATAAAGCGGCTCTAATTGTTCTGACACAAGATAATCCTTTGAAAAATATTATGTGGAATTACCACAAGATAAAATTAAAATATGTATTATATATTTGTTGCACAAAACATGAGTAAAAAGGCAGTGTGGACAAAACCTTTTGAGCATTTACTAAGATAATTTATTGTTTTGTGGAATGGCTTAGATCATATCGAAAAAACGATCGCACTTTAATGCTTAAAGGACCGTCAACGGATAAAGTGGATTTAATTTCCTAAACCTTGTTGAGCCTCTTTATTTTCGATAAACTCAATTTTATATCCGTCCGGATCTTCTACAAAAGCGATCATTGTTTTTCCACCTTTAACTGGTCCTGGCTCTCGGGTTATTTTTCCTCCGTTAGCACGAACAGATTCACAGGTAGCATAAATATCATCAACGCCAATAGCAATGTGGCCGTAAGCGTTGCCCAAATTATATTCGTTTACCCCCCAATTATAAGTGAGTTCAATGACAGAGGATTTATCTTCGTCATCATACCCTAAAAATGCTAAAGTATATTTATATTCGGCATTTTCACTGGTTCGTAGTAAACGCATACCTAAGACATCTTGGTAAAATTTGATTGAGCGAGTTAAGTCGCCTACTCTTAGCATAGTATGTAAAATACGCATAAAATGATTACTCTACTTGTAGAAAAGTAGCCGAATTATGCCATAATTAGATGGCAAAATCATTAGGAGGAATGGCAAATGAAGCATCAATCCTATCTATTTCAATTATCTTGGCAAAAATTTTTAGCCTTAGTGTTTGCCTTGTTAAGTGTGGCATTTCTTTCAAGTGGAGTTATCATTTGGCTTGCTGCAAATTGGGATTATTTCACTCATTGGCATAAATTATACGGTACTCAAGCTTTGCTTGCTTTAGTTATTGGGGGAAGTTGTTTTGCATATTGGTGGGAAAGCCTACGTTATTCGTCAGAAAAATTTAAATTTATTACGGCATCATTGTTATTTTTCGCTGCCATGGTTACTGGTGCGCTATTTGCATTGCTAGGGCAAACTTATCAAACTGGTGCTAATGCGTGGCAATTATTCGCTATTTGGTCTTTATTTCAACTACCTTTACTATTTTTATTACCTAATATTGCTAGTGCTATTTTGCTGATTGCAACATTAAATATTACGCTCTTTTTTCTTACCAAACAGTTGGGATTTTCCGATTCAGGCAATGTTTTACTTGTTGTTTTAAATGTGATTTTACTGTTATTGAGTGAATGTTTTAGTACTAGGCTCCGAGACAAAAATTGGCGGGATCTACCTAAAATTACTCATATTTTGATGAATGCCAGTCTATTTTTTTATGGGCTTACAAATTACTCTTCTTGGAACTTTTTACTGCTCAGCCTTATTTCCTTAGCAATTATTCGATTTTATTATAGCTATCGGCTGGATATTGTAATTATTGCTATAAGCTTTGTTAGTTTTATCGGATACAGCAGTATTTTAATTGTGGTTATTAGTGGTTTCAGTATTGAGTTATTGCTATTTTTGAGTATTTATATCTTTATTTTATGTTTTTGGGGAATGGTATGGCTTAAACGATATGTTTTTTCGTTGAAGCCCGAATTAAAGTTTAATTGGGTAATTCAGCTAGCACTCTTTTTAGTATTGGTGCTGAGCTCAGGATTATTAAGTGTTTACATGCTTGCCCTATCAGGTGAGTCAAAAATTACAACATTAATCTTTATTATGTGCTTGCTAATATTAGCGATTTTTTTGCATTTTCATGGAGCGCATAGTTATGTAATTGATGTTTTATTTGCCAATGTTGGTATTTTATTTTTTAGCCATATTTTTATATTTATGATTGGAGACGCGGATGAATTATGGATACCTATTTTATTATTCGTTTCTTATATGCTCATTATTAATTATTTGCGTTCTACGCAATGGTTACGATCATTGGTTTTTCTTTTAGTATTTTGGTCAGTTGTTTATTCTCTGGTAGATATCGTTGGTTATAGTGGAAGATATGTTTATGCCATGCAATTTAGTGAGATAGGTCTAATTGGGCTATTGCTTTGGCTAAGCGTGAGTAAGCAAACAAAATATCATCAATATGTTCTCCCTATTATATGGGGATTCGCCTTTAATGTTTTATATATTAATATCATAAATAGTATAGAAATGATTTATCAGTTTGAACAAGCTGATGAATTGCCTACAGTGAATAGCATCATTGATATATTTAATATCATTATCGGTGATGCTTTCCAAAATATGATGAAAATGACCCTAATAGAGTCAGTTCTCTATTGGATTACCTTGCTATCCCCTCTATTCCTTCTGATTTTTTTAAGTCGAAAATTTTCGATTGACTCTGGTCGGCAATGGATCGCTATCGTCGCTTTAACGGTAATTTTAGTCGCATTTATTGGACATAATACGATTAGTTTCAGTATTGCACTAATATTCCTTAGTTTTCTTATCACGAGCCGTCTATTATTTGTATTCGCAATCTTATTTAGCTTAGTGAATTTTATGGCTTATTATTACTGGCTGAGTGTTCCGTTGTTATATGAAGGTTTTTTACTGCTCTTTCTTGGGGGGCTTCTTGTATTATTTAGCTTAGGGATAAATCGGCAAAATAAGACAATGGCAAATCAACATATACTCAAAAGTCAAGCCGTTTCTTATAACAAAATGACGATAGCAGGTTTATTTCTGATTGTTGTGCTAGGGGTAACTAATCAGCGAATTTTTAAATATGAAGACGTACTAGCCAACGGCAAACCGATTATTCTTGAAATTACGCCTGTAGATCCACGTTCGTTAATGCAAGGGGACTACATGGAGTTAAATTATGCGATTTTCACTTTACGGTCTGAATGGAAACAAGTAAAGAGTACACTGGATAAAATTGAGCCGCAAAAGATTAACAAGGCTTACGGCTTAGTTCAATTAGATGAACGTAATGTCGCACAGTTATGCCGAGTAGAAGTGAAATTGCCTATCGATTATCAAGGTTGTAGTGAGAATCTCTATTTACCATTGAATATCGGTAATGGATTTCTTCCGCGTTTACCAAGTCAAAGCTATTTCTTCCCGGAAGGAAAAGGCAAGTATTATGCTCAGGCAAAATATACTGAATATCGTTTTAAAGAGGGGGTCTTATTATTATTTAGGTTATTAGATCAAGACTTTAAACCCTTATAAATAAAATGAGTGATAAAGGAGAAATAAACACTATTTTTCTTTAATGGAAATGGGTTAAAGTTATTGTAGTGTAATCAGTGAGCCAAAATTAATGTGCTGAAGCATGAATTGCAATATACTAAATATAATGGATTTCAACCGCACTTTAGTCCTTATTTTTGGCTAAAGTGCGGTTGAAATTTGTTGTACTTTTGAGCAAACAACAAGGGGCGATATTTCGCCCCTTTTAATGAATATTATTTATGGATACGTTTTAAGTTCACTTATTGGTTTATTTTATTGCAACCATTGAGCCAAAATTAAAACATTGGAACCAGAGTTCAACTTGCGAAAAACCGATCGATTTTAGCCGCTCTTTATGTTTGTCAATGCTATCTGTACGCATCACATTTTCCAGTGCCGTGCGTTTTTGGCTTACTTCTAATTCGCTATATCCGTTTGCTCGTTTGAATTGATGGTGGAGGTCGATTAGTAAGGTATTGATCCCCTCATTTTCAAAACAAAATTTTTCCGATAGCACTAACACCCCGTTTGGTTTTAGACCTTGATAAATTTTTTCGAGCAATTTCTGGCGATCTTCAGGCGGGAGGAACTGCAAAGTGAAATTCAAAATGACCATTGAAGCGTTTTCAATAGAAGTATAGCGGATATCATCGTATAAAATGTTTACTGGAATCTCACTATGATAAGCATTGATATGTTGTCGACAACGTTCAACCATTGGCAATGAATTATCTACCCCGATAATGTTAACATTTCTGGCTTTGATATGACGGCGTGCAGATAGTGTAGCCGCTCCACGGGAACAGCCTAAATCATAAACGGTAGAATTATCGGTAACAAAACGATCGGCTAGCATACCGATAGCGGTAATAATATTGCTGTATCCAGGTACGGAACGCTGGATCATATCAGGAAAAACTTCAGCGACATTTTCGTCGAATGTAAAATCACCTAATTTTTCAATGGGGGCTGAAAATAACGTATCTTTACTCATTGGTATTCTTTCTATGAAAAAAAGTGCGGTCATTTTAGAAGAAGTTTTTATTTATGACAAATGTGCCATTGCTTTTTCTTCTTGTTTAATTCGAATAGCTAGAATGACAAGATAAATTGGTAATCCAATCATCGCGGTGTTAGTGGCATGGCAAAATAGACTTAGTCCAATTAATTCTGGAATAATATTAAGGAAATAATTTGGGTGGCGAACGTATTTGAATAAAAAAGAACGATTGATTTTATGGTTAGGCAAAATATAGATTTTGACTGTCCAAATCTCTTTAAGCGTATGGATTACATAAAATAACATTGCTATCGCAAAAATTAATATTATCAAGCCGATTTGTGAAATATGATTAAACTCAATTAGATGGTAGTTTGCTTCATAGATCGCTGCTATATAGAATGCAATATGTGCAACGGATAACAGCATTGAGTTAGTTTTTCCGTATTGAATGGCACCTTTGGCAATTAACGTTTTCTCATTACGAATGGAAATGGATAGGGTGTAAAAACGAAGACCAAGAATAATAGCTAAAATAATATTGATGAATAACATAAGTTCTCCTTAAAAAGGGGAATACCATAGCAAATTATGTGGGAATATTCATTAATAATTTTTCTGGTAAGAGGATTTTCCCTGGACTCATACTCATAAATAACCTTTTTCTCTATTCCGATTTTTCGTTATAATCCAAACTGATTTTTTCTCAATATTATAAAGGATAATTTAATGATGCGTTCTCATTATTGCGGTATGTTAAATCGCTCTCACGTTGGCGAGCAAGTAACCTTAAGTGGTTGGGTGCACCGTGTTCGTAATCTTGGTCGTTTTATTTTTATGCAAATTCGTGATCGTGAGGGGATCGTACAAGTTTTCTTTGATGAAAAAGATGAAAATCTTTTTAAAATTGCTTCTAGTCTAAGAGCGGAAGCTTGTGTGCAGATTAAAGGTGAAGTTATTGCCCGTGATGAATCACAAATTAACAAAGAAATGGCAACGGGTGAGATTGAAGTATTAGTTAAAGATATATTGGTATACAACAATTCGGATGTGTTACCTCTTGATTTCAATCAAAATAATACGGAAGAACAGCGCTTAAAATATCGTTATTTAGATTTACGTCGTCCGGAAATGGCAGAGCGTTTAAAGAGCAGAGCTAAAATTACCAGTTTTGTTCGTCGTTTTATGGATGATAATGGCTTCTTGGATATTGAAACGCCAATGCTGACGAAAGCGACGCCGGAAGGCGCAAGAGATTACCTCGTCCCGAGCCGTGTACATAACGGAAAATTCTATGCTTTGCCACAATCGCCACAGCTTTTCAAACAGCTTTTAATGATGTCAGGTTTTGATCGCTATTATCAAATTGTAAAATGTTTCCGTGATGAGGATTTACGAGCAGATCGCCAACCGGAATTTACCCAAATAGATGTAGAAACCACCTTTATGAGCGCATTTGAAGTGCGTGCAATAATGGAAAAAATGATCCGTGGTTTATGGCTGGATCGATTAAATGTTGATTTAGGTGAATTTCCACAAATGACTTTTGCTGAAGCAATGCGTCGTTTTGGCTCAGATAAACCGGATTTGCGTAATCCACTTGAATTAGTTGATGTGGCCGATTTGTTAAAAACAGTCGAGTTTAAGGTATTCAATGAACCAGCGAATGATCCCGAAGGTAGAGTGGCGGTTATTCGTGTACCAAACGGCGTAGAAATCACTCGTAAACAAATTGACGAATATACTCAATTTGTTGGAATCTATGGTGCGAAAGGCTTAGCTTGGATAAAAGTGAATGATGTCGATGCTGGTTTAGAAGGGTTACAAAGTCCGATTGCTAAGTTTTTAAACGAGGATATAGTAAAAGCTTTATTAACCAGAATTAATGCGAAAAACGGCGATATTATTTTCTTTGGTGCAGATAAAGAGAAAATTGTTACCGATGCCATGGGAGCATTACGTTTAAAAATTGGACGGGATCTAAATCTTACTGATTTGGCTGCTTGGAAACCACTATGGGTTGTTGATTTTCCAATGTTTGAAAAAGATGATGAAGGGAATTGGTCAGCAATGCATCACCCCTTTACCTCTCCGAAAGATTTAACTCCGGAACAATTAGTTGCAGACCCGAGTGGTGCAGTGGCAAACGCCTATGACATGGTGATTAACGGCTATGAAGTTGGTGGGGGATCGGTTCGGATTTTCGAGCCGAAAATGCAACAAACAGTATTTAATATTTTAGGTATTAATGAAGAAGAACAGCGTGAGAAATTTGGTTTCTTGCTTGATGCGCTCAAATATGGTACTCCACCGCATGCTGGGCTTGCTTTCGGTTTAGACCGATTGACTATGCTCATCACTGGTACGGAAAATATTCGAGATGTTATTGCTTTTCCGAAAACGACAGCAGCAGCCTGCTTAATGACCGAAGCGCCAAGCTATGCGAACCCGCTAGCACTGTCTGAGTTAGGTATCAGTGTTTCAGTGAAGGAATAATGGCTATTGAGTAAAAAGTGCGGTTAATATTGACCGCACTTTTCATATGTGAATGATGATATGAGTAAGACTATTTATCTTGCCTCGAATAGCCCTCGACGCTGGGCGCTATTACAACAATTAGGCATTAATCTAATTAGAGTTGAGGGTGAAGTTGATGAAACACCTTACCAAAATGAAGAGGCGAGCGCTTATTGTTTACGTATTGCATTAGCTAAAAATCAGGCGGCGCAAGCAGAACATTCTCGGCGAAGTCTCGCAAATTATCCAATTGTAACAGCTGATACAACGGTTTCTATTCATAATCAAATTTTAGGAAAACCGAAAGATCAAGATGAGGCATTTCAGATGCTAAAACTACTTTCCGGTAAGACTCACCAAGTATTTACTGCCGTATGCGTTAGTTATAATCAGCAACAATTCTCTCGTTTACAAACAAGTGATGTGATTTTTAAGAAGATTACAGAGGAAGAAATTCGAGCTTATATTGCTACTGGTGAGCCTATGGATAAAGCAGGGGCTTATGGCATTCAAGGACTAGGCGGAATATTTGTACAGCATTTAGCTGGTAGTTTTACCGGTGTTATGGGATTACCGATAGCTGAAACAGCGGAACTATTAAAACGATGTAATCTAAGCTTGCTATAAAACGATGTTATATAATAAATATAAAGCTGAAGGCGATAGGGATATTGTTAATCGTAATAGTTTCAATCTATTAAAACAATGGTATTTCTACTAGTAATAGATGTACACTAAATTACAGACTATTTTTTCAGCATCTTAATTGTCTTTTCGGTGTTATAAAGTTAGATCAACTCCATATTCTTATTGAGAATAACGGAATGTTTTTCGTTTGTTTTATTGTATTTTCGCAGCACTCTTTTCATTAGTCCCAAAAATCCTCAATATTATTAATATGATTTTACTTTAGTGCAAGCTGTGTAGTGGTTCGTTCGCGGTGAAACTCAGCTATATCAGAATATCATAGCTGCGGTCCAAGTATTCGTCTTTATTTTCATCTTTATAAATAAATATCAACGCTTCTTGATATCTTTACCATGACTGATACAGACTTACACTTGTCGTATTCAAAATACTAGATATCTCTCTTTTTTCTATTCCTCTGTTCTTCTCTTTTCGCTGATGATGCGTGCCAATATCGCTTTCGTCAAATTTTAGCTGCGATTAAAAGGTTTATTGAGCTTTAAGGTTAAACTATGTCTGATAATCATCTCTGATTTTTTCGATAGAAAGTGCTGCTAAATTTGGATTTATATTGAGATAAATTATTTGTTGAACGAGTGGTTAGTTCCGATACAAAACTTAAGTCATTAATTCTGTATAGATTTCTTTAATTTTCAATGAGTTATCTATTTTTATAGGCTGGTTTTCATGAGGGAGAATATTACAAGTAAACGATTAAATATGTGTTCTATATAGGTGTAAGAATGATGTTTCTATCACTGCTGCACATAATAGAGAAAATCTTACTACCTTTGGCTTTATTCTTTATATTTCATCAAATAAAGTATTTCGATAAAAAAGTCATTTTGTTTTAAAATTATACGTTTATTTTTCATTTTTTATATTATTTTGTGATTAATATCACATTATTAAAAAATAAATGTATTTTAATCTAAAAAAATAGAGATTTTCTTATTC
>MLAA01000008.1 GCA_001998905.1 Rodentibacter caecimuris | reverse complement strand
GGCTTAAAAGTCTGCCTTTTTTCTTGCTTTAGTGTCTTGACAGTGTCAAACTTAGCGGCAACCTATTGCCTACTTGAGATTCCATCATGGCGAAAACAAAAAAAAACTCAATTTATAAAGATCCAAATTATCAACGTGAGTTAGAAAAATACAGTAATCCAATCCCTAGTCGAGAATTTATTTTACAGATTATTCGTGAAAATAACGCGCCAATGAATAATGAAGAAATTTTGACCGCACTTTCTATTTTTGATGATGAACGTAAAGTTGCAATGCGCCGTCGTCTTAGAGCTATGGAAAATGATGGGCAGCTTGTTTTCACTAAACGGCAACGTTATGCCCTACCCGAAAAGTTAGATTTACTAAAAGGAATTGTTATTGGTCATCGAGAAGGCTATGGTTTTTTACAAGTTGATGGTGTAAAAGAAGATCTTTTAATCCCCCATCATCAAATGCAAAGAGTGATGCACGGTGATTTTGTGTTAGCCCAACCGGTAGGATTAGATCGAAAAGGGCGGCGTGAAGTTAGAATTGTACGAGTTTTAGAAAATAGAAAAAAACAAATTGTCGGACGTTTTTTTCTAGAAAACGGTTTTAGTTATGTTGTACCAGACGATAGCCGTATAGGACGGGATATTCTAATTCCTAATGAGAGTCGCAATGGGGCAAGAATGGGTCTGGTTGTCGTTGTTGAGTTACAAGAGCGTACGGCAACATTTGTCCAACCCGTCGGTATGATTATAGAAGTGCTAGGTGAAAATATGGCAAAAGGGATGGAAGTAGAAATAGCACTACGCAATCATGACATACCCCATTGTTTTCCAAGTACGGTTGAGAAATATGTTAAAAAGTTTACTGAAATAGTACCTGATGAGGCTAAAAAAGGACGAGTTGATCTTCGAAATCTTCCTCTTGTAACAATTGACGGTGAAGATGCAAGGGATTTTGATGATGCGGTTTATTGCGAAAAGTTTTTTAAAGGCTGGAAATTATGGGTTGCAATTGCTGATGTGAGTTACTATGTTCGCTTACATTCTGCATTAGACAAAGAAGCCCAACAACGGGGAAATTCCGTTTATTTTCCAAATCGTGTTATTCCAATGCTACCAGAAATTCTATCTAACGGATTATGTTCTCTTAATCCGCAAGTGGATCGGCTTTGTATGGTTTGTGAAATGCAGATTTCTGCGAATGGGAAATTAATAGATTATAAATTCTATGAAGGTGTAATGAATTCTTATGCTCGCTTAACCTACACAAAAGTGGCAAAAATCATTGAAGGGGATCCTGAATTACAGGAACGTTATACTAATCTAGTCCCTCATTTAGAAGAACTTCATCAACTTTACCAAGCTTTGGTTAAGGCGCGTAGAGTGCGGGGCGCAATTGATTTTGAGACTGTCGAAAATAAATTTATTTTTAATTCGATGGGCAGAATAGAAAGAATTGAACCGACAGTACGTAATGATGCTCATAAGATGATTGAAGAGTGTATGATTCTTGCCAATATTGCCGCAGCAAATTTTATGGAAAAACATAATGAACCTGCGTTGTATCGTATTCATGCGCAACCTAGTGAAGAGAAACTTACCTCATTCCGTCAATTTTTAGGTGAAATCGGTTTATCACTTGAGGGTGGGAAGAAACCGACAACCAAAGATTATTCGTTATTATTGGAAAAAGTGAGATCCCGTCCGGATCATGAGCTAATTCAAAATATGTTGCTGCGTTCATTAAGTCAAGCGGTATATAATGCGGAAAATATTGGTCATTTTGGCTTGGCATTAAGCGAATATGCCCATTTCACTTCACCTATTCGTCGTTATCCTGATCTGACATTACATCGTAGTATCAAATACTTATTAGCTAAGGAAAAAGGGGCAAAACGTAAAACTACGGATTCCGGAGGGTACCATTATGATATGGAGGAAATCGATCAGCTTGGTACGCATTGTTCTATGACTGAGCGTCGTGCTGATGATGCTACGCGTGAAGTAGCAGATTGGTTAAAATGTGAATATATGCAAGATCATGTTGGAGAAGAATTTAGCGGTGTCGTTTCCTCTGTAACCGGATTCGGTTTGTTTGTTCGTTTGGATGAATTATTGATTGACGGATTAGTACATATTTCGACACTCGCAAATGATTACTATCAATATGATCTCGTTAAACAGCAGTTAATTGGTGAAAATTCCGGAATGATTTATCGTTTTGGAGACAAAGTTCTGGTGAAAGTAGAAGCGGTAAGTTTAGAGAGAAAACAAATTGATTTTAGTTTAATTCGTAGTGAACGAAAACCGCGCAGATTAGGAAAAACTGCAAAGCAAAAGGAGAAAAGAACATTTCAAGAAAAACAGGGGAAATTAACCAAGCGGTCAAAAAGTGCGGTCAAAAAGAAAAGCGTTTTGAAAAAGTCTAAAAAAGTTAAATCATGAAAAATCCAGATATGATTTTATTCATGGCATTATCCTGAACATCTCAGAAGAATAATCCCCCTAGGGTTTTTGTATTAAAAATAAAGGTAAGAATAAATTATGAGTGAGAATATTTATGGAATTCACGCTGTGAGTGCAATTTTATCTTCCACTCCTGAGCGCTTAATTGAAGTTTATGCGTTAAAGGGACGTGAGGATAAACGTTTACAACCATTACTTTATGAGCTAGGACGATTAGGTATTAGTATTCAATTGATGAATCGGCAGACTTTGGATAAGAAAGCAAATGGTGAAGCTCATCAAGGTATTATTGCCCGTGTTCAGCTAGCAAAAGAATTAAATGAACATGATCTAGATGTAATTTTAAAAAATCGTGCTAATCCATTATTGCTGGTTCTTGATGGTATAACAGATCCGCATAATCTGGGCGCTTGTTTGAGATCTGCTGATGCCGCTGGGGTTGATGCAGTTATTGTACCGAAAGATAAGTCGGCACAATTGACTTCCGTTGCAAGAAAAGTTGCTTGTGGGGCAGCGGAAACGGTTCCTTTGGTTAGGGTTACTAATTTGGCAAGAACATTACGAGATTTACAGCAACTATATAATATTTGGATTATCGGTACTGCTGGCGAGGCAAAGGAAACCTTATACCAAGCTTCTCTAAAAGGTCCGATCGCATTAGTTATGGGAGCTGAAGGGGAAGGAATGAGACGTTTAACTAGAGAACATTGTGATCAGTTAATTAGTATTCCTATGGCAGGTTCGGTCTCTTCATTAAATGTTTCAGTTGCAACTGGTATATGCTTATTTGAAATAGTCAGACAAAGAACACTATAGTTTTGATAAAAGCGGTAATAACATTTTCCTGCCGTAAGGCTATATAGGGGTGAAAGTATATTATTTCGGTATTATGCTGGTAAGACATAATACCGATTTTTTGATCGCACTTTATTTTAAGAAAATGCTAGACCCACAATAATACTGCTAATAATTGTGGAGAAATAATCCTTAAAAACATCACTAATGGATAAACGGTAGCATAAGAAAGTGCCGCTGCACCGCTATCTGGTTTAATCTCGTTGGCAAAAGCTAATGCTGGAGGATCTGTCATTGAACCAGCTAATAATCCGCATAAGCTGAGATAATTTAATTTTGCGTAAATGCGAGCTAGTATGCCAGTAACCATTAATGGAATTAATGTGATAAATATACCATATCCCATCCATTCTAATCCCGCACCGTTGAGCAAGGTGTCTATAAAATTACCACCAGATTTTAATCCGACAACCGATAAAAACAGTACGATACCGATTTCACGTAGAGCTAAGTTGGCACTAGGTGGCATAAACCAATAGAGTTTTCCGATACTGCCGATTCTTGCCAAAATTAATGCAACAACCAGCGGACCTCCAGCTAAGCCTAATTTTAATGCGACAGGGATTCCGGGAACGCTAAATGGAATTGAACCTAACAATACACCCAAACCGATTCCAATAAATACCGGCAACATTTGTACCTGTTGTAGTTTTTGTTGTGCATTGCCTATAACAGAAATGGCATTGTTAAGAATATCGCTACGTCCGACCATATGTAACACATCGCCGAATTGCAGCGTGGTATGGGCTGTTGGGACTAATTCTACACCAGCACGGTTTAATCGAGAGATAACCACACCGTACTTTTGGTGAATAGCCAAGGAACGAATTTTCTTACCCAATACTTTCTCGTTAGTAACGACAACACGTTCAGAACGAATTTCACTGCTGCCACCGACCATTGGCGTATGGGTTTCATCACCAATTACTAAACGCATTTTGCGTAATACGTCGGTTTCTCCCACCAAGTGTAGAATATCTTCTAAGAAAACTTCCGTATCTGCTTTAGGTACCACTACGTCTTCCCCACGTTTTAAACGTGAGCAGACAACATCTAAATCAGTAAAACCGGGTATTTCCGTGAGTTTCAATCCATTCAGATTTTGGTTGGTTACCCGAATTGACATCGTATGTAGAATTTCTTTCTCTTGTCCATTTTCCCGCTGAAATTTAAAAGCTTCTTCATCGATCTTGATTTTGAAAAATAAGCGGATAAGCCACATTGCAAGCAAAATACCACAAATACCGAAAGGGTAAGCCATCGCATATGCCATCCCCATTGTCTCAGTAGTATGAGGGCTACCTAATTCGGATAAAATTTGCTGCCCAGCACCTAAAGAAGGTGTATTGGTTACTGCACCGGAGTAAATACCTAAAATAACCGGTAATTCCACGCCTACGATTTTATGTAATAGTACTACCATAATACCACCTAATAGTACGATGAAAATTGCAAAGGCGTTGAGTTTTAGTCCTGATTGCCGCAACGAAGAAAAAAATCCTGGTCCGACTTGAATTCCAATGGTATAGACAAAGAGGATCAACCCAAACTCTTGAATAAAATGCATTGTGTGTTGATCAAGTTGTAAACCGTATTGGTTGGTGAAATGAGCGACAATAATGCCGCCAAACAACACGCCGCCAATACCCAATCCTACGCCGCGAATCTTCCAATGACCTATCCATAAGCCGATCACGGCAACCAACGCAAGTAGGCTGATTGTTACTGCGATATCACTCATATTGATTCCTCAAAGAAATAAAATTAACTATTTCGGATTATAGCAATTCCGATTTTTAAAAATCTTGAGAAAAAATAAAAAATGATGACTTCATCACATTTTTTCTTGCCTAATAGAGAAATATTCCTAAAATTGAGCGCACTTTTTATTATGATTTTTTTATTATGGATTACACTCAAGAAATTATTACTTCTTCCCTTTGGATTGCCAAAACTCTTGTAATGACAGCCATAGTCTTTAGTTTTGGGATTTTTTTGATCGTTCGTTACACCTATTGGGGTAAACAATTTTGGCAATTTGCCGCTGGCTATTTATCGCCTAAACGAAGTCTTAAACCGATTTTGTTATTTTTATTAATTGTTACGATGACCTTATTTAGCGTGCGCCTGAGTCTAATTCATTCGACTTGGTACAATAATATGTATACGGCATTACAAGAATTCGATCAAACTTCGTTTTGGCAACAAATGATTTTGTTTTGCTTTATTGCTTTTTTTTCCGTATCAGCTGTTCTTGTCAGTTATTACTTAGAAAAGCGTTTCTCTATTGATTGGGTGGAATGGTTAAACGGGCAAATGCTGGAAAAATGGATGGCGAATCAAGCCTATTACAAGACCCAGTATCTTGCCGAGCAGTTCGATAACCCCGATCAGCGTATTCAGCAAGATGTTCAATCTTATGTTACGACAACATTAAGTTTAAGCACAGGAGTGATTGATGCTGTTACATCAATTATTTCTTATACTTTGATTTTATGGGGATTATCTGGTCCTATGCGATTACTAGGTATTGATATTCCTCATATGATGGTTTTTTTGATCTTCGGCTATGTATTACTAAGTACACTAATTGCATTTTGGCTAGGAAAACCTTTAATTAATCTTAGTTTTATGAACGAGAGATTAAATGCAAATTACCGTTATTCGTTAATTCGTATAAAAGAGTATGCAGAAAGTATCGCCTTTTATGCTGGCGAAAAAATGGAAAAATCTCTGCTATACCGCCAATTTAATTCTGTGATCAAAAACATGTGGGATATCGTTTACCGAACATTGAAATTTGTTGGATTTAATGCAATGGCAAGTCAAATCTCTTCAGTGTTTCCAATTCTTATTCAAGTAGGGCGCTATTTTGAAAAGCAAATTAAATTAGGTGATTTAATGCAAACTTTGCAAGTATTCGGACAGCTTCACGCCAATTTATCTTTTTTCCGTGCTTCCTATGATACATTTGCTGAATATAAGGCAACTTTAGATCGTTTAACGGGATTTGATAATGCCGTTATTACCGCCGGTGAGCAATCTAAAACCTATATTCATCATCATCCTAGCTCAGTAGTATTTAAACAATTGACAGTTAACAATCCGTTGGGTAAATCTTTAATTAAAGGGCTTGATTTCTCGCTAGCTCAGGGAGAAAGCTTATTAATTCAAGGTAAATCAGGCGTTGGGAAAACCACATTACTACGCACTATTGCCGGACTTTGGCCTTATTCAGAGGGGGAAATTTATTGTCCGCAGCAAAATACATTATTTCTTTCGCAGCGTCCTTATTTACCTCAAGGTAACTTACTGAATGCACTTTGTTATCCGTCGATCCCAGAGCAAATGGATCTAAATCGAATTTATGAAATTTTACAAAAAGTTCAATTAGGTCATTTACAACACTGTTTGGAGCAAGAGCAGGATTGGACGCATATTTTATCTCTTGGTGAGCAGCAACGTCTTGCTTTTGCTCGCCTATTATTACACAAACCGACAGTTGCATTTTTGGATGAAGCAACAGCAAGTATGGATGAAGGATTGGAGGAAGCAATGTATCGTTTAGTGAAAAAAGAGCTAGTGGATACAACAATTATTAGTGTAGGACATCGCTCAAGCTTACTCAATTTACATAGCCGTCAATTACGAATTTTAGAAAACGGAACATGGTCATTGAGCTAATATTACATCATATGCCCTATGTATAGGGCATATTATTCGTGATATCCAGCTAGTACGTTTTGCCAATTATCTTTCTCGAAATAAATTGCCATTCTCTTTTTTTCCTTCAAGAAGGAACGTTTTAGACGCTGTAAATTTTGCTCTTTCCAAAAACTGCCCGATTTTTGACCGCACTTATCGAAATCAATTAGCCAAAATTTCGAACCTTGCTCGGTTTGCTGTAACAAAATATTGTGAGCGTTTAAATCCGTATGGCAAATTTGTAGATTGTGTAAACGGCGAACTAAGCGACCAATTTCTCGCCAATATGGCTCAGATAAAGATGTCCGTTGTAAAAAAGCAGTTAGATCTTCGGCATTTTCTATTTGCTCGGTAAGAATATCAGCACGATAACGGCCTAATATGGTTTTACTGATCTTCGCACCAATTGGTTTAGGGACCGGGAATCCTTGTTGGTGGAGATTTTGTAGTAAATGAAATTCAGCAAAACTACGTGTTGTCTCTAACGTATTGAATTGATAGCAATCTCGGTTGATTTTTCCCCATATCCCACCACGGTAGTAATGACGTAATGCTGTATTAACTCCGAATAAATCTTTTGTTTTTAAAAAGTAAGTGGTGCCACGTCCTTTTGCAGAGCCAATAACTCTATTTTGATTTTGCCAAAATTGCAGTGTGAAAAAATCGTTGATATTAGGAAAAGATTGAGTGGAATTAAAAATGAAAAAACAGTTATTTTGTTGTAATTGCTGCATATAAAAGATGGGACTATTTGCTGAATAGATGCATTCTACTTTAAAATAATGACAATGAAAATGTTAGGGAATCTTAAATGCCACTTTTTGAACAAGCACCAAAATCAATTTGTATTTTACGTTTATCTGCTGTGGGTGATGTATGTAATACTCTTGCCGCAGTACAGCAAATTCGAGATTTCTGGCAAACCACGGAAATCGTTTGGATCATAGGAAAAACAGAAATGCAATTAGTAGCTGGGATAGAGGGTATTACCTTTGTTCCTTATGATAAAAAAAGTGGTTGGGTCGGCATATTCTCTTTATGGCGACAATTAAAAGATCGCCGTTTTGATGTTCTACTTAATATGCAAACGGCATTTCGAGCATCTATTCTCTCTTTAGGGATTCGCGCAACCTACAAAGTTGGCTTTGGTAAACAACGTAGTCGTGAAATGCAATCGCTATTTGTAAATAGACGGATAGAAGATCCTGATAATCCACATGTTCTGGACGGTTTTATGGCGTTTGCTAAATATCTTGGTATACCGATCGTTGCACCATACTGGCGTCTACCTATCTCAGAAGAAGATTATTCGGTTGCTAATCAATTTCTTGATTCCAACCGAAAAAATTTGATTATTGCGCCTTGCTCAAGTAAGCCAGAAAAAGATTGGCTGATAGAACGTTATGCAAAAATTGCTAATATTGCTTATCAACACCATTTTAATGTCATTTTTTGCGGTGCACCAACCCCTAGAGAAGTAGAAACTACTCAAAAAATAACCGCACTTTGTGATTTTTCTCCAATCAATGCGGTAGGAAAAACTACATTGAAACAGCTCGCTGCATTAATCGGACAAGCAGATTTAGTGATTGCACCGGATTCTGGTCCAGCTCATATCGCGACAATGCAGAATACGCCAATTATTGGTCTATATGCTTATCATAATCCTCTAAGAACCGGCCCCTATAATAATTTGACCAATGTGGTTTCCGTGTATGAAGAAAATGTGCAAAAAGAGCAGGGGAAACCTTCATCTCAATTACCTTGGGTAACAAAATTAAAAGGTAAAAATTTAATGGCTCAAATTCAGGTTGATGTAGTGGTTGATCAGATGAAAAAGTTTATAAATTTAAAATAATTAGAGCGTAGATTAGTCAGTGTGCTAATCATATAAAAGTTAAGATAGCCCATTGTGAATAAAAGAGCGTTATACATAAAAATCATAGAAGTAACGTTCCGCTAACTTGTTGATTTAATTATTTATCTTCAAATCTAGCCGCACTTTTTATTGGAAGATCAAAGAGATTATTATTTATCCCTAAAGGATAGCGAAATTTTTGATAATTCCGTAGAATTTAACGAACACTATTTTAGTGATTATTGCAAGGGAAAAGAAGGGATTGGTTGGTATGTTAAGCAACAAGGTGATTTTTTACTGTTGAGGTGAAAAATATCAAATTCAAGCTCTTATCTCGTTATGAAAAGAAAAATTAAGCTCGATAGCGAGTTTATTATCAATATCTATTGTAGCAATAACACCTCTTGATATGTGTAAATTTCCCTACGAATGCATTAATCCCTTTGAGCTATTTTCACTAAGCAGAATAACATTGAAAATTAGAATTAGGTGAAAAGAATGTTGTGGAAATGCTATAGAATAAGTAAAAAACTGACCTTATTCTAGAATCTCGGTTTAATTTGGGAGCATAGGAAGAATAATAGCTAAAGCCACTGGGAAAATGGTGTACGATTTAGGGCTATTCTGATAGCCCCCTATCTTATTTATGTCCGGTAATTCTGCACCATTCTTCCCTTACGGCAACGGGGTCTAGTGTGAAGCTTTGGGTATAAGCTTCACATATGGATTGTGATTGGGTTTCTAAGATTCCCGATAAACCTAGGGCGCCATTAGGTTTTACTAATTGGCTGATAATTGGAGAAAGTTCTTTTAACGGGCCTGCTAAAATATTAGCAACTACCACATCTGCTTGTAAATTAGTCGGTTTTTGTTCGGAAAGGAATAGCTGTAAGCGATCCGATACGCCGTTTTGCTCTGCATTATTACGGCTAGCGATAATAGCTTGCGGATCGATATCAATACCAACCGCACTTTTGGCGCCCAATTTTAATGCCGCAATAGCGAGAATTCCCGAACCACAACCAAAATCAATTACGGTTTTATCTTGTAAATCTAGGCTATCTAACCATTCTAAACATAAAGCGGTTGTTGGGTGTGTGCCTGTACCAAATGCTAACCCTGGATCTAGCATCACATTGACTGCATTTTCGTCTGGTATTTCACGCCAGCTTGGGCAAATCCAAAGACGTTTGCCGAATTGCATCGGATGAAAGTTATCCATCCACTCTCGTTCCCAATCTTTGTCTTCAATTTGTTCTATTTTATAGGGACTTTCTGTAGAGAGAATATGAGCTTGACGAAGTAGTTTGACAATTTGTTGCATATCGGTTTCGGCATCAAATAGTGCCATAATATCGGTATTGCCCCATAATCTTGTTTCTCCAGGGAGAGGCTCAAAAATTGGCGTATCCTGACTGTCCATAAATGTAATGGAAACTGCGCCGATATCGGTTAAATAATCACTGATTTGTTCCGCTAGTTGTGCGGTACTGTTCAAACGAAGTTGAAGCCAAGCCATAATATTTCCTATGATTTGTTAATAAGTTTTGGCAAAACGCTTGCCCCTAGGGTTGCGCCGATGATAATAAAAATTCCTATCCATGAAATCAATGAAATATATTCATTAAGCAATAGAACGGTGAGAAATACACCAAAAATAGGCTCAAGTGCGGTCAAAATTCCAGATATTTTTGGATCAACATTATTTAATCCTTTATTCCACAACCAAAATGCTAGCCAACTACAAGCAAAGCCTAAATATAACAATCCTAGAAAACCTAACCAGTTAAAATCAATGTGCCAATTTCTGGTCAGTAATAATGTGAAAGGGAGAGTTGTGATTGTTCCTAATACGATGGAGGCTGAAGTATAGGCTTGAGCTGAAATATTGGCCACCACTTTTCTCGTCCAACGTAAACAACTTGAAAATACCACGCCGGCCATTAATACTAAAATACAACCGAATAAGCTGATTTCACCGTCTTCAGTTCCTCCTAGAATTAATACGACAATACCGATAAAAGCAAAAGAGCCAAAGAACCAGTGGTAGTTTTGAGCATAATCTTTGAAGAAAAAATGTCCGATAAAAATTACTAAGAGGGGTTCTAATCCTATCATTGTGACGGCACTGGCGGCGGAGGTATATTCGAGGCCAATAAATTGTAATAAAAAAACGGCAGTATAATTAAAAAAGCCTAATGCCCAGAGCTGTTTACGCATTGGTTTGTCTATTTTTTTCCAACGACGTAAAAAGAGAGGAAGAATGAATATTGCCACCATTGTTAACCTGAGCTGAACCATTAAAACGGGATCGAGCATTGTGTAAGCGTATTTGGCGGCAATGAATGCGCTACTCCAAATGAATAGCGCAAGGACTTGATATAACATAATAAAACCTTATTCTAAAGTGCGGTCGGTTTCATAGCTATTTTTTCACCCCACTTGTTTGCTATTAAAAAGGCGATTAAACCTAAACATAATGACGGTACAATCTGATGAAAACCGAAAAGCTTTATTTGCCATAGAGTCAATACGACATAGCTAATAAAACCTGTTAGCATAGAACACATTGCACCATAAGCATTAGCCTTGTCCCAATATAGTCCAAGTAGAATTGTCCATAAAAATGTTGTTTCTAACCCACCTAGAGAAAATAAATTAAGCCAAATTAACATATCGGGTGGATACATTGTTGCTGCAATTAAAAGTAGGCAGAATACTAATGTTGTTAATATTGATAGCCGTTTAATTTGTTTTTCTTTGTATTTAGCTTGCGGTAAAACGCCTAAATAGAGATCTTTAATTAGGGTTGATGAAGATTGGATTAGCATTGAGTCGATACTTGACATAATGGCAGCCATCGGCGCGGCAAGAAAAATACCAGCAACAACAGGAGGTAAAACTTGTAGCATAAGGGTTGGTATGATTGTATCAACGACGACGAGATCTGGAACCACTGCGCGACCTAATGCTCCGGCAAGGTGCATTCCTAACATTAATAAAGAGATGACAATAGTACCGATAATAATACCTCTATGCAGAGATCGACTATCTTTATAGGACATACTACGGATAGCAATATGAGGAAGCCCAATTAAACCGAAGCAAACTAATACCCAAAAAGAGGCCATAAAAGTGAAATCTAACGGACGTTCGGCAATGCCATAGGGGGTGGTTAAATGAGGATTAATTTGATTTAACTTGTCTATTATCTGATCGATTCCTCCACCCGCATAAATAACGCCGAACAACAGTAAAAAAGTGCCGATAAGCATCACTAAACCTTGAATTGTGTCTGTTAAGACAACCGCTCGGAAACCACCTATAAAGGTATAAATTCCAACAGTAAAACCGAAAATTAGTACGGATAATTTATAGTCGATTCCCAATGCGGTTTCTAGTAAGCGTCCAGCACCGATAAATTGCACTGCCATCATAATGAAAAAAGAGAAAAGTAGCGATAAGCAAGCAAGCCAGACTAAACCTCGATGTTGGTAGCGAGCATAGAGAACATCGTTAACGGTAATACTGTTGTTTTTTCTGGCCCAAAGTGCAAATTTTTTTCCAAGTACACCAAGAGAAAGCAATACGACAGGGACTTGGATCATTGCTAATAATACCCAACCTAGACCATACTTATAAGCGGCACCAGGACCTCCAATAAAAGAACTTGCGCCCACATAAGTGGCAGCTGTAGTCATTGCTAGGACGAATCCGGACATTGAACGGTTACCGACAAAATATTCGTCCATAAAGCCGCCCTGCCGGCGTTTTGTATAGGCATAATAAGCGATCGCAAATACGAAGAAAAGATAAGTAATAAGGGGGAAAATTAAATAGTTGTTCATTCTTTATCCTCGTGTAAATCAATTTCTTTGAAGTAAAGACGAATTACTACAGCAACCAACAATGAAAATAATAGTGGTAAGTATAAACAGCTTAGCTCAAACCAAATTGGGAAGCCTAAAATTCCTTTATTATCTGGAACCAAATAAGCGCTTATACACCAAGCAATAACATAAAATAAGGTCAATCCTAACGCATAATAAGCTTCTTTAGCGGCTTGTTGATAATGGGTCTTTGGCATTATTCCTCCCGTATGCTCAATATATAATTCGGAATTTTAACTTGACGCAGTTAAAAATTTGAATGTTTTGATTTTTTTGAGAAAGATAATCAGCAGATAAAAGTAACCGGATTTAGAACCATTGATATATTAGAATAGTACAATGTTATAAAATCCGGTTTTTATCTGTTTAGAAAGGCACTAATCGTGCATTCCTAATTTTTTCTCCAAATAGTGGATATTGGTTCCACCTTGTTGGAAGTTTTCATCGTTTAAAATTAATTCATGTAACGGAATATTTGTTTTAATACCCTCGATAATTGTTTCCGATAGCGCATTTTGCATACGACGAATTGCCACTTCGCGGGTATCGCCATAAGTAATTAATTTAGCGATCATTGAATCATAGTGCGGTGGTACAGTGTAGCCACCATAAACGTGGGAATCCCAACGTACGCCTAACCCCCCTGGCGAATGTAGATGCGTTACTTTGCCTGGCGAAGGCAAAAAGTTTTGCGGATCTTCCGCGTTAATACGGCATTCTAAGGCGTGTCCTCTGACTTTGATATTTTCTTGTTTAATTGATAGTGGCAAACCTGCCGCGATACGTAATTGTTCTTTTACCAAATCGACACCGGTAATCATTTCGGTAACAGGGTGTTCCACTTGAATACGGGTATTCATTTCAATGAAATAAAATTCACCATTCTCGTATAAAAATTCAAAAGTTCCCGCTCCTCGATAGCCTATTTCAATACAGGCTTTGGCACAACGCGTACCTATATCACGACGTAGTTCTTCAGTAATTCCAGGGGCAGGTGCTTCTTCAACCACTTTTTGATGACGGCGTTGCATTGAGCAATCCCGTTCTGCTAAGTAAATCGCATTGCCATGTGTATCGGCTAAGACTTGTATTTCAATATGGCGTGGATTTTCCAGATATTTTTCCATATAAACCATATCATTATTGAAAGCCGCTTTTGCTTCAGCTTTTGTCATTGCAATAGATTCTTCAAGTGCGGTTTCGTTACGGACCACACGCATTCCTCGACCGCCGCCGCCGCCAGAAGCTTTAATAATAACCGGATAACCGATTCGTTTAGCGATTTCTTTGTTTTTCTTCATATCACTTCCAACAGGTCCGTTTGAGCCCGGTACACAAGGAACGCCAGCTTTTTTCATCGCATTAATTGCGGATACTTTATCCCCCATTAGACGAATTACTTCTGCCGTTGGTCCGATGAAAGTAAAACCTGAACGTTCAACTTGTTCTGCAAAATCGGCATTCTCGGATAAGAAACCATAGCCAGGGTGAATAGCATCTGCACCGGTTACTTCTGCTGCGGCAATGATGGCTGGAATATTTAAATAGCTTTTAGCGGAAGGGGCAGGGCCGATACAAACAGTTTGATCTGCCAATAAGACATGCTTTAATTCGCGATCTGCTGAGGAATGGACGGCAACGGTTTTTATACCTAATTCTTTACAAGCCCGTAAAATACGCAGTGCAATTTCACCACGGTTGGCAATAACGACTTTTTCTAACATAAGAAATTCCATTGATTAAAATAAATGGTGAGCAAACTCACCATTTAAGGATAATGAAAATTGGGAAAATTATTCGATAACGATTAACGGCTCGTCGAATTCTACCGGCTCGCCGTCATTGACTAAAATAGCTTTTACTACACCGGCTTTATCTGCTTCAATACGGTTCATCATTTTCATCGCTTCAACAATGCATAGTGCATCACCTGCTTTCACTGTTTGCCCGATTTCAACAAAGGCTTTCGCTTCTGGGCTTGGACTACGATAGAACGTTCCTACCATTGGAGAACGAATGATATGACCGGATAAATCATTGTTCGTTGGTTCAGGCGAGGTTACCGGTGTGGTTGCTGTTGGAGCGGGAGGTATCGGCGCAACAGGAGCAGCGACCGGTACTTGATATTGTACGTTTGCCGGTGCGTTAATTACCGCTCGGCTAATGCGTACAGAACCTTCTTCTTCGGAAACTTCTAGTTCGGTAATACCGGATTCTTCAACTAATTCAATAAGTTTTTTTATTTTACGAATGTCCATACGTTGTCCTAAAAATTTGACCGCACTTTTGTGGCGAGCCATCATTATGAAACACGCCGTTAATGCGATTTTTATTTGAGTTACATTTACCGTCGCAAAGATTACCTGAAAATAGGCCATTTGGCGATAAAATTCTGTGAATTTCTGCGAAAACTCCGAAAAAATATTCGTTTCTTCTTATTGAGCTCAACGAGAAAATCATTTTTCAGTAAGAAAATGAAAGATTGCGGATAATATATTATTTTGTGTTATCGTCCAAAAACAAACCTGCTGATTGTACCAGTACTTTATTTTTTCTAATAAATGTTAATTGAATAAAATGTGATCGTTTTCACATTTTTATTATTTTTTTATATTAGGGCTTGCCAAAAGAATAACAGTCTTATTAGACTAATTGCCTGTTTAGTCGGGGTGCATATATTGCTGAGATTATACCCGTGAACCTGATTCAGTTAATACTGACGTAGGGAACTAAAATGGCTTTGCTTTTCTTTCATCTTCGTCAATATTGCTGGTCTTAACTTTTAATTAAAAGGGAAAACTATGCAATTCAAATTTTTAAATAAAATTAGACAAATCAATCCGCTCATCCATTGTATGACTAACTATGTTACGGCAAATTATACAGCTAACGGATTACTAGCTCTTGGTGCATCACCATTGATGTCAACTAATATTGATGAAATTACAGAGATTGGTTGCTTGGCGCAGGGCATATTAATAAATATTGGTACTTTTAATACGAAAGATCTTGAGGCGATGCTTGTGTCAGGTAAGACGGCTAATAGATTAAATAAACCTATTGTACTTGATCCTGTGGGTATTGGTGCAACTCAAGCGCGCAAGCAAGCTGTAAGACGTCTATTGCATGAATTGGATATTGCGCTTATTCGCGGAAATGCTGGTGAAATTGCGGAACTTGCGGAGGTTTCTTGGCAAGTTAAAGGTGTTGATGCGGGTGATGGAAACGCCGATTTAGAATATATGGCTAAAAGAGTGGCAAAGAAATATCAATGTATTGTAGCAATAAGTGGTGAAATTGATTTAATTAGTAACGGGAAAAAAACTGTTAAAATTTATAACGGTACGCCTCTTTTCCCTAAGATTACAGGATCAGGCTGTTTGCTTGGTGCCGTTTGCTCTGCATTTTTAAGTATTGCAGAACAGAAAAATTATTTTAATGCGGTTATTGAGGCTTGCTCGGTTTATGCTGTCGCAGGAGAATTGGCTGCACAAGATTTATTGCCAACTCAGAGTGGACAATTTTCCGTTAGATTATTGGATCAATTAGGTGGGATTACATCAGAGCAATTTCTTCAATTTGTGCAACTGAGAAATGGAAAGGAATGCGATGAGTAATATTGCCCAAACTTTAACTATTGCCGGTTCTGATAGTGGCGGAGGAGCGGGTATTCAAGCTGATTTAAAAACTTTTCAAATGTGTCGAGTTTTTGGTACGAGTGTCATTACGGCGATCACTGCTCAAAATACTCTTGGTGTGTTTGATATTCATACGGTTCCACTGGATACGATTTGTTCCCAAATAGAAGCAGTAACACAGGATTTTTCCATTAAGGCGTTTAAGATTGGAATGTTGGGAAATGCAGAAATTATTGAATGTGTTGCCGATGCTGTTCAAAAAAAGTGTTTAGGTCCATTGGTATTTGATCCGGTGATGATTGCTAAAGGTGGCGCGAATCTCCTAGAACCGCAAGCCGTCTCTATGCTAATTTCTCGCCTATTGCCTCTTACTGATGTATTAACACCAAATTTACCGGAGGTAGAGGCACTAACCGGTATCATTGTTAATAATAAAAAATCGGCAAAATGTGCCGCTCAAAAATTGCAGGATATGGGAGTAGGAACTGTCATCATTAAAGGAGGGCATTTTCAGTCTTCTCGTAGTGAAAAATGCATTGATTGGGTTTTAGGTGAAGATATTGAGTTTTATTTGGAATCTCCTCGTTATGTTACAGCTCACACTCATGGAACTGGTTGTACGTTTTCTGCTTGCATTACGGCGGAGTTAGCAAAAGGAAAAGCTTTACAACAAGCGGTTGTTATTGCCAAGCAATTTGTGAGTACAGCGATTCGTGAAAGTTTAAATATCGGTCATGGACATGGACCTATCAACCATTGGGCCTATCAAGATGAAGTATAATATTAAATCTGCATTACATTTATATTTTATTGCAGGTACGCAAGATGTTAGGCACCTTAGTGGGAAACCAGAAGATAATTTATTAAACGTATTGGAACAGGCATTAAGTTGTGGTGTCAGTTGTTTTCAATTCCGAGATAAAGGACATTTTTCTTTAGCGGCGCAGCCGGAAAAACAGTATTGCTTGGCACGACAGTGTCAGGATTTATGTCATCGGTATCATGTTCCCTTTATTGTAAATGATGATGTGGAGTTAGCTTTAGAGATTCAGGCTGACGGCATACATATTGGGCAATCCGATGAAGCGGTTAGTGTCGTAGTAGAACAAATAAAACGGAAAAATATTTTTTTAGGCCTATCAATTAATAACTTAGAGCAAGCATTATATTATAAAGATCATCAACATATTGATTACTTTGGAATCGGACCGATTTTTCCTACTCTCTCTAAACCGGATCATTCATCGGCATTAGGTGTGGAATTTATGTCGGTTTTACGGGCATCTGGGATAACAAAACCTTGCGTTGCTATCGGCGGTATTACTTACCAAAGTGCACCTCAGCTAAGAAAGCTGGGTGCTAATGGTATTGCCGTGATTTCTGCACTAACAAAAGCAAAAGATATTTATGCGGCAGTACAACAATTAAGATGATTGAGTTTTGCTAGCCAGAAAATCTAGAGCAAATTGGAAAGCAAATTTATAACCTTGTGGGCCTAAACCACAAATAACACCTTCCGCAATATCGCTAAAATAAGAATGGTGGCGGAAGGGCTCTCGTTTATGCACATTTGATAAATGAATTTCAACAAAGGGAATGGAAACCGCCAATAAGGCATCTCGTAATGCGACGCTAGTATGAGTGTATGCTGCAGGGTTAATGAGAATAAAATCTACTTGTTGGAAGCTTTGATGAATTTTTTTTATTAATTTTTCTTCACTATTGGATTGGAAACATTCTAATACAACCTTATTTTGTTGTGCTAAAGCTTGAATCTGTTGTTCTATGGATTGTAAGGAAAAGTTACCATAGTGAGCAGGTTCTCTAAGTCCTAGCATATTCAAATTAGGACCATTTAGTAAGAGTATTCGATAAGTTTTTTCCATCATTTTTTCCTAAATCTAGATGAGTTTAGTGATAAAGGGGGAAGCCAAATTGATTTTGGGGAGCGTTGAGCCTTGCCATTCTCTTAAAATTTGGTAGTTCATTAAATTTAGCGTATCTAAACCTGGCATAACATTCGGTGTATATTGCTTGGCTATTCGCGCAAGTTGAGTCAATCCTAAACTACTTTCAATGGAAGAACTAATTACCGCTTTAATGCCTAAGTTATGTGCTTGTTCAATTAGTTTAATACAATATTCAAGAGAACCGACTAAAGTCGGCTTAATAATAATTGCAGATAAGTATGGTTCTTTTTCAAGATAAAAATTCGCTTCTCGAACCGATTCATCCCAAGCAATTGCAATCCCGTGTTCAGCGGCAAATTTTCGGCTTTCTGCACGAGTTTTACAAGGTTCTTCTAAAAATTGAATTCGTTTACGGTGTATTGGTTTAACGTATTTAGCGAATAGGTGTGCTTTTTCTAATGTCCAATGTCGATTAGCATCTAATCTTAGAGATAAGTCTGGAATAGCCTCTAGTAGCATATCGGCGATCATTCCGTCTCGATTCGCTTCATACATTCCGACTTTCATTTTAGCGACTTTTTCACCGTTGATTTGATCTAGCTTTTCGTATAATTCGTCGGGATCACCATAGCATAGCGGAGCAACCTGATAATTACCTTCAAGCGATAATTCCTCGTTTAATTCGGCAAAAGCGCAACTTAATCCGAACGCTACGGAAGGGTAAAGTCCGCCAAAGGAGGGGTTATTTGTACCAACCGTTTGCCATTGTTGAAGCCAACGTGAAGCTTGCTGTTGTGCCGTTTCTAAGGTTTCTTCACTGAATTCGGGGAGGGGAGAAATTTCTCCCCAACCTTCTTTATCGTTGAATTTAATTTGAACCAATAAACCTTCCCGTACTTTTAAGAAACGGTTACGCAGGATAAGCCGACTGTCGACCGGAATTGAATATCGATATAAATGAAAAGTGTGTGCTATCGTCATTATTTAAGGGTTGCGCTTAAATTTGCTGAAATCTGGCGCACGTTTTTCGTTGAACGCATTACGCCCTTCCTGACCTTCTTCTGTCATATAGAATAACATTGTGGCGTTTCCAGCTAACTCTTGTAAACCGGCTTGACCGTCGCAATCCGCATTTAGTGCTGCTTTTAAACAGCGTAGGGCAATCGGGCTATTACATAACATTTCACGACACCAACGAACGGTTTCTTTTTCTAATTCGATATAAGGTACAACGGTATTGACAAGCCCCATATCCAAAGCTTCTTTAGCATCGTATTGGCGACATAGAAACCAAATTTCGCGAGCTTTTTTCTGACCGACAATGCGCGCCATGTAGCTTGCCCCCCAGCCTCCATCGAAAGAACCTACTTTCGGACCGGTTTGTCCAAAAATAGCATTTTCCGAAGCGATAGTTAAATCACACAGCATGTGTAGAACGTGGCCACCTCCGATAGCGTAACCGGCAACCATTGCTACCACTGGTTTCGGGCAACTACGAATATCTCGTTGGAAATCAAGTACATTTAAATGATGTACACCGCTCTCATCTTTATAACCACCGTAATCACCGCGTACTTTTTGATCTCCTCCGGAACAAAATGCTTTTTCCCCTTGACCGGTTAATACAATAACTCCAATTTTTTCATCAAAACGGGCATCTGAAAAAGCCTGGATCATTTCTTTCACGGTCTGAGGACGGAAAGCATTTCGTACTTCAGGGCGGTTAATCGTGATTTTTGCGATTCCATCAGTTGATTTATGGTACAAAATATCGGTATAACCTTGGCTAAAATCTTGCCATTCAATCGGCGCATAAAGGATATCATCTTTTGGATTTTGCATATTTATTCCTATATTTAGATAGTAAAAAGTGCGGTCATTATAACGGAAGTTTTTCAAATCGGGAAAGATAAATCCGCCTTAGATAAAAAGGTAATCTTTTCTTTATAAACATGCTGCTTATTGCTAGAATTTCTATTAATTTTAAGTGGATATTTTCCACTTGCATTTCGTCATTTTTCAATGGAGGACATATTATGACTGCACTTTTTACTGTTGTTCAAAATTGGTTAGAACAAGATCCTGATACGGAAACTCGTAGTGAACTTGCGAAGTTGTTACAATTGGCACAAAGTGGAAATGAAGAAGCCAAAACCGAGCTGAAACAACGTTTTAGTGATCGCTTACAATTTGGTACGGCTGGATTACGAGGGCCTTTACAGGCTGGACCTATGGGGATGAATAGGGTATTAGTTGCTCAAGCTGCAGGTGGTTTGGCTAACTTTTTGAAAAGCTATGATGAAACTCCATCAATCGTGATTGGCTACGACGGGCGTAAAAATTCTGATGTATTTGCTCGAGATACGGCTGAAATTATGGCGGGAGCGGGGATTAAAACGTATCTATTGCCTCGTAAATTACCAACGCCAGTATTGGCTTATGCCATTCAATATTTTAATACAACCGGCGGCGTTATGGTTACTGCTAGTCATAATCCTCCGGAAGATAATGGTTATAAAGTCTATTTAGGTAAAGCAAACGGTGGCGGGCAAATTGTTTCTCCAGCGGATCAACAAATTGCTCAGCAAATTGATCTTATTGCTGCCGGTAATATTAATGATTTACCTCGCAGTCAAGTATTTGAGATATTAGATGATGAAGTAGTCAACGCTTATATTGAGAAAACTGCTCAACTGGCAAAACAACCTCCTTCTGTAATCAACTATGTTTATACTGCAATGCACGGTGTTGGGTATGAGGTATTAAGTAAAACCCTAGAGAGGGCTGGATTATCCCAACCTCATTTGGTGAAAGAACAAATTCAGCCAGATGGTTCGTTTCCTACAGTAAATTTTCCTAATCCAGAAGAGAAAGGTGCATTAGATTTAGCAATAAAATTGGCAAAAGAAAAGAAAGCGGAGTTTATCATTGCCAATGACCCTGATGCCGATCGTTTAGCTGTTGCTGTTCCTGATGAAAAGGGAAATTGGAAGGTCTTACATGGTAATGTTGTCGGTTGTTTTTTAGGTTGGTATCTAGCAAAGCAGTATCACCAACAAGGTAAGAAAGGTGTATTGGCTTGTTCATTGGTTTCTTCTCCTGCATTAGCAGATATTGCACACAAATATGGTTTTGAGGCGGAAGAAACTTTAACTGGTTTTAAATATATCGGCAAAGTACAAAATTTATTATTTGGTTTTGAGGAAGCTTTGGGGTATTTAGTAGATCCGGATAAGGTACGAGATAAAGATGGTATCTCTGCTGCAATTCAGTTCTTGGATTTAGTTTTATCATTGAAAAAACAGGGCAAAACCTTAGCAGATTATGCAAAAGAATTTACGCAAGAGTTCGGTGCATATGTTAGTGGGCAAATTTCTATTCGCGTCAGTGATTTAGCGCAAATCGGTAAATTAATGACTGCACTTCGACAATTACCTCCAAGTGAAATCGGTGGTATTAACGTAGTGCAATTTATTGATCATACTAAAACGGATCGGCAAAGTGATATTCTAGTTTTCCTATTAGAAAATGGTAGTCGTTTAATTGTCCGTCCTTCTGGTACTGAACCAAAAATTAAATTTTATCTGGATGCAAAAGGAATAAATGCACAGAATGCAGACCAAGTTTTAGCGGATTTTGAGGCCGCAGTCAGAGCGTTATTACGTCAAGAACAATATGGTAAGCAGGATTGCTAAGCAGTGTAATTTTTCCTAATAGATGGTTACTAATCGGGATCATATTATGGAAATTAAGGCTACTGAATATATCGGTAGCCTTAAACAATTGTCCGGCCATGACTATGTAGTGCTCAAAAAATTACCAAAAGCGAAAAGTCTAGGGCGAGATATCTCTTACTAGAAAGTCTATGTAATCAATAAGTAATTGAGCAGAGAATGTTCATTTTCAAATTTAGCCTTTGACACCACCTGCAGTTAAACCACCGACTAACCAACGTTGAGCAATTAGGAAGAGGGTGGTAATTGGGATCGCTTAGAGTACGGCTGCTGCCGCGAAATCTCCCCATAAATAGTTTTGGGCATATAAGTATTGCTGCATTCCAACTGCTAATGTGTAACTATTTACATCTCTTAATAAAAGTGATGCAACAGGAACTTCGGTAATAGCAGCGATATAGGATGAATACCACAGCTAAAATCGGTACGGATAGAGGTAATATAATTAATCGGAATGCTTGCCACGGTATTGCACCATCAAGGGCCGCGGCCTCTTTTAAAGAGCTGTCAATAGTTTCAAAACAACCTTTGATTGTCCAAACATGTAATGCGATACTGCCTAAGTACGCAAAAATAACACCAGAGTGGGTATTTAAACCTAAGAATGGGATATATTGTTCCAGCCGATCAAATAAGGCATAAAGTGCTACTAGCGAAAGAACTGCAGGAAACATCTGGAAAACCAACATCCCTTGTAGTAATGCTTTTTTTCCTTTAAATTTCATTCTGGTAAAAGCATAAGTACAGGTGGTAGATAGCGTAACGATACCTACTGCCGTAATAGTTGCTACTTTAACGGAGTTCCATAACCATAATAAAACAGGAAATGGTGGAGGGGTTACCGAACCGTCAGAATGGATGGTATTAAAACCGAGGGGCTAATTTCCAATGTTCCCAAGATATCTCATTAGGGATAATATCGCCTATGGCCAGATTTCCCGGTCGCAATGAGATCCCGATAACCATCAGTAATGGAAACATAATTAAAGCGATGAAAAGGATGAGTAGAAAATGGGTGGTCCATAAACGATAGCGCATAGATTTAGGTTGTACGATTGCCATAATATTCTCCTAATCTAATTTCATTTTGGTTGCTTTTATATTGAGTAGTGCTAAACCGCTGACCAATAGGTTGGTGTAGCTATTACCCCAAGCCCAAGGACCGTTAATAGTTAACGCGGTTTCACCTTTATTAAAACTAGCTTCCGCAACGGCATAGTCCATATCGGCATTGATAATTTTATTTTTTACCATATCAACAACAAATTGTAAGCCTTTTTGCGATCCTTCGTTATTGACAACAATATCGTTTGCATCATAGCCTCCATTAGAAGATACGATAGACCAAGTGAAGTAAGGTTCGGCAAGATTCCACATAATAGCGTTTTTGCCTTCTTTTTTTAGCTTTTTGTCTAATTCAAGTACATCTTTCCAAGATTTTGGTGGCTCTGGGCTTAAATCTTTGTTGTAGATAAGAGAGAGCTTCAATTGCAATCGGATAACCGATAATTTTTCCGTTATAGGTTTCTGCTGTCCAAGCAAAATCAATAAATTTGTCTTTAAATTCTTTACTTGGTTGCAATTCTGCCAATAAACCCGCTTGCGCATCGCTTCCGAAGCGATCATGGGCCCAGAAAATGATGTCAGGATCACCTCCGGTTGAGGCGGCTTGTTGGAATTTTTCTTCCAATTTATCTGGATGCTCTACTAATACTGATACTCCAGTATCCTCTTCAAATTTTTTACCGGCTTCAGCTAATCCGTTGTAACCTTTATCTCCATTAATCCAAATGACTAATTTACTCTCGACCATTTTCGACATTAGCGAAGAAGATAAAACAAGTCTCGCTACTGCGGTCAGTGTGAATTTCAATAAATTTTTATGCATCATACACCTCTTGAGAAAAGTTAGATGGATTGAATTCTTAAATAAGACACAGCTTTACTAAACTATTCATAAATTATCAATAAATATTCCTCTTTGTTATCCTCCTTTTACCTACTCCCCCTTCTTGTCATTACTTTTTTATAAATAAATTTCTATTTTTTTGATCACGATCACAAAACCTAAAAAGTAAATCGTGAGCCGGATCACAAAAAAAGACTAAGAACTGCTAAAAAGTATTTTTTAACTAAAAAATGTGGATTTTAGCTCCTAATCCTAAAAAAATGATCAAAGGATGATTTTTTGTATGAGCAAATCGGTCACGATGTGCACCGAAAATGAGAACAGTGTAGGTAATAAAGGTGGATGAGGTTTTGTTATGGCAAATGTATCGTTACGCAATGTAGGGAAATCTTACGGTAATATCCATATTGCAAAGGACGTGAATTTAGACATCAGCGAAGGGGAATTCGTGGTATTTGTCGGTCCTTCCGGATGTGGAAAATCCACTTTATTAAGAATGATTGCCGGGCTTGAAGATATTACAATCGGTGATCTTTATATTGGTGAACAATGAATGATGTAGAGCCGGCGAAGCGAGGCATTGGAATGGTGTTTCAATCCTATGTGCTATATCCTCATTTTAATGTTGCTGACAACATGTCTTTCGGATTGAAATTAGCTGGAGTAAGTAAGGAAGAACGGGAGCAGCGGGTTAACCAAGTAGCTGAAGTGTTCTTGCCCATTTGTTGGAGTGTA
This sequence comes from Rodentibacter caecimuris, assembly GCA_001998905.1. Classification (GTDB taxonomy): domain Bacteria; phylum Pseudomonadota; class Gammaproteobacteria; order Enterobacterales; family Pasteurellaceae; genus Rodentibacter_A; species Rodentibacter_A heylii_A. Next base: position 95,231 of record MLAA01000008.1, on the reverse strand, counting down.
AGCCTAAAGCACTATCCGGCGGTCAACGCCAACGAGTTGCGATTGGTAGAACTTTAGTTTCCCAACCAGACGTGTTTTTATTAGACGAACCGCTTTCCAACTTAGATGCCAGCTTGCGTGTGCAAATGCGAGTTGAGATTTCCAAGTTACACAAAAAACTGGGACGTACTATGATTTATGTTACTCATGATCAAGTGGAAGCGATGACACTCGCCGATAAAATCGTGGTGTTGCAAGCGATTGGAAATAACCCGCAAATTTCGACTAATGTTGCTCAGGTTGGTAAACCGTTAGAACTTTATCATTACCCTGCAAATCGTTTTGTCGCTGGTTTTATCGGCTCTCCTAAAATGAACTTCTTACCGGTTCGTGTTACTGCAGTAGGAAAGGCAGTAGGAAAGAACGGGTACAAGTGGAGCTACCGGATGTGAATCATCATAATTTCTGGATTCCTGTGTCAGGTGTCGGTGTGAAAGTTGGTGAAATGCTATCTCTGGGGATTCGTCCGGAACATGTTATTCCGGCTGAACGAGCAGAAGTCCGTTTACACGGTATTGTACAAGTCGTGGAATCATTAGGGTACGAAACACAAATTCATCTTGAAGTACCGGAAATTCGCCAATCAGTGTTTATTTATCGCCAAAGTGATGTGGTTTTAGTGAATGAAGGTGATGATATTGAGATCGGTATCGTACCTGAACGTTGTCATTTATTCAAAGAAGATGGTACGGCGTGCCAACGCTTATTTAAAGAGATTAGTGTATAGCGCATACCAAGACGGTTGGTTGAAATTAACTGTCTTCTTTTTATCTGAATTTATCTAACAACTATCAAATGAATAAAAAGAGGTTAATTATGAACAATAAAAAAACGCTACTGGCAGGTGTTGTTATCTGCACATTAATAACAGCTTCCGCAAATGTGGTCGAGTTCCACGGTTATGCGCGTTCCGGTATTGGTTGGACATCAGGAGGTGGGGAACAAAGTGCTTTCACGGTGAATGGTGGCAGTTCTAAATATCGTTTGGGTAATGAAGCCGAAACCTATGCAGAATTTAAATTAGGACAAGAGTTGTATAAAAATGGTAATAAAACTTTTTATTTAGATTCTAATGTTGCTTACAGTGTTAATCAGCAAGGTGATTGGGAAGATACGAAGCCGGCATTACGTGAAATTAACGTTCAATTTAAAAAATTCACTGATTATTTACCGGAGGCAACATATGGGCAGGGAAACGTTTTTATCAACGTCATGATGTACATATGAACGACTTCTATTACTGGGATATTTCTGGACCGGGTGCAGGGGTTGAAAATATTAATTTGGGTTTTTAGTATCAAAGTGAGTGCGACAAACGGAACCAAATTTATAGGAATTCCAACACAAATTTTTAGTACGAATAAAAAAACTCAAAATATTGGTGCTACGCAAAGTCAATCTTTACCAATCACAAAACAAGCAATACATACGCCGATAGATAAAGATACCGAAGCTTATTTTAATCAGGCAGTATCGCAGGCATTAAAACAAAATAATATTAATCGAGCATTAAATTTGGTTAATGAAGCGGAAAAGTTAGGGTTAACTTCACCGCGTAAAATTTTCCTAAAACAAGTTTCTTCTAAATAATAAGCTAGTCTTTTTCATTTTTGTTGCTACCGCTGAATTTTCAGCGGTTTTTTATAGTATCTTATATTGTTATATTGGTATTTAGTGCGACGAATTATTGAATCATAAGTCGGCAGCCTCTATAATTCGCCCAATTTTTTCTTTCAGAGCCAGAAAAATGACTCAAAATCAACCGCACTTTTACAGAGGCCGATTTTCCGTCGCACCTATGTTAGATTGGACAACACGCCATTGCCGCTATTTTCACCGACAATTCAGTCGATATGCTTTACTTTATACGGAAATGGTAACGGCATCAGCGATTATTCACGCTAAATATGACCACTTATTATTTAATATCGAGGAACAGCCGTTAGCATTACAATTAGGTGGGAGCAATCCAGAGGAACTGGCACACTGCGCAAAATTAGCGGAACAACGTGGTTATCAAGAAATTAATTTAAATTTAGGCTGCCCCTCCGATCGAGTGCAAAATGGAATGTTTGGTGCCTGTTTAATGGCTAACCCTGACTTAGTGGTGGATTGTATTCGTCAAATGCAAGAGGCAGTTCATATTCCCGTTACGGCAAAAACTCGAATTGGAATTGATGAGCTAGACAGCTACGAATTTCTTTATGAATTTGTTCAAAAAATTTATCATGCAGGATGTTTGGAAGTTATTATTCATGCCAGAAAGGCATGGTTGTCGGGGCTCAGCCCGAAAGAAAATCGTGAAATTCCCCCTTTGGATTATGAGCGTGTTTACCAGCTTAAACGAGATTTTCCTCAGTTAAAAATTTCTATTAACGGTGGAATTAAAACTATTGAAGAAATCAAACAGCATCTCAGTTTTGTGGATGGGGTAATGGTTGGACGCGAAGCCTATCAAAATCCTGCTTTATTAGGTTATATCGACCGTGAGTTATTTGATCCGACGGCAGCAATTATTATGCCTAGGCAAGCAGTAGAAAAAATGTTCCCTTACATTGAACGTCAATTAAGTGAAGGTGTGTATCTTAATCATATAGTAAGACATATGTTAGGCGCTTTTCAGCAATGTCGAGGGGCGAGACAATGGCGACGCTATTTAAGCGAAAATGCATTTAAAGTTGGTGCCGGCATTGAAGTCTTAGAAAAAGCGCTGAGTTTTGTTGAAAACGAATAATTTGGCTTTGTTTGTATGCGTACAAGTGCGGTCAATTTAATGTTTATTTTATGAAGGGAGAAAATCCTTCCTGCTTTCATCAAGTTTTAGTTTAAGTGTTAGAAAACAAGTACCTATTTTATTTATCATATCGATAGCTTTTTATGAAATTCCGATATGAAAAAATAAAAGAAAGTGCTACAATCCCGCGTTCTGAAATTCCTATTCTTTTGAATTTTATTTAAAACGGATCAATTATGGCAACTGAAATTGTTGAGAAAACGAAAAATACACAAATGTCAGAGGGCAAGCCTAGGGGCTTAAATGCCTTATTATGGATATTATCGGCAGTCTTTTTTGCGGCGGCGGCAATTGGAAATTTATATTTTGAAAAAGTATATTCAACACCTGTTCGCGTTATTGGAATGGCAATTGCGATCGTCATTGCGTGTGGATTAGCGGCGATAACAAATCAAGGTACGAGAGCCTTCGCATTTTTTAAAGATGCAAAAGCGGAAGCTCGGAGAGTAACTTGGCCAACAGGCCAAGAGGCACGTCAAACTACACTTATTGTAATTGGTGTAACGGTTTTGGCATCGTTAATTTTTTGGGCGATGGATTCTATTATTGTAACAGTAATTAACTTCTTAACTAAGCTGAGATTCTAAAATGACAGAAAATACATCGAAAAAACGTTGGTATGTGCTACAAGCCTTTTCAGGATTTGAGGGCAGAGTTGCTACGACATTACGTGAATACATTAAGCAACAAGCTATGGAAGATCAATTTGGGGAAGTGTTGGTTCCAACTGAAGAAGTGGTAGAAAATGTAGCTGGTAAACGGCGTAAAAGTGAACGGAAATTTTTTCCTGGCTACGTTCTTGTAGAAATGGAAATGAATGATGATACATGGCATTTAGTTCGCAGTGTGCCAAGAGTTATGGGATTTATTGGCGGAACACCGGATAAGCCTGCGCCGATTTCAAAACGTGAAGCTGATATTATTTTAAATCGTCTTGAACAAACTGCAGATAAACCTCGTCCACGAACAATGTTCCAACCGGGTGAAGAGGTTCGTGTTACAGAAGGGCCGTTTGCTGACTTTAATGGTACCGTTGAAGAAGTCGATTATGAGAAAAGTCGTATTAAAGTCTCGGTTTCTATCTTTGGGCGAGCGACGCCAGTTGAGCTTGAGTTTAGTCAGGTTGAAAAACAGAGTTAATTTTTAATTATCGCTTGATAAGCGGTATCTATTTAGGTAAAATCCTGAACCTATTTACGAGTGAGTGTGTTGTCTCACTCGTATTTTTATGTAACAGGGGAGCTAGATCCTAGCGTTATTACCCATTCTAGAGGAAACTACAAATGGCAAAAAAAGTACAAGCCTACGTTAAGTTGCAAGTTGCAGCTGGTATGGCTAACCCATCACCACCAGTCGGTCCTGCATTAGGTCAGCAAGGTGTTAATATTATGGAATTCTGTAAAGCGTTTAATGCTCGCACAGAGAGTATGGAAAAAGGGTTACCGATTCCAGTTGTTATCACCGTATATGCCGATCGTTCTTTCACTTTTGTTACCAAAACTCCTCCAGCAGCAGTTTTATTGAAAAAAGCGGCAGGCATTAAATCTGGTTCTGGTAAACCAAACAAAGATAAAGTTGGTAAAGTAACTTTAGAACAAATCCGTCAAATCGCAGAAACTAAAGCGGCAGATATGACTGGTGCGACTATTGAAACTAAAATGAAATCAATTGCTGGTACTGCTCGTTCAATGGGCTTAGTGGTGGAGGAATAATACAATGGCTAAATTGACTAAAAAAATGAAAGCAATCAAAGCCGGCGTAGATTCAACTAAGGCTTATGAAATTAATGAAGCTATCGCAGTATTAAAACAATTTGCAACAGCAAAATTTGTTGAAAGCGTTGATGTGGCAGTAAATTTAGGTATTGATCCGCGTAAATCTGATCAAAATGTACGTGGTGCAACAGTTCTCCCACATGGAACCGGGCGTGAAGTGCGCGTTGCAGTATTTACACAAGGTGCAAATGCTGAAGCCGCAAAAGAAGCCGGTGCAGATTTAGTGGGTATGGATGATCTTGCTGAGTTAGTGAAAAAAGGTGAGATGAACTTTGATGTTGTTATTGCCTCCCCTGACGCAATGCGTGTTGTTGGTCAGTTAGGTCAAATTTTAGGGCCTCGCGGTTTAATGCCAAACCCTAAAGTAGGAACAGTAACACCAAATGTTGCTGAAGCTGTGAAAAATGCAAAATCAGGTCAGGTTCGTTACCGCAATGATAAAAATGGTATCATTCACACCACAATTGGTAAAGTGAACTTCTCTGAAGAGCAGCTAAGAGACAACCTTCAAGCTTTGTTGGCAGCTTTAACTAAAGCAAAACCAACTACGGCAAAAGGTATCTTTATTAAGAAAGTCAGTATCTCTACTACAATGGGTGCGGGTGTTGCGATAGATCAAGCTTCACTTTAATGCTGAATTAAGACAATGAAGACCGTAGGAAGTATTAAATTTCATACGGTCTTTTTTCTATCTATATCAAATAATGATAAAATTTTTCCCGATAATTTTGACTTTGTTCTTAGCATCTTGTGTGAGTGCTCCGAAGATAAAGTATTTACCTGAACAGAATAAAAATATACGTTTATTTAAAGTTGAAACAGCAGGCCAAGCAAGTTTACTTTCAATTCAGTTTGAAAAAGAACAATGGTATTGGCTACAAACAGATCCGTTGGGTGCCCCTTTGGCAAGGATGATTCTTGATATTAAAGGCTGGAGAAATGATGGTTTTATTGCGCCTAACAATCAGGCAAAGCAATTATTTACTGCATTGGCTGTTGGGTTGAATCCGAATAATCCTCCGTTTGAATTAGATGATCATTGGGAGATTCGTAAAACTAAGTCTGCTTTTGAAATCAGGTTGCCTGATACTTCAGTTTGGCATATTGATGAATTGTGATACTGTAGAATGTATCTACTCTCATAAACAGCAAGTAAAAAGAAGAAAATATAATGAAATTATTTTTATGTCGACCGGCAATGGTGAGTTCGCTAGGTGATAGTATTGATGTTCATTTAGATATTTTATTGAATGGTAGATGCTCTCCGATAGCAACGACAAATTCTCCTTATTTAGCGTATGGTATTGCTGGTAAAGATAAAATGCTTGGCGAAGTGCGGTTAAATTTACGTGAGTTTCCTTGTGATTTACCACAAGAATACCAGAGTCGTAATAATCAACTTTTATGGCATGCGCTTGAACAAATTGAACCGCAAATAGAGCAAGTGATTACGCAATTCGGACCTAAACGAGTGGCTGTGGTAATGGGGACATCAACAACGGGAGTGGATGAAAATATCCCTGTTTTCAAATATGCGGCGGAACACCAGGATTGGTCTGGAAAACCTTTTAAACAACAGCAACAATATTTCTCAGCACCAGCCGATTTTATTATTTATCAGTACAAACTTCAAAATATGGGATATGGCATTTCAACGGCTTGTACTTCAGGTGCCAGAGCATTAATTTCAGCTGCTCGCCTATTAAAATCAAATCTTTGTGATGCTGTTATTTGCGGTGGGGTAGATACATTGTCTCCATTAACTATCAGTGGATTTAGTGCATTAGACGTTCTTTCAATGCAAAGAACTAATCCGCTATCAGCAAATCGAAACGGAATTAATATTGGTGAAGGGGCTGCTGTATTTATTATGACGAGAGAGCATTTGAATGATAATGGCATTAGATTACTTGGTTATGGGGCAAGCAGCGATGCTTATCATATGTCTTCACCGCATCCGGAAGGATTGGGAGCCATTTTAGCTTTTAGAAATGCACTAAAATCAGCAGCACTGTCGCCAGAGCAAGTCGGTTGGATTAATTTGCATGGTACCGGAACAATTCATAATGACCAAATGGAAAGTTTGGCTGTCTCAACAGTTTTTGGTAATCAAGTACCTTGTACGACAACAAAACCTTATACAGGCCATACGCTTGGTGCTGCTGGAGCGTTAGAAGCTGCAATTTTGTGGGCAACTATCAGTCGTGAATATAACTCTCAAGGTATTTTACCGCCTCAGCTTTGGGATTGCATACGAGATTCAAATTTGCCTAATATTACAATTACCGATACAAATAGTTGTTGGTCAGATAGTCGGCGTATTGGTGCGAGCAGTTCATTTGCTTTTGGTGGGAATAATACGGTGCTTATTTTAGGAGAAGATGAATGATAGATTTAACTCTTCCTATTAAAAATGTCGCACCATTTGTGCCTCAAAGTGGCAGGATGGTATTACTGGATCAAATCACCGATTTTGGAGAGGACTTCTTACAAGGCGAAGCGACAATTACACCTGAACATATTCTCATTAAAAACGGTAAATTAAGTACTTTCGCTGGGATTGAAATTATGGCGCAAGGCGTTGCGGCTTGGGCTGGGATTCAGTCCCGTAAACGCAATGAGCTTATTCGGTTGGGATATTTACTCGGTTCACGTAAACTAAATGTCTACCAGCCAGAAATTGCTATCGGCACGCAATTGAAAATTGATATTAAATTATCGATTCAAGATATAACTGGCTTTGGTGTGTTTGATTGCCAATTAATTGATAAAGTAACAGACCAAGTTTTGCTTGCTGGAAGATTGAATGTGTTTAGTCCGAAAGACGGAAAAATTCAAAAATAAGGATAAGTAATGGAAAATACCGTTTTAATTACTGGATCAAGTCGTGGTATTGGTAAAGCTATAGCATTAAAATTAGCGCAATCTGGATTTGATATCGTGGTACACTGTCGTAGTCGCATTGAAGAAGCAGAACTAGTTGCGCAAGCAGTTAGAAATTTAGGTAAGAATGCGAGAGTTTTACAGTTTGATGTGAGTAATCGCGAGGCATGTCAGGAAATTTTACAAGCTGATGTTGAAGAGAATGGCGCATATTATGGTGTCGTACTTAATGCGGGTTTAACTCGCGATAATGCTTTTCCTGCTTTAAGTCATGATGATTGGGATTGTGTGCTTCGTACTAATTTAGATGGTTTTTATAATGTATTACACCCTGTTATGATGCCAATGATTCGCCGACGTAAGGCTGGACGAATAGTGTGTATTACTTCGGTCTCAGGAGTGATCGGTAATCGAGGTCAAGTCAATTATAGCGCATCAAAAGCAGGGGTGATAGGTGCGGCAAAAGCGCTGGCTGTAGAGCTGGCAAAACGTAAAATTACGGTAAATTGTGTTGCCCCTGGATTAATTGATACGGAAATCTTGGATGAAAATCTACCTTTCGAACAAATTTTAAAGGCCATTCCAATGGAGCGGATGGGCGAGCCAGAAGATATTGCTTATGCAGTCGATTTCTTGATGAATGAAAAAGCTGCTTATATTACTCGTCAAGTGATTGGAGTAAATGGAGGCTTGTGTTGATAATGGAATAGATTGGAGAACAAGAGTATTGAGCAATCTAGTTTAGCGTACGGATATTGTCGCTAGTTGGAAGTGAAAAATGTGGTACGAGTACAAGATATTGATTTAAAAATTTTTTATTGAAAATGGATTTAACTATAGGTATCGATAATTGATAAATTGTTTTTAGTATGGTCATACTATTAAGAAGGCTGTTGGGAAGGTCGGAGCTAAGATGAATACAAAACGAGTTGTTATCACGGGTATTGGAGCGATCACCGCTTTTGGTCGGACATGGACAGAAGTGAGAAATGCTTTCCAACATAAAGAAAATGCCGTCAGAAATATGGGGTGGCAGGATAAATATCCAGAACTGGAAGCTCAATTAGGTGCACCTTTACCAAATTATGTTCCACCAAGTCATTGGAATCGTAAACAACTTCGCAGTATGGGACGAGTTTCTCAACTTTGTGTTGATGCCGCTGAGCAAGCTATGGTAAACGCTGGTCTACTCAATAATGGTGAAATTTCCTCGTTTGTATTAAATGGGAATATGGGAGTGGCTAGCGGTTCCAGTACAGGAAGTACTTCCGATGTACGGGCTATGGCGGAATTATTAATGACGGGCAAATCCGATACTTTTAATGCCAGCACTTATGTTCGGGCAATGCCGCATACTACGGCGGCTAATATTGGTATTTTCTTTGGATTACAGGGGCGTATTATTCCCACTTCAAGTGCTTGTTCTTCAGGTAGTCAAGGTATCGGCTATGCTTATGAAGCGATTAAATATGGAATGCTTCCAATGATGTTAGCTGGTGGAGGGGAAGAGTTTTGTCCGTCAGAAGTTTATGTATTTGATAGTCTTTATGCTGCGAGCCGTAATAATTCAAATCCAAAACGAACGCCTCGTCCTTATGATCGGGATCGAGACGGGTTAGTTATTGGAGAAGGTGCTGGAATTTTTGTATTAGAAGAATTAGAACATGCTTTGGCTCGTGAAGCGAATATTATTGCAGAAGTAGTAGGTTACGGCGCAAACAGCGATGGGAGCCATGTTACTCAGCCCCAAGCCGCTACAATGCAGCGTTGTATGGAGATTGCACTGAAAGATGCAGGGATTTCGCCACGACAGATAGGCTATGTTAACGGACATGGTACTGCAACGGAGAAGGGAGATATTGCCGAAACTCAAGCAACTTCATCAGTATTTGGTAATCAAATGGCCATTAGCTCGCAAAAGAGCTATCTAGGTCATACATTAGGGGCGTGTGGTGTATTAGAAAGCTGGTTCTCTATTGAAATGATGCGGGACAGTTGGTTTGCCCCTACTCTTAATTTAGATAATGTAGATGAACGTTGTGGTGATTTAGATTATATTCGTGGAGATGGAAGGTATATTCAAACTGATTATGTGATGAATAATAATTTTGCTTTCGGTGGCGTAAACACTTCACTGATTTTTAAACGTTGGACAGGGTGAAAATGAGCAAAAAAATCCTAATAATTAGTTATTCTCAAACGGGACAATTGTGTCGTCTGGCTGAACATTTTATCCAACCACTGCTAGGGCAGACAAACATTTCTGTGGAACATTGCCGATTGCAACCGCAAACTGATTACGATTTCCCGTGGCATTTTCTGTCGTTCTTTAACACATTTCCTGAAACCGTACATCTTCAACCACAGCCTCTTTGTCCCCCTAAGTTCGCTAATGAAAACTACGATTTAGTTATTATTGCTTACACAGTTTGGTTTCTATCTCCTAGTCAACCTATTACCGCTTTTTTACAATCTAAACGGGCGAAAGAACTTTTAAAGAATACGCCAGTGATTACGCTGATAGGCTGTCGTAATATGTGGTTACAAGCCCAAGAAAAAATGAAAATATTGTTGGCGAATTGCGGTGCAAATCTTATTGCCAATGTGGTGAAAGTGGATCAATCAAATGATTGGGCAAGTTTTATCACGACACCTATGTGGATGTTGACAGGCAAGAAAAAAGCGCTTTCTTGGTTACCGGCTGCAGGTATTGCTGAAAGCGAAATAGCAGATATGAAACGTTTCGGAGAGAAACTGTTGCAGGTTTTTCAAAAAAATCAGTTTCTTGATAAAAGTATTTTTCAAGGAATGGGGGCGGTGAAAATAGATGAAAAACTGATGATGAGCGAAAAAGTCGGTGCGAGGAGTTTTTATATCTGGGGGAAACTTCTCATAAAGTGCGGTCAAATTTCTCCGAGTTTTCGTAAAATCTTACTGTGTTTTTACATCATTTTTTTGGTGGTAATGATTTTAACTGTCGTACCTATTTCAGCTCTAATTAAACGTTTGTTAAAACCGTTATTACAAGAAAAACTTGATAAACAAAAACGGTATTTTGCCGAGCCGAGTGGCGAATAAGTTAATACAGCTTGTGGTAAGTTAATTAGTGGCGTGGTAAATACATTTATGGAATAAAGATAATATGTTACAAAAAGTTTATATCAATAAAGTTTCTTCTTATCTACCCAATTCTCCCGTTGCTAACGATGAAATGGAGGCAGTGCTTGGAATGGTTGGGGAAACACCGTCTCGTGTACGGAAAATGATTTTACGCTCCAACGGTATTCAACAACGTTACTATGCGATTGATCCTAATACTCACCAAGCTACGCATACCAGTACGGAATTAGCCGTACAAGCCATAAAAAAATTAGGTATTTCTGCCGATAATTTTACCAGCCTTGCAGTCGGTACTTCTTATCCGGACCAAATTTTACCGGGGCAAGGCGTGATGGTGCATGGTTTGTTGGAAAACGCACCGCCGATGGAAGTGATGTCCATGTCTGGCGTTTGTGCGGCAGGGATGGCTGCAATGAAACACGCATTTAATGCGGTGAGAACAGGAGAACATCAACGAGCTGTGGCTGTAGCTTCAGAGTGTGCTTCAATCATTATGCGTAGCGAAAATTTTAAGGCGGAAGCAGATCATAAACTACTTGAAAATGCCAAACCTGAAATTGGTTTTGAGAAAGACTTTTTGCGCTGGATGCTATCTGACGGGGCAGGTGCGGTTGTACTTTCCAATCAGCCTAATGAAAAAGGGCTAAGTCTTAAAATTGATTGGATTGAACTTATCTCATTTGCGAACGAGATGCCTGTTTGTATGTATGCTGGCGGTGATGTACAAAATGGACAATTTGTCAGTTGGAAATTAGTATTACCTGCTGAGAGAGAGACTCAAAGTTTTATGGCTATTAAGCAGGATGTGAAATTACTTAACGAAAATATTGTACATTATACCGTAGAAAATACACTCAAGAAGCTGATTGTAAAATATCATTTACAAGCCGAAAAAATTGATTATTTTCTCCCACATTATTCGTCTGCTTTCTTCAAGGATCGCCTACTGGATGGGCTACGTAACATTAATTTTGAGATCCCTCAGGAAAAATGGTTTACCAACCTGACTCAATGTGGTAACACTGGGTCGGCCTCTATTTATATTATCTTAGAAGAGTTTGTTAGAACTTTCCCACTTAAAGCTGGGCAGAAAGTACTATGCTATGTACCTGAGAGCGGTCGATTTTCTTCTTGTTTTATGCTGTTAGAGGTAGTTAATGGAAATTGATGATATACCTCAAGATGATAGTAAAATTTTCCGAGGACAGAAAAAAGTGGTCTATGCGACTCAAAATGGTAACTATCAAATCACTACGAGTACAGGTTGGCAAACGGAAGAATTTGCCACCGAACAAGCGGTAAACGAACTCAATCAACTCACCGAAGCTGCCCTACAAGCGGTCAAAAATGGCGAAAAATCGGTGATTTATTATCTCATGTATAAAAACCGCTATGATCTTCAAACACTTGCTCAAGCCACAGGATTCTGGCAATGGCAAATCAAACGGCATTTTAAACCGGAAGTTTTTAAAAAGTTGAGCGAGAAGAAATTGGAGAGATATACGGGGGTGTTTGGGATTAGTATAGAAAAGTTAAGAATGTAGGAGAAATTATGTCCTATTATGCTTTTAAGGATAAAGAAAGAACACAGGTTATTTATGCAAATGAGGCGAGCCGATTTAGTCGAGAAATAACTTATTACTGCCCAACGTATAATTGTAATGCGCATTTATATGTTTGCAGCATTAATGGTATTAAAACACCCTATTTTTCAGCAACTAAACCGAACTTTCGACACTCTCCAGACTGTTTCTATAAGAAAAATTATATTGATATTAATGACTATTCAGAACAGGACTTTAATTTTAATAGTTTCTGTGAATCATTGTTAGTTCCCGGTAAAGAAAAGGAAAATACGTTAAGACAAAAAGGTATTTCAGAAAAATTGGGTAATTCTAGCTGTAGTGTTAAGGAAAAAATTAATACATTAAGGAAACTTTATTTATTATGTAAATCAAAAGATGTAAGAGATACATATAACAAAAAAGAGATTGGATATATGCTTCTGGATAAAAGGAGTTTATATATGAATCCTAAGGGTATTTTTGGATATAGAATTATTGAGGCAGTTGTTCAAAAGTATTTTTATAATAACGATGACCTTGAGTTATATTATTTTATGAAAGGGAGTGATAAATATAGATTCATTTTGAAATTTGAAGATCAAGAACGCTATAAAGAAACTCGAGATACTATTTATAATAATAAAGATCACGTTATTGTTATTTTCGGGGAGTGGGAAAAATCCAAAATATTTAATAACTTCGTTTCATCGATGTTTTCAAAAAAACAAATTTATATAGTGCCATAGTAATGAATACTTTCTCTCACCAACACACCGCCCACTGCGAAAGTGGTGTCATGTCTACGCTTTTAAAATCTCAAGGTTTAGATTTTAACGAAGCTATGGTCTTTGGTTTAGCCTCTGCTTTGACATTTGTTTATCTGCCTATTATCAAAGTCAGTGGAATGCCGTTGATTTCTTACCGTATGCCACCGAGAAGCATTATTAAAAATATATCTAAAATGCTAAAAGTGCGGTTGAAAATACAGAGGTTTTCTAATGAAACGGCAGGGCAAATTGTGTTAGATCAGGCGTTGCAGGATGGCAAATTAGTCGGCTTACAGACTTCGGTTTTTTGGCTGCCTTACTTTCCACCTGAAATGCGTTTCCATTTTAATGCCCATAATTTATTGGTGTATGGCAAAGAGCAAGATGAATATCTAATCAGCGATCCAGTTTTTGAAAGGGTACAACGCTGTGCAGTTCAAGAATTACAAAAAGCCCGTTTTGCCAAAGGGGCATTGGCGGCAAAAGGGTTAATGTATTATTTTGAACAAACACCCGATTTTTCTCAAATCGACCTGCCTACATTGGTACGAAAGGCAATCCGTAAACAAGCCAAACAAATGCTTGTACCGCTGTTTTTTGTCGGTGTAAAAGGCATTCGCACGGTGGCGACATCCATCGAAAATCTCGCCCTAGGTAAAAAAGGCGAAAAATATAACCGCTTGTATCTCGGGCATATCGTGAGAATGCAAGAAGAAATTGGTACAGGTGGTGCGGGTTTCCGTTATTTGTATGCCTATTTTCTTGAGCAAGCGGCTAAAGTTTGTAATGAAGCAAAATTCAAGCAGGCTTCTGAACAAATGACCGAAATTGGCGACCAATGGCGTGAATTTGCAATGCTTTGTGTCAGGCAATGCCGAAAACCAACGGTGGAGGGATATAAAATAGTGGCAAATTGTCTGAGAGAAATTGCTGAAAAAGAAAAAGTATTATGGAAAATCCTTCGTAAATTATGATTGTTTTAAAAAATATTTCACACCGTTACCCCAATTCCGAAAAATATGCCCTAAGTGCAGTAAATTTTCATATTGATTCGGCTTCAACCATTGGTTTGCTCGGTCCTAACGGTGCAGGTAAAACCACCTTGATGTCATTGCTTGCGGGACTTCAATCGGTACAACAAGGGGAAATTTATTTTGACGGCGTACCTTTCTCCAAACTAAACAAGAAACAACGTCAGCAAATTTCTTTGGTGCCGCAGGATTTTGCCTTTTATCCCTTATTGACGGTGTGGGAAAATCTGAAATTTTTTGCTGCACTTTATGACTTAAAAGATAAAATCTACTTGCAAACTTTACTAGCACAGGTGGATTTAACCGCTCATAAAAATAAGCTCGCCAAACATTTATCGGGAGGGTTGAAACGCCGTTTAAATTTTGCCATCGGGTTGATCAATCGTCCGAATGTGATTTTTTTAGATGAGATCACTGTGGGTATCGATCCTCAATCCCGCCACTTTATTTTAGATAACGTTGCTACACTGAAACAACAGGGTGTGACAGTGATTTATACCTCTCATTATTTACAGGAAATTGAGCAATTATGCGATAAATTAGTGCTACTCAATGAAGGTCAACTGATTTATGAAGGATCAGTACAGAACATTTTAAGGGAAGGGCAAAGTCTTGAGCGTTTTTATTTGGATTTCTTAGATAAACAGGTATAAAAAAACTCACCGAAAGGCGAGTTTTTTGTTGAGGCTCTTATTTTTTTAAAGGAAAAAATAAACTAATGATTGGAGTCAGTAATGCAAGTGGCCATATTAGTGCAGAAAAAAATGCAGTTCCTATTCTTCCTCCTGTTGCCCATAAAACAAGAATAAAGGTGATAATACAACCTGTAAAATAGAGCTCCATACTTTTATTTCCTTTCAGACCAAATTAATAATTTTAGAAGTAATGCTAAAGGCCAAATTGCTCCTGCTAATAATGCGGGTAAAAAAGTCTCTCTCCCTTGCATTTGACTTCTGGCTAAAATAAAAGTAATGATCGAACCAATAATGTAAATTGTAAAAAAATTCATTTATTTTTCCTTTAATAAAATTTAATGCGTAACAGCCATTTTTAATTCTTTTACAGCAGCTTTTCCCTTTTCTTCAGAAACATGTTCTAAATTAGCACCGCCAACAAATACTCCCAATTTGATATATTGGCGAATAAAATAATTTTTGCCTGAATCTGTTTTAATATTAAGATCATTGTTACTGAACTCTGATTCAGTTGAAATTTTATGATTACCTGCTTTAACTTGTTTGTAGAAGAAAACTTTGGGAGCTGATTCGCCAATAAATTGGTCGTCGATATAAAGATTTTTCTTCAATGCTGAACCAAAAATAGAATCGCGATAGATATAAAGACCAGATAGGCCTTTCTTTGGTATATTAAATTCTTTGGCTTGAGCATCTTGCTGTGATGATGTCATCTCTGTTTTTGCACAAGCAGTTAAAAATAAAACGGTACTTAGCCCTAAAAGTTTAAAGAATTTTTTCATAGTAATTTCTCATAAATATAATAAAATGAGGGGAATAAATATTTAGTATAAGTTAAATTGACACCAAATATTTTTGTTTCTTAGAATGAATAACCTACTTTTAAACTTAATTTATCCGTTTTAAATTTCGCATCTTCAGTTATTCGTTTTAAATTTGAGCGAGTATATTCGATGCCAATGTCTAAATTAGGCTGTATAGCAAATTTGACTCCTAAACCATAGACAAAACCAAAAGCTCCGAAATTGCCATTGGTCTCATCGTTTATTTGATAGCCGCTTTCTGTTTCTAATTTATTGAGATTGAATACTGATAGTTCCCCTCCTAGTTTGATGTAGGGAAGAATACTATCCGTTACACGATATCCCTGTAAATATGCCAATGTCATACCATACTTTTCTTTAGAAATTACATTGCCATCTTTTTGAGATTTTCCTCCCCCGATATTGATTCTGGCTTCACCAATACTGATAAAATTATTTGAGAGATCAAAACCATAGCCACCATAAACAGCCAAACCAATTCCTTTTTTCCCTGCACTGTTAAAGTTTATACCTTCAGATATGGTAAATGAATGCTTGCCTGTATTTAATTCTCCGCCGATATGCCAGCTGGTAAAATTGTTATTGGCGAAAATAAAGCTAGAATAACTTGTTAAAATAGCCGATAAAATAATTTTTTTCATAGAAAATACCTTTTAGGATATGTAGAATAGTTAAATTTGTATCGTATTTTGATACGTTCTCATTGTAATGTTTGTCTATTTGTCGATGCCATAGACAAACCGTATAGAATACTGCTCTAACAGAGCAAATAAGGTAGTGATAAGGAGTCTGTTAATGAGTGTACATCGTAAATTAAAAGAAATAAGAGAAAGCCAACATCTCTCACAAGAAAATGTAGCGGAAAAATTAAATATGTCTCCAAGTGGTTATGCAAAAATAGAAAGAGGTGAAACCAAACTTTATTTAGAAAAATTGGAGCAAATTGCACAAGTATTTAATGTTGATGTAACAGATTTAATTCAAAACGATAAAAATATTTGTTTTTTAATCAATGAAAATAGTTCATCTAGTTCGAATTACTATAATTCAGACTCTGCATTGATTATTGAAAATGAAAAATTAAGAACAACAGTATCTTTTCAAGAAACCTTAATTAATCAACAAAAAAGTGAAATTGAATTGCTTAAAGAAATGAATTTATTGTTGAAAAAGCAATGTTCTAGTTGATATAAAATGATGCTAATTTCCTCAATTTTTAAAGAAATAAGGTTATTAAGTCGGGATTTACATGGGGTTGCAGTGCTGTTTATTATGCCGATTTTGTTCATGTTGATTATGTCGGTTGCCCTGAGTAATGATCGTGAGTTGAGTCAAGATGCGCCGATTATTTTGCTATCGGAAGCAGAAAATTCGTTGAATGATTCTTTATTGGTGGCCTTAAAAGAAGAAGGGCTCAGTGTAGAGAAGAGGGATATTCATTCTGACCGTATTAAAGTAGAGCAGTCATTGAGAGAAGGCGTATATTCTTTATTAATTGTCAATTCTAATTTGAAATCAACCGCACTTTCCGATGAAAAAGCGTTGGAATTATGGTTGAATCCAAGTGTTGAGCGTAGTTGGCTATTAGGTGTGAAAGGCATTGTGCAAAAACATTATACAAGGTTGCGTTTGGAACAATATTTGGCAGGGAATCAAATTACCTTAAAAAATAATAAACACAGACAAATCAAAGAAATAGAGAAAAAAGTCAACCGGGATTTAGATAATAGGTCTGCTCAAATAAATGATTATTTAACCAAAAAACGATGGCAAGAAGTTTATCTTAATCGTCAAGGAGAACGTGTTACCAAACCCAATTCAGTACAGCATAGTGTCCCTGCGTGGTTAATTTTTGGCATGTTTTTTATTATGATTCCACTTTCAAACGTGATGGCAATAGAGCGTCAGACCAATACGATCACTCGATTGCGAATGGCCAGAGCTCCGGCATTAAATTTGATCATCGCAAAGTTAATCCCTTATTTTTTGATTAATCAAATGCAATTTATCGGAATGATCACATTAGGTTATTTTGTGCTGCCATACTTTGATATGCCGGCATTTTCCTTGAGTGGAGAATGGGGAAAATATGCAGTGTTATCAATGACGGTTAGTCTTGCTGCACTTGGCTATGGGTTGTTTGTTAGTGTAATTGCTCGTACGACTGAGCATGCAGTAGTATTAGGTGGTGGTGGAATTATCATTATGGCTGCCATTGGCGGCATTATGGTACCGACCTATATAATGCCTGACATAATGCGAACCATCGCAGAATTTTCTCCAATGGGATGGGCATTAAGCGGGTTCCAAAATTTATTACTAAACCAGTATGAGCTAACACAAATTACTAGTTATTTAATGAGATTATCAGTCTTCGGTATATTGATGATTGGATTTGCCACAGTCCTTTATCACCAACAACTAAAGAAACAAGTGAGATTTTAATGAACTATACTTTTACACTTGAGCCAAAATTACTTGAGTTTGAATTAAAAAAACTTATCTTGCAGGAATCAGAAAAAGATGATTTTGAAGCCGCAGAAATTACTGATGATGAACCGCTTTTCGGTGAAGTTAGTCGAATTCAATTGGATTCTCTCGATGCCTTGCAAATAGCTGTTGCGTTGCAAGCTTACTTTGGTGTTCGTTTACAAGGTGATCGAATGGTGCGTAAACATATGATGAGTATAAGGGATCTGGCCGCGTTTATTCGAATGGAATCTAAGTAATAGTATGGCTGCTTATATCAATTCAAGTTGTTGTCTTTCGGCAAAATCTTGTCAACAACGTAGAGTGTTTCAGTTTGGTCAAACTAACGAATTACCTTATTTTTCTGTTTTTGGTGAGCCTCTTTTAAATCTTCCTGCTCTTTATCAGTTATTCGAAGCTCAAATTGAACAATGTATAACTCAAGCCGGCTGGTCGAAGCGTGATTTAGTGGATATTCCTATTTTCTTAGGCTCGACTGCTTATTTAATGTCAGATTGCGAATACCGTTTCGCTCATCAACAGGATCTATCGGACGATCCTAGTATTACGGGAATTGGAAGATATCTTAGTCAAAAATTTGGTTCTCGAGTATTTAATTTTGCCACTTCCTGCACATCTTCCGCTCAAGCGATAGGATATGCAGTGAAAATGATTGAACAGGGAAAATATGAAAAAATATTGGTGTTGGGGTTTGAAACCTTTAATCAATTTACTTTCGAACATTTTCAGGCAATGGGATTATTGGCTCAAAACACAGGTGAAAAAGGAATTGTTTTAGGTGAAGGGATTGGTTGTATAGCGCTGAGTAATCAAGTATCAGATTGCCGAATATTCGGGGTTGCTAATCTTACAGATTCTTGTAGCTTAACGAATAATAGCGAATCCGCGCTAGCTCGCTTAATTAGTAAAATTTTGTGTCAATCCAAGTGTTTAGGCACGGAGATCTCTGCAATAAAACCGCATATGGTGGGCGGTTCTTTTGATGAGGTTGAGCTGTTATTATTGGAAAAACATTTCCCAAATCGACCGCACTTTTTGCCTAAAAAACAATTAGGGCATACTTTGGGGGCAAGTGGTGTATTAGAGATAGGATGGTTGATGGAACATCTGCATAAAAATGAATTAGAACAATCGATGTTAGTTTTGAATTATTTTCTAGGCTTTGCGGGTAGTAATATTGGGTGGATATTACAATGGAAGTGATAGCAGAATACCGATTTGAACAGCAGCTAGATGATAAAGCGTTGCGATTATGTTTGAAGGAACATGAGATTGATACGCGTCGGTTAAGTCGCTTCACTGCGTTAGCGTTACTGGGTGCCTTGCCGTTGCGTGGATATTTAAATGAGGAAAGTGCAATTTATCTTGGTTCTAGTTTTAACTCTCCTACAAAATTTTGGAAACTCTTCAATAATTTGATGTTGCGGGGAATGCCCAGTCCGTTGGATTTTATGGCAAATATTAGTAATGCGGCTACTTTTCAATTGGCACAAAGTTTGAATTTAAACGGTACAAGTCTTTTTCTGGCATTAGAGAAAAGTCAACTTTCACAACTTTTTGAATTGGCGGAGTTAGATTTATCTGTAAATCAAACTGCACTGGTCGGTTGGGTGTTTGAGCATTATAGGCAAGATCAAAAAGATGAGAGTGTTTGGTGGGTCGTAAAGAGATAAGGACCTCTTTGTCTGTCATATTGGAGGTTTGCTGAATTTCGTGTAAACTAATTTACAATTTTTATGTAAGGAAATATTATGAAAAAGTTAATTTTTATTATGTTATTAGGCCCTGTTTTAGCAGGATGCTCTGCTGGATTAACAGATATTGAACCCGCAGAAAAATTGAACGATTTAACGGCTGTGTGTGTTCGGGAGGCTAGATCCCCACTAAATTTTACACCAAAAGAACTAACGGCGTTTATTACTAAAAGTCTTGAGAAAAAAAATATTAAAACAATAACTTACGGACAGGCGAAAATACCAGAGAATTGTAAATATGTACTTGCGACTTCGTTTAAAGGTAAAAAAGAATTAATTGTACGCGGACGTATGGTATTACGCGAGAATACATCAGGTACACTGAAAGATCTTGGTGAGATAAATTACCGTTATCGAGGGGCCGAAAGAGACATCGCTAAACAAACAGGTATTCAAGGTCAAATAGATCGAATGATTAGTGAACTCTTTAAAAATTATTAATGTGTTATGGCAAGTTTCTGTAAATTCTCTTTTAGTATTCCTTCTTGGAGTATTGTAACCAATAAAATACTGTCCACAAGCGATTGGTTGCTTGGTGAAGAGCATTGGGAGAAGCAAGCGAAGTCTTGGGATGATTTTCAACCTAAACTTACTTTTTTACCACCGATAAAACGCCGTCGTTTAAGCGATTCCGCTCGTTTATTTTTTGAGGCTGCTTGGAATCTGATTTCTACAGCGGAAGCTAATATCCCGGTAGTTTATGCTTCTAATAATAGTGAAATTAACCGTAGTTTCGGATTATGGCATACGCTATTGCAAGAGGGAAATGTCTCTCCTACTTCATTTAGTTTGTCCGTACATAATGCTTTAGTCGGACAATGGTCTGAGTTTCGTCAGGTAACAGCAGAAACTGTGTCGATTACCGCTCGTCGGGATAATTTGGAGTCTGCTTTACTTGAAGCACACTTATTATTGAATGACGGCTATTCAAGAGTGCTTGTCGTTGCGGCGGAAAGTCCGCTATTGGATTGTTATAACGTAAACCCAGTATATCGCCAACCATTCGCTTATGCACTAGCGCTATTAGTAGAGAATGGTGCACAATATCAGCTTAGTATGGTGGAAAAAAAGTATGAAAATTCAACCGCACTTTTACCTAAGGATAATGCACTTAATTGGGTTTATTGTCAGTATGCTAATAAGACAAGCTGGCAAACAGCGACAGGAGCGGAAAATATATGGCAATGGTGGAAAAATTAGATTGGTTGCGTCGTTTTTTCGGTACGTTATTCGGTTTTATATTGTTTGCTGTAGCCGGTATTTTTTTTCGTCTAGCTTTATTTTCTTATACCAGAAACCCAAATAACAACGACTTAAATACTCATTTAAAAGCTCGTCGTAAAGTCGGTATAATTTGGGGATTTTTTATTCGATATATTGAGTGGGCAGGTGTATTGGAGGTTAAATATCAAGGGTTTGAACGTATTGGGCGTGTTGGACAACTTATCGTAGCAAATCACCCGTCTTTATTAGATGTTGTGTTAGTCCTATCTAAAAAACACAATTTGAATTGCATTGTAAAAAAAGAGCTATTGAATAATCCGATTTTGGTTGCTCCTATTTTAGCATGTGGCTTTTTGCCCAATACTGAAGGTGTAGAAATGCTCGAAAAAAGCCATCAAATTCTACAAAATGAGGCACTATTGTTATTTCCAGAAGGAACTCGAACGGGTTGGGATGGTGTCGTAAATTTGCATCGTGGAGCTGTTTCTATTGGTTTACGCAGTGCAAAAGTGATTACTCCGCTAGTAATAAAGATGACACCGCCGAATTTCAAAAAAGGGCAGCCTTGGTATCGTATTCCGAAAAAGAAAATCACTTATGAACTCATTGTCGAGGAAGATATTAACCCACAAACATTACTTACTCAAACATCATTGCCTATTGCTTCTCGCCGTTTGAAAACGCAACTGGAAGATTTGTTTAATTCACATACAATTTAAGGAGCCATAATGGAACTTGAAACCCAATTAAAACAATTAATTATTGATAGTCTTGGACTAGAAGATATGAGTATCGAAGATATTGATTCAAATATTTCTCTTTTTGGTGATGATGGCTTAGGGCTAGATTCGGTTGATGCCCTTGAGTTAGGGTTGGCAGTACAAAAAACGTTTGGATTACAGCTTGATAGTGAAAAACACGATTTGCGTAATCATTTTGAAAATGTTGCAACATTAGCTGCTTTTATTCGTTCGGCTAAGGGGTGAGTAATGAAAGAACAAGAAATTCAAAATTTACTAGTAAAGGCTTTGGAAACTTTGTTTGAAATTGACCCTGAAAAAATTACACCTGAAACAAGCCTTTACGAAGATCTGGAGATTGACAGTATTGATGCGATTGATTTAATCGATCATATAAAACGTGAAACAGGCCATAAATTACAAGCGGAAGATTTTCGTAATGTGCGTACAGTAGCAGATGTCGTTCAAGCGGTTGTAAAAATCAGTCAAAAGGCAGAGTAACCTTTGGTGTGAAGCGAAATCAATGAATTATTTATCAACAGATCTGATAGCTCAATCGCCTTCTTGGTATTATGCTGATTTTGAACGAAGAGTTTGGCAAATCGCTACACAATTCCAGCAACAAAAAATTAAAACTGTTGCTTTGTGGTTTGAGGATGCCGCTAAGTTAGCTTGTACTCTGTTAGCGAGTTGGCATGCGAATGTTCGAACCCTTTTTCTACCGAATTTTACGGATGAAAATGTGAGTTGGGCAAATGAGTTTGCTGATATGTGGTTGGCTGATACGTTTATTTCTGTAACTAATGTGAACTATTTTGATCAATTTGGCATAAACATTGATTTACACAATGTTGGACCCTGTCGCCCTCTTAGCGATTTTATTACAACTACTGAGTTTTTGCTAAAAACATCTGGTAGTACAGGTCAGCCGAAAACAATTATTAAAACCGCAGGGCAACTTTGGCGAAATGCACAAATATGTGCAAAGGCCTTTGGCTTTTTATCGAATAATCAAACAACGGCAGTATGTACGGTTAGTATCCAACATCTCTACGGTCTAATTTGCCAGATTATGATGCCTTTAGTATTAGGCTGGCAGATTGAGCGAAAGCAACAATTTTATCCTGAAAATCTAGCCCAGACTTATTTAAAATCAGAAAAAACGGTTCTAATTAGTAGCCCGACAATGTTATCCAGTATTGATTGGAAACGCTTAGCTTTTCCTAATTTAATGGCAATCATATCGGCGGGCGGAGCCCTATCTACAGAAATTACTCGCAATGTAAAAAATGTATTGGGGTTTGATATTATTGATTTTTACGGCACAACTGAAGCCGGTGCGATTGCGATGAGGCGAGGTTCACACTTGTGGCAAGCAATGCCTGATGCTCGTATTGGTATAGATGAGCGCTCGGCATTGTGGATAGAAGCGGATTGGTTATCAGGCCGAGAACAATGTGAAGACATTGTTGAATTATCTGAGAATGGTTTTGACATTTTAGGTCGAGCAGATCGTATTTTAAAACTAGGGGATAAACGTATTTCATTGCTAAGTATCGAGCAGGATTTACAAAAGCATGAAACCGTAGCAGATTGTTATATCGGTAAACATCCTATACGGAATCGACTCGTCGCATGGGTCGCATTATCGTCTATTGGTTTGCAGAAATATTGGCAAAGTCGAAAAATATTAATTGCTCAACTTACTCTGCATTTATCAGCAAGCCAAGAAAAGATGGCATTACCTCGTTTTTGGCGATTTACAGACCAGCTTCCGCGTAATAGTCAATCTAAAATTAGTAAAATTGCTTTTGAACAAATTTGTGTGGCAGAGCAGCGAGATCAATTTAAAACGCATGATGTTAATGATAAAAGTGTTCACTAATTTTTTATTAACTTTGCTAAGTGTTGCATATCCGCTACTTTGGTGGTGGCAGCCAAATTTGTATTGGTTGCCTTATTTGCCCTTTGGATTAGCGTTTCTATGGTTATGCAAAGGGTTGCAAGGAATAGGTATTCAGCGTTTTTTTGCATTTCTTATGGCTGTGGTATTGTTTATTTCCGGGATAAGCCGTGGTCTAGATTTAATGTATTGGTACCCTGTGTGGGTTAATAGTTTTATGCTTATCCTATTTGGTGGTAGTCTTTGGGCAAAACAAACGGTGGTTGAAAAGCTAGCGCGTCTACAAGAGCCTGATTTGCCAGTACAAGCAATTGCTTATACGCGGAAAGTAACTCAAGTATGGTGTTCCGTATTTATTGTGAATATTGTGATTACTTCGCTATTGATCGGGCTGAATTATCTCGAGGCTTGGGCGTTATATAGTGGAGTGATTGCTTATGTAATAATGATAATAGTCATGGCTGGCGAGTGGTTTATTCGCCCAAAATACAAGAAGAAAAATAATGAATAATAATCCTATCGCATTAAATCCTGTTTGGCAGAGTGATGACTTTTTCTTGCGGGCTCATCAAATTTCTCAACAACTACAACAGGATAGTATAAAGTCTGTTGGGTTGTGGTTTGATGATGCCGCAATATTTAGTTGCGTATTACTTGCCTGTTTTCAGGCAAAAGTGAAAGTGTTACTTCCTCCGAATTTATTGTTGGAAAATCAGCAATGGGTACAAGAAAATACAAATTTTCTATTTGATGACAGTAAATTTCCACATTATGGGATATCTCAGCCTACTGAAACCTTTACTTGTCCATCGATAGATTGGAATGGTGAAAGTGAAGTATGGTTAAAAACATCGGGTAGTAGCGGAGAAGCGAAAATACTGAAAAAAACGGCCGCACTTTTATGGAGAGAAGCCATTGAAGTCGGTAAATTTTTACCTTTTCAGCAAAATATTATTCATGTAGTGGGAAGTGTGAGTGTTCAGCATTTCTATGGTTTGACGTATCGCGTATTGATTCCATTGTGGCATCGGTTAGAGGAGCGTAATTGGTCAATTGGGCGTAAACAACTGGTTTATCCGGAATATCTTATTGCGGAAAGTTGTTTAGGTCGCCCTACTTTGTGGGTTACTAGCCCGGCTTTGCTTACTCGTTTAAATTTGTCATATCCTAATTTCTCTCAATGTACTTTAAGTGGAATTATCTCTTCCGGCGGGGCATTGGATGAACAATTAGGTCTACAAATTCAAACAGCACTTAATTGTCCAATCTTAGAAGGCTACGGTAGCACGGAAACGGGATGCATTGCTTTTCGTCAGCCTGAGCAATATTGGAGACCTTTGCAAGATGTGTGCATTGGTATTAATAATCAAGGCGTATTGTGGGTGGAGTCAACCCGAACTATTGGACGTGAACAAACTGCTGATGCCGTTAAATTATTTGAACACGGTTTTGAATTGTTAGGGCGAATCGATCGCATTGTAAAATTGGGAGATAAGCGGATTTCATTGATAAAAATTGAACAAGATTTATTGAAACATCAGTGGATTGCGGATGTTTATGTAGCAAAACATACAGAAAAGCGGCGTGCAGTTGCGTGGATTGCGTTAAGTGATTCGGGGATTGAATGTTTACGTGAAAGCGGACGTAAATATCTTACTGATAACTTAAGAAAGCATCTCGCTCAGACCCAAGAAAAATTTGCCTTACCACGCTATTGGCGTTTAACCGACAGATTACCGCGTAATGCTCAGTCAAAAATTTTGCATAGTGATTTTGAACTAGTTTGTCGTAATCCTATACATGAACCTGTCTGGCTAGCTCAACGAGCGGAACAAAATGAACTGATTTTACTCGGTAGAGTTCCATTGGATTTGCATTATTTTAAAGGACACTTTGTTAACTTTCCGCTTGTACCTGGTGTAGTTGAATTACAGTGGGTGATTGATAGTATTCCATTATTGATTAAAAGTGAATTTAATATTGAGCGTGTTGAGAATCTTAAATTTCAGCAATTTTTGCGACCGAATGATGAAGTTCAACTTATTTTAAATTGGGACAACGCTAAACAACGAGTAAAATTTCAGCTCAAGAATGATATTGGTATTTGTGCAAGTGGTTTAATTATTGAACGAAAAAAAGAAAATAATGATGACTGAAATTAACCCTCTTATTGTTATTCCTCATTACAATCACTCAACTACAATTAGGGAAGTGATTACTAAGTTAGTAGTGTTTAACCTACCAATTTTGATTGTCGATGATGGCTCTGCAAAAGAGCAAAAACAGGTTTTGCAAACATTAGTTGGAATGAATAACGTATCATTGCTTTTTCGACCTGAAAATGGTGGTAAAGGTGCTGCGGTAAAAGCAGGGTTACAATGGGCATTTGAACGGGGCTTTACACATGTTATACAAGTCGATGCAGATGGACAGCATAACCTTATAGATATTCAGATAATGCTGGAAAAATCTCGTCAGAATTCGACCGCACTTATCTGTGGTAAACCTATCTATGGAAAAGATGCACCAAAGTCTCGGTTGTATGGGCGTAAAATTACTAATTTTTGGATTGCGTTAAATACATTATCTCTAGACATTGATGATGGTATGTGTGGGTTCCGTTTATATCCGCTGATAATGGTTATGCCGATTCTAATGCAGGAGAGGTTAGGTGATCGAATGGATTTCGATATTGAAATTTTGGTTTACTGTCGCTGGCGGAAAATTCCAATGATTTGGGTAGATACTCAGGTTAAATATAATGAAAAAGGGATCTCTCATTTTCGCAGTTGGGCAGATAATTGGCTTATTAGTAAAATGCATGCCCGTTTATTTTGGGGAATGATAAAACGGCTATTAACAGGGAAATTTTGATGATTCGGCCTCATAAAAATTCACAACATTGGGCAAATCAAGAAGAGCGCGGTTCTCAATTTTTCCTTATGCTTACTCGCTGGATTGTACAATATTGCCCACTCTGGATGATTCGTTTTTGTACTTTCTGGGTAGTACTCTATTTTTACCTTACTTCTCGTAGAGTTCGTTATTATGTTGCAGAATATCAGCGGAATCTGACGAATTATTTTCCTGACGTGAAATTACAGAAAGCGGCAGTTTTTCGCCAGTTCTTAGCATTTGGTGAATCCATTACTGATCGTTTTGCGGTTTGGCAACATAAAATTCGTTATACGGATTTGGTGATTGATGACGAGGATAATCTTTATTCGGATATTGATAGCGAGGGACGGGGGCAAATTCTGCTTTGTTCTCATTTTGGTAATATAGATATTTGTCGAGCATTATTAAATAGCGGACATCATCCAAATTTTAAATTAAACGCATTGGTTCACAGTAAACACGCAGAAGTGTTTAACCAAGCCTTAGTTGACGTAGGTGCGGGAGAATTACCGGTAATTCAAGTTGATACGTTAGATGCACAAAAGATGTTTGAATTGAGTAAGCGCCTTGAGCAGGGAGAATGGATAGCCATTGCTGCAGATCGCATTCCTGTTCGCGGAGATAAAGCACAAACGGTTAAATTTTTAGGGAAACATGCTCAGTTTCCCGAGGGAGCTTGGTTACTGGCTACATTGTTAAAAGCACCAATCAATACTATTTTTAGTTTGAAAGAAAAAGGAAGATATCGTTTAAAACTTCGACGTTTTTCACCGCCTCTTCAAGGAAGAGGACTTGTTCGTCAGCAGCAGATTCAGCAGGCAATGCAAAATTATGCTGATTCTTTGGCAAAAGAATGTGCTAAGAATCCATATTTGTGGTTTAATTTTTACGATTTTTGGCATCAAAGGTAATTAAGAAGAATATCTCTTTTTGATTATTTCTATATTAATATCTTATTCATTGAGGAGAACAAAATGAAACTAATTAAACTCATTTGTATTGCTATGGCAGCATTTGTTATGGGAGCTTGTGCACCGCGTAACACGACTCACTATTATTCCATTCAAGAAGCGTTAAATTCGCCGGAGGCAAAAGAGATATTGGATCCAAGTATTAAACTTTATTTTGGCAAACCTGCTCCAGGGAAGGTGATCCGGAAAGGCATTACGACGAATCCAAAAACCAATGCAGCTAATAAATCGGACGCAAAAGCTTGCCAATGGGCATTCTTATCTGCAGTGAAAAATTTCCAAGAACGTGCTGCAAAAGAAGGCGCAAGAAAAGTGGGTAACTTAGTTAGCTTTTATAAGAAAGTTGAGTATAAAAGCTCCACACAATATGAATGTCATGCTGGTAATTTAATGGCAGGCGTTGCGCTTAAAGGCGACATTGTAAAATAAATTTTATCAAATGTGCGGTAAATAATGACCGCACTTTTTATGTATGAGAAGAAAAAAACATATCTATTGCCAGCATTTTTCTGATTACGAAGTTCAGTTTTTTGATGTTGATTCAATGCATATTATGTGGCATGGACATTATGTAAAATACCTTGAAATGGCTCGTTGTGCTTTTTTAGAGACGATAGGCTATCATTACGATGTGATGAAAGAAAGTGGCTATGCTTGGCCTATCGTGCAACTCAATTTAAAGTATGTAAAATCAGCGCGTTTTCGCCAAAAGATCAGAGTATATGTGGAATTGGTCGAGTATGAGAGTTGTATTCGATTTGATTATCGCATTATTGATCTTCTAACCGGTGAAAAGCTCACAGTAGGAAGTACAACGCAAGTTGCGGTTGAGATAAATACACAAGAAATGCAGCTACAAACGCCTTATTCTTGGCAAAGTGCAGTACAACGCGCGTTTGATTTTAAACCGATTTCTTAGATTTGCTAATATAGTAAATGCATCGATTAGTATGAAAATCTCTGTTCTATATATTAATAATATTATTGAACGCTATCGTGTATGTATTTTCTGAGACTGGATTCGTGTAGATTTTGTGCGTTTCTCAAATCGTGCTGAGTGAATTTATATTATAACGTTATTGGTAATAGCAATATTTTTGCAATCCTCATTACCTAGGTGTAACCCGAGTGATTGTGAATTTGGGGGTGACCATTACTATCAGTATTTTTATTTAATAAATCTAAATTACACCTTTACAGGTGAAAAAAAAACGACTATCATGTCGCCTTATTTTGCGGTTTAATTATCGTAAAAATGATGGTGCTTGACCTTATTCAAGCCTCATCCAAGACTGTAGGTGTGGTAACACTTAATTTTCCTACATAGATGGTGAACAGACAGAATTTTCTGCTTCTGGACACCTTAGGCTCAGAAAATCGCATGAAAGTGCGGTCAATTTTTTGAGAATTTTGTAAATTCTGCTTACGAAAGTAGCAGAGTGTATTCAGGAGCTAAAAGCCAATGGCATTAAATCTTCAAGACAAACAAGCAATTGTTGCTGAAGTAAATGAAGCAGCCAAAGGTGCGCTTTCAGCGGTTATTGCAGATTCTCGTGGCGTAACTGTTGATAAAATGACTGAATTACGTAAAGCGGCTCGTGAAGCTGGCGTTTCAATGCGTGTTGTACGTAATACTTTATTACGTCGTGCTGTTGAAGGGACAGATTATGAGTGCTTAAAAGATGCGTTTGTAGGTCCAACACTTATCGCATTTTCTAATGAACATCCTGGTGCTGCGGCACGTTTGTTCAAAGAATTTGCAAGAACAAATGATAAGTTTGAAATTAAAGGTGCAGCCTTTGAAGGTAAGATCCAAGATGTTGAGTTCTTAGCAACATTACCGACTTACGAAGAAGCAATTGCTCGCTTAATGGGCACAATGAAAGAAGCGGCGGCAGGTAAACTTGTTCGCACTTTGGCGGCATTGCGCGACAAATTACAAGAAGCAGCTTAATTCTTATAAAGCGTTTCTTAATCTTTTTAACTTTATTTACTTTAGGAATTGATTGTTATGTCATTAACTAACGAACAAATTATTGAAGCGATTGCTTCTAAATCTGTAACTGAAATCGTAGAATTAATTACTGCGATGGAAGAAAAATTCGGTGTTTCAGCAGCAGCGGCAGTAGCGGCAGCTCCAGCAGCAGGTGGTGCAGCAGCAGTAGAAGAGAAAACTGAGTTTGATGTAGTTCTTAAATCTGCGGGTGCAAATAAAGTAGCTGTAATCAAAGCAGTACGCGGTGCGACTGGTTTAGGCTTAAAAGAAGCTAAAGACTTAGTTGAGTCTGCTCCAGCTAACTTAAAAGAAGGCATCTCTAAAGAAGAAGCTGAAGCTCTTAAGAAAGAATTAACAGAAGCAGGTGCAGAAGTAGAAATCAAATAATTTTGATTTGCTTATGCCTTGTTTTAGGCTTAATGGCTGGTGGGTTTCCATCAGCCATTTTGTGCTGTCAAACGGCACATGACAGAAAACATTTTCCGTTTAATGGTTTCTGTTTAACTTAAATTAGATTAAGCTTTTTAATTTAAGTCACCCACTACAGAAGTAAGGTTCAGAGTGCGGTCATCTAATAAACGGTATCTTAATCACTGCCACATAATATAATTATGTGTGCGATTTGTGGGTCACTGACAACAAACAGAGGAACCCTATGGTTTACTCCTATACCGAAAAAAAACGAATTCGTAAAGACTTCGGCAAACGGCCGCAAGTTTTAAATGTACCTTATTTATTAACTATTCAATTGGACTCTTTCGATAAATTTATTAAGAAAGATCCAGAAGGTCAGCAAGGCTTAGAAGCCGCATTACGCTCTGTTTTTCCGATTGTAAGCAATAATGGCTATACGGAATTACAATATGTTGACTATCGTTTGGAAGAGCCTGAATTTGATGTGAGAGAATGTCAAATTCGTGGTTCAACTTATGCTGCTGGCTTACGTGTAAAATTACGTCTAGTTAGCTATGATAAAGAATCATCCTCGCGCGCAATTAAAGATATCAAGGAAAATGAAGTCTATATGGGAGAAATTCCCCTAATGACTGATAATGGTACTTTTGTAATCAATGGTACCGAGCGAGTGATTGTTTCACAGCTACATCGTAGTCCAGGTGTATTTTTTGATAGTGATAAAGGGAAAACTCATTCTTCAGGGAAAGTTCTGTATAATGCCCGTATTATCCCTTATCGTGGCTCATGGTTGGATTTTGAATTTGATCCGAAAGATAACCTTTATGCTCGTATTGACCGCCGTCGTAAATTACCAGCAACCATTATCTTACGCGCTTTAGGTTATAGTGTCGAAGATATTTTAAATCTTTTCTTTGATAAAATTATCTTTGAAATCGCTGATAATAAATTATTAATGTCATTAGTTCCTGAACGTTTACGTGGTGAAACCGCAAGTTTTGATATTGAAGCGAACGGTAAAATTTATGTTGAACGAGGTCGTCGGGTAACTGCACGCCATATTCGTGCTTTAGAAAAAGACAATATTAATCAAGTTGTGGTGCCTACAGAGTATATTGTAGGCAAAGTGGCAGCAAAAGATTATGTCGATCTTGAAACTGGTGAATTAATTTGCCAAGCTAATATGGAAATTTCTTTGGAGATTTTGGCTAAATTAGCACAAGCTGGTTATAAAACCATTGAGACATTATTTACCAATGATTTGGATTTCGGTCCTTACATTTCTGAAACCTTGCGTGTTGATCCGACCAGTGATCGCATTTCGGCATTATATGAAATTTACCGTATGATGCGTCCGGGCGAGCCACCTACACCAGAATCATCGGAAGCGTTATTCCATAATTTATTCTTCTCCCCAGAACGTTATGATTTGTCCGCCGTTGGACGTATGAAATTTAATCGTTCTATTGGTGCGGAGGAAGGTACCGGTAGTGGCATATTAAGTAATGAGGATATTATCAGCGTAATGCGTAAGCTGATTGATATTCGTAACGGTAACGGCGAAGTTGATGATATTGACCATTTAGGAAACCGTCGTATTCGTTCCGTCGGTGAAATGGCTGAAAACCAATTTCGTATTGGGTTAGTGCGTGTAGAAAGAGCAGTTAAAGAACGCTTGTCTTTAGGCGATTTAGATGCCATTACACCACAAGATTTAATTAACCCAAAACCGATTTCAGCCGCAGTGAAAGAATTTTTTGGCTCTTCACAGCTTTCACAGTTTATGGATCAGAATAATCCATTGTCAGAGGTTACACATAAACGTCGTATTTCTGCATTAGGTCCGGGTGGCTTAACTCGTGAGCGTGCCGGTTTTGAAGTTCGAGATGTACATAATACCCACTATGGACGTTTATGTCCGATTGAAACGCCAGAAGGCCCGAACATTGGTTTGATTAACTCACTTTCTGCATTTGCGCGTACTAATGATTACGGTTTTTTAGAAACACCATATCGTAAAGTGGTTGACGGACAAGTGACGGAAGAAATTGAATATTTGTCTGCGATTGATGAAGCAAATTATATTATTGCTCAGGCTAATTCGAATCTTGATGAAAATAATCGTTTTACAGATGCTTTTGTTACCGCTCGTGGTGAACGTGGTGAATCTGGATTGTACCGTCCGGAAGAAATTCATTATATGGATGTTTCGACGCAACAAGTGGTTTCGGTAGCAGCTGCATTAATTCCATTCCTCGAACATGATGATGCTAACCGTGCATTGATGGGCGCGAACATGCAACGTCAAGCCGTGCCGACGCTACGTGCGGATAAACCATTGGTTGGTACGGGAATGGAAAAACCGATTGCATTAGATTCAGGTGTTGCAGTAATTGCTAAACGTGGTGGTACGGTTCAATATGTAGATGCATCCCGTATTGTTATTAAAGTCAATGAAGATGAAACTATTGCTGGTGAAGCAGGTATTGATATTTATAATTTAGTAAAATATAGCCGTTCAAACCAAAATACCTGTATCAATCAAATTCCTTGTGTGAATTTAGGTGAGCCGATTAATCGTGGTGAAATTTTAGCAGATGGTCCGTCAACAGACCTTGGTGAATTGGCCTTAGGTCAAAATATTCGTGTGGCATTTATGCCGTGGAACGGATATAACTTTGAAGACTCAATGTTGGTTTCTGAACGTGTTGTACAACAAGATCGGTTTACAACTATTCATATCCAAGAACTTTCCTGTGTCGCTCGAGATACGAAATTAGGTGCTGAAGAAATTACTGCCGATATTCCTAATGTGGGTGAATCCGCATTAAGTAAACTAGATGAATCAGGTATCGTTTATGTAGGTGCCGAAGTGAAAGGCGGTGATATCCTTGTAGGTAAAGTAACACCAAAAGGTGAGACCCAATTAACTCCAGAAGAAAAATTACTGCGTGCTATTTTTGGTGAGAAAGCATCAGATGTAAAAGATTCTTCATTGCGAGTGCCAAATAGCGTATCAGGTACTGTTATTGATGTGCAGGTATTTACGCGCGATGGTGTGGAGAAAGATAAGCGGGCGCTAGAAATTGAAGAAATGCAATTAAAACAAGCGAAAAAAGATTTATCTGAAGAGTTGGAGATCTTAGAAGCTGGTTTATTTGCTCGTGTCCGTAGCCTCTTGATTGCAAGCGGTTTTGATGAGAAACAATTGGATAAGCTTGAGCGCATTAAATGGTTGGAACAAGCTATTGATGATGAAGCCAGACAAAACCAATTAGAGCAACTTGCCGAACAGTATGAAGAATTACGTAAAGACTTTGAAGTTAAACTTGAAGTTAAACGTAAGAAAATTATCAAAGGTGATGATCTCGCGCCAGGCGTATTGAAAGTGGTAAAAGTCTACCTTGCGGTTAAACGCCAAATTCAACCAGGTGATAAAATGGCAGGTCGCCACGGAAACAAAGGGGTTATCTCGAAAATTAATCCGGTTGAAGATATGCCGTATGATGAAAATGGCCAACCGGTAGAAATCGTACTTAACCCGTTAGGGGTTCCTTCTCGTATGAATATTGGTCAAATCCTTGAAACTCACTTAGGTTTAGCGGCAAAAGGCATTGGTGACCAAATTAATGCGATGCTTAAACAAAAACAAAAAGTGGAAAAATTACGCGGCTATATGCAGAAAGCATATGACTTAGGTAATGGTTCACAAAAAGTGGATTTAAGCACGTTCAGCGATGAAGAAATTCTACGTTTGGCGGAACACTTACGTAAAGGGTTACCGATTGCTACACCTGTCTTTGATGGTGCGGATGAAAGCGAAATTAAAGGCTTGTTAGAATTAGGTGGATTACCTACATCAGGCCAGATTACCCTTTATGATGGACGTACTGGTGAGAAATTTGAGCGTCCTGTAACTGTCGGTTATATGTATATGCTTAAATTGAACCACTTGGTTGATGACAAAATGCACGCACGTTCAACCGGCTCGTATAGTCTTGTTACTCAGCAGCCGTTGGGAGGTAAAGCTCAGTTTGGTGGTCAGCGTTTCGGTGAAATGGAGGTTTGGGCGCTTGAAGCTTATGGTGCAGCTTATACTCTACAAGAAATGCTTACCGTTAAATCCGATGACGTGAACGGTCGTACCAAAATGTATAAAAACATTGTGGGCGGCAACCAGCAGATGGATCCAAGTACGCCAGAATCTTTCAATGTAATTATGAAAGAAATTCGCTCGCTTGGTTTAAATATTGAGCTAGATGAAGAATAATATTCTTGTTTAAAATCGCCGAAGTGCGGTCATAAAGATTAGTCTTTGTCTCTTGATTCGTGATGAGAGAAATTTAAGAATAAATCATTTTTTGACCGTACTTTAAAACCTTCAACTCCGACAGGAGAATATTTGTGAAAGACTTAGTGAAGTTTTTAAAAGCACAATCAAAAACTAGTGAAGATTTTGATGTGATTAAAATTGGGCTTGCATCGCCAGATATGATTCGTTCTTGGTCATTCGGTGAAGT
The DNA here is from genome assembly GCA_001998905.1 of Rodentibacter caecimuris. GTDB lineage: Bacteria > Pseudomonadota > Gammaproteobacteria > Enterobacterales > Pasteurellaceae > Rodentibacter_A > Rodentibacter_A heylii_A. The sequence goes on along the minus strand of MLAA01000008.1, from coordinate 60,828 downwards.
GAAAAAGCCGGAAACTATTAACTACCGTACGTTTAAACCTGAGAGAGACGGTCTTTTTTGTGCTCGTATTTTTGGGCCAGTAAAAGATTATGAATGTTTATGCGGTAAGTATAAACGTTTAAAACACCGTGGTGTAATTTGTGAAAAATGTGGCGTAGAGGTTACGCAAACTAAAGTTCGTCGTGAACGCATGGGGCATATTGAGCTTGCTTCCCCGGTTGCACATATCTGGTTTTTAAAGTCTTTACCGTCTCGTATCGGCTTATTATTAGATATGCCACTGCGTGATATTGAACGAGTGCTTTATTTTGAAATGTATATCGTTACTGAGCCAGGAATGACGGATCTTGAACGTGGTCAACTTTTGACGGAAGAGCAGTTCTTAGATGCGGAAGATCGTTGGCAAGATGAATTTGAAGCCAAAATGGGAGCGGAAGCGATTCAAGATCTGTTAAAAGGTATCGATCTTGAAGTTGAATGCGAAAAATTACGCGAAGAGCTACAGGAAACTAATTCTGAGACTAAACGTAAAAAAATTACTAAACGTTTAAAATTATTGGAAGCATTTTTACAATCCGGTAACAAGCCGGAATGGATGGTCATGACTGTTTTACCAGTATTACCGCCTGATTTGCGCCCATTAGTTCCTCTTGACGGTGGACGTTTTGCTACATCTGATTTAAATGATTTATACCGTCGAGTAATTAACCGTAATAATCGTTTAAAACGTCTTTTAGATCTCATTGCACCAGATATTATTGTACGTAATGAAAAACGAATGTTACAAGAGTCTGTGGATGCATTATTAGATAACGGTCGCCGCGGTCGTGCAATTACTGGTTCTAACCGCCGTCCACTGAAATCTTTGGCGGATATGATTAAGGGGAAACAAGGTCGTTTCCGTCAAAATTTATTAGGTAAACGTGTAGACTATTCTGGTCGTTCAGTTATTACTGTTGGTCCTTACTTACATTTGCATCAATGCGGCTTACCGAAAAAAATGGCATTGGAATTATTCCGTCCGTTTATTTATGCAAAATTAGAGAGTCGTGGTTACGCAACAACCATTAAAGCGGCGAAAAAAATGGTTGAGCGCGAAGATGCTATTGTTTGGGATATTCTTGCTGAAGTGATTAGAGAGCATCCTATTTTGTTAAACCGTGCACCGACTTTACACCGTTTAGGGATTCAAGCTTTTGAGCCTATCTTAATTGAAGGTAAAGCGATTCAGTTACATCCGTTAGTTTGTGCAGCATTTAATGCGGACTTCGATGGAGACCAAATGGCAGTTCATGTTCCATTGACATTGGAAGCTCAACTCGAAGCCCGCGCTTTGATGATGTCAACCAATAACGTACTATCTCCAGCAAACGGTGATCCGATTATTGTGCCTTCACAAGACGTTGTATTAGGTCTTTACTATATGACACGTGATAAAGTCAATGGTAAAGGTGAGGGAATGTTATTGCAGGATTCTCGTGAGGCAGAGAAAGCGTACCGTACAGGGCAAGCAGAACTGCACTCTCGTGTTAAAGTGCGTATTACTGAGTACAGTAAAAATGAACAAGGCGAATTTGAATCTAAAACAACCTTAACAGATACGACTATTGGTCGGGCTATTTTGTGGATGATTGCGCCGAAAGGAATGCCTTATGCCTTGTTTAATCAAACTCTGGGTAAAAAAGCAATTTCAAAATTAATCAATGAAGCTTATCGTCGTTTGGGCTTAAAAGATGCAGTTATGTTTGCCGACCAAATTATGTACACCGGTTTTGCTTATGCAGCTCGTTCCGGTTCTTCGGTCGGTATTGATGATATGGTTATTCCTGAGAAGAAATATGAAATTATTTCAGCAGCGGAAGAAGAAGTGGCCGAAATTCAAGAACAATTCCAATCTGGTTTGGTTACGGCAGGCGAACGCTATAATAAAGTAATCGATATTTGGGCTGCAGCTAATGAACGTGTTGCGAAAGCGATGATGGAAAATCTTTCTACCGAAGAAGTACTTAACCGTGAAGGTCAATTGGAAAAACAAGCGTCTTTCAATAGTATCTTTATGATGGCGGATTCGGGGGCTCGGGGATCTGCGGCACAGATTCGTCAGTTGGCTGGTATGCGTGGTTTGATGGCTCGGCCAGATGGTTCAATTATTGAAACCCCTATTACGGCAAACTTCCGTGAAGGTTTGAACGTTTTACAATACTTTATTTCAACTCACGGTGCGCGTAAAGGTTTGGCTGATACGGCATTAAAAACGGCAAACTCAGGTTATTTAACCCGCCGTCTTGTTGATGTCGCACAAGATTTAGTAATTGTTGAAGAAGATTGTGGCACACACGAAGGTATTATGACTACTCCATTAATTGAAGGTGGAGATGAGAAAGTGCCATTGCGTGAATTAGTATTAGGACGCGTTGTTGCCGAAGATATCTTGAAACCAGGTACAGATGAAGTGCTTATAGCTCGTAATACATTATTAGATGAAAAACTTTGTGATGTATTGGATCAAAATTCGGTAGATAGTGTACGAGTTCGTTCTGTAGTAACTTGCGATACGGATTATGGCGTATGTGCGAAATGTTATGGTCGTGATTTGGCCCGTGGTCATCTTATCAATTTAGGTGAAGCTGTTGGTGTTATTGCTGCTCAATCAATTGGGGAGCCGGGTACTCAGCTGACGATGCGTACATTCCATATTGGTGGTGCGGCATCGGCCGCAGCGAAGGAATCTGGTGTTCAGGTTAAAAATGCCGGAACGTTACGTCTTTCTAATGCAAAATTTGTTATAAACAATGAAGGAAATTTAGTTTTAACTTCCCGTAATAGCGAATTAACGGTTGTGGATACTTTCGGACGTACTAAAGAACATTATAAAGTGCCTTATGGTGCAGTATTAACGAAGGGGGATGGACAAGAAGTTAGTGCTGGTGAGACGGTAGCAAATTGGGATCCACATACAATGCCAGTTGTTTCCGAAGTCGCTGGTTTCGTAAAATTTGTTGATATGATTGACGGATTAACAGTTACTCGTCAAACTGATGACTTAACTGGTTTATCTTCAATCGTTGTACAAGATGTTGGTGAACGTGCTACGGCCGGTAAAGATCTACGCCCGACTATTAAATTGGTTGATGCGGCAGGAAATGATGTATTCTTACCTGAAACAGACGTTATCGCTCAGTATTTCTTACCTGGTAAAGCGATAGTCAGTCTTGAAGATGGTGCTGCCGTACGTGTTGGTGAACCACTTGCTCGTATTCCACAAGAATCGGTTGGAACGAAAGATATTACGGGTGGTCTTCCACGAGTAGCAGATTTATTTGAAGCTCGTAAACCAAAAGAACCTGCAATTCTGGCTGAAATTTCGGGAATTGTTTCTTTTGGTAAAGAGACTAAAGGTAAACGTCGTTTATTAATTACGCCAACAGACGGTGGTGAAGTCTATGAAGAGATGATCCCGAAATGGCGTCAACTTAATGTCTTTGAGGGTGAATTGGTCGAACGTGGCGATTTAATTTCTGACGGTGCTGAAACTCCACACGATATTTTACGTTTACGTGGTATTCACGCTGTAACTGATTATATTGTGAATGAAGTTCAAGAAGTTTATCGTTTGCAAGGGGTAAAAATTAACGACAAACACATTGAAGTGATCGTTCGCCAAATGTTGCGTAAGGCAGTGATTAAAAATGCTTACGATTCTGAATTCCTTGAAGGAGAGCAAGTCGAAGTGGCAAGGGTAAAAATTGTCAACCGAAAACGCGCAGCAGAAGGAAAACCATTGGTAGAATTTGAGCGTGAGCTGTTAGGTATAACTAAAGCTTCTCTTGCAACGGAATCCTTTATTTCAGCGGCATCATTCCAAGAAACGACACGTGTATTAACGGAAGCAGCAGTAGCTGGTAAACGTGATGAACTACGTGGCTTAAAAGAGAATGTTATTGTTGGTCGTTTAATTCCTGCGGGTACCGGTTTTGCTTATCATCAAAATCGCCATAAACATCGTAGGGTTGAAGAAGTAACCGTAAAATTATCAGAGGCTGATGAAGCGGCGATTGCCGATGAATTCATCATGACCGCTGATGATGCAACAGCAAATCTCGCTGAAATGTTAAATATGGCAGATGACGCAGAGTAATTAAATTAGTAAAAAGCCCGAACAATTGTTCGGGTTTTTTTTATTCTTATCAAAGAATAAAAGTGCGGTCATTTTTTAGAATTAAGAAATTATATTTAGTGGAAAACTATGCAAAAAATACAAACCGAAGATTATGGTTATTGGCTGTTTACTCGAGGTTCGACAATACATTTAATAGAAGATCAGTTACCTTTTGGTAAGGCTTGGCAAGTTGGAAGTGTCGATTTGTCGGGGAGAATCATTGGTGAATGGAATAATCAGCCTTTGTGGCTAGTTCAAGAGACTATTGATACGAGGGCATATTATTCTTTACGAGATCAGCTATTTCGTCCTACAGAGCAATTCTATTTACTGAGTCGCGGAGTCGAAATTAATCATTTTTTGAGTTCCCATCGATTTTGTGGAAAATGTGGCACACCGACATCAATTGTAAAAGAAGAATTAGCATTGCAATGTCAATCCGAATCTTGTAGTTACCGTTGTTATCCAGTTATTTGTCCGTCTATTATTGTCGCAGTAAGAAAAGGTACGGATATATTATTGGCGAACCATCTTCGTCATAAAGGGGGAATCTATACTACATTGGCGGGATTTGTAGAAGTAGGGGAAACCTTTGAACAAGCCGTAACACGAGAAGTTTTGGAGGAAACGGGTATTAACGTAAAAAATATTCGTTATTTTTCTAATCAACCTTGGGCATTTCCTAATTCTCAAATGGTAGGATTTTTGGCAGATTATGAAAGTGGAGAAATTTGCCTACAAGAAACCGAGATTTATGATGCGAAGTGGTTTTCCTATCGACAAACCTTGCCAGAATTACCGCCAAAAGGTACTATTGCGCTCGAATTGATTAATGCTACACTTGCGCTCTGCGCGGAACAAGATAAATAAGGAAAAACAATGTCTGAATTAAAAAACGATCGCTATTTAAAAGCATTGTTAAGAGAACCGGTAGATATGACACCGGTATGGATGATGCGCCAGGCCGGGCGCTATTTGCCAGAATATAAAGCAACTCGTGCCGAAGCAGGGGATTTTATGTCTTTATGTCGTAATGCTGATCTTGCCTGTGAAGTAACGCTACAGCCTTTACGCCGATATGATTTAGATGCGGCCATTTTATTTTCGGATATTTTAACAATTCCTGATGCTATGGGATTAGGATTGAGTTTTGGTGCAGGAGAAGGACCGAAATTTGCTTGTCCTATTGATAGCAAAAGTGCGGTTGAAAATTTGCCAATTCCGGATCCCGAACAAGAATTACAATACGTAATGAATGCTGTACGAACTATCCGTCGTGAATTGAAAGGCGCTGTTCCATTGATTGGTTTTTCCGGAAGCCCTTGGACATTAGCTACCTACATGGTGGAAGGTGGGAGTAGTAAAACCTTTACAAAAATAAAAAAAATGCTTTATGCAGAGCCTCAAATATTGCATTTACTACTAGATAAACTTGCTAATGCTGTTACGCTTTATCTTAATGCGCAAATTAAAGCTGGTGCTCAATCTGTGATGGTTTTTGATACTTGGGGGGGCGTATTAGGACATCGAGAATATTTGGATTTTTCCTTGCAATATATGCATAAAATCATTGACGGATTAATTCGAGAAAATGAAGGGCGTATTGTACCGGTAACTTTATTTACCAAAGGGGGGGGATTGTGGTTGGAAAAAATTGCCGAGACTGGTTGTGATGCAGTTGGATTGGATTGGACGGTTAGTCTTTCCGATGCTAGAGCTCGAATTGGGCATAAAGTTGCTTTACAGGGAAATATGGATCCTAGTGTGTTATATGCACCGACAGCACGTATTGAACAAGAAGTGCGGTCAATTCTGACAGACTTTGGACAAGGTAGTGGACATATTTTTAATCTGGGACATGGTATTCATCAAGATGTGCCAGAAACTGCACCTAAAGTCTTTATTGATGCCGTTCATCAGTATTCTCAACCTTACCACAAATAAGTAGGATAAGGCTATGAGAAATCCGATTCATAAGCGTCTTGCTAATTTAGAAAGTTGGCAACACTTGACTTTTATGGCCTGTTTATGTGAGCGTATGTATCCAAATTTCAGGTTGTTTTGCAAACTAACGGAGCAACCTGAATATGCCAAAGCATATCAAAATATTCTTAGTTTAGTTTGGGAATATTTGACGGTAAAAGGTACAAAAATTAATTTTGAAAATCAATTAGCAAAATTGGAAAATATCATTCCAGATGTCAACCAGTATGATTGTTTTGGTATAGTCCCTGCACTTGATGCATGTGAAAGTCTATCAGAATTATTACACGCTATCGTTGCTGGAGAAACGCTAGAGCAAGGGATCAAAATTAGTCAAATTTCATTAGGGACGGTAGCAATGCTATTGGAAATGCAAGCTAATAGAGATTTGTCTGAAAATGAGCTGAAAGAATGCCAAGAAATTCAAGAAGAACTGGATGTACAGTGGCAAATTTACCGTTTGTTGAAGGATTGTGAAGAGCGGGATACTGCATTGATATTAGATCTCAAAAGTGAATTAAGAAGTCAGGGTGTTTCTAATATCGGTATAGAAATTCAGCAATGATGAGACATTTATCACAAATTTACAATTATTTGCTTTTATTTCAAAGCAAGTTCGATTATGCTTTGCGCAGGTGTTATTACTTGTAATAACAGTCTGTTAAAACCATATAAAACTGTGAAATTTATTCAATAGAAGGTACAAATTTATGAACAAGACAGATTTAATTGATGCTATTGCAGCCGCGGCAGAGCTAAATAAAAAACAAGCTAAAGCCGCTTTAGAGGCAACTTTAGAAGCGATTACGGGTAGCCTTAAAAAAGGTGAGCCTGTTCAATTAATCGGCTTCGGTACATTCAAAGTAAATAACCGTGCTGCACGTACAGGTCGTAATCCTCAAACTGGTGCGGAAATTAAAATTGCAGCATCTAAAGTACCTGCATTCGTTTCTGGTAAAGCATTAAAAGATGCAATTAAATAATTGAAACGATCATTGAATTTGACCCTGCTTTTTAAGCAGGGTTTTTTATTGTGTGCATCTAATTTTTCTTTACAAAGGAAATAAATCTCTATAACATTCCGAACCGAAATTTAATTCTTTGTTTATATAATGAAACGAAACTTTCAACCTAGGAATACCCAGCAACGCCGTCATACCATTATGCAACTTCTGCAAACGCAAGGGGAAGTCAGCGTAGAGCAGCTAGTTCATCAACTTGAAACCTCAGAGGTTACGATTCGTAAAGATTTAACAGCGCTTGAGAATAACGGATTTTTATTACGTCGTTATGGCGGAGCGGTACTTATGCCAAAAGAATTTATTGATGAAGCGCAAGATGAAATTTTTTCGGAACGAAAGTTAGCTATTGCAAGAGCTGCGGCAGAGAGAATTGCTGATCATAATCGTATTATTGTGGATAGTGGCAGTACTACAGCCGCGCTTATTAAGCAGCTTAATCGAAAACAAGGCTTGGTTGTTATGACAAATTCGCTATCGGTTGCCACAGCTTTGCGCGCTTTGGAAAATGAACCAACCTTGCTAATGACAGGAGGAACTTGGGATACTCATTCTGAATCTTTTCAAGGTAAAGTCGCCGAGCAGGTTTTACGTTCGTATAATTTCGATCAGTTATTTATTGGTGCTGACGGTATTGATTTAACTCGGGGGACAACAACTTTTAATGAATTAATCGGGTTAAGCAGAGTAATGGCTGATGTTTCCCGTGAAGTGATAGTTATGGTAGAAGCTCAGAAAATTGGTAGAAAAATGCCCAATTTGGAGCTTACTTGGCAGCAAATTGATGTGTTAATTACTGATGATTTGTTGTCTAAAGAAAATAAATCCGCAATTGAAGCACAAGGTGTGGAAGTCATTTGTGTAAGTGCGGTCAAAAATTGATGTGTTTTGATGGTTAACTAATATTGATAAAGGAAAAATTATGTGTGGTATTGTTGGTGCGGTTGCACAAAGAGATGTGGCTGAGATTTTGATTAACGGTTTACATCGTTTAGAGTATCGGGGCTATGATTCTGCCGGCGTTGCAGTAGTCAATGAACAAAAAGAGTTGCAACGTGTTCGTTGTTTGGGAAAAGTCAAAGCATTAGATGATGCAGTAGCAATCAAACCTTTGGTTGGTGGAACAGGGATTGCGCATACTCGCTGGGCGACTCATGGAGAACCCTCCGAAGCTAATGCTCACCCGCATCTGTCAGGTAATTTTGCTGTTGTTCATAATGGAATTATTGAAAATCACGAAGAATTACGCGAGTTATTGAAATCACGTGGATATGTATTTTCATCACAAACAGATACGGAAGTTATTGCACACCTTGTTGAATGGGAAATGCGTACAGCACAAAATTTATTACAAGCAGTGCAAAAAGTGGTTCCTCAGTTGAGTGGGGCTTACGGAATGGTTGTTTTGGATCGCAATGAGCCTCATCATTTGGTCGCCGCGCGTTCTGGTTCACCATTAGTGATAGGTTTGGGTATAGGTGAAAACTTTTTGGCTTCTGATCAGCTTGCGTTATTAAGTGTTACTCGGCGCTTTATTTTCTTAGAAGAGGGAGATGTTGCTCAAATTAGCCGTCGTTCTGTTGATATTTATGATCGCGTAGGTAATAAAGTTGTGCGTGATATACATGAATCTAACCTTGAAAATGATGCGGCAGAAAAGGGTAAATATCGCCATTTTATGCAAAAAGAAATTTTTGAACAACCGACAGCATTAATTAATACAATGGAAGGGCGAATTAGCCAAAATAATGTGATTGTAGACAGTATCGGTAATGGTGCAAAGGAAATCTTAGAAAAAGTGCAACACGTCCAAATTGTTGCCTGTGGAACTTCCTATAATTCGGGAATGGCCGCTCGCTATTGGTTTGAAGCGTTAGCTGGGGTTAGTTGTGATGTGGAAATTGCTTCTGAATTTCGTTATCGTAAATTTGTTACTCGACCAAATAGCCTGTTATTAACATTATCACAATCTGGTGAAACAGCAGATACCCTAGCTGCGTTACGTTTAGCTAAAGAGAAAGGCTATATGGCGGCTATGACTATTTGTAATGTCGCGGGTTCTTCATTAGTGAGAGAATCTGATTTAGCTTTTATGACTCGTGCTGGTGTGGAAATTGGAGTTGCATCAACAAAAGCATTTACTACTCAACTGGTAGCAATGTTAATGTTAGTTACCGTTATTGGTAAATTGAATGGCAATATTTCTGCAGAAAAAGAGACTGAAATTGTGAAAGCTTTACAATCCGTGCCAGCAGAGATAGAAAAAGCATTAGCATTTGATAAAGAAATTGAAGCTTTAGCGGAGGATTTTGCCGAAAAACATCATGCACTTTTCTTAGGGCGGGGAGAATATTATCCAATAGCAATGGAAGCTTCGCTAAAATTAAAAGAAATTTCTTATATTCATGCTGAGGCTTATGCGGCCGGTGAATTGAAACACGGGCCTCTTGCTCTAATTGATGCGGATATGCCGGTTATTGTGGTTGCGCCAACTAACGATTTGTTGGAAAAAGTTAAATCTAATATTGAAGAAGTGAGAGCAAGAGGAGGACAACTCTACGTTTTCGCTGATAAAGATGCAGGTTTTTCTGCTTCAGAGGGGATGAAATTAATCACAATGCCAACAGTGAGCGAAATTATTGCACCGATTTTTTATACTGTTCCAATGCAATTACTGGCTTATCATGTTGCCTTAATAAAAGGAACCGATGTGGATCAACCACGTAATCTTGCCAAAGCCGTAACGGTCGAATAAGTAAAGTGCGGTCAATTTCAATGCTATTTTATTGAGTTTGAAGCTAATAGCTGTAATTAATAAAAATTGTTCATAAGGAAATCGGATATAATTTTTGTTTCATAACAAAAGCGTATTCCCTTATGAACATTTATTATTTTTAGCAGAAAAGCACAGGTTATCAATGGTTCATTTCTTACAGATATCAGCTTGACTGACGTAAAAATCAAAGTTAAAAGTATTAGCTGGTTTATCAAGTCTTCTTACAAACTATTCTCCTTAGTTTCTTTTATTTTCCACAGTGCTACTAGGCTTAATAACCCGTTAGCAGATAAATAGATTCCAACCCCCCATAACCCAAAGTAATTATTTAATGGAATTGTTATAAGTGTGGCAACGCTCGCTCCCAAAATGCCTGCACAATTGTAGGCAAGTGATGCGCCAGAGTAACGAATTTCTGTTGGAAAAAGTTCAGGTAGTAAGCTCGCTAATGGTCCGTATCCCATTCCAATTAACCCCATACCTATCATAAAAAAGAAAAATAGACTTAAAATGGTTGCGTTTTCTAGAAAAAAGGGGATTGATAATCCAAATAAAGTAACGCCAAATGTAGTAATAATCATCCAACTTCTACGTCCTATACGATCGATATAAAATCCTGAAAGATAAATCGTGAATGCAAGAGAGCATGCGCTACACATTAAGAGAAAGGTTAGTGACCCACTTGAAAACCCCAATCCTGTCGAATAACCTGAGGGTGATAACCCTACGGGCGATTTTGCGTATACTTGTGTAAATGCGATCATAATATAAAATAAAACATAGCCAGCAACAGATAGTAGCATTCCTAGTAAAAATGGTTTTGTATAAGTTGAAAAAAGTAGTTTTATCGGTAAGTTGACTACTCGTTTTTGCTCGGTTGCAGTTATAAAGATTGGGCTTTCAACGAGTTTTAGGCGGACATATAATCCAATAAAGATCAGGATAATTGATGAAATAAATGGAATTCGCCAAGCCCAGTCAAGTAAAGCTTGGTCTCCGAGAAGGAGACTGATAAGAAGAAAAATGCCATTGGCTAGTAATAATCCGATAGGTGCCCCTAATTGTGGAAATGTTCCATACCAGCCGCGTTTATTTTGTGGTGCATTTTCAATTGCGACTAATGCAGCACCTCCCCACTCACCACCTAAGCCAATACCTTGTCCGATTCGGCATAAGCAAAGCAATAAGGTCGCCCAAATACCGATATGTTCATAAGTTGGTAGTAAGCCAATGATAATGGTGGACGAACCCATTAAGAGTAAAGAAATAACAAGCGTGTTTTTTCTACCTATACGATCTCCAAAGTGTCCGAATAATGCCGCTCCTAAGGGGCGAGCAATGAATGTTAGTGCAAGTGTTGAAAGTGCCGCGATCTGATTTGAGACGGGATCTGCACTATAGAAAAACTGATGATTAAAAATTAGTACTGCCGCAATGGCATAAATATAATTGTCGAAATATTCTATTGTCGTTCCTATCATTGTTGCCGTGATGAGCTGTTGAAGACTAATGGGTGGATTTTGTTGCATCTTATTTCTCATAATCATTATTGCGTTCATTAATTCGTTTGTTAATCGTTAGCAGTGATTAGCTTAAATCTAATCCCATTTGCCAAAATGCCGTTTCCATTCGAGTAGCAGTAGTAAAGATTTCTTGGATTTTCTGTTGGTGAAATGAATTTAGAGACTGACAAAGTCGTTCTAAATTTGAGCTAATTTTCGCAACGCTTTGCTGAAATTCTACAGAGGAATAACTGTCGATCCATTTTTGATAAGGATTATTTGGTGGGCTTATTTGGCGCTCATTAATCATTTTGCTAATTTCGGCATAACCTAATACGCAAGGTGCAATAGCCGCGTAAAGATCAACAAGTGTGCCGTGATATCCACAATCTAAGATATAGCGAGTATAAGCGATACAAGCGGGCGATTCTGGAATATTGCGGAGCTCTGCTTCGGTTATTCCCCATTCTTGGCAATAACTGATATGTAATTGTTTCTCCTCTAAAATTGATTGTAGTATCTGATATGAGGCCTTCATTTGAGTAAAATTATTTGATTTATAGATTGCTAAACCAAATGCTCGGCTATAATGGAAAAGATAGAGATAATCCTGTTTAAGATAATGTCGAAAATTTTCTTTAGGTAGCGTACCATTGGCAAGTTGTAATACAAAATCATGTTCAATGTAGTTTTTCCAGTAGTTTGATGCACCTTTAATAAGATGTTGGCAAGTAAGCATATTATTTTTCCTATTTTTCGGGGAATATAAACGGAACTATTTAAGAATGAGGTGTATAAATCGAGAATCCATTATGGGATCAAGTAGATAGAATTGAGAAGTATTGAGGTTGTGATAAAAGGATAAAAATGGGGGGTACATAATCAGTTTCCTACGCCAGTCCTAACTGTTTCAGGTTCACGGGTATCATCTCAGCCACTGGGCACCCCGACTAATAGCGGTAAGTATACGGATCTTTTTTTATTGATCAATATGCTTGAAATAAAACTGTGATGAATATCTCATTATTTTTATTGGTATATAACATGAATATCAATATACCTTGCCACAAATATGAAATAAGTGCTTTGCTAAGAATAAATAAAATTTAATATTTTAGTCTTCATAATAGATCTTTTTGGCTGAAGATTATTATTGATAGATAGGGACTAATTAATGAATGTTGCGATGTGGGGAGTAAAATTAAGTAATATTCTAATTAAACTTCTGTGTAATGGGCGTATAATCTGATAATTGATTATTTTTCGTTGGGAGGCTCCTATGATGATTACTGAAATTCAGCAAGAACTTAACAAAACCGTTGCCAATAATATTCGCTTGACCCAATACAGCCATGGGGCTGGTTGCGGTTGTAAAATTTCACCGAAAGTATTGGAAAGAATTTTATATAGTGAAATGAAGACGTTTTACGATCCTAGCCTACTAGTGGGTAATGAAACGAAAGATGATGCTGCAGTTTATGATATAGGCAATGGTATTGGCATTATTAGTACGACGGATTTTTTTATGCCAATAGTTGATGATCCCTTTGACTTTGGGCGTATTGCTGCTACCAATGCGATTAGTGATATTTTTGCAATGGGAGGAAAACCGATTATGGCAATTGCTATCTTAGGTTTTCCCATTAAATTATTGCCACCAGAGGTCGCACAAAGAATTGTTGAAGGTGGGCGATTTGCTTGTCAACAAGCGGGGATTGCGTTAGCTGGAGGACATTCTATTGATGCGCCTGAACCTATTTTTGGGTTGGCAGTAACCGGTATTGTTAATACGGAAAAAATAAAGAAAAATACTTCTGCACAAGTGGGGGATCGCTTGTTTTTGACTAAACCACTAGGTATTGGGATATTAACGACAGCTGAGAAAAAGGGTAAGCTAAAAGCAGAACATAAAGGGTTGGCAACGGAAACGATGTGCATGATGAATAGTATCGGTAGTCAATTTGCTGAATTAGATTGTGTAACAGCGATGACTGATGTAACTGGTTTCGGATTATTAGGGCATCTTACGGAAATTTGTGAGGGATCTCGCTTAAGTGCGGTCGTTTTTAGCGATAAAATTCAAACCTTAGCTGGTGTTCAACGATATATTGAGAAGGGTTGTATTCCCGGAGGAACAACAAGAAACTTTGATAGCTATGGACATAAAATCAGCCCACTGACAGAGCAACAAAAAGCGATATTATGTGATCCGCAAACATCCGGTGGTTTACTCATTGCCGTTCGAACAGGGCAGGAAAATCTGGTATTTGAGGAAGCGGAAAAGGCTGGTGTGAAATTATTTGAGGTCGGTCTATTGACGGAAAAATCCGATCGATTTTTGGTTGACGTTGTTTAGTATTTTGTGCGAGTTTCATTAAAATCCCCCTATCGGGATAGGGGGAGTAGTTTTAGTTTTTAATTTTATTTAGAATTAAGTCTGCCATCATTTTTATGTGGTCTGGTTCTGTATTCAATGCCGGAATATATTGGTAAGATAGCCCTCCAGCGTTTAAAAAAACCTCTCGATTTTCTTCTGCAATTTCTTCTAATGTTTCTAAACAATCGGCTGAGAAACCGGGGCAAACCACTGCAATTTTTTGAATATTTTGGCTTACGGCTTGGCTGAGAAATTGGTCTGTATAAGGCTGTAACCATTCTTCTTTCCCAAATCGAGATTGGAATGAGATTGCCCATTGATTTTCTGTTAAACCTAATTTATCAGCAATTGCGATACTAGTTTGTTTGCAATGTTGCCGATAATAATCCCCCGCATTTTCGTAACGAAGCGGAATACCATGATAGGAAAAGAGTAAGAACTCATCGGATTTTAACCGCACTTTAATAGAATTGACGACAGCATCAATGTAGTTCTTGTCAATATGATAGGAATGAATAAAATCAAAAGGAATGAGCCCTCGTTCAGATTTTAATGCAGAGGCAAAAGCATCAAGTAATGCTCCAGTCGTTGTACTGGAGTATTGCGGATAAAGTGGTAGGATAATCAAATGTTCTATTTGGTTGTTTAATAATGTTCTTACTGCACGGTGTATTGTCGGGTTACCATAAGTCATTGCGATTTCCACTTGTACTGTTATTCCTTGTCTTTCCAAGTAGTCTTGCAGTGCTTGTCTCTGTTGTTGAGATATGGTGAGTAAAGGCGAGCCTTGTTCTGTCCAGATTGATTGATAATTCTTTGCTATTCGTTTTGATCTCAACGGCAAAATAATACTTTTTAGTATGGGATACCATTTTAATTTAGGTAAATCGACAACTCGTGGATCGGTTAAGAATTGCCATAAATATTGTTTGATTGCCTCAGGTGTTGGGGCTGCAGGAGTCCCGAGATTAGCTAGAATCACGCCGATTTTTTTTATTTTCATAGATCAATAATAGAAAGGGTTAAACGAGAAACGCAGCAAAGTTGACCCTCATCATTTTTAATGTCAATTTGCCAAACATGAGTTCTTTTTCCTAAATGGAGAGGCCTTGCACAGGCAGTAACGACGCCCCCTTTGACTGCACGTAGATGGTTTGCATTGATTTCTAACCCCACGGCAGTTTGATGTTCATCAATACATAGTATACCGGCACCTGAGCCAACGGTTTCAGCCAGTGCCGCTGAGATGCCGCCATGCAATAAACCGAAAGGTTGCATTGTGCGTTGATCAACGGGCATGGTTGCTTCTAGCCAATCGTCTCCGAATGCGGAGAAATGAATTCCTAAGTGTTCGACGGCACAATGTTTACTATGCTCGTTAAGTTGTTCTAGGGTAAATGTTTTCTTCCAAATCATAGTGTTACCTTAATTTAATCAAATAGGGTGAGAAGTGCTTGTATCGGATGTTTGAGTATTTTGTTTTCAAAACGTTTAACTTGGCTACGGCAGGAATAACCAGTAGCAAGGCAAAAGTCTGCGTTTTTACCATTTAATTTAACTGCCCAAGATTGCTGATAAATACCTTGGCTCATTTTTTGGTTTTGAATTTCGTGTCCGAAAACACCTGCCATACCGCAGCAGCCGATATATTCAATTTGTAAGGATTGTCCGAATGCGCGAAAAATTTGTTGCCATTCTTGCGGACTATTTGGCATAGCCGTTGATTCTGTGCAGTGTGGGAACAAATGCCAAGTAAAAGAGCGGTCATTTTTTTGAAGATTTTGTAAACACTCGTTAACTTGTTCGCTATCTAATACTGTTTTTAGCCATTCATGGGCGGTTTTAACGTGGAAGTTTCCCCGTTGTTCTCCAAGAATTTCTCTATATTCATCCCGATAAGATAGGACGATGGCAGGATCAACACCAACTAAAGGTATATCTAATTTAGCCATTTGGTTTAATAATTGAGCTTGATTTTTTGCCGTTTTGCTAAAGCGATTAAGTAACCCTTTAATATGCATTGCTTTTCCATTTGGTTTGAATGGTAATAAAATTGCTCGGAAACCAAGTTTTTGTACTAATATAATAAAATCTCGCACAACTTTTGCCTCATAATAAGAGGTATAAGGATCTTGTACAATTAGTAAAACGTGCTGTTTTTCGACCGCACTTAGCTTTTCCAATTGCTCCAGAGAAAGCCCTTGATAGCCTATTTCAACTAACAGTTGATGTAAATTGGGTTCGGAAAGAAGAGGTAAATCAATCATTCCTAAAGTTTTTTCGACGGCTTTTTGGGTGAGTTTCAGCTTTGTAAAGAAATTAAAAAAAGTTGGAGTTTTCGCCATATAAGGAGCGATGACTTCTAAATTGGACACCACATAGTCTTTCAGTGGACGGAGATAACGTTGGTGATAAAAATAGAAAAATTTGGCACGAAATTCTGCCACGTCAATTTTTATCGGACATTGAGTAGCGCAGGCTTTGCAAGCTAAGCAAGTATCCATTGCTGCTTTAACTTCGTGAGAAAAATCATATTCGCCTTGATATTTTTTTATACTATGACGGATTTTATAAACCAACTCGGTAAGTTTGATCTGCGATTGTTGAAAATTTAGTTGGCTTGGTTGAACGTTTTCATTTGCCATTAATCGTAACCACTCTCGTATCATTGTAGCACGGCCTTTAGGAGAAAAAACTCGGTTTCTACTGAACTTCATTGAGGGACACATTGCGCTATGTACATCAAAATTAAAACACAAGCCGTTACCATTGCAGTTCATTGCCCCATTGAATTCTTCTTTTATTTGAATTGGAATTTGGCGATCATAATCTCCTCTCATTGAGGAAAGAATATTGTAAAGTTGTGTATCCTGGTTTAGTGGCGTACAGATTTTTCCTGGATTGAGGCGATTGTAGGGATCAAATAAGCCTTTTATATTACGGAGTATTTGCCATAATTCTGGGGTGAAGAATTTCTCACCGTAGTGAGAGCGCATGCCTTTCCCGTGTTCCCCCCATAGTAAACCGCCGTATTTCAAGGTTAAGTCGGCGACTTCATCGGAAATTTGTTTGAATAATTTGACTTGTTCTTTATTGCATAGGTCCAATGCTGGGCGAACATGTAAAACGCCAGCATCAACATGGCCGAACATACCGTATTCCAGATGATGTTGATCTAAGATTGCTCTAAATTGTGAAATATAGTCGGCAAGACGTTCCGGAGGGACGCAGGTATCTTCGACAAAAGGGATCGGTTTAGCATTTCCCTCCGCATTCCCTAATAATCCTACTGCTTTTTTACGCATAGCATAAATTCGCTCGATAGAAGGGAGATCCGTACAACATTGATAACCTATGATATGGTCTTGCTGCGCTGCGATTTTTTCATCTAATTGCCGGCAGAGTCTGCTAACTTGTTGCTCGACTTGGATTTGGTTATTTCCGGCATATTCAACAATATTTAAACCGAGAATCGGATTATGAGCATCTTCTGTGAGTAATTCGTTTACTGAATGCCAAATGATATCCTGTTTGGCTAGATTTAGGACTTTGGAATCAATGGTTTCCACAGAGAGAGCATTAGCTTCTACCATAAAAGAAGCATTGCGTAAGGCCGCATCGAAGGAGGCATATTTGACATTGATAAGAGTACGATATTGTGGAATCGGTAGCAAATTGAGCTTTGCTTCACAGATAAATGCTAATGAACCTTCCGAACCAGTAAGTAAACGAGTCAAATTAAATTTGCTTTCATCTTGATTGAAGACATTTTTCAGATCATAACCTGTTAAAAAGCGGTTTAGTTGAGGTAAATCTTGCAAAATCTGTTGGCGTTTGGATTTACAAAATTGGAAAACTTGTTGATGTAAACGTTTAGCTGTTGAGTGAGGATAATAGTTGGAAAAAATGTCATCAGATTTGACCGCACTTGTATCTAAGATTTCGCCATTAATTAGCACGGAACGTAGTGCAAGAACGTGATCGGAAGTTTTTCCATATTGTAAAGAACCTTGTCCGGAAGCATCGGTATTAATCATTCCGCCGATAGTTGCTCGGTTGCTAGTAGATAATTCAGGTGCAAAAAATAAGCCGTAAGGTTTGAGAAATTGATTAAGCTGGTCTTTTACAACGCCAGCTTGTACTCTTACCCATTTTTCTTGAACATTTAGTTCTAAAATGTCAGTCATATAACGGGATAAATCTACGATAATATTATTATTGAGTGCTTGCCCGTTTGTACCTGTGCCACCGCCTCTAGGTGTAAAAGTTAGCGGCTGATAGATTTGTCGAGCGGCTAATTTGGTTAACCGCACGACATCAGCAACAGATTTTGGAAATAAGACAGCTTGCGGGATTTGCTGATAGACACTGTTATCTGTTGCTAAGCTGAGGCGAGTAGCATAGTCTGAGAGAATATCTCCTTCAAAATGTTGATTTTTAAGATCTTGTAAATATTGTAGAACAATTTTTTCAGCTTGAGGTACATTGGAAAGACGAGGTAGCATAAATCACTCACAAACAGACAAATCAAGGACGATAAATGCTCTAGATAATATATGAATAGTGGAAAGATGTCGATTTGTCGAGGCAATTTTTATGATTGGTTTTTACATCATTATAAAGGGAGAAATTATAATGAACGAATGTTCATTATGTCAGTTGTTTGTTTATAATATGAACAGATTGGCTAAAAAAAATTTGATTTTATAAATTTTTATAGGATAATGTATGAACTTTTGAACGTTCCTTTGATGCAACAAAGGAATTGAATTTGTCAAAAGTTAGTAACGATAGGGCAAATTCAAAACCCTAGTTAAGCAAATGCTTAGAAGTAATTTCGGATAAAAAGTTCGAAAATTTTTAAGTAAGGAAACTTTTCTTATTATTAACGATGACTAAATAGAGGACATCAAAATGAAAAAAACTGCAATCGCATTAGTCGTTGCTGGTTTAGCAGCAACTTCAGTAGCTCAAGCTGCTCCACAAGAAAACACTTTCTATGCTGGTGCTAAAGCTGGTTGGGCATCATTCCATGACGGTTTAAATCAATACGATTCAAAATACGACGGTGATTATGGTGTTAACCGTAACTCTGTAACTTACGGTGTTTTCGGTGGTTACCAAGTATTAAATCGTGACAACTTAGGTTTAGCAGTAGAGTTAGGTTACGATGATTTCGGTCGTGCTAAATTCTCAGACAATGATCAAGTTGTTTCAAAACATACTAACCACGGTGCTCACTTAAGCTTAAAAGGTAGCTACGAAGTATTAGAAGGTCTAGATGTTTATGGTCGTGTAGGTGCGGCATTAGTACGTTCAGACTATAAAAATAAAAAAGGTTCTGAAGAGGGGCTATTTGATGTTCGTGAACGTGAACATAGCTTAAAAGTGTCCCCAGTATTTGCTGCCGGTGTTGAATATGCATTACCTTCATTACCAGAGCTAGCATTACGCGTTGAGTATCAATGGTTAACAAGCGTTGGTAAATTACATGACGATAATGGTGATCGTGTTGATTATACTCCGTGGATTGGTTCTGTAACTGCTGGTCTATCTTACCGTTTCGGTCAAGGCGCGCCAGTTGTTGCACCTGAAGTTGTAAGCAAAACTTTCAACTTAAACTCTGATGTAACTTTCGCTTTTGCTAAAGCAAACTTAAAACCTGAAGCGAAAGCAACTTTAGATGGTATTTATAGCGAGATCGCTCAAGTTAACAATGCGAATGTTGCTGTTGCAGGATACACTGATCGTATTGGTAAAGATGCTGCAAACTTAAAATTATCTCAACGTCGTGCTGATTCTGTAGCTAACTACTTAGTTGCTAAAGGTGTAGCTGCACAAAATATTTCTGCGACTGGTTACGGTGAAGCTAACCCAGTTACAGGTGCAACTTGTGATGCAGTGAAAGGACGTAAAGCGCTTATCGCTTGTTTAGCTCCAGATCGTCGCGTTGAAATCGCAGTTAACGGTACTAAATAATCTAGTATTGTTAAAATGATCTAGTAGAAGACCTAAACCTCGGTTTAGGTCTTTTATTTTATAATTTTATTTTAAGGAATTTTTTATGAAAAAGTGGATTGTAGTATTGATTATTGTTATTGCAGGTTTTACATTGATGACTAGCTATAATGGCTTAGTTAAAGCAGAAGAAGAAATTGATTCCGTATGGGCAAATGTTGAGTCAAGTTATCAACGGCGTTCGGATTTAATCCCTAATTTAGTTAATACTGTCAAAGGACAAGCCAATTTTGAGCAAAATACTTTAACTGGTGTTATTGAAGCGCGAGCGAAAGCAAGCCAAACAAAAATTGATCCTACAAACTTAACGCAAGAACAACTTGAACAGTTTCAACAAAGCCAAAATCAGGTGGGATCTGCACTTTCTCGTTTATTGGTTACAGTAGAAAAATATCCGGAATTAAAAGCTCACGAAGGTTTTATTAACTTACAAGTTCAACTTGAGGGAACAGAGAATCGCATTAATGTAGCTCGTAATAAGTTTAATGATGCAGCTCGAATTTATAACCAAAAAGTTCGCCAATTCCCAACTAAATTAGCGGCATTGATTTTAGGTTTTAAAGAAAAACCTTACTTTAAATCAGCTTCTGGTTCGGAGAATGCTCCAGTCGTTGACTTTAATTAAGGATAAATTATGGGCCTATTTTCAAGAATTCCGATTAATAAAAAACAGATTGAGGCGGCGATAGTTCGCCTTGAGCAACAAACCTCGGCAGAGCTTAGAGTATATATTGAACGGAAGTTACCTAAATCGGCTAATAATCTATCTGCTATGGAGCGTGCATTACAGGTGTTTACTGAACTAGAAATGTATAAAACGTCCGAACAAAATGCGGTATTGATTTATCTCGGATATCAAGACCATTTATGTGCCGTAGTGGGAGATAAAGGGATTCATCAGTTTGTTGAAATAAATTTTTGGCAGCAGCAATGTGATACTATGCTCGTATTTTTTAAAAAAGAAGATTATACGGGCGGGATTATTTGTGCAATTGACGATATTGCAAAAGTGCTTGCTACTTATTTTCCGGTTAAACCTGATGATCAGAATGAGTTGGACGACGAGGTGATAATTAATGACTAGATTATGGTTTGGTTTTAAAAGTGCGGTCATTTTTTGCTTTATTTTTATTAGCTTCACGGCATCTGCAGCGTTTTTTCCTGAACCACCGAAACCTTTTCGTTATGTCAATGATTATACTCATACACTTTCAGCTGAAAATCGGCAACTTTTAGAAAATAAGTTGATTGGCTATAGCACGGAAACTAGTTCACAGATAGCTGTTGTGATGGTACCAACAACCGGTCAGTATGAAATTTCTGATTACGCTTTTGAACTGGGTACTAAGTGGGGAATTGGACGTAAGCAACTTGATAATGGTGTATTACTGCTGATAGCTAAAAATGACAGAAAGGTATTTATAGCTACGGGACAGGGGCTAGAAGGCGTACTACCAGATGCTTTTTTGGCTAAAGTTATTCGTAATGCAATTTTACCAGCATTTAAGCAACAACAATATGCCCAAGGTATTAATGAAGGGTTGAACTATTTGATCGCTGCCAGTAAAGGTGAGTTTGATCCACAAAATACCGAAAAAAATGAATATGAAAAATTTATTCCTTTCTTGATGGCGCTGATCTTTATTGCCTTTGTCTTATTTGGAGAATTTCAGTGGAATAGGAATGAAATTTATATTAGTCCTGCTCAGAGAGATCAGTTGGGACGCATCGTACGGCAATCTAGTCTTAATCGCCGGAGAAACGGGAGCGGTTTTGGTGGGGGTTTTGGAGGCTTTGGTGGAGGCTCAGGCGGTTCTTCCAGCGGTGGTTTTGGTGGAGGCGGTTTTGGCGGCGGCGGTGCTGGTGGAAGTTGGTAGTTCATAACGTTGAATGTTTTGCCCCGTTTAATCTTATGCTACAATGCGCCAAATTTTATTCTTGAGAAAATATTATGGAAACGATCGACAAAATCAAAAAGCAAATTTCTGAAAATCCGATTTTAATTTATATGAAAGGTTCGCCTAAATTCCCGTCTTGTGGCTTTTCAGCAAGAGCAGTAGAAGCGCTAATGAATTGTAAAGTACCATTTGGTTATGTAGATATTTTGCAACATCCAGATATTCGTGCTGAATTGCCGACTTACGCAAATTGGCCTACATTTCCTCAATTATGGGTGGAAGGTGAACTAATAGGGGGCTGCGATATTATGCTTGAAATGTATCAAAGCGGTGAACTGCAAACATTGTTGCAGCAAGTTGCAGAAAAGCACCCTGAATAATCTTAATAAGACCCGTGAATATACGGGTTTTATTTTGCTTTGAATTTTATCTGTAAATAAAACTTTCCACTTGTTATGACAATCGGTATGATATAGCGACTTTCTTATTGAGGAAATTATTATGCGAGAACCCTGTATTAGCCAGTCTTTTAGTCGTTTTACTACGAATAGTCCCAAAATGAAAAGTGCGGTCGAAAACGGAATAAAATTTTCACAGTCCGATGCGTCATTGTTGATCCAAGGAGAAACTGGAACAGGGAAGGATTTATTTGCTAAGGCCTGCCATCAGGCTAGCCAGCGTAGCCAACAAAAATTTATTGCGGTAAATTGCGCCGGTTTACCGGATTATGATGCTGAAAGCGAAATGTTTGGTCGCCATTCTACTGAACAGGAAAGTATAGGCTTCTTTGAGTATGCAAATGGTGGTACCGTGTTGCTTGATAATATTGGTGAGCTATCATTGCCTTTACAAGCGAAATTATTACGTTTCTTGAATGACGGAACGTTTCGTCGTGTGGGTGAGGAAAAAGAGAATTATTCTGATGTTCGGGTTATTTGCACTTCTCAAATACCGCTATCTTATTATGTCCGCGAAGGAAAAATGCGGCAGGATTTATTTCATCGATTAAATGTATTAAGTATTACTATCCCTCCTCTACGAGAACGTCGAGAAGATTTTGAACAATTAGTAGATGATATGTTAAATCTGATTAGTAAGCATTTAGGACGTAAAAAGCCGCTGGTGAACGAGTTATTTTTGCAATTCTTAAAAGGTTATTCTTGGCCAGGGAATGTTAGAGAACTTTATAATCAACTCTACCAGGCTTGTTCCCTCACAGAATCGAATCAGTTGTCTACTGCTCATTTAAGTTTAACTGAACAAACATTACCAGCATTTTCTTTGTCTCAGTTTGAAGATAAAAGTTTGGAAGAAATTATGAATCAATTTGAAGCTCAGATCCTGAGACAATTTTATGAAGAGTATCCAAGTACAAGAAAGTTAGCACAACGTTTAGGTGTTTCACATACAGCAATTGCTAATAAGCTTAAACAATACGGCATTGGCAAATAAGCTAAATCTGAATAAGACAGTTACCAAGATTTTGATATTGACCGCACAAGAGTAGTAAATTTAATATTTTCTTAGTGAAACTCTATTCTAGAGTAGGGAGAGAATAGAGTTTTTTCTTGAGGTAATGCTCATTATTAACACCTCTATGGTGATAACCTTAGCGGTTTATAATTTTCCTTGTCATTCAGAATATGGAGCCTGCGAGCATTAAAAATTTACTTTCCCGCTGTGTATTATAGAAACTAAAAAGGTGTAAATAATACTTAAAGTGAAAACTGTCTAAAATTTCTGATACTGAATAGTGCATAAGAAAGAGATATCCGATAAATGATAGGGATAGAATGCCGATAATATATTGATAGTCTTATTTAATACTTAAGGGCACAAAAATATGTGCCCTACCGTTTAAAAATACAAACTTTTGAAACTATGACATAATTATTGCAATATTTGACCGCACTTTTAGGCTAAGACTGCTAATGCGGCATCATAATTCGGTTCATTTTTAATTTCTGACACTAATTCACTGTGTAAAACTCGATCGTTTTCATCTAACACAATTACTGCGCGAGCGGCTAATCCAGCTGTAGGGCCGCTAATAATGTTTACACCGAGCGTGTCGTGAACGTCTTTATGGCGAAATGTTGAAAGGGTTTGTACATTTTCAATCCCTTCAGCTCCGCAAAAGCGAGCTTGTGCAAAGGGTAAATCAGCTGAAATACATAAAACTGCAGTATTAGCCAAATTTGCTGCGCGTTGATTAAATATTCTAACTGACATTGCACAAATTGCAGTATCAATGCTTGGGAAAATATTTAACACTTTGCGTTTACCAGAAAATTGCGCTAAGTCAACATCAATAAGATCTTTTGTTGTGAATTGAAAGGTGCTTAGTTTTTCACCGAGTTTTGGAAAACGACCGGCAACATTGATTGGATTACCTGCCATAGTAATTTGGGTTATTGGTTGAGTCATAAAATCTCCTTGTTGATAAATCAGTTTAAGTTGAGTATTTTTAATAATGCACTAAAAAAACGATCATTTTCTGCTGGCAAACCGATGCTTACTCTGAGATGATTCGGCATGCCATAGCTAGCTATTGGACGCACTATAATACCTTCACACAATAAAGCATCATAAATCGGTTGAGCGGTTTGTTTGAAATCAATCGTAATAAAGTTACCTTTTGAAGGGATATATTCTAATCCGTGAGTTTGGCAAAAGTTCTCATAACGTTTCATCTCCAAACGATTATTTTTTGCTACTTTTTCGATAAAAGAATTATCGTTCATGACAGCAATTGCCGATGCTAGTGCAAGACTGTTGCAATTAAAGGGCTGGCGGACACGGTTAAGTAAATCAGCAATTTCCGAATTGGATACTGCATAGCCAATCCGCAATCCAGCTAACCCATAAGCTTTTGAAAGTGAACGAGAAATGATTAAGTTAGGATATTTTTGTAATAATTTGAATGAATTTACTCTTTCATTTTCAGCAGTAAATTCTGTATAGGCTTCATCAAGGACAACAATTACCCTATGTGGTACATTGGCCAAAAATCTATCAATTTCCTCTTCTGTTAAAAAATTGCCTGTTGGATTGTTTGGGTTAGCGATATAAATGAGTTTAGTTTTTGGGTTGATTGCTGCTAAAAAGCCGTCTAAATCGTGTCCCCAGTTTTTAGCGGGAATTTCTTTAGCTACTGCACTAATTGCTTTGGTTATTAGTGGATAGACGACAAATGCATATTGTGAATAGATAATTTCATCTTGGATGCCAGCAAACGTATGAGCGAACAGTTCTAATAAATCATTTGAACCATTCCCTAACGTAATTTGTTCAGGGGTTATGCCAAATTTTTGTGAGATTGTTGCTTTTAGTTCAAAGCCATTTGCATCGGGATAGCGAGTAAGATCATTCAGTTGATTGATGATTGCTTGTTTTGCACTTTCTGGAAAACCAAATGGATTTTCGTTAGAAGCTAATTTAATAATGTTAGAAATACCTATTTCTCGTTGAAGTTCTTCAATCGGTTTGCCTGCTTGATAGGGAGAAAGCGTTTTTACGCCTTCATTAGCGATGTCAATGTATTGCATAATATTTGCTCTTAATTATTGTTTGATGAAATATAGGGTAGAATACCCTACGGAATGAAATAATAGCAGTATAATGTGTTCTTGTGAATACGAGAGAACGGACTGAGAATATAGTCGTATGACTTGCTATTTTTCTACAAGCAGATACTTCGCTGTTAGCGGTAACGTAGAAAGTGTAGATAAGTGTTTGAGGAAATCCTTTGTCTTTGAATATCGTTTGTAATATACGCCAAATCTATAAATGTAGACGGCTTTTTTAAAGTAGATAAGGCGTATATAGAGCAATAAGTGATAACTTAATTTTCTCGCCAACTTCCGTTGACTGCGGTGCCAATAACTTTAAAGTCAGAGCTAAATGCCGTAAGATTTGCGATTTTGCCTGGCGATATAGAGCCTAATTTTTGATCTACGCCGATAGCTCTTGCGGGATACAGGTTACACATTCTCAATGCTTCGTCTAATTCAATACCGACGTATTCCACGGCATTTCTTATAGATTCTATCATTGTGATTGCCGCACCGCCTAAGGTGCCATTTTCGTCGTAACATTTACCATCACGAACGTAAACTATTTTTCCGACGAATTCAAAGTATTCAATATTAGCGCCGGCGGCGGCTGTAGCATCAGTTACAATGCAAAGCTTGTCGCCTTTTAATTTTTTATCCAAGCGGATATTGGCATAATCGACGTGTAACCCGTCCACAATAATACCGGTGTAGATATCGGAATCTAATACTGCTCCTACCACGCCCATGGCTCTCCCGGAAGATATAGGCGACATAGCATTGTGTAAATGGGTAGCAAATGAAGCTCCTTTTGCTATGGCTTCTTTGGCTTTCTTATAACTTGCATTAGAATGACCTATAGAAACAATAATCCCTTTTTTCACAAATTCAGGAATAAATTCCGCCGTTGGATTTTCTGCGGCCATTGTTATCTTGGTTATGACGTCAGCATTATCTAGTAGGAAATGTTTCATTTCTGGAGAAATAGTTCGGATATATTGTACTTGATGAACCCCTTTTTTTTCGACACTTAAATAAGGTCCTTCTAAATGTAATCCCAATGCTTGATTTTTATGTTTTGCCAAATATTCTCGCATAATATTGACTGCACTTTTCATTCCTTCATCAGGTGCTGTGATGAAGGTCGGTAAGAAACTGGTTGTACCGGATTTTAAATTAGTTGATTGCATAGTTTCTAATGTTTTAACGCTAATATCTTCGTTAAACATTACACCGCCACAACCATTTAATTGTAAGTCTATAAATCCTGCAGTGAGATTATTTCCCTTCAAATCAATTGTTGTTAAGTTTGAAGGTAAATCTTTTATTGGCAATAATTGTGAAATTGTATCCCCTTCAATTACCACAGCATAGTCTTGCAGAATATCTCTGCCGGTATAAATTTTGCTGTTAATTAGTGCGTATTTCATATATTCCTTCTGTTTTTTTTAATTACAACTAAATCGAGCAGAACTTAAGCTACCCGTTAATCATTACAATACACTATGGATCGCGTGTTTTTCCAATTCAGTAAAATATTTAACCGTTTTCACCTTCAATTCTTGTGTAGCGGGTTCATCACAAATTAATAAGAAATGGCGGTGTAATTGTAATGCACTTATAGTCCATAAATGATTAACACAACCTTCTACACCGGCTTGAACAGCAAGGGCTTTTTGATGACCTGTAGCCAAAATCATGACTTCTTCTGCATCTAATAATGTTGCTACGCCAATAGTTAAGGCATATTTAGGTACTTGATTTACATCATTATTGAAAAAGCGTGAATTGGCGATAATCGTATCAGGCGTTAAGGTTTTTATTCTGGTTCGAGAATTGAGTGAAGAGGCCGGTTCATTAAATGCAATATGCCCATCGATACCAACACCGCCCATAAATAGATGAATTTTTCCGTAAGCTTTAATTTTTTCTTCATAGCGTCGACATTCTTCATCGTGATCTTGTGTGTTACCATTTAATATATTGATATTTTTTTCTTGGATATCAATATGATTAAAAAAGTTGTTATACATAAAGGAGTGATAACTTTCTGGATGTTCTTTCGGTAAATCTACATATTCGTCCATATTGAACGTAACTACATATTTGAAACTAACCTCACCTGCTTGATATAGTTTAATTAATTCCTGATAAGTTTTAAGTGGTGTACCGCCAGTAGGTAAACCCAACACAAAAGGACGATCTTCACTTGGCTGAAAACGGTTAATTCTCTCAACGATATGGCGGGCTGCCCAACGGCTGACTTGCTGTTCTGTTTGTAATGGAATAAGACGCATAATATTCTCCGAATTTATAGTACATTTTCTCCAATTTGTCGGTAAAGTGGAGTCAAATTTTTAATTCTACCGTAGAAGGAAGAAATGATCAGTGAAAGAGGGGAAATATTATCTGCAGATAGGTATTTCCCCTAGACGATTATAGGTATTTCGCTTTTAATTCTTTTGCGACTGTAAGTTGTTTTTCCGTCGCGGCTTTAGTCATAGGTTCACGGCAATAACCAGCTTCGACGCCTTCCAATTTTAACAACTCTTTGATAGTTAGATATAAACCGTTAGCTAAAATACCTTCAATTAAATCATTGGTGATATGCTGAATTTCTAAGGCTTCTGCTAATTTTCCGGCTTTAGTTAATTCAAAAATCTGTTTAGCTCTAACGCCATTGACATTGAATGTACTACCGATTGCACCATCCACTCCTAACGCTACAGCAGGCAGCATCATTTCATCAAACCCTGCCCAAATAAGATGATTCGGGTACGCTTTTTTCAACCGTTCTAATAAATAGAAATCACCAGCGGTAAATTTAACGCCGATCACTTTAGGGTTTTTGTAAAGTTCGCCGAATTGTTCAACGCCAATATTAACTCCAGTCAAGAATGGAATAGAGTAGACAATCATATTATTACCGGTTTCAGCAATGATGGTATCATAATAATGTTTGATTTCAGGGAAGCTAAATTTGTAATAAAACGGTGTTACTGCAGATAAGCAATCATAACCAAGTTCTGTAGCGTATTTCCCTAATTCTACTGCTTCGTGTAAATTTACGCTGCCGACTTGAGCGATTAATGCAATTTGATCTTTGGCCTCATCTTTTGCTATACGGAAGATTTCTTTTTTCTCCTCGGTGGAGAGCATAAAATTCTCTCCGGTACTACCTCCGACATAAAGACCATTTACCTTCATTTTGTCAATGTTATGACGAATAATCTGGCGTAGACCCTTCTCATTAATTGAGCCATCTTCATTAAATGACACTAATAATGCACTAAAAATACCTTTTAAGTTTTTCATTTTTACTCCTTATTTGATACGTTGTTCCAAAATCACATTCAGTGTTTTTTGCTTCGTTTTCGTTGCACTTTCTTCTTCTGCTTGCACAACCAAAGTATAAATTAAATCTAAAACAAATAATTGTGCAATTTTTGTTCCGATAGAATCGCCTTGTAGTTTACCTTGTTTGTTACCATTTATTAGTACAAAGTCGGCATGCTCGGTAATAGGGGAACGTAAACTATGAGTCAATGCGACTGTTGTCGCGCCATTTTTTTTGGCGATCTCTAATGTTCTTGCCGTCTCATTAGAATACCCAGAATGACTAATGCCAATTGCCACATCTTTGGGGGTAAGTAATGCCGCCTGCATATACATAAAATGATTATTTCCGGTAGCATCAACAGATAATCCTATTCGCATAAATTTATTTTTGGCATCTTCTGCAGTTACGCCTGAAGAACCTACACCGAATAAAAAGATTCGGTTTGCTTTACGAATAGATTTAACCACTTTGTCTAATTGCTTCAAATCCAATAGATTAATTGTTTCAGTCATCACATTCGTTAGCGCGACTTGAATTTTATGGGCGATTTTCAATGAATCGTCTTCTGGCACGATTTCACTTTCTAAAACCGTATTATCTTTTACATCTTTAGTGGCAAGTTCAATAGACAATTCCAACTTAAAATCACTAAAGCCATTAAAACCGATAGTACGACAAAAACGGACAAAAGTTGCTTCACCGACATTTAAATGAGCAGAAATCTCTGCTAGCGAGCATTGCACAACTAAATCGGGAGACATAGAAACTGTATTGGCAATTTTTTTCTCCGTTTTTGTTAGGCTGTGATACAACGCCCCAATCGTATTTAAAATATTTCCGTTTTTTACCATCATCACTCCTTAATTTCTCTGCAATGTTTGTTTTACCCAATAAGCCGCACCAAGTAATCCGGCATCTTGAGCATATTCTGCTAAGCCTAGCGGACAGTGGTAAATTGTTGGGAGCTGTGCCAATTGTTGCTGAACTAAAGGGAGATAGCCTTCTGCTAATCCGACACTACCACCGATAACTACTTTTTGAATATCCAATCCAATGACGAGATCTGCGATCAAGTTAGCAATCGCTTTTGCAGAACGAGTAACGAGTGCGGTTGATTTTGGATCTGATTTTCTAAATCGAGTAAAGACTTCTTTCGGATTACAAGGGTTTTCCCATTGGCTAGCAGTTGCTTCAATTGCTCGTCCTGAGGCAATGGCTTCAACACAACCAATTCGCCCGCAGCCACATATAGGTCCTTTTGGATCTGCAAGAGTGTGTCCAATATGTCCTGCAATACCATTTGGTTTCGTCAATAATTGGCGATTAAGAATAATGCCACCACCAACTCCAGTAGAAACTGTAATAAAAGCAAAATTTTGGATTTCTTCTTGATTTTGCGTTAAATATTCGGCATAGGCTGCCGCCTGCACATCATTTAGTAATCCGATAGGTTTGTTGGTATGTTTTGTCATACTCTGTTGTAATGGAAATTCAGCTAAACCACCTAAATTCTTCGGATTTAGAGCGGTTAGAATCCCATTATTAATAATTCCGGTAGAGGCGACTGCAACATAGTCAAATTGATCTTTATATTGCTGTAATATCTCAGCCAAAGTTTGGTGCATAGATTCGGCCACATTTTTTTGTGGCGTACTAATCTGATTACGTAGAATAATTTGGTTATTTTCTACGATTGCTGTAGCTATTTTTGTGCCGCCGATATCAATTGCTAAACATTTCATGAGCTATCCTTTTTGGGCTGATTTTACAGAGTCGGCAAACCAACTCACAATATGCTCCAATCTTGTTAATGCTGATCCGACAGTAACTGCATCCGCACCGATTTCAATTGCCGTTTTAGCTAATTCAGGTGTGTTATAACGCCCTTCCGCCATAACCCAACAGCCTGCCGCTTTAAGATCTTTGACTAGCTGATAGTCCGGTTCTTGTGGTATTTCACTTCCCGTATAACCAGACATAGTGCTACCGATAATATCAAAACCAAGTTGTTGACAATGTAATCCTTCGGTTAAATTAGAACAATCCGCCATGGCAAGGCAGCCTAATTCTTTGATTTTTTTGACTGCACTTTCTAAATCTATGGGACGAGGACGTAATGTACCGTCAACGGCTATAATATCTGCTCCTGCACTAGCGAGCGCCTCAATATCTTGTAAAAACGGAGTGATTCTGATCGGACTGTCCGGTAAATCGCGTTTCACAATGCCAATGATCGGCGCATTAGTTATTTTTCTTGTTGCTCGTAGATTATCTATTCCTTCAATTCTGAGTCCGGCGGCTCCACCAATAATAGCGGCTTTAGCCATCGCTGCTACTATTTCAGGTGAATCTAATGGTCCGTTATCCACCGGTTGGCAAGAAGCAATTAATCCGTTTTTAATCATCTCAAGTATATACGAGGAATCGTGTTTTAACATATTTGGCTCCAATAATAAGTTAGCAAGTTAAATAAGGGAGTAACAACTGAGCTAATACAGTATACCCTTTGTCAGAAAAATGTAGTCCGTCAGTTGTTAGCTCTGTTGCAAGTTGTCCCTGTTCATTAGTGAAATTTTTATACGTTTCAATAAAAAGTAATTCATCTGGACAATAGCGACGAAAATATGTATTCAATTCAATAATCTGGGCATTGCTTACCGTTTTGATCCGACTTTCATCAATTGGCGTAGCTTCTAATAAAAAATAATGAACATTAAGAGGGGCGATAGGGCGAATCTTTCGTATGATATCTTGTAGCCAAATCAAAACTTGTTCTGGAGAATAATTTTTTTCTTTAGCAATATCATTTACCCCCAAAAAGAAGAAAACATCGTTGCCAACATGTTGGATAGCTTGTTGGTTTACAAGTACATCAAGATATTGTTTTGTACTGATACCTGAAATACCGAGATTTGCTGTTGTTTTTCCCATTAATGAAGGCATTCCCTGTGGTAAATCGCTCCACATATCGAATAAAGAATGACCGATTAATGTAATTTCAGATTGCTTTTCAAATTCTGAACGCTTAGTTAAGTAGCGCTCAAAAATTGCTTGATCACTTAGCATTTCATTTCTCTTTTGTCTTTTTATAAAACAATGTTGGCATTATAACGCCCCAAAAAGAAAAAATACACCATTTAAATTTATTTTATGGAGTATTTATTTGGAATGTGATCTATGTCGCATTTTTGAAATAAAACTTCATTATATATTTAAAATCTGATCTATTTGCTTTAGAGTATTGACGAGCAATAGTAAGTTGCCAATGTTTTATTGACACAATGAACCCGCTATGGAGGAAAACAGAATGAAATTAGCGAAACTCTTTTTTGCAACAGCCGTATCGCTTGGCATTTCCGTTGCTGTTTATGCTGCTGATTACGATTTAAAATTTGGAATGAATGCCGGTACGTCTTCTAATGAATATAAAGCGGCAGAATTTTTTGCTAAAGAAGTTAAGGAAAAATCTAATGGGAAAATTGAAATTTCTCTTTTTCCAAATTCTCAATTAGGTGATGATCGTGCAATGCTTAAACAGTTGAAAGATGGGGCGTTGGATTTTACTTTCGGAGAATCTGCACGTTTTCAAATTTTTTATCCTGAAGCGGAAGTTTTTGCTTTACCTTACGTCATTTCAGATTTTCCTACTGCCCAAAAGGCATTATATGAAACAAAATTCGGGCAAGATTTAATTCACAAAATGGATAAAGAACTCGGTTTAACGTTATTATCTCAAGCTTATAATGGAACCCGCCAAACTTCATCAAATCGTGCCATAAATACCATTGAAGATATGAAAGGATTAAAACTTCGTGTTCCAAATGCAGCAACAAATTTAGCTTATGCTAAGTATGTCGGTGCGTCTCCAACGCCAATGGCTTTCTCCGAAGTGTATCTTGCGTTACAAACCCATTCTGTTGACGGCCAAGAAAATCCACTCCCAACAATTCAAGCTCAAAAATTTTATGAAGTACAGAAATATTTGGCGATGACAAACCATATTCTTAATGATCAACTTTATTTAGTTAGTAATGAGACTTTCGATGAATTATCGGATGAGTTGAAAAAAGTTGTAAAAGATGCTGCTCAAAAGGCAGCGGAATATCATACCCAATTATTTATTAATGGTGAACGTGATCTTATTTCATTCTTTGAAAAACAAGGTGTAACAGTAACCAAACCGGATCTTGCTCCATTTAAAGAAGCAATGAAACCTTATTACGCCGAATTTATTAAGAAAAATGGTAAAGTCGGTGAAGATGCTCTTAATCAAATTGAAGCGGTAAGCAAATAAATTTAAAGCCTTAACGTAGGTTAGCGTTAAGGCTTATTTTTTGTCCTATGACGGAGATGTTGTATGAGAATTTTTAATAAACTTGAAGAATGGATTGGCGGAGTATTATTTTTAGTTATTTTTGCCATTCTAATTGCTCAAATTCTTGCTAGACAATTATTTAGTTCTCCTTTAATTTGGAGTGAAGAACTTGCCCGCTTATTGTTTGTTTATGTCGGGATGTTAGGAATAAGTATCGGTATTCGTAATCAACAGCATGTTTTTATTGATTTTATTACTAATTTGATGCCACCTAAAATCAAGCGTCTAACTAATAGTTTTGTCCAGTTGATTATTTTTGTATCCATTGTTCTGTTTATTCATTTTGGGATTAAATTATTTTTGGATGCATCCTTTGAAATGGTTTCTTTAGGTATTTCAGAAAAATGGTTATATGCCTCATTACCTATTGTTTCAGTATTGATGTTAGTTCGTTTCATTCAGGCGCAAAAGGATAATTTTGATTCACAAAAAAGTTATATTTCTCCTCTGTTCTTTATCATTGTCGGTATTATTCTTTTTGTAATTTTATTTATGTATCCAGATTTGTATAAGGTTCTCCGTATTACTAACTATGTTAAGTTCGGTTCTAACGCAGTATTTATTACATTAGGTATCTGGCTAGTCATCATGTTTTTGGGTGTTCCTGTCGGTTGGTCTCTCTTTATTGCCACCTTGTTATATTTCTCAATGGTTCGCTGGAATATTGCTAATGCAGCTTCGATTAAATTGGTGGATAGCCTTAATAGTTTCCCGTTATTGAGCGTACCTTTCTTTATATTAACTGGAATCCTTATGAATACGGGCGGTATCACAGAGCGAATTTTTAGTTTTGCTAAAGCATTACTAGGACATTATACGGGTGGAATGGGGCACGTTAATATCGGTGCTAGCTTATTGTTTTCAGGAATGTCGGGGTCTGCGTTAGCCGATGCTGGTGGTTTAGGGCAGCTTGAAATTAAAGCGATGCGTGATGCAGGTTATGATGATGATATCTGCGGTGGTATTACTGCGGCATCTTGTATTATCGGACCCTTAGTTCCGCCAAGTATTGCAATGATTATTTATGGTGTTATTGCCAATGAATCCATTGCTAAATTGTTTGTTGCAGGGTTTATCCCGGGAGTCTTAGTAACAATCGCGCTAATGGTAATGAACTATTATATTTCTAAAAAGAGGGGTTATCCAAAAACTAAAAAAACGAAAATGCCAGAGCTTTGTGCTGCATTTAAAAAAGCAATTTGGGCAATTCTTACTCCGATTCTGATTATCGGAGGTATTTTCTCTGGTTTATTCACACCGACGGAAGCGGCCGTTATCGCTGCCCTTTATTCTGTGATTATTGGAATGTTCGTCTATAAAGAATTGACATTAAAAATGTTGTTTGATGGCTGTGTAGAAGCAATGGCTATTACTGGTGTAACCGTGTTAATGGTAATGGCCGTTACTTTCTTTGGTGATATGATTGCCCGAGAGCAAGTAGCAATGCGTATTGCACAAGTTTTTGTCGCTGTAGCAGACTCACAGCTTATGGTATTAGTCATGATCAATTTGTTATTACTTTTCCTCGGAATGTTTATTGATGCTCTTGCATTGCAATTTTTAGTGCTGCCAATGTTAATTCCTATTGCTATGCACTTTAATATTGATTTAGTGTTCTTTGGTGTGATGACAACGTTGAATATGATGATCGGTATTTTAACGCCACCAATGGGAATGGCATTATTTGTGGTTGCCCGTGTTGGAAATATGTCGGTTTCAACGGTTACTAAGGGTGTATTACCCTTCCTTGTACCAATATTTTTAACGCTAGTATTAATAACAATTTTTCCGCAAATTATTACGTTTATCCCTAATTTACTTATGCCTTAATAGGAGGTCGTGCGGTGAAAAGACAAAGAGTTTTGCAATAAAGATGGTTGATAGCAAACTCTTCTTTAGAGAAGTGAGACTATGTTTATGCGGTTAGTCGAATAGTAAATTATTAAACTTAACAACTGAGGTTTATTATGAAATTCAAAAAAATATGCTTATATAGTGCATTATTTACTATCGTTGCAAGCGCTAGTGTACAAGCGGCTTACCCTGATTTACCGATAGGAATTAAAAGTGGGGCAGGAGCACTTATTGGTAATACGCTTTATGTTGGGTTAGGTACTGGCGGCGATAAATTTTATTCACTTGATTTGAAAACACCAAATGCACAATGGCAAGAAATTGCCTCATTTCCAGGAGGAGAGCGTAGTCAACCGATAGCAGCTGCTGTTGATGGTAAATTATATATTTTTGGTGGCTTACAAAAAAATGAAAAAGGTGAATTGCAATTAGTGAATGACGTTTATAGTTATAATCCGACGGATAATGCTTGGACGAAACTACCGACGCGTTCTCCGCGCGGTTTGGTTGGTGCTAGTGGTGCTTCTAAAGCGGACAAGATCTATATTATCGGTGGTTCTAACCTTTCGATTTTTAATGGTTATTTCCAAGATTATACTGCTGCTGGTGATGATAAAGCTAAAAAAGATGCGGTAGCCGCCGCTTATTTTAATCAACGTCCAGAGGATTATTTCTTTACAACTGAGCTGTTAAGCTATGAACCTGCAACGAATAAATGGCGCAATGAAGGTAGAGTTCCGTTTTCTGGTCGTGCAGGTGCGGCATTTACTATTGAAGGTAATCAATTGATAGTTGTTAATGGCGAAGTTAAACCGGGTCTTCGTACTGCTGAGACTCATCTGGGGTTATTTTCTAAAAATAGCGTTATGTGGAAAAACTTACCGAATTTGCCCGCTCCGAAAGGCAAAACTCAAGATGGTTTGGCTGGAGCAATGGCAGGGTATAGTAATGGTTATTATTTAGTTACTGGAGGTGCAAATTTCCCAGGAGCTATCAAACAATTTAAAGAGGGAAAGTTATTTGCTCACCAAGGACTAACAAAAGCGTGGCATAAGGAAGTTTATACCTTAAATAAGGGGAAATGGAAAATTATTGGAGAATTACCGACTAGTATTGGATATGGTGTTGCGGTTTCTTATAACAATAAGGTTTTATTGATTGGTGGAGAAACTGACGGAGGTAAAGCATTAACAACTGTGCAAACAATGAGCTATGATGGTAAAAAGCTTACTATCGAATAATTTAATCGATAAATCATTTATAGGCTAATCTTTACAGATTAGCCTTTATTTTTATGAAATTATATTTTTCTTTTTCTTTTTCTTTTTCTTTTTCTTTTTCTTTTTTAAATATTTGGCATGCATTTCAATTATTGTTTTAGTGATAGACGGGGAAAGGTACTTAAAGAGATTTTTGTGTGTTTTTGAGTAAGTGGCTGAATATAATTAAAACGCTAAGATTTAATGCCAGTAAGTGGAGCGAACAAACACAAACTGTATCTATCAGTTAAGGTATATTCGTTGGTTTTAGGCCTATCTGTTTCTACTTCCGTATTCATTAAAGATTTAGTAATTCTGAGCATGTTTTGTAACCATTAGGATGATTTTAGTAACCACGGGAAAAGAATAATAGCACGTGGTTACAATCATGCTTACTAAGAAACGTGATTAAGGTCGAATTCTTACGAGGGATTACGATAGGTTAAAATGCGGAAAAGTCTTGTTGTTACTGGGATTGTTTGGTGTTTTTGATGAGTAGCGAAGGGGCGCGATAAGCTTTTTGGTGCCCCCAACAGGACTTGAACCTGTGACCAATCGATTATGAGTCGACTGCTCTGACCAACTGAGCTATGGGGGCTTAGAAAGCGGGTAGATTATAGTTAAATTCGGGATTAAAGTCTATAACTTGAAGTGCTTTCGTTGGAAAAACGAACAATAAAAGAAGAAAAAAATAGACCGCACTTTCGTACGGCCATAGTAGGTATTATTCATCTAAGAAACTTCTTAATGTTTCCGAGCGGCTTGGGTGGCGTAGTTTACGCAGTGCTTTCGCCTCTATTTGGCGGATACGTTCACGGGTAACGTCAAACTGTTTCCCGACTTCCTCAAGGGTATGATCTGTATTCATATCAATACCGAAACGCATTCTTAACACTTTTGCTTCGCGCGGTGTTAATCCTTCCAATACCTCATTTGTTGCCAGTTTCAGACTTTGAGCTGTTGCTGAGTCTAATGGTAATTCTAAGGTGCTGTCTTCAATGAAATCACCAAGATGAGAATCATCGTCATCACCTATTGGTGTCTCCATTGAAATAGGTTCTTTAGCAATTTTTAATACTTTACGGATTTTTTCTTCAGGCATTCCCATTCGGTCTGCGAGTTCTTCCGGTGTCGCTTCTCGTCCCATTTCTTGTAGCATTTGCCGCGAGATTCGATTGAGTTTATTGATAGTTTCAATCATATGTACTGGAATACGAATAGTGCGTGCTTGGTCAGCAATAGAACGCGTAATTGCTTGGCGAATCCACCAAGTTGCATAGGTAGAAAATTTATAGCCTCGACGATATTCAAATTTATCTACGGCTTTCATTAAACCAATATTTCCTTCTTGAATTAAATCAAGGAACTGTAGACCTCTATTTGTGTATTTTTTAGCGATTGAAATCACCAAGCGTAAGTTTGCTTCAATCATCTCTTTTTTGGCTCGGCGGGCTTTTTGTTCTCCTCGAGCAACCGCATCACAAATTTCACGCATTTGTTGTACGCTTAAATTCGATTCTTGTTCAAATCTTGCCAGATTGTCTAGTGCTAAGCGGATACGCTCTTCGTATTTAGGTAAACGTTTTGCCCAAGGTTTTGAAGAATTTAATACTTTTTCCAACCATGCTGAATTTGTTCCCTGCGAAGTAATTAAAACCTCAAATTCATCTTTTGGCATTCCGGCAATATCAACTAGGATTTTTTGAATATTGCGTTCTTCTACCCGAACTCGTTTAATCATATTTTTCATTGATAGTACAAGTTGATCGAATTGTTTCGGAACCAGGCGGAATTGTTTAAAAATCTCTGCCAATGCATCAATTTGAGTTTTTGTGCGTTTAGAGGTTCGTCCGTGCTTTTCGATACTCGCCAAGGTTTTTTCGTGTTGTATTTTTAGTTCTAAGAATTTAGCACGGGCAACTTCCGGATCTATACTGTTATCTGAATCGCTGTTATCGGAGCTTGAGTCGTTTTCTTCTTCCTCATTCTCATTATTATTATCTTCAAGTTGGAGTGGGCTGTCTTCGGATTCTTCAGCATCGTCTAAGTCTTCGGAGATGACTTCCGATTCGATAACTTCGGCATTTGGATCAACAAAACCGGTAATTAGGTCTGCTAAACGGAAAGTACCTTCTTCTACACGAGCATATTGTTCAAGCAAGATTTGAATTGCTTCAGGATAAGAGGAAATAGACACCTGAACTTCGTCGATTCCTTCTTCAATACGTTTTGCGATACTGATTTCATCTTCACGCGTCAATAGATCAACAGTTCCCATTTCGCGCATATACATACGCACGGGATCTGTTGTCCGCCCGATTTCTGATTCCACATTAGATAAAATTTGCGTCGCTTCTTCTACCGCATCCTCATCGGGGATCGTGTCATTCAAAATCATATCATCACTTTCAGGCGCTTCATCTAGTACCGGAATACCCGCATCATTTTGCAACATCTGCAATAATTTATCGTAATATTCCGGATCAATTGCGTCTTCGGGTAACAAATCATTAATTTCTGCATAGGTCAAATAACCTTGATTACGCCCTAGATCAATAAGTTGTTCGATTTGTTCTGAATATTGTTCCGCATTTGATTGTTGGTTTTGCTCCATCTTTCACTCGCTTTATATAGTTATTGTGGAAGGTAATATGCTCAATTCTAAATTAGCAATTTTACCACTGTTGATTTGGTTTAACTAGAGGATCATCCCAATAGTTTTTTTTGTTGCTCTTTGCCTTTTAGTAAATGAATAAGCAGTTTTTTTTCTTCTTCATTTAGTCCTGCTAACCGCTCTTTCTCTATTAAAATTTGAATATCCCGTTCAATTGCCTGAATATTTAAGCGACGATAATTTTGTGAAAATGCCTCAATGATATCCAGTTCGTCCAATAAATGATCCCAACCGCTCAATATTTCAAGTGCTTGGCTATATTCAGTATCACGAAAGTGTTCTAAAATTTGGCCTGTTGTTATGCCACTTCGTTCTTGGCAAAGTGCGGTTAATTTTGACAACAAATCGTATCCAGCCTCTTGTTTTAACGCTGTCAATCCCGCCTTAGAAATGCGATTGACTAAATGAGGATTTTGGACCAGTAACGAGATAACTAATCTCATAGGCGTTCGCTTTATTTGTTTGTTTTTCGCTGTAACATAAGATATCGTCTGTTGTGTCGGAATTAAACTTTCTAACTGTGATTCCAAAATATTTACCCTTTGAGCTAAGGTATTTCGCAAGGCAAGACGTAACATATCTCCGGGAATTTGTTTAATTAGCGGTACAGCTAATGCGACAAGTTTACTTTTACCCTCTTTGCTAGAGAAATCTACCCGTGGGCTAAGTTGTGCCAACATAAATTCACTGACAGATTGTGCGTTAGCGACATATTTATCAAACTGAACTTTTCCGTATTTACGGATATAAGAGTCTGGATCTTCTCCATCTGGTAAAAATACAAATTTTAATTGCCGTCCGTCTTCTAAATAGGGGAGGGCATTTTCTAAAGCCCGCCATGCAGCATCACGTCCGGCTCTATCGCCGTCATAGCAACACACAATTTGCTCAGTTACTCGAAATAACTGCTGAATTTGTTCTGATGTTGTTGATGTTCCTAGTGATGCTACAGCATAATCTACACCAAATTGTGCTAAGGCGATGACATCCATATATCCCTCAACAACTAACAGCAAATCAGGTTCGTCGTTAGCTCGTAATGCCTCAAATAAGCCATACACTTCATTACCTTTATGATAGGTCAGTGTTTCGGGAGAGTTTAGATATTTGGGTTTTTCATCATTCAAGACTCGTCCGCCAAAGGCAATCGTTCGTCCTCGTCGATCCCGAATAGGAAACATAATTCGATGTCGAAATCGATCATAAACATTTCCCTTTTCATTACGAGATAACATTCCCAGCTCAAATAATTTCTGTTGGATTTCACGATTCGTACCGAATCGGCGCAATACCGTATCTATTGAATTAGGAACAAAACCTATTTGAAACCGTTCAATAATTTCTTTGGATAAACCTCTTTGTACTAAATAGTCTTGTGCTACCTTATAAGCTGATAGTTGCTGTTGATAAAAGACGGCAAGATCTTGCATTAATTCGTATAGATTACGCTTAGCTTGATAATTTACCCTCGGTTTTTTATTTCCTTGATTAGTTTGTTGCTCGTATGGTACTTCTAAGCCTAAGGAGGCAGCTAGTTCTTCTATGGCTTCTACAAATTCAAGCTTGTCATATTCCATTAAAAACGAAATTGCGTTACCGTGAGCACCACAGCCAAAGCAATGATAAAATTGCTTTTTCTCACTGACTGTAAAAGATGGTGTTTTTTCATGATGAAAAGGGCAACAAGCTTGATAGTTTTGTCCTGCTTTTTTTAATTTAACTCGCCCGTTAACAACATCAACAATATTAGATTTTGCCAATAAATCGTCAATAAATTGACGAGGAATCAAACCTTTCATTGTACAGCTCCTTAGTTTTTAGGTTAAAGTGCGGTCAAAAAATCAGGTTTTTAATGTTGAACAAAACCGTGTCTATCTTAACCATCGCGAAAATTTTTATATTTTTATAATGTAACAAAACCGTGCGCCCAAATGGGTTCACGG
Source organism: Rodentibacter caecimuris (assembly GCA_001998905.1). Lineage (GTDB taxonomy): Bacteria > Pseudomonadota > Gammaproteobacteria > Enterobacterales > Pasteurellaceae > Rodentibacter_A > Rodentibacter_A heylii_A. Next base: position 20,097 of record MLAA01000008.1, on the reverse strand, counting down.
TTTGTTTAACTCGAGTTATAAAATACTATAAATTAGTATAAGCGAGAGCTACGTGCATTTTCGCGAGCGATACGTTTAGCGTGGCGTTTAGCTAATGTGGATTTCTCACGCTTACGGATTGTTGTTGGTTTCTCGTAGAATTCACGGCTACGAACTTCAGCTAAGATTCCCGCTTTTTCACAAGAGCGTTTGAAACGACGTAAAGCTACGTCAAATGATTCGTTTTCACGTACTTTAATTACAGGCATAAGCCAATCACCTCAATGAGTTTAATAATTGCAATTTTTAATTTTACTTCGCGACCAAATCGTGCGAATTCAACAAAGGTCGCAATTCTAATCCAATTTAAAGGGAAAAGTAAAGGAAATATTGAGATTTTCGACGAAATCTCAGGTTTGAACTGGTTAAACATCAACAAAAAAGGTAAAATCCGCCGTATTTTTAAATATGGAAGAATGATAATGCGGATTTTAGGAATTGAAACCTCTTGTGATGAGACTGGAGTAGCTATTTATGATGAAGAAAAGGGATTAATTGCCAACCAACTTTACTCACAAATAGAATTACACGCAGACTATGGTGGTGTCGTACCAGAACTTGCATCAAGAGATCACATTCGTAAAACAGCACCTTTGATTCAAGCTGCATTAGCAGAAGCTGAATCAACTCCAGATGATATTGACGGTATTGCTTATACAAGCGGTCCTGGATTAGTCGGGGCTTTGCTTGTCGGCGCAACGATTGGTCGTTCGTTAGCTTATGCTTGGGGTGTACCCGCTATTGGTGTTCATCATATGGAAGGGCATTTGCTTGCACCGATGTTGGAAAAAGTTCCGCCAGAGTTTCCCTTTATCGCTCTTTTAGTTTCTGGTGGGCATACACAATTAGTCAATGTAGAAGGTATTGGACGATATCAAGTTATTGGTGAATCTATTGATGATGCAGCAGGCGAAGCCTTTGATAAAACGGCGAAACTGTTAGGTCTGGATTATCCCGGAGGGGCTGCGCTTTCTCGTTTAGCTGAGTTGGGAAACCCTGAGCGTTTTATTTTCCCTCGTCCGATGACCGATAGAGCGGGATTAGATTTTAGTTTTTCGGGCTTAAAGACGTCGGCAGCTAATGCAATCAATCAAGCTATCAAGCAAGAAGGTATTTTAACCACGCAAACTAAAGCCGATATTGCGTATGCATTCCAAGATGCGGTTGTAGATACTTTGGCTATAAAGTGTAAATGGGCGTTAAAAGAAACCGGATATAAGCGTTTAGTTATCGCTGGTGGTGTGAGTGCTAATAAAAAATTACGCCAAACTTTGGCAGAGCTGATGTTAGGCTTAAAGGGTGATGTTTTTTATCCTCAACCGCAATTTTGTACTGATAATGGCGCAATGATTGCGTACACTGGTTTTCTGCGTTTAAAACAAGGGGAGCAAAACGATTTAGCGATTGATGTTAAACCTCGTTGGGATATGGCCGAACTGGCTATGATTTAAGGAAATATGATGGAACAAATTAAATTTCGTGCGATGCGTGCCGCCGGTATTGCTTGCTTTATTTCGCTCAGTGTTATTGCCTATTGGATTTTTACCACTTCAAGCGATGATATTGTTCGTATTCTTACCTTGGTTGGGAACTATGTCGGTGGGGGGACTACCTACGGTGTTTTCATTCTCGCCGCTTTACCTCCGTTAGTCGGGTTTCTGTCTTATCATATTTGGAAATGGATTGTTAAATAATGGCAAAGTTATATTTTTACTATTCCACAATGAATGCAGGGAAGTCCACTACTTTGCTACAATCTTCTTATAACTATCGTGAGCGCAATATGAACACTTTGGTTTATACTGCTGCAATTGATGATCGCTATGGTATTGGAAAAGTGACTTCTCGAATCGGTATTAGCCAAGAGGCAAAACTATTTCGAGTTGAAACGGATCTTTTTTGTGAAATTGAACAATACATCAAAATTGAAAAGCTCCACTGTGTATTAATTGATGAAGCTCAGTTTTTAACAAAATCCCAGGTTTATCAGTTAAGTGATGTTGTTGATAAATTGAATATTCCCGTTTTATGCTATGGATTGAGGACTGATTTTCAAGCCGAATTATTTGAGGGAAGTAGGTATTTACTAGCTTGGGCAGATCAACTAGAAGAGCTGAAAACTATTTGTTATTGCGGTCGTAAAGCAAATTTTGTGTTACGTTTAAATGAACAAGGAGATGTTGTGAAAGAGGGCGAGCAGATTCAAATTGGTGGAAATGATAGTTATCTTTCCGTTTGCCGATATCATTACAAACAAAAGTGCGGTCAAATTTAGCTGTTTTGTTTGTTGTTTACCGTTACTAAATCATTCAAGAGGTGGGGATTTACCCTTTTATTTAAAGCAGTAATAAAATGTTGTTTTTTCTTAATTTATTGCAAACTTTTATTTTTATACTAAGGATAATTTATGCTACACAACAAAACTTTCGGAAGTGCCTTAATTATTGCTGGCACAACAATAGGTGCGGGAATGTTGGCAATGCCGTTAACATCGGCGGGAATAGGATTCGGTTATACTGCACTTCTATTAGTCGGATTATGGATATTGTTAGTTTATAGCGGTTTACTATTTGTCGAGGTTTATCAAACTGCCGATAAATTAAATGATGGTGTTGCGACTTTAGCCGAAAAGTATTTTGGTATCATCGGGAGGTTGCTTTCTACGCTAAGTTTGCTCATTTTACTTTATGCGCTATCTGCTGCTTATATTACAGGAGGTGGTTCATTAGTCTCGGGGTTGCCTACTGCATTTGGTGGTGAGCCTCTGCCTGTTGAAACTGCGATTATTCTTTTTACTGTTGTACTTGGTAGTTTTGTCGTTATCGGGACTAAAGGCGTTGACGGTATTACTCGAGTTCTTTTTATCGGAAAATTAATCGCCTTTGCCGTTGTTCTTTTTATGATGTTACCTAAAGCCAGTATCGATAATTTGTTAGCATTACCGTTGGATTATGCATTTATTGCTTCTGCTGCCCCGATTTTCTTCACTTCTTTTGGGTTTCACGTCATTATGGCAAGTATAAATAGCTATTTAGGTGGTAATGTTAAGCAATTCCGTAGAGCTATTTTAATTGGTACGGCAATTCCATTAATTGCTTACCTTGTTTGGCAAATGGCGACCCATGGTGTATTGAGTCAAAATGAGTTTGTTCAAATTCTCAAAGCCGAATCGACATTAAACGGTTTAGTCAATGCCACACGAACAATTACCGGTTCGCATCTTATGGGGGAAATTGTTCGTATTTTTTCTGCTTTAGCCTTAATTACGTCATTTTTAGGTGTGATGCTTGGTGTTTTTGAGGGACTGGGGGATCTATTTAAGCGCTATCATTTGCCAAATAATCGTTTAACTCTAAGTTTAACAGCATTTATTCCACCTTTAGCATTTGCGCTCTTTTACCCTAATGGTTTTATTCAGGCACTACATTATGCAGGATTGCTTTGCGCATTTTATTGTTTAATCCTTCCGATTGGTTTAGCTTGGCGGACAAGACAAATTAATCCTCATTTACCTTATCGTGTTAAAGGTGGAAATGTAGCATTACTTATTGCGTTGATTGCAGGTGTTATCGTAATGTGTATTCCTAACTTAATTGAAAAAGGGTATTTACCGGCAGTTAGCGGGTAAGATAATTTTAAATCGAAAAAGAAACCGTAGATGAATGTCCATCTACGGTTTTTTTGCAACTAAAACTCTTTTATTTTTGACCGCACTTTGGGTCAAATGTATGCTCATAGGCATAAAGTGTATTAAACATTAACATTGCTACTGTCATAGGACCTACACCTCCAGGAACTGGTGTAATATAAGCAGCATGTTGTGCTGCTGTATCATATTCCACATCGCCTACCAGTTTTCCATCAAGACGGTTGATTCCTACATCAATAACAATCGCGCCAGCTTTGATCCAATTGCCTGGAATAAATTGCGGTTTACCTACGGCCACGACTAGAATATCTGCCTGACGTATGTGATGTTCTAAATCTTGAGTAAAGCGGTGTGCTACAGTTACTGTTGCACCAGCTAATAGTAATTCTAACGACATAGGTCTTCCCACAATATTGGAGGCTCCTACAATAACTGCGTGTTTACCGTGTAGATCGATACCTGTCGTTTCGAGTAATTTCATTATGCCGAACGGTGTACAAGCGCGCAAAGTTGGGATTCGTTGGCATAAGCGCCCGACATTGTAAGGATGGAAACCATCAACGTCTTTTTGTGGTGAAATTCGTTCAATGACAGCCGTTGAGTTAATATGTTTTGGTAATGGAAGTTGTACTAAGATTCCGTCTATTTTTTCATCAGTATTTAATTGATCAATTAACGTTAGTAATTCCATTTCCGATATATTTTCCGGTAAATCGTAGGATTTGGAATAAATACCGATTTCTGTACAAGATTTACGTTTACTATTTACATAAACTTGTGAAGCAGGATCCGCACCTACTAAAATGACTGCAAGCCCTGGTGCACGCTTACCTTGAGAGACATAATATGCTATTTTATGTGCAACTTCTGATTTGATTTTTTTGGATAATTCTGTACCGGAGATAATTTGGGCTGTCATAAGGAATCCTTTAACTAAGATGGACATAAATTGCGGGTTATTCTAACTAACTCTATTCTTTTTTACAAAGAAAGATAAAAATTTATCGTTAAGCGAAAAGGAAGTTGGTTAAAGGGTTTATTCTCCCTGAATATTATAATTATCAAGAAAGAAGTAAAAATTTCGGTAGAATGTGCTTATACTGAGTTAATTCATCAAATATCTTAGGGAATTTATTTATGGAAAAAATTATTGTCGATGAAAACCAATTTCTACGTACTATTTCACGTATTTCTCATGAAATTATTGAAAAACATCAATCTTTGGACAATATTGTTATTGTTGGAATTAAACGACGTGGAGCAGAAATTGCACAATTAATCAAACATCGTATTGCCGAGCTGACAAAAATCAATCTCCCCTCTATGGATCTAGATATTACCTTTTACCGGGATGATCTTGATTATTTGGAACCTAACCGACCAACGCCGATTTATCGAGGTGCGTCAAACTCATTGAATTTGCAAGATAAAAATATTATTTTAGTTGATGATGTCTTATTTACAGGGCGGACTGTGCGTGCAGCAATGGACGCATTGACAGGGTTTGGTCGTGCGGCCAGGATTGAATTGGTTATTTTTGTTGATAGAGGGCATCGTGAATTGCCTATTCGTGCGGATTATGTCGGTAAAAATGTACCGACTAGTCGTACAGAGAAAATACAGGTTCGTACGCTTAATTTTGATCAATGCTATGAAGTTGTTTTACTTACGAACTAGCGCTTGTGAACCTTTAACAAAATTGATACTCTAATCTTCGTCTTTTTCAATCCTAAATAAAATAGTGGAATTACAATGAAAAAATCTGTATTTAAATCTGTGTTATTTGCTGCCACAACCTTATTTATCACATCTTCTGTTCAGGCGGCAGAAGATCGTGTTATTGCAAGTGTAAATGGCACCCCGATTCTAGAAAGCCAGGTGCGTAAATCAATGGGTAAGAAAGCGGATTACAAAGCCACTTTGGAAAAAATTATTGACGATATGCTTGTGCAAAAAGCAATTCAAGAATCTAATGTAAAAGTAAATTACGCTCAACTTAATAATATGGTTGAAGTGATTGCCGCGCAGAACGGATTAACCTATGGACAATTTTTAGATGCGCTTGATTACCAAGGCATTTCATTAAATGCCTTTCGTCAACAACTAGCAAATCAAATGTTAATGTCGGCAGTACGCGATCAGGCAATAAGTCAAAGTGTAGAGATTACTCGTGAGCAAATTGAACAGTTAAGTAATAAATTGTTAGCGGATGATAAGTCCTCAGGTGCAGAAAAGAAAATTACCGGACAACAATATGAAGTTCGCCATATTTTATTAAAGCTTTCTCCGGTTCTTAATGATGCTCAAGCGAAATCTCAACTAAATCAAATTCGTTCCGATATTCAATCAGGAAAAATATCTTTTGCCGATGCGGCGTTAAAATATTCTAAGGATTATTTATCAGGTGCAAATGGTGGAAGTCTTGGCTATGCGTTTGCAGAAAGTTACGTTGGTCCTTTTGCGCAAACGGTTAAGTCTAGCAAAACTGGTATAATTTCAGAACCGTTTAAAACGGAGTTTGGTTGGCATATTCTGGAAGTTACTGGCATAAAAGATGCGGATAGGACAGAAGAAGCATACCGCCAAAAAGCTTATGACAAATTAGTGAATCAACAATTACAGGAAGCTGCGAAGGATTGGGTTAAGGTTTTACGTAAAGCTGCCGAGATTAAATACTATTAATCACTATGGACTTAGATTCTAAAGAGGAAAGGGCTGAAATTATATCAGTCCTTTAAATTTCAGACTTGCTTTTCTAAGCTGTTTCATTTTGTTCCAGCTGAATTCATCGTAAATATTGTTTGTTTCTATAAAATACATTTTATATTATTTCATAGATTGTCTTAACGTCGGATTTTGGTAAAACAAATTAAAGATAGTTATCCTGTTTATATCAAAGGCTTTCTCTTAAGTCGCTGAGCAAAATCAATTTAGAATTTACCTAAAGTGCGGTCATTTTCTCAACCTATTTTTCTAGTATTGATTTGCTATAATCAAGTTATTTCTATCGCACCTTTAATATTTTCCTTTTGAGTGAAAATGAGTATTAGTGAAGGCTATAATTCGCTCTCCAGAAGTGTTTTCCAAAATTGTAATGTAATATGTCTGTAAACAGGATAAAAAAACACAAAATGTTTGCCCCCCTTCCGCTTAAAAGGAAAAACAATATTGTTGATATGTGTTAACCTATCTCAAAATATTACTTTGCTTTTCGAATATTGTCAGAAATGAGATCATTACACGGTATTGTTTGCGCTTAATATACACAATATATAGAATAAGATTTTATTTACGCAAGAAAAAATAAGATGAATAAAGCACAAAAAGATTATTTTATCCGTTTAACTCATTTTCTTGGTGCGGTATTAGGTCCTAAATATGAAATTGTCTTTCATATTCTTGAAAAGAATCAAACATCTATTGCTGCAATAGTGAATAGCCATGTTAGCGGAAGAACATTGAACTCGCCTTTAACTTCTTTTGCAATCAATATGCTAAGAGAGAAAATTTATTTAGATAAAGATTATATTTGTAACTATAAAGCATTAGTTGATTCTAATAAAGTGATAAAAGGATCAACTTTTTTTATTAAAAATGGAGATGAGTTAGAGGGTTTTTTGTGTATAAATCACGATACAGCTGAACTCGTTAATGCCGTATCAAAGTTAATTGAGCTTGAAAATTTAGGCGGGGTTGTGAATATGTTGGGGGTAGATTCCTCTTTTGGAGAAAGTTCTTTGTCTGAAGTTACCAAAATTGAGAAGTTAAGTCATTCTATTGAAGATATGTTATCCGAAAATATTGAAATTACTTTGTTAAAAGAAAAAGGAAATTTATCTTCCAAGCAAAAAGAATCAGCAATAAAAATATTATTTGAGAATGGTATCTTTAATATTAAGGGGGCTATTCCGATAGTCGCGGATTATTTGAAAATGTCGGTACCAAGTGTATATCGTTATCTTAAAAAATATAGAGATTAAAAAGCCGCTGGTAATAGCGGCTATTCAAATTAATTTATTACTCTAATTTACTTATTGTTATTCCTGTAAAACCAAAAAACAGGGTTAAAAATAAACACAAATAACAGAAAAAGGCGTAGGGTAAGTAACTTAATACTGGAATTCCCATTACTGTGCTGATAAATACACCACTAACGCTCCAAGGAACTAGTGCATTTATTGTTACGCCAGCATCAGCAATAGTTCGAGCAAGATTACGCGGATGTAATTTTAATCGAGTATAGACCGGCTTAAAGGTGTTCCCTGCCAATAATAAACTTAAGTATTGTTCCCCTATTAATACGTTAATACCTACAGCGGTAGAGGCTGCGGCAAAGGTCGCTCGCCCAGCGTTTGTTAATGAATGATTTATTCCATTCAATAAGGCGGGTAAAATACCTAGAGCACCTAATAATCCTCCAAGGCTTAATGCTAAAATCACAATGCTAATGGTAAAAAACATACTATTTATTCCGCCTCGTGAAAGCAATTTCGCTACATCTCCTAAGTTTAATCCTTCTGTCGGTTTATAGCCTGAAAAGAAATATCCTCCCAACTCGGTTAAATTCGGCGTGCTGTGAATATATGTTATTGTTAATGCAGTAAAAATTGTAGCAATAATAATATAGATAGCATTAACTTTTCGAATCGCTAACAGAATGAGAATAATGAAAGGCAATAAGGCGTAAAGATGCACCAACCCGGTACTGAGCAACTGATTTTTCATTTCATCAATATTGGCAAAATCATGGGCGGTTATCGGTTCGGTTAAAAACCATAGTAGTAAGAGATTAATAACCCACGCTGGAATCGTGGTATACATCATATTACGAATATGATCAAATAAATCAATGCCAACAATGGAGGCTCCAATAGTGGTTGTATCCGAAAGAGGAGAGGTTTTATCTCCAAAGTAAGCTCCTGAGACGATAGCTCCTGCGGTAATCACGGGATCTGCACCAAAGGGGGAAGACATACCGATAAAAGCAACGCCAAGTGTCGCACAAGTTGTAAAGCTACTGCCTAATGCAATACCGACAATAGAGCACAAAATAAAAGCAGAAATATAAAAAAATTCGGGGTAGATCAAATTTAATCCATAATACATTAATGTTGGAATAGCGCCTGATATCATTAGTGAGGATACTAATAGTCCAATAAAGAAAAAAAGATAAATCGCTCCCATTCCCGAGTATACGGCTTGAGCCATACTTTCTTGCATTTTGACAAAAGGAATCTTGTTAAAAAAACCAAAAACTAATAAACCGCTGATGACTAAGGTTATTGCTACTTGTGGTACCCAGCCAAGTATAATCATTGTATATCCCATGACAGCAATAATGACGCCGGATATTATGGTTGCCGTCAGAGGCTTGATATTTAATAGTACGTTATTCATTATTTATCTCCCTAACTCTAGTGAGATCATAACTGCTTTAGAGAACAAATATCTCAAAAAACGACCGCACTTTGCCTAACCCGATAGCAATAGACCTCGGATAAGCGGCATTTAAATTAGAAAAGCCCTATCTCCGATAGAGATAAGGCTCTAGTCAATTATTTATACTCAAAGCGAGCAGTAAAGAAGCGTAACTGTTTTGGCTCATATACAAAACGTAGACCTCTGATATCTTCTTTATGCTTAAATAATCGAATAATACCTTCTGCAACCACATCCATGTGCGCATAAGTATAAACTCGGCGAGGAATTGTTAAACGTACTGTTTCTAATTTTGGACGGTGATTTTCGCCGGTATTTATATCTCGCCCAGCAGAAATAATTCCTCGTTCCATTGAACGGACACCGGATTCAATATAGATACTTGCAGCTAAACTTTGTGCAGGGAAATCATCTTGGGTTAAATGCGGACAGAAACGGCGGGCATCTAGAAATACGGCGTGGCCACCAATAGGTTCAATAATTGGTACACCTGCCACTTTGAGTTTTTCTCCTAGATAACGTACTTGTTTTACTCGATGTTCAATATATTCTTCCTGCATTGATTCTCGAATACCAATCGCCATTGCTTCCATATCACGACCGGCTAATCCGCCGTAAGACGGCATACCTTCAAAAACAACAACTAATTCTTTTGAGGCCATAAATAAGTTTTCGTCGTTCATACATAAAAAACCGCCTATATTGGTTAAGCAATCTTTTTTACCACTCATTGTACAGCCATCTCCATAGCTAAACATTTCGTGCACGATTGATTTAATACTGCGATTTTGGTATCCAGCTTCACGTTCTTTGATAAAATAGGCATTTTCTACACAGCGAGTAGCATCAAAAAAGACTTTAATGCCATGTTTTGCTGTTAATTCGCGTACAGCGCGCATATTTGCCATAGAGACAGGTTGCCCTCCTGCGAGATTTACTGTAACGGCTAAACAAACATAAGCGATATTTTCTGCACCTTTTTCTGCAATCAATTTTTCTAGTTTTCTTAGATCAATATCTCCCTTGAATGGTAAGTCAATTGCTGCATCATGTGCTTCATCGCAAATAATATCGTAGAAAATACCTCCGTTAGCTTCTTGATGGTAGCGTGTTGTTGTGAAATACATATTGCCAGGTACATATTGACCAGGTTTTATTGCTATGCGTGATAGAATATTCTCGGCGCCTCGTCCTTGATGGGTTGGTACAATATATTTAAATCCGAATAATTCTTGAACGGTTTCCTGTAAGTGGTAGAAATTTTTACTGCCTGCATAAGCTTCATCGCCTAACATTAGACCTGCCCATTGACGATCACTCATTGCATTTGTACCGCTATCGGTTAATAAATCAATATACACATCTTTAGAATCAAGTAGGAAAGTATTGTAGCCTGCTTTCTCCATTGCTTTGATTCGTTCTGCTTTTGGTAGTATTGAAACGGGTTCTACACTTTTAATACGAAACGGTTCTGCTGGATAGTAAGTCATAATAATTTCTCCCTAATGAATAAAATAAGCTGGTGAAGGTTTACTTGCCTAACAACATCCAAGTGGTTACATATTAATAAAAAAATATCATAATAACTGTGATCTATATCACAAATAATAAAAAATTATCATATTTGTTTTTTTTAGATGATATGTGAGAGATTTTTATCAATTAGAAGAGTAAAAAAATAAACGGCCTGTGTATTTTTACACAAGCCGTTTATTCATTAGCCTGGTTAGATTATTTGGTGATTTTTTGCGTATTTTTTAGAAGTTCTGCATGGGATTTTTTTTGTTCTTTCATGTTATCGCTGGTTTCGCGACGTTGTTTTGATAGCTCGGCATTGCGAATAGTGTAATCGTCAACACGGCTTTCGTAATCATCACGCATATTCTCAATAATGGCGCGAACATCTTCAATACTCATATCATCACGGATGTATTGGTTTAAATTATCCAACAATAGAACACGTTTTTGATTATCACGAATTTTACGATTATTATCTTCAATATCACGCTTTAATTTATTTTTTAAACGATACATACGAACATACTCAAGGACTTCCTGAAAGGATTGTTTGTTTACAGTTTCCATAATATACATCTCCGAAATGATAAAGACGGGCATAATGTAGCCCTTTTTTCAGCGTTCGTCAAAAAATGTTTTGATTTCTATAAAAATCATTGATTATCCCAATATGGGGTGGTAAAAATGACGAACTATTTACTCATCAAGGACAAACACAATGACACAAGTATTTAATTTCAGCGCAGGGCCGGCAATGATGCCGAAAGCCGTTTTAGAACAAGCGCAAAAAGAGTTATTGAATTGGCAAGGTCAACATACTTCAGTTATGGAAGTGAGCCACCGTGGCAAGTTATTTATGGAGATGATTACTGAAGCAGAACAAAATTTCCGCCAGCTGTACCGTATTCCGAGTAATTACAAAATTTTGTTTTTACAAGGTGGTGCAAGAGGGCAGTTTGCTGCCATTCCAATGAACTTGCTCAATAAAAAGGGTAAAGCTCTTTATCTTACTAGCGGACATTGGTCGTCCACTGCTGCGAAAGAGGCTCGTTTATTTGGAACCATTGACGAAATTAATATTTTAGAACAAAGTGAAACATTGAGTGTTAAAACTCTCTATTTCCGTGATATTGCTGATCAATATGATTATGTTCACTATTGTCCAAATGAAACGATTAGTGGTGTGGAAATTTTTGATCTGCCTGATGTCGGAGATACGCCATTAGTTGCAGATATGTCATCTAACATTCTCTCTCGTAAAATTGATATCAGCAAGTTCGGTTTAATTTATGCAGGAGCACAAAAAAATCTGGGACCGGCGGGAATTACGATTGTGATTGTGCGTGAAGATCTAATCGGTGATGCTCGTAGTTCAACTCCATCTATTTGGAACTATGAAATACAAAGCAAAAGCGACTCAATGATTAATACGCCACCGACATTTGCATGGTATCTTTGTTCTCTTGTATTTAAGCATCTATTGGCGTTAGGCGGCGTGAAAGAAATTGCACAACGGAATTTGGCAAAAGCGAACTTACTCTATCAATATCTCGATCAAAGTTGTTTTTACCGCAATAATGTGGCTAAAACTAACCGCTCTTTAATGAATGTTACTTTTACCACTGGTAATGATGAACTCAATGCAAAATTTGTCGCAGAAGCAACTGCTTGTGGTTTACAGGCCTTGAAAGGGCATAAAGTATTAGGGGGAATGAGAGCCTCTATTTATAATGCAATGCCAATGGCAGGCGTGGAAGCGCTAATTAATTTTATGCGGAAGTTTGAGGCAGAGAATAGTAGTGAACAAGGTATAGTTTAATGGATGTATTCCTCCTGACAGCGCAGTTAACCGGTTAAGGCACTTAACCGGCTTATGTTTAATTGCGCTTTGATAGTGTATTAGCCCATGTAAGGGATAGAAAAAAATTGTTTTTAGTCGGGGGAGTAGTACAGTTTTCCGATTTCGATTTTTTGTCTGCCTGTTTCTTCACGCCATTTGTTACTATCGCGTAATGAATAAACGCATCCACAGTATTCTTGTTGGTAAAAGCGTTCTCGTTTGCTGATTTCAATCATTCGAGCGGACCCTCCTCCTTTACGCCAGTTATAGTCCCAATAGATTACATCATCATATTTTTCTGCTGCTCGATGCCCACAACCATTAATTTGTTCCATATCTTTCCAGCGAGAAATACCTAAACAGCTGGTAAAGATTTTAAAACCGTGATTATGGGCATACTCAGCGGCTTTTTCAAAACGCATATCAAAACACATAGTACAACGAATGCCCCGTTCAGGCTCCCATTCCATCCCTTTTGCACGATCAAACCACTGCTGACGTTCATAATCGGCATCAACAAAAGGAATTCCAAATTTTTCTGCAAAGCGAATATTTTCTTCTTTACGGATTAAATACTCTTTTAGAGGATGAATATTTGGATTATAGAAATAAATCGTAAATTCAATACCTGATGCTAATATTGCTTCCATGACTTCTCCAGAGCAAGGAGCACAACAGGAATGAAGCAAAAGTTTTTTCTCACCATTAGGTAACTCAAGTTTAGGGCGGATAAATGGTGCATTAGGATCTTTCTTGCTTTTCGGCTTATGAATTTTAGGTTCAAAATTGACCGCACTTTGGGAATGGATTTGTTTTGTCATATATCAATTTAAATCGTTCTAAATAAAATAGGGGTTATTTATGCTTATATGTTTTAGTATGTTCTATCTACTGATAAATAAGCTAATGAGATTAACGCATTTTTATATTCACTTGGTGGTAAGATACTGATTGCATCAACTGCTTTTTGTGCTTCGTGTTTAGCTTTTTCCATAGCGTAGTCAAGAGAGCGATGTTCTGTCATAATTTCTAAAATTTGAGCGATTACATCTCGTTTCCCACCTTGTTCAATCGCGTTACGGATAAGCTCCGATTGTGCAGGGTTGCTGTGCCGCATTGCGTGTAATAGCGGAAGAGTCGGTTTTCCTTCGGCTAAATCGTCGCCAACATTTTTTCCTAATGAGGTAGTATTTGCACTGTAGTCTAATACATCATCAACCAATTGGAATGCCGTACCAAGATAGCGTCCATATAGTTTTAAGGCATTTTCTTGCTCTGGTGTCGCATTGGCTACAATTGACGCTGATTGCGCAGCAACTTCAAATAATCTGGCCGTTTTACTGTAAATAACCTGCATATAGCTTTCTTCACTGGTGTCTGGATCGTTAATATTCATTAGCTGTTGCACTTCACCTTCCGCTAACACATTGGTAGCATCCGACATAATTCGTAAAATTTTTAAAGAATTGAGTTCGGCAACCAGTTGAAAAGCTCGCGTATAGATAAAATCACCGACTAGTACGCTTGCGGCATTACCAAATTCTGCATTCGCCGTTGCCCGACCACGGCGCATATCGGATTCGTCAACAACATCGTCGTGAAGTAATGATGCAGTATGAATAAATTCAACAAAGGTCGCACACGTAATACTTTCCGTACCGGAAAATCCTAATGCTCTTGCACTTAACACGGCAATTAATGGTCTAATCCGTTTGCCTCCACCCTGTATGATGTAAAATCCTAGTTGGTTTATTAGGGCGACATTGGAATTTAGCTGAGACAGAATAGATTGGTTTACATTTTGCATATCCAAAGCGGCTAATTCTTGAATAGCATTCATATTCATAAGCTTGTGTGTCGTCATATAGATCCGTAACTCTATGTATAATATATATAAATTAGCAAAAGTGCGGTCAATTCTACCTGAATTTCTTGTCAAACAATATAAAAACAGGATTTTTTTATTTTCTTTTAAATAAGTTCTTGCTATCAAGTCGGTTTTTCCGTAGAATTTGCGACCTATTTATATGAATTTTAAAGTGTCAAATGCATAGGCAAATAGGCACTATTGTATAGCGGAGTATGTATGTACGCAGTTTTCCAAAGTGGCGGTAAACAACACCGTGTAAGCGAAGGACAAGTCGTTCGTTTAGAGAAAATCGAATTGGCAACAGGTGAAACTGTTGAATTTGATTCTGTGTTGATGGTCGTTAATGGTGAAGATGTAAAAATTGGTGCGCCGGTAGTCGCTGGTGCTAAAGTAACGGCGGAAGTTGTTGCGCAAGGACGTGGCGAGAAAATTAAAATTGTGAAATTCCGTCGTCGTAAACATAGTCGTAAACAGCAAGGTCATCGTCAGTGGTTCACAGAAGTGAAAATCACTGGGATTCAAGCATAATTCAGAGGAGATCAAGTAGATGGCAACTAAAAAAGCTGGTGGTTCAACTCGTAACGGTCGTGATTCTGAAGCGAAACGCCTTGGTGTTAAACGTTTTGGTGGCGAGTCTGTTTTAGCAGGTAGCATTATTGTTCGTCAACGTGGTACTAAATTTCACGCAGGTAGTAATGTTGGTATGGGGAAAGACCATACGTTATTTGCGACCGCTGACGGAAAAGTTAAGTTTGAAGTAAAAGGCGAAAAAAGCCGCAAATATGTAAGTATTATTACTGAATAACTAAACTGAATTAAATAAAGCCCTGCAACATTGCAGGGCTTTTCTCATTTTAGTAAGAAACAAGGGGCTTTCAATGAGACAACAACCTATGCTAGGTTTTATATTTGCACTTATTACTGCTATGGCTTGGGGCTCATTACCTATTGCTCTAAAGCAAGTTGTTGTGTTAATGGATGCACAAACAGTTGTCTGGTACCGATTCTTGACTGCTGGGTTGGTGTTATTTTTAGGTTTTGCTTATAAGAAAAAACTTCCTCGCATTTCTGAGTTTAGCCGATATTATGTGTGGCTTGTTATCATTGCAATATTCGGGCTATCGGCAAATTTCTTTTTATTCAGTTCCTCTCTAAATTATATTGAGCCTTCTGTTACACAAATTTTTATTCATGTATCTTCCTTTACTATGATGATATGTGGGATCTTTTTGTTTAAAGAGCAATTGGGATTGCACCAAAAAATCGGAATAGGCTTGTTATTAATTGGTTTAGGGATGTTTTTCAATGATAAGATAGCGGTCTTTTTTACCTTCAACGAATATTCTATTGGGGTTATTCTAAGTATTGCCGCTGCATTGATTTGGGTTGGATATGGTATTGCGCAGAAACTTATGTTGCGCCGATTTTCCGCTCAACAGATTTTAATGATGATTTATTTGGGTTGTGCTTTTGTGTTTACACCAATGGCAGAGCCTACAAAAATTAAATATTTGACACCACTTGCGTGGGGTTGTTTTGTATATTGTTGTTTGAATACATTAATCGGATATGGAGCATATGCTGAAGCGTTAAATCGCTGGGATGTTGCAAAAGTGAGTGTTGTTGTTACTCTTGTGCCACTATTTACTATTTTATTTTCACACATTGCCCACTATCTTGCTCCTCAATATTTTGCTTCGCCGGAATTGAATACAGTCAGTTATTTGGGGGCTTTGGTTATAATATGTAGTGCGATACTATCGGCAATAGGGCATAAATTGTTTAATATAAAGATAAAATAATCTGAAAGTGCGGTTAAAAATGGGGGGCGTTTTTACGCTTTACTTTTGGGTTGAGTTGATTTTATAGAATTGGGAGAAAAAATGAAGTTTATTGATGAGGCTCTAGTTCGTATTGAAGCCGGAGATGGTGGCAACGGCTGTGTGAGTTTTCGCCGTGAAAAATTTATTCCTAAAGGTGGTCCGGATGGTGGAGACGGTGGTGATGGAGGCGATGTTTATTTAGTTGCTGATGAAAATCTAAACACATTAATTGATTATCGATTTACTAAACGATTTGCCGCCGAACGAGGTGAAAATGGACGCAGTTCAGATTGTACGGGACGAAGAGGGAAAGATATTACCTTGCGTGTACCGGTAGGAACGCGTGCTGTTGATAATGATACAAAAGAAATATTAGGTGATTTAACTCAGCATGGTATGAAAATGTTAGTGGCTAAAGGCGGTTATCATGGTTTAGGAAACAGTCGTTTTAAATCATCAGTCAATCGTACACCGCGCCAAAAGACTAATGGAACGCCGGGTGAAAAACGGGATTTACAGCTAGAATTAATGCTTTTAGCTGATGTTGGGATGCTTGGATTACCTAATGCAGGGAAATCCACTTTTATTCGTTCAGTTTCGGCTGCAAAACCAAAAGTCGCGGATTATCCCTTCACAACATTGGTTCCAAGTCTTGGTGTAGCTAGAGTAGGAAATGATCGTAGCTTTGTTGTGGCAGATATTCCAGGATTGATTGAAGGTGCTGCTGAAGGTGCTGGTTTAGGTATTCGTTTCTTAAAACATCTTGAACGTTGTCGGGTGTTAATTCATCTTGTAGATATTGCACCGATTGACGGTAGCGACCCGGCACAGAATATTTCAATTATAGAGTCTGAACTGTTTCAATATAGTGAGAAATTGGCAGATAAACCGCAATGGTTGGTATTTAATAAAATTGATGTGATAAGCGAAGACGAAGCAAGACAACGAGCACAGGAGATTGTTGAACAGATTGGTTGGGAAGAGGATTATTATTTGATTTCTGCAGCAACGGGTCAAAATATTCAACCTCTTACGCTTGATATTATGGATTTTATTGATGCGAATCCTAGAGAAACTGAAATTCAGCAGACAGAACAAACCGAAGTTAAATTCAAATGGGATGACTATCACAATGCTCAATTATCGAAGCATCAATTTGATGAAGAAGATGAAGATTGGGACGATTGGTCGGAGGAAGACGAAGAAGGTGTTGAGATTATTTATAAACCTTAATGGAAAATAGTTTTTTTAACAAGGTGATTATCTCAACATTTTAACAATTAAGGCATCTGAACACTGTAATCGATGCCTTTTATTTTCATCATGTAGTTATTCTTTATAGTCCGCTTTATTCAAATCATATTTTTTCATTCGAAGATAAAGTTTCTTTCGCGGGATATGCAAATAATGTGCAGCTTCAATAATTCTACCTTGGAAGCGATCTAAGGCATCAATAATAATGGTTTTTTCATATTCATCAATAAGATGATCAAGCGGTAATTCACTTTGTTCTTGTCTAAACATAAGATGTTCATGCTGTACTGTTACGCCAACAGCATAAAGCTCAGCGGTATGGATTAGCTGAGTAATATTGCCTAACCATTGTTGAGACAGAAGCTGTTTAATAAAATTTTCTGTTACAGTTGGCTTCTTTTTATTCAATTTTTGGCAAGTTACAGCTAAATAATGGCGGAAAATCGGTTCTATATCTGAAGCCCTTCGGGATAGGGGTAAACATTCTATTTGTGTTAAATTAAAAGTATAAAATAGTTCGGGTAATAATCCGAACTGAGATAATAATTGTTGTGGTGAGTATTGACTAATACCGATAAACCGGAATTGTTGCTGCTGAATGGAAAGTGCTAAATGTTTTTGAGCAGTTTGAGTGAGATATTCAATATTCTTAAGGATTAATGTCCCTTTTTGTGCTTGTTGAAGATGAGTCTGGAGTTCATCTGGTGTACAAGTAGCAAGTAATTCCAAACTATGCTGATGTGGAAAACGAGATATTGAGAATTGTGCTAAATTTTGTGCGGCAAGTTGTCTTCCTGTTCCGATTTCACCAAAGATAAAAATGGGTAAAGAGGTTTCACCTAGCTGTTGTAGTCGTTGGCGTAGCTGTTTTATCCAATGGCTATGTCCGATAAAATGATGTTCTAACAACGTTTGTTGCATTGTTTTCTCGGCGAGCTGTTGCCGACGTTGAGTTAACGCTTGTTCAATTTTCTGCAGTAAATTCTCTGGTTTAAGCGGTTTCTCAATAAAATAAAAAGCCCCTTTTTGTACTGCTTCAATTGCCATTGGGACATCACCGTGTCCAGTAATAAAAATCACGGGAAGATTCTTATCTTGTAGATGTAAACGCTCTAATAAATCCCAGCCAGATAATTGAGGCATATAAATATCGCTGATCACAACGCCTAACCAATTTTCTGGAATAATCTCAAATGCTTCTTGAGGATTACGTAAGGTTTTAATTCGATAACCTTCTAAAGTAAGAAGAGCCTGATAAGCATTCAATACATCGTTATCGTCATCAATTAATAAGACAGTTTCCTGTTCTAGCATTTGTTACCCTTTTCTTTGAAGAAATTCTAAAATAATAACCGCACTTTTGGTTAAACTGGAGGCAATGTAAAGGTTGCCGTTGAATTGTCGCATAATACGTTGGCTAATAACTAAGCCTAAACCAAGGCCAACAGTTTTTGTACTAAAAAATGGTTGTAGTAATTTATCTACTTGATCAATCTGCCAGCCACAGCCGTTGTCTTCAATAATAATATAGGTTTTTCCGTGCTCTGCTATTGCATACACTTGAATAATAGGCTTAATTTGATTTGCTTCTAAAGCATTTGCCAAGATGTTAACAAAAACTTGCTCTAATAAAATGGGGCTGGCAAATAATAAGCAATCTTGGTGAATATGCAATTGTGCATCCAACGGTTTATGGCGTAATTCCAATATACTCCAAGCTTCATTTAGGCTTTGTCGAAGTGAAATATGCTGACAATATTCTGATGATTGTTCATTTTTTGAGAATTGTCTAAGAGCTTTAATAATATTGCTAATTCGATCCGCTAGTTTTTCTATCTTTTCAATATAATCCTGACATTGTGAATAGCTTTGTTGATTTATCAATTTTTTTAAGCTGAATAAATAAATTGAAATGGCATTTAAAGGTTGATTTATTTCATGTGCTAATGTTGTCATTGTTTGTCCGACTACTGCCATTTTTGCCGCTTGAATTAGTTCATTCTGCGTTTCTTTTAAATCATTTTCAATGATATCTCTTTCTTGAAGAATCTGAATATGATGGCTTAATAATCGGCTAATTTCTGTGATTTCGTCTTTTCCGTTTATTTCTATTGAAATATTTGTTTTTCCCTGATTTAAGTATTCAATACTTTCTATAAGTTTAGAGAATCGTAGGGCTAAATTTTTTTTAATGTAATATTGATTAAATAGCCAAATAATAAGAAGAAAGATAACTAAGAATAATATGATGATGATACCACTTAATTGTGTTTGTATCTTTAGATTATCATTTAATTCAATAAAGTTTTCTTTTGCTTGATTTAATCCTTGTTTAATAAGAGATTGTGTTTTGATACTAATATCATTTTTTTGATTGAAGAGTGTGAGCGAATATTTTTGATATTTTAGTATATCTTGAATAAGAAGATCTAATTCTTGATTCGGTTCAATGACTCGGTGTAACTCACTAAACATCTGTTGTAAAGAGACTAGACTTGGGCTAACATCTATATCCTCCAATTGTTCAACAAATGCATATATTAGTTGTTTCAAATCTTGGTAGCTGTCTACAATATTAGATTGATTAGGCTGTAAATTATATAAAAACTGGGTTAGTTCAGTTTTTATCTGTTCCTCTCTATTTTCTAATTTATATAAATAAAGC
>MLAA01000075.1 GCA_001998905.1 Rodentibacter caecimuris | reverse complement strand
CGGGCACCATTTAAAATTACAGTGAAACTAACAGATAGTCGCAATAAGCGACTTTTTTTATATCTAAATTTTTTGAAATTTTAAAGTAATCTACTGGCTTATTAGCGGCTAATCATCATTTTCTTTTTGTTAATAGCTTGTTATACCGTTACCAAATAGCATGTTTAACTGAAATAACTTTTATAAAAACGTTTGCTGTAGGGGGCCTATAGTTGGAATACTTCAATTTTTATATTGAATTATAGATTTATCGGGGCTTAAAAGGAAAATGCCGACTTTCGTCGGCATTTTGCTTTATTTCTTTCTTATAGGTGGATTATTTTTTCTTTGCTTTGGGATTTGGTAAATCGGTAATGGAACCTTCAAATACCTCTGCGGCGAGACCGACTGACTCGTGTAGAGTAGGGTGAGCGTGAATAGTTAAAGCAATATCTTCCGCATCACAGCCCATCTCAATAGCTAAACCAATTTCGCCTAGTAATTCACCACCATTCGTACCGACAATCGCGCCACCGAGCAAACGATGTGTATCTTTATCAAAGATCAACTTCGTCATACCATCCGCACATTCTGAGGCTATCGCACGACCGGATGCTGCCCAAGGGAATTTAGCAACTTCGTAGTTTAAACCTTCGTGTTTGCATTCTTTCTCTGTTTTGCCTACCCAAGCAACTTCCGGCTCTGTATAAGCGATTGATGGAATAACTTTTGGATCAAAGTAGTGTTTTTTCCCTGCTATGACTTCTGCTGCAACATGGCCTTCGTGTACTCCTTTATGTGCCAACATTGGCTGACCGACGATATCACCGATAGCAAAAATATGAGGAACATTAGTACGCATTTGTTTATCAACACGAATGAAGCCACGCTCGTCCACTTCTACTCCAGCTTTGCCTGCATCAAGCAATTTACCATTTGGTACACGCCCGATTGCGACTAACACTGCATCATAGCGTTTGGTATCGTTGCAGGCTTTACCTTCCATTGATACATAAATACCGTCGTCTTTTGCTTCAACCGCAGTTACTTTCGTTTCAAGCATTAATTTAAATTTTTTCTCAATACGTTTGGTAAAAATTTGTACGATATCTTTATCTGCGGCGGGAATCACTTGGTCAAACATTTCCACGACTTCGACTTCTGAACCAAGGGATTCATACACTGTTCCCATTTCCAAACCGATAATACCCCCACCCATAATGAGTAATTTCTTCGGTATTTCTTTTAGTTTTAAGGCATCTGTCGAATCCCAAATACGCGGATCTTCATGTGGTATAAAAGGTAATTGAATCGGGCGGGAACCTGCTGCGATAATGGCGTTATCAAATTTTATTGTTGTCGGATTACCGTCGCGATCACGCGCAACTAAAGTATGCGGATCAGCAAATACGGCTAAGCCTTCAACTACTGTTACTTTACGGGCCTTCGCCATTCCTGCCAAACCGCCAGTTAATTTCGCGACAACCGATTCTTTACCAGCACGCACTTTATCTAAATCAATTTTTGGTTCACCAAAAGTGATACCGTTATGTTCGGCGTGTTTTGCTTCTTCAATAATTTTAGCGACGTGTAATAGTGCTTTAGAGGGAATACAACCAACGTTTAAACATACGCCGCCTAATGTAGAGTAACGCTCTACTAATACAGTTTCCAAGCCTAAATCCGCACAACGGAATGCTGCGGAATAACCTGCCGGGCCGGCACCAAGTACAACGACTTGAGTTTTAATTTCATTGCTCATTTTGAATCCTTTTTGATAAGTGAAAGTGCGGTCAAAAAT
>MLAA01000074.1 GCA_001998905.1 Rodentibacter caecimuris | reverse complement strand
CGTCTATAGGAATAACAATCTGATTTTGTTTTTCTTTGTATATTTTGTAACCTAAGAAAAATAAAGCTAAAATACCGACAAAGAATGCCATTCTAAAGAAATGAAAAAACCAAGGATCATAAATATAAAAAAGATTAAAAAATGTCGACATCATTTAATACTCAAATTACGTTTAACCGCTAATATTTTTTTTAACGGGTATTTAATTAATTTCTTCAGTAAGTTATTTGATTCAGAACCGCGAACAGCTTGTAAATTACTTACTAACTTTGGATTTTCAATAGCCATTAAAGGACGAATAATCAAAATATCTAAACAAAACTCTTCTCCAAATAAAATAAAATCATCTGCTAACCAATAAGCTAAACCATTTTTCTCTTTTTCTTTTAATATTTTTCTAACTGCAGATTTTTTAATTAAATATGCTACTGTTCCGGCAAAATAATTGCGATATGGATAAGAATATTTAAAAGGCGTATTCTTTATTTTATTACACAAAAAGGAAAATGTCGTCGGATAATTAATTTCTAGTTCAATATCTTTAAACTGATTTATTTTAGATTGTCCGACTAAAATAATATCCGCTTTCCTTTGTTGTGCTAAAAGTGCGGTCAATTTTTGTTGAAAATCTTGATTAAATAACACATCATCTTCACAAATTAAACAATAATCTTGCTCTCTAATGTATTTATCTTGCAAAATTAATTCATATACCGCCAGATGACTTAATGTACACCCAACCTCACCTTTTGTCGCTTTGCGTCCATAAGTTAACTCGAAATGCTCTATATCAAATTTTTCCGATAATTCTTCCCACTCATTTTGCATCGTATTTACTGCAGAAAAAATCTGAAAATCCCGTGTATACGGTTGAGTAAAAAACAAATCACGGCGTTTTACATCTTTATCTAATGAAATCAAATATTTATTCATCTATTAGCTCTATAATCAATTTCAACACTGCTTTGCTTCGACAAAGCAAGAATAGTTTCAAAAAGATTGCCGATTATACTAAAGAAATCTATAATCGGCACTTCTTTTAAACGGCTGTAAAATCGACTACATTTTATGTCAAACAAAACCATCGCCAAAAATACACTTTTTCTATATATCCGTATGTTTTTTAATATGGGAATTATGCTATATATTTCTCGGATTGTGTTAGAAGTATTAGGTGTAGAAGATTTTGGTATTTATAATTTAGTTATGGGAGTCGTCGTTCTTTTTTCCTTTTTTAACGGAACGATGACAGCAACAACCCAGCGCTTTATCAATATAGAAAAAGCCTCAAATCAATTAGAATCTGTCAGAAAAATTTTCAATTTAAGCATAATAAATCATATATTTATTATAATTACTGTCATTTTATTAGCAGAAACTATCGGCTTATGGTTCTTAAATGAAAAATTAAATATTCCATTTGAAAAAATCGAGACTGCAAATATTATTTTCCAAATTGCACTATGTATTACTCTTGTTGAAATTATTAAAGTGCCTTTCGAAGCAACAATTATAGCCTACGAAAAAATGTCTTTTTTTGCTTGGCTAGGTATTATTGAAAGCTTAGCAAAGTTGGTGGCAATATATTCTCTAGTTTATGTACCGATTCAAAATAAATTGATCGCTTACAGCTTTTTATTATTGCTTGTTAGTTTATTCCGTTTTCTTATTTATATTTTCTATACTAAAAAATACTTTAAACAAGAAACTCAATTTAAATTCTATAAAGATTTCAGTAAAACTAAAGAATTATTACATTTTTCTGGATGGATGTTATTTGGTCAAGTTGCAGTTGTCGGTGCAACACAAGGATTAAATATGGTTATCAACCTCTTCTTTGGTGTAATCGCTAATGCAGCTGTCGGTATTGCAAATCAAGTAGATGCGGCAGTTTATTCTTTTATTAATAATTTTCAAATTGCATTTAATCCTCAATTAACACAAAGTTATGCAAATAAAGATTATCAACGAAATCAAACATTAATACTCTCTACATCAAAATATTCTTTTTATTTAATGGGTATTCTATCTATTCCTGTTCTTTATTTTAGCCATACTCTTTTAACATTGTGGCTAGGAGAGCACTTACCAGAACATGTTGAAGCATTAGTTCAAGTCATTATTTTATGTTCTCTAATAAATGCAATGGGTGGTTCATTTTGGATTACGGCAATGGCTATAGGTGGAAAATCGGTTAAATTCTATAATATCGTTTTAACTATTATTAATTTATTTACTGTCCCTTTAGCTTATTATTTATTCACTTTAGGTTATAGCCCTATTTATGCATTTATTGGAAAATTCATTATTAATTTTATTATGCAAGTATTTAGAGTTTACTTTATTAATAAACATATTCAATTTAACCGTACCGAACTTTACTCGTACTTATTAAATGTTCTTTTAATATTTTCCTTTATAATGACAATTCTTTATCTTTCCGATACAAAAAGATCTTATGCTTTTTTTGAATTCCTAGGCCAGTCTATACTCTTAGAATTTATTCTATTAATTTTAATATTAATACTAGGCATTAATAAAAAAGAGCGTATATTCTTATTTACTAAACTAAA
>MLAA01000073.1 GCA_001998905.1 Rodentibacter caecimuris | reverse complement strand
AGGGATATGAATCCGTCCGTCTATGTGGCCCGGGAGGCATGATAGTGTTCAACCGAGAGGGCATTGAGTTAGTCGGGGATGTATATATTGAGGGAGAGTTGATTGTTGAGGAGGGAAACGCGCAAATGGTCAATAGCTTTAAAGCCTCTGTTAATAACGGGCTTCCTTTTGTACAAGATTGTCAATTAGAGAATAGTCAATGATTGAATTATTAGCCAAAGAACAACAAGAACTAGTTATCAATAATCTGACTCAGCTTATTAACACTTATTTGAATAAACAAAAACATATTTATGTCATATTAGAACCGACAGAAAATGATGAAATCAACGATATATTTTTGAAAGCAGGAATAAGCTATACCGAGCCAGTCGCATTATTTGATGACCGCTTGGAAGATATTGGACCACTGATTAGCGAGTTTGGTAAAAATAAGGATTTTGATCGCTGGATTATAGAAAAAGCCTTATTTCATCGTTGGACTGCTTTATTTATCAGCGATGCCGATTTAACGACATTCACCGAACACATCAGCTACTTATGTAATGCAATAACGTTTGAACATAAATCGGTTATTTTCCGTATGTATCCGCCAGCAATTTTGAATGAATGGCTAACAGCATTGCAAAAAGAAAATCAGGCTTATCGTACCTTGAGTATCTGTTCCGATATTTTGTATATTATTGATTTTCCCGAGCAGATTGCACATTACCATTTTGAAAATAATCTAGTAACACGCCAAGAATTTGATTTGCTTAATCATCAAACGCAGGAAATCATCGTACCACTGGAGTTTGACTCGATAAATATTCCAACAGATGAAAAATGGTGGCTGACGGAAAATCAGATAAACAGCTTAAGCTACGCAAGAGCTTATCATTTGATATATGAGCTGCGTAAAAATCTATTGTCGATTCCGTCCATTCAGAAAAGTTACACCCCGCTTGAAGTTCATCGGCAGTTAATCCAACTTATCAATCTTTGTTTTCAATATCATATTACAGATGTTTTTTTCGTATCAGAATTGGCAAAACTGTATTTTACAAATAAAGAATGTTGGAGTGTTCAAAAAGAGGCATGTATAAAAATCCTCCAAACAACTCAACCCGAAGCGGATAAATTGGAAAATATCGCCCTACTTTTACAAGTAAAGCAGGAACAAAAATGAATAAAATAAGACTAGTAAAACGTAAAAATTCATACTGGCTCTTGAGCTTATTAGGAATAATGACTTGTTCTACCACTGAAAATACTACTCAACTAGAAGATCCGGATTACAGTGAAATACAATGGCGAACATTTTATGGCGAGAAGCCGATAGATTATCTCCCTGTATATTGGATTACTTATTATGGTGAAAAAGATAATCCAAATTGTCAAGATCCAAGAAAATTTTATGTTACAGACGGATCGGTAGTGATAAAAAAATATATAAAGAGTTTCTGGCTAAAGAATCTAGTGATGGGAAGAAATATACTATTAAGTACCCCTATAATTTCAAATTAGATAAATGTATGTACTATAGTAAACATGGTCAACTTTATATTGAGGAAAAAAGTAATAACTTACTTTTAATACTCAGATAAAACAGAAAATTACAGAAAGTCTCTTATTAGAGGAGGGAATTCAGGAATTTTTACATTAGTTGATGATAAACTATCTAATGAAATTAAAAATACTTTAATTTATTTAAGTTAGATTATAATATTTTTTGCCA
>MLAA01000072.1 GCA_001998905.1 Rodentibacter caecimuris | reverse complement strand
TAAACGTTTTGCCCAAGGTGTCGTAAACCCAGTTATACAGAGAGCTTCTTCGGTTATTTTTGAAAATATCGCGGCCAAAAAATACGCAACACAACATTGCACCCAAAAAGAATTATTCTATGGACGGAGAGGCACATTAACCCATTTTGCTTTACAAGATTTAATGGTAGAGATGGAAGGCGGGGCTGGTTGCTATTTGTATCCTTGCGGTGCGGCAGCAATAACAAACGCAATCTTAGCCTTCGTACAGACAGGTGATCATATTCTGATGACTGGTGCAGCTTATGAGCCAACACAACATTTTTGTCGACAAATTTTGACAAAAATTCAAGTCGATACTACATTTTACGATCCGATGATCGGTAAAAATATTGCCGGTTTAGTTCAACCGAATACTAAAGTCCTTTTTCTAGAATCACCAAGTTCACTAACAATGGAAGTACCAGATATCCCAACTTTAGTGAAAACTGTCCGGGAAATCAGCCCAAATATCGTCATCATGATAGATAATACTTGGGCAGCTGGTGTGTTATTTAAAGCTCTAGACTATGACATTGATATTTCTATTCAAGCTGGCACAAAATATCTAGTCGGACATTCCGACATAATGATTGGCACAGCAGTAGCAAACTCCCGTACTTGGGAGCGTCTAAGAAATCACTCTTATCTAATGGGACAAATGGTCGATGCAGATTCTGCCTATATGACTGCACGCGGTATCCGTACCTTATCTATTCGCCTAAAACAGCACGAAGAAAGTAGCATAAAAATAGCAAAATGGCTTAAAACAAGACCAGAAGTTAAAGCCGTTTATCACCCAGCATTAAGCGACTGTCTAGGGCATGAGTTCTATTTACGAGACTTTTCCGGAGCTAGTGGTCTGTTCTCTTTTGAATTACACCAATCGTTGAACACCGAACAAACAGCTACATTTATGGATCATTTTGAACTATTTTCTATGGCGTTTTCTTGGGGTGGATTTGAATCGTTAATCTTATGCCATACCCCGCAAGAAATTAGCAAAATTCGCCCAAATATCGATCGCACTTTAACCGGCTCATTAATTCGGGTTCATATCGGACTTGAAGATGTCGACGAATTAATCGGAGATTTAGAGAAAGCATTTAAGCGGCTTTGCTAGTTGTACTTACAAACA
>MLAA01000071.1 GCA_001998905.1 Rodentibacter caecimuris | reverse complement strand
AGGTTGGTAATCGTACCATTGGAAATACTTGCATTACCAGCGGATAAATTTGTGGTAGTTAAGTTAGTTGCGTTGGTTGTTGCATTAGCAATTAAATCTTTTACTTGAACTAACGTAGTCGCGTCGGTATCTGTCGTAGCATTACCGATATTCGTTAAACGGTTACCACCAGCATCAAATGTTGTACCATTTGCAAGAGTAACGCTCTTACCTGCACTACCTAAAGTTGTATTTCCATTAGCAGTGAAATCATTGGTCGTCAATTTTTCTGTAACAGTTGCATTTTTTGTTGTGAGGTTTTCTTTAACGATTAAATCTTTTTGTACCGTAATATTGTTTGTTGCTTCAATGTCTTTAGCTGTTAATTTATCTGTAATATTAGCGTTTTTCGCTGTGAGGTTCTCTTTTACAGTTAAATCTTTTTGTACTGTTGCATTGTTTGTAACATCTAAATCTTTGGTTGTTGTTGTACCGTTAACACCTAGGTTACCGCCAATGGTTGCATTTCCTTTTGTCGTCAGTGTTTCAAATTCAGGGTTATCCGCAATTTGAATATCAATATTGCCTTCTGTTACGACGGTTTTAACATTCTTAGAACTATAATTACCCTGAACTGAACCAGTACCAGAAATATTTAGTGTAGTACCTAATTTTCGACTGGTATTACCGCTATTTCCAGTGAAATTTAATGGTGTGTCGGCAAGTGTAGTCAGATTATTGGAAACTGAGTCTAATTGACCTTTATTCACTGCATCGTTTGGATTAGTACCATTTGCCACACCTGAAATGGTATTGTTACCCATATTAACAGTTGTGCCATTGGCAACATTAAAGGTTTTGCCCGTGCCGCCAATTGTTGTATTTCCGGATAATTTTGTCTCACCGTTAGAGACTAATGTAGTATTAAATGTACCGTTATTTGCCGTAATGTTATCGGAACTTAGGTTAGTAATCGTACCATTGGTTGAATTTAAGTTAGTAATCGTACCATTGGTTGAATTTAGGTTAGTAATCGTAC
>MLAA01000070.1 GCA_001998905.1 Rodentibacter caecimuris | reverse complement strand
AAAGGCAGACTTTTAAGCCTGCCTTTAAGTAGATAATCAATAATATTTCAATTATTTGATAATTTTCGCTACCACGCCCGCACCTACTGTACGACCACCTTCACGGATTGCGAAACGTAAACCTTGGTCCATCGCGATTGGGTGGATTAAGCTTACTGTCATTTTGATGTTATCACCTGGCATGACCATTTCTACCCCTTCAGGTAATTCAATTGTTCCTGTTACGTCAGTTGTACGGAAATAGAATTGTGGGCGGTAACCTTTGAAGAATGGAGTATGACGACCACCTTCTTCTTTTGATAATACATACACTTCTGATTCGAAGTCTGTGTGCGGTGTAATTGAACCCGGTTTCGCTAATACTTGACCACGTTCGATTTCTTCACGTTTAGTTCCGCGCAATAATGCACCGATATTTTCACCTGCACGACCTTCGTCAAGTAATTTACGGAACATTTCAACACCGGTTACGGTTGTTTTTGAAGTTTCTTTAATACCTACGATTTCAACTTCTTCACCGGTACGGATAATTCCGCGCTCAACACGACCTGTTACTACTGTACCACGACCTGAAATTGAGAATACATCTTCAATCGGAAGTAGGAATGGTTGGTCAATTGCACGCTCTGGCTCTGGAATGTAGCTATCTAAATGACCCGCTAATTCAAGAATTTTTTCTTCCCACTCTGCAACACCGTTTAACGCTTGTAACGCAGAACCGCGTACAATTGGTGTATCATCACCTGGGAAATCATATTGAGAAAGAAGTTCACGAACTTCCATTTCAACTAATTCTAATAATTCTTCATCATCAACCATATCGCATTTATTTAAGAATACGATGATGTAAGGTACACCTACTTGGCGACCTAATAGGATGTGTTCACGAGTTTGTGGCATAGGACCGTCAGTGGCTGCCACAACTAAGATTGCACCGTCCATTTGTGCCGCACCGGTAATCATGTTTTTAACATAGTCCGCGTGTCCTGGGCAGTCAACGTGTGCATAGTGACGAGTTTCAGTATCGTATTCAACGTGTGATGTGTTAATGGTGATACCACGAGCTTTTTCTTCAGGTGCATTGTCGATTTGGTCAAATGCACGAGCCGCACCGCCGAAGTGTTTCGATAATACGGTTGTAATAGCTGCTGTTAAAGTTGTTTTACCGTGGTCAACGTGGCCGATTGTACCCACGTTTACGTGCGGTTTTGTACGTTCAAATTTTTCTTTAGACATT
>MLAA01000007.1 GCA_001998905.1 Rodentibacter caecimuris | reverse complement strand
GCCGCAACCGCTGCTTTCGCCTCCTCTTTGAGCTTATTCGCCTCTTCGGCTTGCTTATCTAATGCCGCTTTTTCTGCTTCTGTTAAACCTTCCTCTTTTGCGGCTTTTATTGCTTCGTCCAATGCTTTCTCAGCAGCTTTTGCCTTTTCTAATGCATCTTCCGCATTTTTAGCTTGATCTTCTGTCGAAGAATCAGAATTATCAGAACCTTCATTAGAAGAATTCGAAGCTGCAATTACCGCCCCTAATCCCACAAGTCCTAATCCGCCCAAAACCCAACCCCACATAGGTAAAAATGGAACGACAAATGCTTCTCCACCTAACACTTCGGCAGCAACTACATTTTCTTTCAATGCCGCAATGGCTTCTATGCTCTCACCACTTTGTGGGTAGTAAGCATAATAAGAATGATTTTCCGCTAAACCGATCACAGGACTTAATTCATCATTTGTATAGTAATCTTCAATAATCAAACTCGGCTGACTTTTTTCATCCTCAAAAGCAATTTCTAAATTATTTCCAGCTCTCTTAACAAAAATTGGTTGAGGAGCAAGATTTGTTGCTTCGTCAACCAATTCAAAAGTGATTTTACCCTCGGTTTGTTTTAACTTCGTTAACTCTCCTTTTTTGAGAGTGATAGGTACCGACTGTAATGTTTTCCCGCTTTCGGAATTAATCTTTAGCGTGATTTTACTCATAAAAATTCTCCTATTATTTAGTTAGGTTTAGGGGGGGATAGCTATTTAAAAAATATAAAAACTTTCTCATTCTAAAAAAAAAAAAAAAAAAAACAACCCCTTTCTGTTAATTTTTGAGCAAAAAACAAAATATTTTTAAATATCTTGAAAATAGTATCGAAAATAAACTAATGCATAACTAAGTTGGTAATAAAAATTAACTAGAGTGGAAATAAAAGAATTTTTAAATTAAAAAATATCAAGAAAAAACAGACCGCACTTTAATCTATTTTTATTATTAGAGGAGGATGATATAGAGATGTAAAAACACCCTATAAGTTTAAACCGATAGGGTGTATATCAAATTATTTATACTCAGTTATTTTACGCGAGACACATATTCGCCAGAACGCGTATCTACTTTAATAATTTCACCAATTTGAACAAACAATGGTACTTTAACCACTGCACCAGTACTCAATGTTGCCGGTTTTCCGCCAGTTCCTGCAGTATCCCCTTTAAGACCCGGATCGGTATCAATAATTTCTAATTCAACAAAGTTCGGCGGAGTAATAGAAATTGGTGCGCCATTCCAAAGTGTTACAATACAATCAGCTTGATCTAATAACCATTTTTCTGCATCACCTACAGCTTTCGCATCGGCAGAATATTGTTCAAAAGTTTCCGGATGCATAAAATACCAGAACGCATCATCTTTATAAGAATAAGTAAGATTGAGGTCCATAACATCTGCAGCTTCAACAGATGTTCCAGATTTAAAGTTCACATCCAATACTTTACCTGAAATAAGTTTACGGATACGAGTGCGAGTGAAAGCTTGGCCTTTGCCCGGTTTAACAAATTCATTTTCAACAATTACACAAGGTTCTCCGTCTTGCATAAATTTTAGACCCGGTTTGAAATCACTGGTAGTATATGTAGCCATATTTATTATCCTAGAATTATGAGAGATTATTTTAAAAGTGCGTATTCTACCCCAAAACAGCCTGATTAGAGAAGAACAAAATTGGTTGGATATACTCAAAAATTCGATTTCCGATCCTATACTTTTATTAAAAACGCTAAACTTATCCGTTACCCAATTTTCACAAGATATAGATGCTCGTAGGCTTTTTCCCCTGAGAGTTCCCCAACCTTTTATAGAAAAAATGGAAAAAGGTAATCCACAAGATCCACTTTTTCTGCAAGTGATGACGCTTTCTCAAGAATTTATTGAAGCACCGGGTTTTAGCCTTGATCCATTGCAAGAACAAAAAAATGATGTGCCTAATTTATTGCACAAATATCATAATCGGTTATTGCTAATGGTGAAAGGCGGTTGCGCCATTAACTGCCGTTACTGTTTTCGTCGCCATTTTCCTTATTCACAGAATCCGGGCAATAAAGCGAACTGGCAACAAGCACTCAATTATATTTCAATGCACCAAGAAATAGAGGAAGTAATCTTTTCCGGCGGAGATCCGTTAATGGCAAAAGATCACGAACTTACATGGCTCATAAAACAATTGGAAAATATACCTCACTTACAGCGTCTACGCATTCATACACGTTTACCTATTGTGATCCCACAACGTATTACGCAAGCATTTTGTGAGCTATTAGAGCAATCTCGTTTGCAGTGCATTTTGGTAACTCATATTAATCACCCGAATGAAATCGACGAATGTTTAGCACGAGCTATTTATAAGCTAAGACATATCGGTGTAACCTTACTTAACCAATCCGTCTTACTAAAAAAAATCAATGACGATCCTTGCGTATTAAAAATTCTCAGTGATCGATTATTTTCAATAGGTATTTTGCCCTATTATCTTCATCTTTTAGATAAAGTGCAGGGTGCCTCGCATTTTTATATTTCCGACGAACAAGCGTTACAAATTTATAAAAATTTACAAAGTTTGACATCTGGCTATTTAGTCCCTAAATTGGCCCGAGAAATTGCAGGAGAACCAAATAAGACTTTATACGCGATTTAAGATCCGATAAAATACACTAAATTTTGACCGCACTTCAGGCAATTTATCCTAAACCATATTGTCAAATGGAATATTCCCGAATTGCGGTAAATCTTTCATGTCAATAACAATATATTTAACGTTTAGCATTAAAAAATCGAGGTAATATCGTGGATTCTGAAAAAAGAAACCCTTCAAATTCGGCACAAGACGAATTAGATCTAGGCATTAACCAAACAACACCAACACCACGAAAATATATGGATAACGAATCATCATTTTTAAATAAAGCAAAAAACCTTTTCGGTAAAAAAGAAGTGGTAGAGAACAAATTTACCATTCGTAAAGAGCCAACTTTTGGAGAAGAATCTCAGCCAACTTTTACGCCAACGCATACTGTACCGCCAACAGAAGAACCGACAACGCTTCAACCAACTGTAACAGCTAGCACCTTATCTCCTCAAGTATCAAATACTTTAGAGGGTAATCTTGCTATTAACGAAGTACCGAAAGAGCCATCAGCAGCAAAACAAGCTGAAATATTCGATAATCAAAACCAAGAAGAAACCATTCCAGTAGCGCAACAAAAACATCAAAATGATTTAAATCAAGGTGAGCCAACTGTAGCTATAAATCCACTAAAAACACCAGAAAAATGGAAAGTTCTACAAATTTTACCGGAAAAACATCGTCGGTTATTTATCGCATTATTAGCACTTATTCTTCTACTGATTATTTTTCTTATGCTAAAACCAAGTTCAGAGACCGTTCAGTCTTTCGAACAAAACAGTAGCAATGAAATTCCGGTTCAATTCCAATCGCTGGATCAATCTCAACCGCTTGAAACCACTGTATTAGATAATATTAATAATGCGTCTTCTCAAAAAGACACCCAGCCTCCAGCGATGGAATATATAGGTGAATCCACTAATACAAAAGCAGTTGGGAATACAACGCAATCGGATACTCAACCTCAGCAAGTCCCAATTTCTACACCGACTGCAACAAAACCCGCAGAATCGGTGAAAACTATTGAACCTATCCGCCCACAGTCAACCCAATCACAGGTAGGTCAACAGTCTCAAAATACACAGAAAAATACTGTGTCCTCTATTGATACACACAAAGAAAATGTAAAAACAGAGGAATCCAAGACTAAGGTAATTGAGAAAAAATCGACACAAAACATTCAGCCTAGCAAAAAAGAAATGCCACCTAAACGTAATGAAATTACGGTAAAAAGCGAACGCAAAGGTGCTCCAATCGTCGAGGCGAAAACTAGTATAAAAAATACTACAGTAAATACAGGGACGACTGTCGTAAGCCGTAAAACACTGACTATCCCACAAGGCGTTTCCCTAATGCAAGTATTTCGGGATAACCAATTAAAGGCTAATATTTCTGATATTAATGCAATGACAAAAGCTAATGGCGCTGGTAACGCTTTAAGTAGTTTTAGAGCGGGTGATAAAGTTCAAGTATCACTAAACAAGCAAGGAAAAGTAAGTGAATTACGTTTACCAAACGGCTCACGTTTTATTCGCCAAGTAGATGGAAGCTATCAATATAAAAAATAATTGTAAGGGCGATAAATCGCCCTTACTTTTTTAATATTAACTATAAACATGATAAGAAAAAAAATATCCCTTATTTTGACCGCACTTTTGTTGGGCGCTTGTTCAACAGAGACATCATTACTCCCCTCAGAACCACAACAAATGCAAATTCAAAAAATTGATAAAGCTTCGCAAAAAAGTAAGTCAATGCTCTATCAATGTAAGCAGGGGAAACAAATCAGAGTCGTACAAATTACCCCGAAAAAATCTAGAAAGAAAAATCTTCGGACCCTATCTATTACATTTAACGGAATGACCGAAAAGCTTACTCGTTCTATCTCTCAACAAGGAAAAGAATATACAAATATTCGTTGGCGTTGGATACAGCGAGAAGATCAGAGTATTTTGACAAATAGCCTTGGTGTCGTACTTGCCGAGCAATGTATATTACAAATCAATAAATAGGATTTTCTTATCAACAGTTTACAACGTGGCTTTGTGCTACACCGTCGCCCTTATCGAGAAACCAGCTTGCTAGTAGATTTATTTACAGAGCAAAGCGGTCGATTAACAGTGCTTGCAAAAGGCGCTAGAGCGAAACGCTCTGGATTAAAAGGTATATTGCAGCCTTTTACGCCACTTCTCGTGAATTGGAGCGGTAGAGGTGAGCTGAAAATACTAACGAAAGCCGATCCTGCAGCAATCACTCTTCCATTACAAAATGTTGCCCTTTACAGTGGATTTTACATCAATGAATTGATAACCAGATTGATTGAACCTGAAACGGCGAACCCTCAACTGTTTCAAGACTATTTACAGTGCCTAACCGGGCTTGCCATTCAATCCAATGTTGAACCAGCATTGAGGCTGTTTGAATTCAAATTGCTGAAAACTTTGGGTTATGGAATTGATTTTCTCCACTGCGCTGGTTCTGGACAACCGGTAGAGGAGACAATGACCTATCGTTATCGTGAAGAGAAGGGATTTATTGCTTCACTAATTCAAGATAATCTGACTTTCTATGGAAAGGAATTAATCGCATTTGATACGTTAAACTTTTCCGATGAACAAACTCTAAAAGCGGCGAAGCGCTTTACTCGACTCGCCTTGAAACCTTATCTCGGCAATAAACCTTTGAAAAGTCGAGAATTATTTACTCAACATATTCTATTTTTAAAATAAAATGGCCCTAATTTACCGTCAGACGGCAAAAGTCGTCAAACCTAAGACCTTTATTACCGAAATTCAAGATCTCGATTATCAATGCTGTGGCGTTGCCAAAATCAACGGAAAAACGTGGTTTATTGAAAACGCATTACCCCAAGAGAAAGTTAAATGTCGCGTCATTGATGAAAAACGCCAATATGGCAAAGCCAGCGTATTAAAACATTTAATACGCAGCCCACAACGCATTCGTCCTCAATGTTTGATTTACTCTCATTGTGGAGGTTGCCAAAACCAACACCTTCCAATTGAGCTGCAAAGACAAACCAAACAACAGTCGCTCTTTCGGCGATTACAAGGGTTACAATCACAGCCTATACAATTAATGCCAATGATTAGCGGTGAACCTTGGTACTATCGTCGTCGTATTCGTCTCAGCCTGAGTTTTAATCCTAAAAGTAAGCAACTAGAAATGGGATTTCGCCAAAAAAATTCAGATAACATTGTTTCTGTAAATCACTGCCCCGTTGCAACCAAAGGCATTAATCGCTTACTGCCAAAACTACAAGATTTCTTATCAAATTGGTCTCAGCCAAAAAACCTTGGTCATATTGAATTAATTGAAGCTGACAATGGTATTGCAATGCTAGTGAGACATATTAAAAACTTGGCTGAAATTGACCGCACTTTGTTAGTCGATTTTAGTATTCAAGAAAATCTCATCTTATTCATTCAAGATGATCAAAAAATCCACCACATTCAAGGAAAATATCCTCATTATTGTTTAAACGACGGTAGTTTACTGCAATTTGATATTCGTGATTTTATTCAAGTGAATGCGGCGTTAAACCGACAGATGATTGAGATCGCGACGAATTGGTTAAATTTAACCAAAAGCGATCATTTACTCGATCTATTTTGCGGCATGGGAAATTTTACTTTACCCCTCTCCCGTTTAGCCCAAAGTGCGGTCGGTATTGAAGGCGTTTCTGAAATGGTCGAGAAAGCCCGCCAAAATGCTCGCCTAAATCACTGTGATAATGTTGAATTTTACCAAGCCAATTTAGATGAACCCTTTAGCAAACAGAATTGGACGGATCGCCGATTTAATAAAATACTCCTTGATCCTCCCCGCAGTGGTGCGGCATTTGCGTTAAATACTTTATGCCAATTACAAGCAGAAACCATTCTCTATATATCCTGTAACCCGGCGACATTAGTAAGGGATGCTGAAATTTTAAACCAATTCGGTTATCAAATTAAACAAACCGCCATGATTGATATGTTCCCTCAAACTGGACATTTAGAATCAATAACATTGTTTACTCTGCGTTAAGCAAAAGGTATAGTAGAACATTCTTTCTATAGTCTTAGCCACATCTGGTAAAAAGGATTAAACTTTACTGGATTTTATTGTCAAAGGAAGACGTTAATATCCAATGATATCTTAACGTTTGCTCAATCCAATTATAGGAGAAGTTATGGTTGCAGTGCGTAATTCTCATTTATTGAATCCGCAAGATTTTGTCATTGAACAATGGTGTAAAGCATTAAAGCTCGCAAATAATACAGAACAACAACTGATTTTTGCTTGGCATTATGTGCAACAGCATATGATTACGCATCCGGACAAAGCAACCACCTCCCCGCTCACATTACAATTCGGCGTAGAAATGGTTGAAATTCTGCACGAATTGGGAATGGATGGCGAAAGTTTGGTAACCGCAATGCTATTTCCGGCTGTCGTTGCCAATATCCTTAACATTGAACAAATTAGCGAAGAATTCGATGCAAAAATCACCAAATTAATTCAGGGTGTTATTGATATGGATAATATTCGCCAACTCAATGCTAGTCATTCAGCCAATGCTTTACAGGTAGATAATGTACGCCGTATGCTATTAGCAATGGTCGATGATTTCCGTTGTGTGATTATTAAACTTGCCGAACGTATCACCTTTCTGCGTGATGCCGAACAACATTGCAGCGAAGAAGAAAGAGTATTGGCGGCCAAAGAATGCGCCAATATTTATGCTCCCCTCGCCAATCGTTTAGGCATCGGACAACTAAAATGGGAGCTAGAAGATTACTGTTTCCGCAATCTTCACCCCGAACAATATCGAGCTATTGCCAAATTACTACAAGAACGGCGTCTTGACCGCGAGCAATATATTGCAGACTTTGTGTCAGAAGTTAAAACCTACCTTAGCGAAAGTATCGAACATGTAGAAATTTATGGGCGCCCAAAACACATTTACAGTATTTGGCGCAAAATGCAGAAAAAGAACTTGGAATTTAGCGGACTCTATGACGTTAGAGCTGTCAGAATTATCGTGGAAAAATTACAAGATTGTTATACTGCATTAGGCATTGTTCATACTCACTTCAAACATTTACCCAAAGAATTTGATGATTATGTCGCTAATCCAAAACCAAACGGCTATCAATCTATTCATACCGTCGTTTTAGGCAAAGGTGGGAAACCCATAGAAGTACAAATCCGTACCCAACAAATGCATGACGATGCCGAGTTAGGCGTCGCTGCCCATTGGAAATACAAAGAAGGTAATACGGGTAGCTTATCCGCCTATGAAGAAAAAATTGCGTGGTTGCGTAAATTATTAGCTTGGCAAGAGGATATTACCGATTCTGGCGAAGTCATGGCGGAATTGCGTAGTCAAGTTTTTGACGACCGTGTATATGTATTTACCCCTAAAGGAGAAGTAATTGATTTACCAACTGGTTCCACTCCACTTGATTTTGCCTATGCCATTCATAGTGAAATAGGTCATCGTTGTATCGGAGCTAAAGTCAGTGGGCGCATTGTTCCTTTCACCTATCAACTGCAAATGGGAGACCAAATTGACATTATCACGCAAAAAAATACAAATCCAAGCCGAGATTGGTTAAACCCGAATTTAGGTTTTACCCATACTTCTAAAGCTCGCGCAAAAATTCAAGCTTGGTTCAAAAAACAGGATCGGGACAAAAATATTCCAGCGGGTAAAGAATTATTAGATAACGAAATCAATAGATTAAGCCTCACACTTAAACAAGTCGAACAATATGCCTTGCCACGTTACAATCTAAAAAATATTGATGATCTCTATGCAGGAATCGGTAGCGGTGATATTCGTCTAAATCACCTAATTAATTTCCTACAAACAAAATTAATCAAACCCAGTGCACAAGACGTTGATGAAGGGATTTTACGCCATTTATCACAACGTAGTGCTACAAATGCCCAACAACATCCCAATAAAAATAAAGGTTTTGTGGTTGTTGAAGGAGTAGGAAATTTAATGCACCATATTGCCCGTTGCTGCCACCCTATCCCCGGAGATCCGATTGTCGGCTATATCACTATGGGAAGAGGCATTTCGATTCACCGTTGCGATTGTGAACAATTTGCCGAATTACAACAAGCTCACCCAGAACGCGTGGTTGAATCAGTTTGGGGAGAAAGTTATGCACAAGGTTTCCGTATTACTATACGCATTATCGCGAGTGATCGGAGCGGATTGCTACGGGATATCACCACCGTACTCGCAAATGAAAAAATCAGTGTATTGGGAGTCAACACTCGCCTAGACACAAAACGACAATTAGCCACAATGGATTTGGAAATTGAGCTGAATAATGTACAAATTCTCAGTAAAATTTTAGCAAGATTGGCAAAACTGGATGATGTCATTGAAACAAAACGTTTATAGGAAAAACAATGGAAAAAACCACCGGACTGACTCACTTAATTAAATCGACCGGCTATTCTTTACAAGGATTAAAAAGTGCCTTCCAAAAAGAAACAGCCTTTCGCCACGAATGTTTTGCGGCGGTAATTTTAATTCCCCTTGCCCTGTGGCTAGGTAAAACTAAAGTAGAAATTGCTTTAATGATCGGATCCGTCCTATTAGTCATGGCTATCGAACTTCTCAATAGTGCTATTGAAGCCGTTGTAGATCGAATCGGTACGGAGCACCACGAGCTTTCCGGAAGAGCTAAAGATCAAGGCTCTGCTGCGGTCTTTATGGCAATTTGTATCGCTATTGTTATCTGGGGTTGTATCTTATTTTTATAGCATATGTTTTGCCACTACTGAGCTACCTATGCTATCACTACAAATAATACCGTCTCTTATCTGAAAAAATCCTGGTTAAATTTTATAGCGTCTAAGTTGACGATATTATAATATACGATTAAAAAGTTTTTTGGTTAAGCTTTCTGTTTGATTGAATAATAGCGGCTAGCACAAATTATTAGGAAAGGGAGTATTCAAAATCAATTAGTATAGGAAAATACTAGAGTAAGTGAATTTACAATAAAAAATCTCGGCATTATGTAACAAATGCCGAGATATATCTCTATTTAAATTTACCTTTTCCAATTTTTTAATGCATCGGCAAAAGCATTACCCATCATATTATTTGAGCCACTATGTTGTACATCTCGGCCGCTTTTCGTTGATAGCGCTCGGCCATTTTTGCCTTTACTTTCAGTTGGATGTTCTTCTAAGCGCATTGTTAAAGCAATACGTTTGCGTGCAACATCCACCTCTAGTACTTTAACTTTTACAATATCACCCGTTTTTACAACTTGATGTGGATCCGCTACAAATTTATCGGAAAGAGAAGAAATATGAACTAACCCGTCCTGATGCACGCCAATATCCACAAAAGCACCAAAATTAGTAACATTAGTTACGGTTCCTTCTAAAACCATTCCAGCTTTTAAATCACTAATTTCTTCCACACCCTCCATAAAAGTGGCTGTTTTAAACTCACCACGCGGATCTCGCCCCGGCTTCTCCAATTCTTTGAAAATATCCTGTACCGTTGGTAAACCGAATTTTTCATCAGTAAATTTTCCTGCGTCTAACTGACGAACGACTCCAGCATTTCCCATTAATTCTTGGATAGATTGTGCAGCAGCTTGTAAGATCTTTTCAACTACCGGATAAGCTTCAGGGTGAACGCCCGAGGAATCTAACGGATTATCCCCCCCTGTAATTCGCATGAATCCAGCACATTGTTCAAAGGCTTTAGGGCCTAAACGTGGCACTTTTTTTAATTGCTCCCTGTTGTTAAAACGCCCATTTTCATCACGATAAGCCACAATATTTTGTGCTAACGTTTTACTCATTCCAGCTACACGGGCCAATAAAGGAGCAGAAGCAGTATTTAAATCCACCCCAACAGCATTAACACAATCCTCAACAACAGCATCTAATTTGCGAGCTAACTGACTTTGATTAACATCATGTTGATACTGACCGACCCCAATGGCTTTCGGTTCAATTTTTACCAATTCCGCTAAAGGATCTTGCAATCGGCGGGCAATAGAAACCGCACCACGCAAAGAAACATCTAATTCAGGGAATTCCTGTGCAGCTAATTCCGAAGCAGAATAAACTGATGCACCAGCTTCACTAACAACGACAGTTTGTGGTTTCCCTCCCACACATTGCTTAATTACATCTTTAGCAAAACGCTCTGTCTCACGGGATGCCGTTCCATTGCCAATAGCAATTAATTCAACATGGTATTTTTGAATAAGTTGATAAATAGACAACATTGCCCGATCTTGTTGTCCGGTATGCGGATAAACCGTATCCGTAGCTAATAATTTGCCGGTATTATCCACTACGGCAACCTTTACCCCTGTTCGCAAGCCAGGATCAAGCCCCATTGTGTTTTTTGCGCCAGCTGGCGCAGCCATTAAAAGTGCGGTCAAATTTCGGGCAAAAACATCAATAGCGTCTTCTTCCGCTTTTTCACGCAATGCTGACATCAATTCTGTTTCTAAATGGAGAGAAACTTTGATCTTCCATGTCCAACTAATTACTTGTTCACGCCATTTATCAGCTGGCTGCTGATGCAAATGAACATTTAAATGCTCACGAATAATTTCTTCACAATAGCTTTGGCGAATACTTTCTTCTTGTTCAGGATCAGCATTCAAACTTAGTTGTAAAATACCTTCATTACGCCCGCGAAACATTGCTAAAGCACGGTGAGAAGGAACATTGCGTAATAGCTCTTGGTGAGCAAAATAATCGCGAAATTTTTCGCCTTCCTCTTCTTTACCTTCCAAAACTTTAGAAATAATGACTGCATTTTGTTGTAAATATCGACGAACTTTTGCTAGTAATTGCGCATCTTCGGCAAAACGTTCCATTAAAATATATTTTGCGCCGTCCAATACTGCTTTACTATCGGAAAAACCTCTTTCACTATCGATATAATCGGCAGCAGCTATCTCTGGCTCTGTTGTCGGATCCGTCCAAAGCAACTCCGCCAAAGGCTCAATACCTGCTTCAATCGCAATTTGTCCTTTCGTTCGGCGTTTCGGTTTATAAGGCAAATATAAATCTTCTAATTCAGTTTTACTTTGAGTTTTAACAATTCTCTCACGCAGCTCATCAGTCAATTTACCCTGTTCTTCAATAGATTTTAAAATAGTCTGCCGCCGCTCTTCTAATTCGCGTAAATAGATCAATCGGGTTTCAAAATGCCGAAGTTGAGTATCATCTAATCCCCCCGTAGCTTCTTTACGATAACGAGCAATAAACGGAATCGTATTACCGTCATCTAATAATTGAATTGCTGCGAAAATTTGATTCTGTTGCACGGCAAGCTCTGCCGCAATAATTTGAGAAATGTGTTGATTCAACATAAATACTACTTTGCTACCAATAATAAAAATTCGACATAGGATACTGTTTTTACCCCTAAGCCTCAAATATTTATTCGGTAATCCACAAAATTTCCCCCTTGTGTTAAACTCATCTCTTTCCGACACAACCCTTAAATTAAATTATGTCAAAATCTCATTATATTACTCGTGCCGGCTGGAATGTTTTGGATCAAGAATTAAAATTTCTATGGAAAGAAGAACGCCCCAAAGTAACCCAAACAGTTTCTGATGCAGCTGCACTAGGAGATCGTAGTGAAAATGCCGAATATATTTATGGTAAACGTCGCCTGCGAGAAATTGATCGCAGAATCCGTTTTCTTGCCAAACGATTAGAAGTACTACAAATTGTGGACTATGATCCTCGCCAAGAAGGAAGAATATTTTTCGGCGCTTGGGTAGAAGTAGAAAATGAAGAGGGAGAACTAAAACAATATCGTCTTGTCGGTAGTGATGAATTTGCTCCAGCAAAAAACTGGATTTCTATTGATAGCCCTATTGCTCGCGCCTTAATAGGAAAAAAAATTGATGATGAAATTAATGTCATTACGCCAATGGGAAAAGTAACCTTATTTATTACTCGCATTTGGTATGACAAATAGATCAAAGTGCGGTCAATTTTTCTGAAGTTTTAAACTCCCCCTAAAATAGACCGCACTTTGAATTAGTAAAATGAAATTAATGTAATTTTAATCTTGGTTTTAAATAATGATTAATCTTATCGACTAATATCATTAACCCTATTTTAATGCACCCATGCAATGCGTGTTGATGCATTCGGTAAAGTGAAACATAAGCAAATTGAGCAAATTTCCCTTGAATAGTCAGTGGATTTTTCGAAAATTTATTAGTTAAACTGCCTAATGCGGTAAAACTTGATAATGAAACCAATGTCCCTTTGTCATTATACTTAAAAATTTTTAACGGCTTATTTTCAAATAACGCAACAATATTTTTTGCACAAGCTTTCGCCATTTGATGAGCTGCTTGTGCTCTAGGAGGAACAGGAATACCATTTGTTTGAAGCAACGAGGCACAATCGCCAATAGCAAAAATACTATCATCGACAGTCGTTTGTAACGTTTCTCTTATCACTAATTGGTTAGTCCGATTAATTTCCAAACCGTCAAATTGATGAGTAACCTTTGATGTACGCACACCTGCCGCCCAAACAATTAGATCTGCTCTAATTTGCTCCCCTTCTTTAGTAATTAAGGTATTCGGTTGTGCTTCGGTAATCATTGTCGTTAGTTTGACATTTGCTCCCATTTCCGTTAGTTCATCAAGCACCGCAGCAGATAAGTTCTCTGGTAATGCAGGTAGTAAGCGAGGACCTGCCTCAACCAGCGTTACTTGCAAACAGGAATTATCAATTTTACCGTAACCGTAAGAGGATAAATCACTTGCTGCATGATAAAGCTCGGCAGTTAGCTCAACGCCTGTCGCACCACCGCCAACAATAGCGATATTTACTTTATTTTCCTCAACCAATTTTTGTTTAAATTCAGATTCGCCAATATCATCAAAAGCTCTGTTCTCCGAAAATTTTAAGAACAATTCTAACATTTTATGTTGAAAACGCTGAGCTTGATCCGCACTATCTAAGAAGATACAGTTTTCCGTTACGCCTTTGGTATTAAAATCATTAGATTTACTACCAATAGCCAAGACTAAATAATCATAAGGAATACGGCGTTCAACCACTAACATATCACCGTCTTGACCGTACACTGGCGCAAGTTCAATATATTTTTGCTCACGGTTAATACGAATAATAGATCCTTGCTCAAAGCTAAAAAAATGATTTTTGGCGTGCGCTCGATAACTGAGCGAATCAACGCCATCATCTAATACTCCAGTGGCAATTTCATGCAATAAAGGTTTCCATAAATGCGTGGTATTACGATCCACAAGAGTAATTTTTGCTTTTTGTTTACGGCCGAGTTTATGACCTAAAAATGTAGCCAGTTCAATACCACCGGCCCCGCCACCGACAACGACGACATTTTTCATACAGCTCTCCTAAATATCAAGACACTTAAATGTTAAATTTTTGTAAATAATAACATAGATATAATAATATTCATCGGCATTTTTCAAATTTCGTGGTAAATTTTCAACAAATACGGTAAAGTACACGAGTTTTCGCTCACAGAGATGGAATATGAAACAATCCGCCAGACATCAAAAAATACTGGAGCTAGTCAAGCAGCAAGGTTATCTCAGTACAGAAGAATTAGTTAATTTATTTAATGTTAGTCCACAAACCATACGGCGGGATTTAAACGAACTAGCTGAATTAGATTTAATTCGTCGTCATCATGGCGGCGCAGCATTGCCTTCATCGGCTGAAAATTCTGATTATGTTGAGCGTAAGCAATTCTTTTCCAAGCAAAAAAATCTTATTGCCCAAGCCGTAGCTCAAATGATTCCAAACGGAGCTTCATTGTTTAT
The DNA here is from genome assembly GCA_001998905.1 of Rodentibacter caecimuris. GTDB lineage: Bacteria > Pseudomonadota > Gammaproteobacteria > Enterobacterales > Pasteurellaceae > Rodentibacter_A > Rodentibacter_A heylii_A. The sequence goes on along the minus strand of MLAA01000007.1, from coordinate 687 downwards.
CGATATCGGAACCACACCCGAAGCCGTTGCCTACGCATTATTGAATCATCAAAAACTACGCATTGTAACCAATAATCTTAATGCCGCTCATCTACTAAGGCAAAACGAAAGTTTTAGTATCACAATGGCTGGAGGTTCACTACGCAATGATGGAGGAATTATTGGTGAAGCGACTTGCAGCTTTATTTCACAATTTCGCTTGGATTTTGGCATTCTAGGTATCAGTGCCATTGATTTTGAAGGTTCCTTATTAGACTACGATTATCATGAAGTGCAAGTAAAACGTACCATTATAGAAAGCTCAAGACAAACATTACTCGTTGCCGATCATTCCAAATTCGGTCGTAAAGCGATGGTACGTTTAGGAGAATTAAATAATGTGGACTATTTTTTTACTGATCTTAATGTCCCGGAACCCATTCGCCAATATCTACGAAATAGCGCGACAAAACTAACAATTTGTTCATAAGCTTTAAGAAAGGATAATAAATAAAAAGTAAGCAGCCCTTACTGAGTTAGACAGTGAATCTAGCTTTTGAATCACTCGTAAATAAAACGACCGCACTTTATATGGCTACGGCGTTCAACGTGCAGTCGGTTCTTCATTATTTTGGAGTAGTAATCCCCCCCTTCTTCCGCTGCCAAGCGTCCCATAAAGGCTAAATCCGCGCGGTATTGTACACAGTA
>MLAA01000069.1 GCA_001998905.1 Rodentibacter caecimuris | reverse complement strand
AGTATATTCTATGGCACAGCTCAATAAATATTGAAAAATTATAGGCCAGAACTAAAGTAATGATAGATATTTCTGAAAAAGAATATATCCATATACAAATGACAAGATATGATAATAATGAAATTATCATATTTTTAAAGAAACTTTTACTACGACCATTAGCTATAAGTACAAAATATCCTATAGAAGAACTTACAGATGCTAAAATCACATACATCGCCATTATCCATAAAAAATCTTTGATAACTAACATATTAGGGTTAGACAATAACAAAATGATAAAATCAGAGAATTCAAGAATAAATATATAGCTTAATAAGCTGAGAAAAGAAATACCAATCAAAATGTGTTTTACTTGTTTTGATTGTCTGTTTCTTGAAAAATAAGGAAAAAAAGCGGTATTAATATTAACAAAAATACTTCTAAATGCCCAAACAATTTTCTCTGCTAAATCATAATATGCTACAGCATGCATTCCAACAAAATTCCCCAATAGCATAATATTAGTTTTATCTTTCAAAATAGCCATGATATCAGAAAAAACAAAGACTATACTGTTTTTCATATAGCTCATAAGTGTTTTTAATGTCGGGAGTTTAAAACTAAGCACCTTATTCCTAATTAAAATAAATATAGAAATAAAAAAAACAACTAATGAGCCTACTAAATAACATATCGGAACAAGTAAATAATCTGAATCATTTTTTACAAATGAGAAAATACAAATTAATGAAACAACCTTAGCACTGAGATTAATTAGTGTAATGTATTTCATTCTTTCTATACCTTGGAAGTACCAAATAGGCAACAGAACTTCCCAAAAAATGGCCAATAAAGAATAAAAGTATATTTCATATTCGCTTATATTTACAAAATAAAAATAGCAAAAAATAAAACTAACAGATATTAAAAAAAACATTAGCTCTAAAAATATGACATTTGTAAAAATTTCATTTAACTTATTGTTGTCATTTCTAAAATAACTCACTTGTTGAGTTGCATATGTATTAAATCCGAATCTAATAAATACAGCAAAATAAGCTGCAATCGACTGAGAAAAAACAACTAAACCGTACTTTTCGATACCTAACCGATTTAATAACAAGGGCAATGCAATTAATGGTAATATCATATTCCCTAATTGCACAATAGAAAGATATAAAAAATTATTTATTTGTATTCTATATTGATAAAAATAACTAAGCATCATCTATTTTCTCAAGACGATAATTCTATTTAGAAAAAATTGGACTAAAATAAATAAAATAGAAATTAATCCTCCAACAATAAAACCAACTAGAAGAATCAATACCTTATTAGGCCTATCTTTTATAACAGGATAATCTGGTGAAGCCTGATAACTTAATGCGTTTGCTTTTACATCTTTAACTTTTATCAGTAAAGGTTCTAACTGTGATAATAAGGTCGAAACCTCATAGTATCTTGGTGGATAAATCACACTATTTTGTTTTAAAACATCGAGTTGAGCTTTCAAGTATTTTTCACCTAGCATAAATAAATATGTACTATCACTTAATTTAGAATCAGAAAGTGGAATTTTCGTTTCAGACATAGCAATAGCTTGAATTGCTGAACTACTACTTTCAGAGCTAAATGATTTAGCATAATCTTGAATCCCTGCTTCTTTTGCAATACTTAATGCATTTTCTAAATTAGTTAATTGTACTCTTTTTTGAATTTGAAGGTTTGTTTCAAATTTGGTTTTCTCATGCTGTAAATCGGCAATAATTTCATTTAAATTAATCGTAAAATCACTTAATGCAGTCTCTAATGCAAAGTTATTTACAAACTGGATAAATTGTTGTAATTCTAATTTAGCGTCAGAAGCAGTTTCTGCAGATAAGCTAATAGTTATGCCAACTGCATCTGGAGCTTTTTTCGTATCCGGTTGTACAACAGATATCTCTTTTGTAACCAAATCAAAAAGAATTCTACGCTGTTCTAATTCTGACTTCCCTTCAATAAGTTTTTTATAATAATTAGACTGAGTAAAGAAATCTTTCCTAACATCTAATGATTTAGCAGCTAATATAAATTCACTAAATAGCTGCCCACCAAGTGTGCTGCTAGAAATATTCTTTTTTTGTTCATCAGAGAAATTAAGAATACGTGCATATTCCTGACGAAGACTGTAATAATTAGAGAATGTCGATGTTTTTGGTACAATAACCACTGCTTTAGAAGTCCATTGCTCTTTTGCAGTAAATGCGTATATTCCTGCAATTAAGGTACATACAAATACAGAAAGGATAATCCAAACTTTTTTATTCCACAAAACTTTAATCAATTCAATCAGATCAATCTCATCATGATTAACTATATCTATATTATTCACTATAAAACCCCTAATAGTTTATCCTTACAAAATTACGGGGCATTCTAGGCTACATTGCATTTTTGCACAAGGAAAAAAATGCAATGTAGTGTAAACAAAAAATTCAGTTAACATCAACCCTTCTTGAATCTATAAAAGTAAAAGGTCAGATTTAATACTTTCGCTGTACTATAATAACCTTCAAAATTTAATTACTAATATTGATAAATTCATTCACATTGGCAACTTAGAGTCCTTGAACCTGCGTAGAGATCAGTGGTAAAACCAAATGGAGATTCGTATTTAATTCATACTAATTTAATACAATGTGCGAAAAGGAACACTATTTATTCAATTGATAAAGCAGCTATCGCCTTCATTAAGTCGTAAGGAAAAAGGAGAGTATCTTTTTTAACCATATAAAATTAAAAAGATTTATAGGTTTAAAGAGCAATTACTATTATTTATTGGTTTTAACAAGTAACTCAAATTAGAAATATTTCATCATAAAAAACTCTATCACCTCTCTATATATCTAAATGACTATATTTCCCATACAACCAACAGAATATTCATTGCTTGCTCCAACTGTTCTTCAGTAAGATCGCCAAAACCAATAGAAAAGAGTATTCTTTGATCATAATTAATAGGATAAACTTTAACTCCAACTTCTAATGCGCGTGCAGTTAACATTTCAGATGCTCTAGATTCATTTATTAATTCAATTAATAAGTAAAATCCCGAATATTCCCCATAATAACGAATCTTTTCTCGATACGGTGTCAAAATTCTACAAATTAGTTCCATTTTCTTACGATAAATTTTTCTCATTCTATGAATATGTTTTTCAAATTCACCGGATGATATAAAACAAGCTAGGCGCTGCTGCTCAAAACGAGAAACGGAAGAATGAAAAAATCCACAATATTTTTGATAAATAGGTAATAGACGCTTAGGCAGGACCATGAACGTCATACGCAATGAGGGCATAATTAATTTAGAAAATGAGCCTAAATAAATCACCTTTTCATTGCAGTCGAGGCTTTGTAAAGCTGGAATTGGCTTACCTTTATAGCGAAACTCACTATCATAATCATCTTCAATAATAAAGCGATCAGGTTGTAAATTAACCCATTCTAATAATTGTTGGCGTTGACTAATAGATAGTACTTGTCCAAATGGATAAAGATGTGAAGGAGTGAGATAAGCAATATTTACTGCATACTTATTAAGTACATTTAAATCTAGTTTAAGTGTATTTTTCTCTATCGGCAGCTTTATAATTTTTTTCTCATAACTCTGTAGTAAAGCTTCCACCTTGCTATAACCATAACTCTCCATAGCATACCGCAAAATTGAATGAGAATAGCAATTGTCAAATAATAAAATAAGTTGCTGTAGACAACTTTCTACACCAGCACAAATTATGATTTGTTCAACATCACATTGAACACCTCTAGATGCCGATAAATAGTTAGCAATCTCGTATCGTAGATTCCAATCACCTGGAGAATCCCCCAAATTCAGCCAAGATTTTCCTTGAAAACCAAAATTATTTCGACCGCACTTTCTCCAAATTTGTAATGGGAAGTGATTGGAATCAATCTTATCCGGGTTAAGATCAAATTTGATTGGTAATTTAACATGTGTAATTTGAGGCTCTGGAAGAGAAGTTTTTAAATTAAATTCCAATTCAGCTTTGAAGCAGACAAAAAAACCTTTCCTTGCTTTAGATTCAATATAACCTTCTGCTAAAAGCTGTGCATAAGCAGATTCAACTGTATTTTGACTGATTTGCAAATAATCGCATAACTGCCGTTTTGAAGGTAAACGCTCTCCATATAATAGCGATTGATGATGAATAGCATTCTTAATTTGTTGATAAAGTTGTAAGTATAGCGGTAATTTTAGTGATTTATCCAATTGATAGCTAAGCTTTTTCAAAACTGACCCCATGCAATCAATAAAACTTACTACTTTTAAGCATATCTAAATTTGTATTGAAATACTACTAATAATTACTGTTATAAATGGTTCATATAAACTTGAACGTTCAGATTTTA
>MLAA01000068.1 GCA_001998905.1 Rodentibacter caecimuris | reverse complement strand
AAACAGCTAAAGATTCCATGAGAGTAGATTTTCCTACACCATTTTCTCCGATAAATATTGGTTTTGTTAATTTTATAGGAAATAAATAACCAAGGGGAAAATCCTATGTTTATTTTCAAAGTTTTTAATAAATTATACAGAATGTATTGAATCATTATATATCACTTTTACCATTATCTCTGAAAGACCATAATTATCAAAATTTGATATATTTGCTTAATTATATGAGGCTTTGTAAAAATTCATCTGTTTGTTGGTTGTAGCAGGCGCACTGGAGATAAGTTATTAACCTCGAATTGATGAATGCTGGATAATCGCTATTATTGACCCGAGTAACCTATTACAGTACGTTACTAAAAGTGGATAACGGTGATTATTGGGCTATCGGATTAATAAAACAAACAGTATAACCTTCAATAGAACAGGTGATTTATCCAGATTAGCAAAAATATCTAGACTTACTTACGATGTAGCTAAATAAAAGGATATGGATAAAAAAGTCTGAAATTACCTTAGTATATGAGAGAAAATAATGAGAGGATTAGTTATAAAATACAAATATAAAACTTCCAAAAACGAATAGGCGTTATTAAAAATTAAAGTAACTAATTAATTTGCAAAAAACAGGTATAAGTATTGCATTTGGTTGATCATATCTCCATTGCTATAAAAAGATCAGTAATGAAGAAATAATGGATTTTATTTGTCATTTTCATTGAACAGTTAATACTGGAGTTAATTATCTGAATGAGATGATTATTTAAGTGCTACTTATTTAAGCAGCACTTATATTTATTTTGCTATTTGGAATAATTTCTTGCACCAAAAATAGCAGTACCTACTCTTACCATTGTAGAACCACATTGTACGGCACAATTAAGATCATCGGACATTCCCATTGAAAGAGTGTCGATTCGTTGATCTGGATAGGCTTGTTGTAACTGTACAAATAAGTCATACATTTGTCCGAATATTTCTACTTGTTGTGTTAAATTTTCCGTTGGTGCAGGAATTGCCATTAGCCCGCGTAATTGTAAGTGTGGTAGATTCTCAAGATGTTTTGCCAATGTTAGCATTTCGTTAGGCTGAATACCTGATTTGCTTTGTTCATCACTGATATTGATTTGGATTAGAACATTAAGCGGCGCTTTATGATGCGGACGCTGGTCGTTAAGTCGGTCAGCGATTTTGGCACGATCTAGAGTTTGCATCCAATCAAAATGTTCGGCAACGAGACGGGTTTTATTAGACTGTAACGGTCCGATAAAATGCCATTCAAGAGGAATGTTTAATTCTTCAAAGAATTGAATTTTTTCAATACCTTCCTGTACATAGTTTTCACCAAATGCTAGTTGTCCTGCTTGGTAAGCCTGTAGGATTGCCTGTACTGATTTGGTTTTAGAAACAGCCAATAATTTGACCGCACTTTTTTC
>MLAA01000067.1 GCA_001998905.1 Rodentibacter caecimuris | reverse complement strand
AGTTTAATGATACTATTGATAAAATCGTCTGCTTCTTTTATAAAGTTATAGATTGTTTAGATTATAAATATAAAAAACTCCCTCTTGTTCCCTGCCATAATGATCTTGTACCAGAGAATATTCTTATATCTGATAATAAAACCTACTTTATTGATTGGGAATATTCCGGTATGAACTACCCATTATTTGATATATCAGCTTTATTTTTAGAATCAAATTTAGATTATTTTCAACAAAAGGATTTTCTTAGATATTATAATAATAGCATTAACTTAGATGATATTTATTTGGATATTATGATGTTTCAATTCACTCAAGATACTCTGTGGTTTTTATGGACAATAATAAAAGAAGAAAATAATGAGGATTTTGGTAATTATGCTAAGATGCGTATAGATAGAGCATATAAAACCATGCAAAATATTCTTACAAAATAGGAAAAATATAGTGAGAAAAGAGTATTTAATAGGAATGCTATCTGGTTTTCTATGGGCTCTATCTGGTATAGTTTATCAAAAATTATATTATAATTATCCTAATTTAAATATTTTTTTTATAAATCTAATAATACTTTTATTAATTGAATTTCTTTCTCTTTTAGGAATAACATTCTTTTTTTGCAAAAAAAGAAATTATCTTCCTGGCTTGAATCGTAGAAATGTTTTAGCCGCAATCTCAGGTATTTTAGGTGGTCCATTGGCAATGTATTGTTATTTAATATCAATACAGTTTATTGGAGTAAGTTACAGTACTTCTATTACCGCAAGTTACCCTATTATAGTGGCTTTATTCTCTAAAAATAAAACTAAAGAGAAATTACTTTTTATAGGCTTTGTTCTTTTTATCATATTTCTTAATATAGAAATTGAACATGATCTTAATATATTTGGCCTATCTCTTGCCTCTTCAGCAGCATTATTATGGGCGATAGAAATCACTTTCTCAAGCTATACTATGAGAAATAATAATGTATCAGCAGAAGAAGCCTATTTTATAAGACAATTGTTTTCTGTAATATTTTATATTATTTTACTAGTGATTTATCTATTTTTAAAAAAGGATATATTAAATATTAATGTTAAAGAACAGATAGATGATATTTTTTTCATACAATTTATCTCTATCCTTGCTATATCTACAGGCCTATCTTATTTCTTGTATTATAAATCTTTAGAGATATTTGAACCTATAATAGCAATGGGGCTAAATATAACATATAATGCTTGGTCAATTATTCTTCTAATGGAAAATATCTTACATCCAAAATTAATATTAATATTTTCATTATTGATTCTATATATTCTTCTATTAGTAAAGAGAGAGAAATTTAAATGAATGCAATTATATTAGCTGCAGGGCTAGGAAGTCGGTTTAATGAAATCACATTAAGAACTCATAAGGCATTACTTCCAATTAATGGAACTCCTAATATAGAAATAACGATAAAATATCTTATTGAGTCTGGTATTGAAGAAATATATATCGTAACAGGACATCTATCAAGCCAGTTTAATTATTTAAAAGAGAAGTATAACTGTAATTTAATTTATAATAAATTCTATAAAACATATAATAATATGTATTCGTTTTA
>MLAA01000066.1 GCA_001998905.1 Rodentibacter caecimuris | reverse complement strand
TGCTCAATAAAAAATACACTGGAGCGTCCTTCAAAGGAACCAATCTCAAGAATTTTAGTGGGTTTAATAAAATCGATTACCGCAGTGAGACTAGGGATATTATGGCTAAACCAATCAGATTGAAATTGATATTCTTCTGTTTGCTTGTCTGTCATAAAATAATCTTTTCGATAAAAATAAAATAACCGCAATACTGCATTAAATCAGAACATTTTTCAACAGCCCCTCATTACGCTCTAACAATAATCGAGCATTTTGTTTATCTAACCCGGATAAAAGCATCAGAATAGCTAACTTTGAATGATTATCGGATGCTACCAATGCTGCTTTGGCCTGCTCAACCGAGCATTGTGTAGCTTGCATTACAATTCGTACTGCTCTAGATTGAAGCTTTTCATTGCTGACCTTCACATCCACCATCAAGTTTTGATAGCATTTACCTAATAGCACCATTGAGGCAGTAGTCATCATATTCAATACTAATTTTTGTGCAGTTCCTGATTTCAAACGGCTTGATCCCGTTAAAACTTCTGGGCCGACAATGGTTTCTATGGCAATATCGGCAATTTGAGCCATTACAGAATTCGGATTAGATGCAATCGACACTGTATAAGCACCCAATTGCTTGGCATAATTTAGCCCGCCAATAACATAAGGCGTACGACCGCTTGCAGCAATACCAACCAATATATCTTTTGAAGAAAAACTGATGCCTTGTAAATCTTTAATAGCGCCGTTCAAATCATCTTCAGCCCCTTCTATCGGATTACGCAATGCCTTCTCACCACCTGCAATAATGCCTTTAACCATTTCCTCACAAACCCCGAATGTTGGTGGGCATTCCGAGGCATCCAGCACACCTAAACGGCCACTAGTACCTGCACCAATATAGATTAGCCGCCCTCCTTGTCGAAAAGCGACAACTATTTTTTCGACAGCTTGAGCAATTTGTGGTAAACATTTTTCAATTGCAAGCGGTACTTTTTTATCTTCGTCATTCATTAATCTAACAATGTCTAATGCAGAGCGTTGATCCAAATCCATTGACTCGGGATTACGTTGCTCTGTAATAAGCTGGCTTAAACTATTCAGTAAATTTTCTGACACTTATCTCTCCCTAATATTCTTTTGGAAAAATTGCACCCAAACAAACCTCACTTTGAGCACCAGTTACTGTAGGTAAATTAGCT
>MLAA01000065.1 GCA_001998905.1 Rodentibacter caecimuris | reverse complement strand
TCAGTACTTTCCAAGTTCGATAACCATAAATAGTTATCACCACAAAGCAAATTAGTGGTAATACGAAAGAAACATTCACCGCTGGCATTCCCATAATGACACCTTTATCGATCAACATTCCTTGTAACGGCGGCATTAGCGCTCCCCCAACAATCGCCATGACTAATCCTGCCGCGCCTAAAGTTGATTCCTCTTTTAAGTTGTGAAGAGCAATACCGTAAATGGTCGGAAACATTAGAGACATAAAAGCAGAAGTAAGCACCAAGCAATATAATCCACCAATACCGTCAATAAATATGACACCTAATATGCTGAAAAAACCACCAATAGCAAACAACATTAAAATAAATTCCGCTTTTAAATATTTCATTAATGCAGTACTGATAAAGCGGCTAATAATAAATATACCCATTGCAACAATATTATAGTGTTGAGCTTCCGCCTTAGTAAGACCTAAACGTTCGGCATATTGAATAATAAATGTCCACACCATAATTTGCACACCGACATAAAAGACCTGTGCGATCACGCCTTCACGGTATTTTGCATTGGCCATAAGACGTTTGACTGCCTCTCTAAATGGAATTTTCTCACTTTCTTCAATTTTTGTAGTCGGCATTTTGAATAGCGCGATCACAATGAAAATACCGATTACTACCAAACCTAAAATCACATAAGGATTACGGATAATCTCTAAATCGTGAGTACGTATCACTGCCTTTTCCACCGTCGAAAGCGTATTAAAAATTAAATTACCTTGCGCATCTCGTTTATCAGATTCTAATGCCGTTAATACAAACTGCGAGGCAATAAACATTCCAGTAATGGAACCTAACGGATTAAAAGATTGAGCGAAATTCAATCGACGTGTTGCCGTTTGTGAATCACCCATTGAGAGAATATATGGATTGGCAGTAGTTTCCAAAAATGCCAAACCGAAAGTCAAAATATAAATGGAAAGCAAAAAAAAGATAAATTCTTCATAAATTGCCGCAGGGTAAAATAATAATGCACCAACAGCATAGAGTGCTAAACCTAGCAAAATTCCGGCTTTATAGCTATAACGCCCGATAAACAATGCTGCCGGAATCGCCATAGTGCCGTAACCTCCATAGAAAGCAAATTGAATCAGGGCAGCTTCGGCAGCAGGAATTTCCATCACTGTTTGAAATGCTGCCACCATTGGATTAGTGATGTCATTGGCAAATCCCCACATAGCAAATAACGAAGTGATTAGAATAAAAGGGACGAGATATTTTTTCTCTAAAACTTTTACGCTCATATAGTGTTCCTTCTGAAAGAGTGAAAATTAGAGAAGCCGGAACCGCTTACTTCTCTTTTTTATATTGAATTGTGGGCTAATATCATCA
>MLAA01000064.1 GCA_001998905.1 Rodentibacter caecimuris | reverse complement strand
TTCACGCAAGTCATTTTTTAATAAAAAAAATCGACAGCTGTTTTTTTAATCATTCGGCATTTTATATCGTCTAAAACCATTCAATGCCAAAGCTTCATTAAGTTTAACTAGCCTTTGTTCTTTTTCCTTCTTAGTAAGTAAAAAAACGTTTATATTTTTTAATGCCGCGATAAGTTTCCAATAAAATTCAAGGGTTGCTGTCTCTCCCCGTTTTTTTAATCGAACCATTACTTCCTCTTCACTTACCTGTCTCAAACTTTCAACATCAAGAATATTGATTCGCTTTAACATTCTTTCATGTTTAATTGTCAAATTAGCTAATTCTTTAATCCTAAGTTTTTTGGCTAAGTTTTCCAGTCTTTTTTTTTCTAAAATTTGATGAATCGAAAGAATTAACAGCTTTCTGAGCATTTCTTTATCTTTCATTACATAGTCTGGCAATTTATAGTAATGCGATATACTAAAGCAAGCATTAGGTTCCAGCTGTCCAAATGGAACAGCCCCCAAATTTCTTAAAGTTAAAGCAAGATCCTCTTCGGCTCGTAAATAGAAAACAGATGATTGTAGTAAACCGAACATTACTTTTCTTTTATGAAAAAAACCATAACCGGTAAATAAATGTTTAGCAGTTACATTTCCGATTAACTCATCTAAATACTGTCTAATTTCAGCTGTCTTTTCATTTGTTACACTTAAGTAATTCAATTTGCATACTCCTTTATCTCTGTTTTATTCCAATAAGCCTGACAACACAGGTCTTTGTCTTATAACATAAAGACTTTTTAGTCGCTAAGAATTATTTTAAATTTTGTGAAACGGATCGTAAAATTTTTACAAAAATGAGTAATTTATCACCTAACTAACCGCATCATGGGAAGGAATTTATTAGAAAGCCCGCTATCTAACTTATTGACTGCGGGCAAACAATTAAAGTAATCGCTTTTATACTACTTTATTTTTTAAATCAAATTTATAAGAAACGAACCCATATAGTGTCCAACCGATAAATGTAGCAATAGAGCCGTACAACATCGCTTGTTCTCCAGCTGCATAAAGAGCATAAATACTGTATACCGATCCAACAAAGGCAACTAACACGGTAATTTTATATTTATGTCTCGCTACGTTTTCTGCTTTTAATAACACAGCCAAAGCAGCCATGGACAACAAATAAGGAATAACATTAGTAACAACGGCTAAATCTACCAGAACATTAAATTGTTTATTTAATGACGGACTAATAGTCATTAAAGACAACAATGTTTGAATTGCTGTAATAGTGATCATACCAATAATCGGTGCATTTTTAGAGGTAACTTTTTTGAAGAATGCAGGGAAATAACCTTCTTCCGCGGAAGATTTAAATACTTGAGCAATAGTAAATTGCCAGCCCAATAATGAACCAAAACAGGACATCACCATTAATCCCATAATCACTTTACCCGTCGTTTCATTAAACATATGAGCAAACGCTAAACCAAACGGTGCGGTTGAATTAGCTAAATCCATATTAGGCACAATACCGGCAATAACATTAGTAGAAACAATATAAATAACTGCAGCACCAAGTGTGCCACCAAGCACGGCAATAGGTACATTCTTTTCTGGATTTTCTACAACATCAGTATTCGCACAAGCAGATTCTAAACCTAAGAATGCCCATAATGTCATTGAAATAGACACGCCAATTGCTTCGAATGTTGGTACATTATGCGGGTTCCAAGCATTTATATACATTGACCCATCAAACCAATACCAACCAATAATACAAAGTCCAACAACAGGAATAATCACGCCCCAAATAGTAAAAGAGCTAATATTTCCCGTGATTTTAGCTCCGCCAAAATTTAATACCGTAGCTAACCAAAGCGTAAAAATTGTCCAGCCAGCAATTGCAACTGGTGATAATGTTGAACCAAGCAATTCCGAACCATAACCTACAGCGGAAATTGCTATTGCCGTATTGGCAATAACTAAAGAAACGCCATAAGTGTAATTTGCCATAAAGTTGCCGGCTTTACCGAAAGAATATTCAGCATAACCGCCCATTCCTCCTGATTTTTTACTAAACATACCACACTGTGCGAATGCATAGGCCAGAGCTGTAGAGCCTACGGCAGTAACCAACCAAGAAACGATAGAAATAGTTCCTATTTCTGCTAGTTTGGTGGGTAACATAATAATTCCCGATCCCATCATATTGACCATAGTTAGAATTGTTAATTGAACCACACCGATTTTGTTATTTTGTGTACTCATTATTTTGTCCTCAAAGTGCGGTCAAAAATACAAAGAATTTTGACCGCACTTTCGCGTTATTCTGTTAAAACATAACCGTATGCGCGTGTGCGTCCACCAGAGTCTTTTTGTAAATAGACACCTTGGATTTCAGGCGCAAAGCCAGGTAGCGTATTAATACCTTCTTCTAATGCTAAAAAGTATTGTTGTACCGTTTTACTCCATCGTTCACCTGGAACAACGCATAGTACGCCCGGCGGATAAGGTAATGCGCCTTCAGCTGCAATTCGGCCAACGATATCTGTCAATGGTACTAGTTCAATTTGATTACGCACAAATTGAATATTGGCAGCCTGTGGCGTCATTACATATTCCGGTAATGTAGCTTTGCGGAATAACTCTTTTTGTAGCTGTTTAACATTACGACTAACATAAAGATCGTGCATTTCTTGGCATAACTGGCGAATAGTATAACCACGATAACGTTCTTCATTATTTTTATATACCGTAGGCAACACGTCTTTTAATAACGAATCTTGTTTGATATGCTTTTCAAATAATGCGATTTGGGCAACTAAGGTTTGCATTTTTGTTAAAGTTTCAGCAGGCGTTAACAAAAATAAAATGGAGTTCAAATCGCATTTTTCTGGAATAATGCCGTTTTCCCGTAAGTAGTTAGCTAAAATAGTTGCTGGCACGCCAAAAGCTTCATACTCACCCGAATCCAAACTAATTCCAGGCGTAGTTAATAGGAATTTACAAGGATCAACGAAGTATTGATCTTCTGCATAGCCTTCAAACTTATGCCAAGAATCTTGCGGATGGAACTTGAAAAACTCCAAATTTGTTGCAATTTCTTCCGTTTCATAATCCTGCCATTTTTTCCCTTTCACCATAGTAGGAATAAACGGGCGAATTAATTCACAAGAATTTAATATCATTTTACGAGCTTCAATCCCGACTTTGACACATTCATGCCATAAACGACGTCCGGCTGCACTGCCTTGAATCTTTGCATTAACATCTAATGTCGCAAATAGCGGATAAAACGGGCTAGTTGAGGCGTGCAACATAAACGCGTTATTCACTCGTTTGTGATTCACATATCTGGCTTGACCTTTAATATGTTTATCTTTTTTATGAATTTGAGACGTTTGTGAAAAACCAGCTTGTTGTTTATGCACGGATTGGGTAACAAAAATCCCCGGATCATTTTCATTTAATTCCAGTAATAAAGGCGAGCTGTCTTTCATCATTGGAATAAATTGTTCATAACCGACCCACGCGGAATCAAACAAAATATAATCACAAAGATGACCAATTTTATCGACAACTTGACGAGCATTATAAATTGTGCCGTCATAGGTACCCAACTGAATCACGGCCAAACGGAACGGACGTTGCTGATTTAATTTACTCGGATCGACTTCTTGAATTAACTGTTTCAAGTAAGATTCTTCAAAACAGTGGCTATCAATTCCCCCGATAAATCCAAATGGATTGCGTGCGGTTTCTAAATAAACCGGTGTTGCTCCAGCCTGAATTAGTGCACCATGATGATTAGATTTATGGTTATTACGATCAAATAACACTAAATCACCCGGTGAAAGCAACGCATTTAATACCACTTTATTAGAGGCAGAAGTACCATTCAGTACAAAATAGGTTTTGTCCGCATTGAACACCTGGGCTGCATGTTGCTGTGCATCGCAAGCAGCCCCTTCGTGAATTAACAAATCGCCTAATTTCACATCGGCATTACAAATATCCGAACGAAAAATATTTTCGCCATAAAAATCATAAAGGAAACGCCCAGCAGGATGTTTACGATAATATTGACCACCTTGATGTCCTGGGCAATCAAAGGCAATATTTCCCATTTCTACATACTCGCTTAACATTTTGAAAAATGGTGGTAACATTTTTTCTTCATAAAGTTTTGCTGCTGTTTCAATCTGACGACTATAAAAAGTAATATCATAATTGTTTAGATCCTGAACATGATATACTTTTTCAAAGTACTCCGGTTCAAGCTTGTCCGTTTCTTGTAATACCACGAATACAGGAATGTTAAATTCTGTTGCTTGAATCTCATCTATATATTCATGAATATCTATTGGAGATAAAACAATTGCACCTACATCGGTGAAATCTGTTTCATTAACTGAAACTAATGCTCGATTAGAATGAAAATATTGTTTTACTGACGGGCTATATGCAATTTTTAAATTTGGCATAAATGACTCCTAATTTATTTTAGATAAAATAATACTCGTATCGTTATATTATTTAATATAGCAATATGAATTTCACTTTAAAATAATTAATAGAATATTAAATATATTATTAATATAATTATTAATTACTATAAAGAATTTTTAATTTACTTGGCTGATATAATTACATTGAGAATAATCAATATAAATAAAAACAATAGTTTTATATAACCAAAAGGAACAACGAAATACACATTCAATGTGTTTAAATCGTCTATACAATGAAATGAGACGGCTT
>MLAA01000063.1 GCA_001998905.1 Rodentibacter caecimuris | reverse complement strand
GACATGCCTTCCAACAAACATTAATGGATACTTTAATTCGTTTTAAGCGTATGGAAGGATGTAATACCCTGTGGCAAACGGGAACCGATCACGCCGGTATTGCTACACAAATGGTGGTAGAGCGTAAAATCGCCTCCGAAGAAGGAAAAACCCGCCATGATTATGGCCGTGAAGCCTTTATTGACAAAATCTGGGATTGGAAAGCCTACTCAGGCGGAACGATCAGCCAACAAATGCGCCGTTTGGGTAACTCTATTGATTGGGAACGTGAGCGCTTCACAATGGATGAAGGTTTATCCAATGCGGTGAAAGAAGTCTTTGTCCGTTTGCATGAACAGGGACTAATTTACCGTGGTAAACGCTTAGTAAACTGGGATCCAAAACTTCGCACCGCGATTTCTGATCTGGAAGTAGAAAACCGTGATGAAAAAGGTTTTATGTACCATGTTCGCTATCCGTTTGTGGATAAGTCCGAAACTTTTGGCGGCGGCTATATGCATATTGCGACCACTCGCCCGGAAACGATTTTAGCGGATGGGTGTTTGGCGGTTCACCCTGATGATGAACGCTATAAAGAGGTGATCGGTAAAATGGTTCATGTGCCAATGACGGATCGGATTATTCCCGTGGTTGCTGACCCTTATCCTGACCCAGAATTTGGAACCGGTTGTGTGAAAATCACACCCGCACATGATTTCAACGACTACGAAGTCGGCAAACGCCACGATATTGAAATTATCAACTTAATGAATCCGGACGCTACCCTTAACGACAATGCACCGATACGTTATCGAGGCTTGGATCGTTTTGAAGCACGTAAAAAAATCGTGGCAGACTTGGAAGCGGAAGGTTATTTGGAAAAAATAGAACCGCATGAGCTTAAACGTCCTTACGGCGACCGTTCTGGTGTGGTTATCGAACCGTATTTAACGGATCAATGGTATGTGAGTGTGAAACCACTTGCCGATGTGGCAATTAAAGCGGTGGAAGACGGCGAAATTCAATTTGTACCAAAACAATACGAAAATCTCTATTTCTCTTGGATGCGGGACATTCAAGATTGGTGTATTTCCCGCC
>MLAA01000062.1 GCA_001998905.1 Rodentibacter caecimuris | reverse complement strand
CTTGGCTGCCAATCAGGTTACTATCTCCTTGGCTGTTTAGGCTTATCCTTTCTGCCTCTAACCGGCTTCCTTGGTAGGAAACCGAGGCTAACATTCGACAATGGCTTGCTACTCATCCTGACATTATTCATTCATTCCGTTGGTAAGAAGCTCAAAATGCTTCAAATATTGACCGCACTTTATTTTTTTAATTATCGTCCAAACAATGAAGTCCAAAATCCTTTTTTACTCTCGGCTTTTTTCTGCTGTGCGTCTTCCATTCTTTGCTTAACATCATTTACCCAAACCTGATGAGGTGTATCAAAATTAAATTGCTGCATAAAGTCATAGGGTATCTGATATTCCGGCAATGGATTAATTTCTATTAATTCTCTTGGGGCTATCGGACTATCAATACCCAAATCAAAACCATGTATAGCCGCAATTTTTGCATACATCACCACCTGTGGCTGTATATAAAAATCAAAATGCAAAAGTGTCTCTTTTGCAGCACGTTTCGCAAACTTAATTTCTAATAATTTTGATAATGCTTCTTTCATTCCTCCGACATTTTTATCAGCTAACGCCACATAAAACTCATGATCGGGAATACGTTTTAAATAATTGCGGGCTTTCTTTTCATCATTTAAAAAAGTCAATGCTCGTTCTTTTAATAATTGCCAATCTCCCGTTAAGGCTAATAAGGTATTGGCATTAAAAAAGGCTCTTGCATCATTGCGATCGTAGGGAACTGAAAGATCTACAATTTCATCACGATGGGTTATCAAATAATCAAGCAACTTTGGATTATCCGAAAGTAAAATTAAGGCAAAGTACCTTGTGTTGTAGTCATTGTAAGCCCACTGAAAATCGTACTTAGAGAGAATTCTTAAAAAACCAGCAACAAACGAATTCTCTTTAAATCCTTCAAGACTATTTTCCAGCAAAGACTTAGAGGCTAATGCACTATGATAATCAGCAAGTGAGCCAATCAGAGAAAATACACTTCCCGAATAAGTACCTATAGCATTTAACTTTATATTTAACTTTTCATTATCACACTCAGTATATTCCTCTACTCTTTCAAAAGTGAAATTTTTTGCTTCTTCATACGTTTTAGCAATATCACTTCCTAAAAAGATTTTATATTTTTCCATTTTAATATCCTCCTCATTTTTTATCAGGAATCTTAACGGGTAACAATAAAACCCTATTATTGGTTTTATCCACACCGGCTATGATTGTTTTGATTGGCTTACCTGCATTTTCTGCCTGTTCAATTGCAATCCTCACTGGATCATTTTTAGATAACTTCTCTTTAACAACATCAATCCACTCTTTAGATAACTGATTTGTATTTTTAGCAGCCTTAGAACTCACTTGAATCGCACCATTATTTTTGATTTGTTTACTATCAATAATCACTACTGAGCCATCTTTACCCAATAACACATGATCAAAGCCATTATTTGAGCCATATTTTCCGCCTTTTAAAGGCTTATAACCTGAGCGTTTCGCTAAATCATGAATGAGTGCTTCGGTTTTGTTCCCTTTGATGTCACCATTTTTGATAATGTCATCAATCAACTTTTGTTCTATTTTACTGGTTGCCTTGATTTCACAACTTGCAGAACAAACTTTTGTCGCATTGATAAAGCCCTTATCCGTAGAAACGGCTATAGAATCCACTTCATTTATGACTTTATTCAAGGTGGTATGATTGACAACTCGATGTACCTGATGTGTTGCAAAATCAGCGATATTTGAACCCGCTTTTTTCAATGCCCCCATAGACTTCGCTAACGCTAAACCCGAACCGCTTAAAACAATACCGCCCGTTGGTATCCCTTTTAAGTTACCTTGACGATAACCCAACATCTCACCTGCAAGCTGCGGATTTTCTTTCAATGCCTTAACGTAAATCTCATCCCATTCATTTTGTGAGATAACAATACTTTCAACCACTTTATCCGCATTTTGTACGGCATTTAATGTGGCATCAAGAAATTCATCAAATTTTATTGAAGCAAGTGCTTTTACAGTCTCAACACTCTCTTTGACTGTGTCTATCTGCCCCCTCGCTTCCGCAATTTCCAGCCCTTCAATAAATTCCCTTGCCTTTTCTTCATCCCCTTTAAAATAAACCTTCGCATACATTGCGATATTTTGCTCTCGCTCCACACTAGGATGAATATCATCAGCCATGTTATTATGTTCCACCGCTCGTTTCCCAATCTCCGCGCCC
>MLAA01000061.1 GCA_001998905.1 Rodentibacter caecimuris | reverse complement strand
GGGCGCGGAGATTGGGAAAAACGCAGTAGAGCATAATTTCTTTGATGTTGACCCTCATCAAGACCGTTTGGACGATATCAAGCTTTTCGCAAGAGTATATTTCAACGGCGATGAAGAAAAAGCAGAAGCCTATTATGATGCAATGCAACAAGGCAAAGCAAAAGGATTTAAAGACAATGTGGTTGAAACGACGGAAGCCATTTTACATCTAGATGAAACCATAAAATCACTTGCTTATGCTGTCACCCATCCAAACGAAGTCATCGATAAAGTTTATGTATCAATGGATGAATGGAATCAACAATATGAATATGCGGTAAAACATGACCCGGCATTAGCAGGAGAAATGCAAGGCTATATCTTGGGTAACTTTGGCTCAACCCCGGTTGGCGGAATGGTTGTAGGGGCTGCGGGGGCGAAGTTGTTGCAGAAGTCAGCGGCGTTAGTGAAGAAAGGGGTTGGAAAAACGGGGCTGTTACCTAATTGGGCAAACTCTAATTCTAAGTTGCCTATTGTTGGAGAAGTTGCAGGTTATTCTACTACTAGGGTCACCATTAATGATAAAAGTATTTGGTCTGAGACTAAGAAATTTTCCTCACAAGAGAATGCTTTATCTCACTGGGAAAAACATAAAAATGAATTTCCTGAGTTGAAGAATGTTGATGATTATCTAAATTATGTTCATGATTTTATTAAAAATCCTCCTGTGGGAACTTTAATCAAGGAAAGGACTAATGGAGATAAGTTATTCTATTATCCAGAAAGAAATACATTTATATCTATAAATAAAGATGGAGCACCTAAAACAATGTTTAAACCTGAGGCTGGAATAAATTATTGGGAGAAGCAAAAATGATGAAAAAAGGAGAGTATCTCTGCCCTTGTTGTATGAATTATTCGTTATCAACAGAAAGAGAATATGAAGTTTGTAGTATTTGTGGATGGGAAGATGATCCAGTTCAATTTGAGGCTCCTGATTTTTTTGGAGGAGCTAATCAAATGAGTTTAAATGATGCACGAAAGTGTTTCGAAGAGTATACGAATATAAATTGCAAAAAGATCAAAGCGTAATTTTGTAACCTATTTGGGCGATATTATGAAAAAATGTAGGAGCATATGTGTAAAACGATAGTATTCAAAATGCGCAATGGGTAGATGCACAAAACCTCAAAGCCGGTTACAAACTGTTATCGGAAAATAATCAATGGCAAACTGTAAAAGGGGTGAGTATCAAACGTGAAAAACTGAGCGCGTATAACTTAACGGTGGAAACGGATCACACTTACTTTATTAAAGGTGTAGGCGAAGATACTGACGGTGTATGGGTGCATAATGATTGTTGGCACGCCTTACCGAAAGGGGCAAAACAAGTAAAAGATATCGACGGCTATCCTGCCTATCAATTTAAAGATAGCAGCGGGCAGACGGTTACAGTGCTGAAAAAGGATTTAAACCGTTTTGAAACGCCAAATCACCGTGTTGGTGTCGATCCGCATTTTAACCGCTTATCCCAACAGATTGATGCCGAAACCGGGCGTTACCTCTCGACGGGTAATGCGGTTGATGGGCTTTATAATCGCTCATATTTACGTTCAGAGACCATGCAGAAAGTCTTTGCGGATTATGAAAAATTACCAAATGGGGATTATAGAAACAAACTTTCCCGTCAGGTAGTGAAAAGCCCAATAGATATCGGACACGCTTATGGTTGGGAGCATAGGCGACTATCGCTTGCAGCAAAAGAATTAAATTTAACACAGAAACAATTTAATGATTATGTCAATGCAAGACCAGAAAAATTTAGGTTGGAAAATATGTCAGAGAACCGCAGTCATAAAAATGAAATGCCGGGGAAAGATAATATTGATACGATTAGAAATGATATGAAGAAATTCTTCAATATAAAATGAGGTAAATGATGAAAACGTTATTAGAAGAAAACAAAAGAGTTGTAGAACTTTTTGAAAAACAGAAATTAGAAAGTCCAAGTTTACAAGCGATAGTCGCAGCAGATGAAGGAGATTTAGTAAATTTAGAGAATTTATTTATAAATAAAAATCTATTAAATATTTTAGAGAAAACGCCAACAGAGAAATGGAATTGGTTACATCAAATATTAGTTTTATGTAATAAGGATACACCACCTAAAATTAGTATTGAGTTTTTTATCAAAAATGGTGTGGAAATAAACGCCCAAGACATCTATGGAATGACTCCGTTACATTATGCAATGCAGGGGAAAAATGTAGAAGCAGCGATTGCTTTATTAAATGCAGGGGCAGATCCGAATATTCCGAATATTGATAATCTGATCCCATTATCATTAATAGGCTATATACCTGATAGGCTAGATGTTTTAGAATTAATGCTAGAAAAAGGGGCTAATGTAAATTATTTAGTTAATGAGGGAGAAACTATTTTGGAAAGTTATAAACCAAATAAAGATGAGGCTCATTTATTACCTATTTATAATTTGATGAAGAAATATAAAGATAGAAATAACTTATAAATTTAAGAAGTATATATTCTCTAAAATGCGGCTGAAGAGTTAAATTTAACTCAGAAACAATTTAATGATTATGTGAATGCGAGACCGGAACGATTTAGATTAGAAAATATGTCTGAAAACCGCAGTCATAAAAATGAAATGCCGGGTAGGGATAATATTAAACGAATAAAAGATGATATGGAGTTATTCTTAAAGGAGGGAAAATAATGGTAACTTTTTACGAAAAATATCAAGATGATCCGGAAATGTTAGTCGCAAGAGCAGATAGAGAAGGTAACTTAGAGTTATTAAAAAAGATATTTATTGAAGAAAAAAGATTAAATATTTTATCTATATCTCAAAAAGAAAACTGGAATAGTTTGCATAGTGCATTATTACTTTGCGGTTCAGATTATCCTAAAAAAGAAATTATTCAATTTTATATAGATAATGGAGTAGATGTAAATGCTCAAGATATGTATAGAATGACCCCCTTACACTATGCAATGCGAGGAAAAAATGTTGATGCAGCTATCGCATTACTGAATGCGGGGGCAGATCCGAATATAGAAGATATAGATAATTCAACCCCATTAGCTTATATAAATGGAATGCCTAAAGAACTTACCCTATTATCACTGATGTTGGAAAAAGGAGGTGATGTTCATCACTTTAACGGGCAACACGGTATTTTAGAAGGTATAAAAAAATATCGTATAAATAACCCAGATTTTAAACCGGTAATAGAACTAATGGAAAAGTATGCATAATTATGGTGATTATAGAAACAAACTTTCTCATCAGGTAGTGAAAAGCCGAATAGATATCAGATATGGTAACCACCGATATTGTGTGGCTGGAAAAAGAACCGGTCAGACTGGATGATGGCAGTCAAACAGAAGTGTTAGTACCCAAAGTGTATGCGGTAGTCAAAAAAGGGGATGTCGCTGGCAACGGCACCTTACTTGAATCGGCACAAAGGCTGACGGCATTGGCACAAAATGAGTTAGTGTTAGACAGTGTGGCAAAAGCCTATGAGCTTGAGGAATATCACCATATCAAGAGCGGGTCAGGCATTTCAAAATCAAGTAAAACCCGTTTTGCGGCGGCAAAAGGCGAACAGCAACAAGGCAGCGTGCTCAAGGGCGAAAGTATCGCATTGGTTGCCGGTCAAAATATGCAGGCACGAGGAGCAACATTACAGGCACAATCGGATATGGTGTTATCGGCGGAAAATAATTTGACCTTAGGCGTAGCGGAGAACAGCCATTTTGCGACCCAGTGGGAGAAACGTAAAAAATCCGGCTTTGGTGCGAGTTTCTCAGGTGGTGTAGCGGCATTGGGTTATCAACGCAGCACAGAAAACCTCCAAGGACAATATGATAGCGCAACAGTAAACAGTACCGCGTTAATTTCGCACTCGGGCAATATCGAACTATATGCCAAACAGCACTTAAAAGGCGAAGGCGTATTGGCGGATGCCGGAAAAGACATTGTAGTGAACGGTGGCAATGTCGCCTTAGAGGCAGCGTATAACCGCTTATACAGCCAACATCAATCGTCACGTAAGACAAGCGGTATAGGCGTAAGTGCGGTGTATAACCCGGTTAAAGTGGCGAAAGCCAATTATGGCGAACAGGCGGGACAGGGTTCGGCAAGTGGGATTATCGGCAAACTTCTCACGACAGCGGAATCGGTAGATAAAACCGGGCAACAATTAGCGCGCCCGTTTAGTCCTTATATAAAACACCAACAGGAAAAGTCCAACAGTCATCAAGCAAGCCAACAAGCGGTGGTGAGTGAATTGAGTGCAGGCGGCAACTTAACGATTACGGCAGCAGCAGGCAATATTACCACACAGGGTGCCTTGTTATCGGCAAAAGGAGAGGGGGCGTTATGGGCAAAAGAGAACATCGACTTAAATGTGGCGGTCAATCGAGAAAGCCAAGACAATCGTAAACGAAATTGGGGTGTTGGACTGGATTTATCGAAATCGGCAACATCAATGACGACCTCTTATAGCGGAGAAGGTTTAGGCGAAGGGAAACGTTATCAAGAACGGGCGAGTACGCTTTCCTTTGGCGGAAACGGTACCGTAACGGCACAACAAGGCGATATTCGTTTAGTCGGCACACAATTTGTGAGTGAGGGAGACAGCACTCTTACGGCGGGGAAAGACATTCATTTAACCACCGCCCAATCCCGTCTTGGACAAAGCGAAGCTAACCGTTTCCAAGGTATCGGCGAGGCGGTGATATCGGAGACGGAGCGTTTTGCGGGTTATAACCGAAAACTCAATAGCCAAAACGCTGATTCGGTGAGCCATCAAGGGGCAATGATAGCGAGCCTAAATAAGAATCTTAATATCAATGCTGGTGGCGATTATCATCAAACGGCAGGGCAATTACTGTCGAAACAACAGCTTAATCTTCAAGCGGACAATATTTGACACGGCAATCAACCGCCAACGAGCGGACAGTCATCAGAGCGATTTAAAAATCGGTCAGTTTGCGCGAGTGAGTTCACCGTTGATAGATTTGATTCAGAGCGTAGAAAGTGCGGTCAAAAATAAAGATGCTTCCGACAGAGTGAAAACAGCACAAGCGTTAGGTTTAGCGGCGAAAGGCTATACGGCTTACACGGACGTAGCGGCTGGTGGTGCCTTAATTCGAGTGGAAAGCGGTTCGGGTTTCTCACATAAACGTGAGACGACGGACGCAATGAGTGAATTCAGTTTAGGTAATAGTGTGAATGCTAAGGATATCCGCATTACGGCGAGAGAAGGGGATATACGGGCGAAGCAAACGGATTTTACCAGCCGAGACAGCGAGGGCAAACGCCAAGCGGACAGCCGCATTCAACTGAATGCTTATAAAGACCTGATATTGGAATCGGGACAAAGTGCTGAGAAATTTAAAGGTAAACAACAAAGTGCAGGGTTTGAATCGGGCGTGGGTTTTGCGGTTGGTGCACAGACGGGCTTATATATTTACGCCCAAGCGGGATTCACGCAAGGTAAGCAAGAAGAGCGTCATGTTACCCAACATAACAGCCATCTTGATACAGCCCAGTTAAGCCTGACAAGCGGCGGAGACACCACCTTATCCGGTGCGGTAGCAAAAGCGAACCGGATTGATGCAGACATCAAGGGTAACCTCCGCATAGAAAGCCGCCAAGACGAACATCTCTCAAAAAGCAGCAGCTCGGGCGGCGGCGTACGGGTACAGGGCGGCATAGGCACGGCGTGGGGCGCAAGCGGTTATGCGAATGCATCGAAAGGCAAGAATAGCCGTAAACAAGTCAATGAACAGGCAGGGTTATTTGCGGAAGAAGGCGGTTATCATGTCAGTGCAGATAACATTCACCTAAAAGGCGGGGTGATTGCCGGCCAAAATCCACAAAATAGTGAGCTTAAAACCAACCAACTCACTTTTGAAAATATTCAAAACGAATCAAGCAGCCGGGCAGCAAGTGCAAGTCTTAGTGGCAATATCAAAGAAACCCAAGAGAAATGGGTGGATAACGAGACAGGCAAAGCCACGAAAGCGAATGCGCCCAACAGCACCAAACTTGATAGTGAGCGCAAAGGCAGCC
>MLAA01000060.1 GCA_001998905.1 Rodentibacter caecimuris | reverse complement strand
CTGGAAGTGATATGTCGTGTTGCTCTCAATATAACGAATATTTAGATTAAAAATAAATTAATCTTTCGCATAAATATACTAAAGAAGAAATGGGATTATAAAACATTTCACTTTAAAACCTCATTTCTAGTAATCATTCAAAAATACCTCATAAATTTTCCCCTCAATATTGAAGACCCTTTGTTCCTCCATTAATATATTCTTTTAAGTAATAGGAAATTAAAACAGTTTAAATAAGAATACCAATTATTTATCATTGAGATAATCATGATAATGATCAAAAAATAGAAAAGTAATAAATAATTAGAAATTTCTAAAATAAAAAAGTTGGTAACCAAGGAAATACTTAATTACCAACTACTTTTATAATAACTTCAAGTCTGGATTACGAAGAAGACATAATATCGTATAGCTCTAAAAATATATTGAGCTTATTCACTAGCAAACATCTCCTTAATTTGAGGGGCTGTTAAATGTCCTGGCACTGTTTTTACTAAATGAAGCTCTTTATCTAATACTAAATTAAAAGGATATCCTCTAACTTTAGCTCGCTTAATGGTTTCTCCGGATTCATCAAGCAATACAATTACATTTTTATATTCTAATCCTTTATACCAATCAATAAACTTCTCTAGTGATTTCTCACCTTTATGACCCGGCGATACAATCGTAATTACAGAGAAATTTTTATTGTTTTCAGCTGTTAAATCATCAATTTCAAATAAACCACTCAAACAAATCGGACACCAAGATGCCCACATTTTTACATAAGCAGGTTGTCCCTTGAATTGCGCTAAAGAAACAATATTATTATTGAGATCTTTAAATTGAATATTATCAAAATTAACTTTTTCTGAAGCGAACAAATTAAAACTCAATGCCATAAACAATCCTAAAAAATATTTTTTCACTTGCTTTCTCCTCTTGAATTAACAAATCTTTACTACATAAAAATATGCAAATTATCTGTTAGGAGCAAAATCCCCATCAAAATAATCAACATACCGCCAATAATTTTAAATTTATTTAAATAACGGTTTAACACCTTAGTTTTGTCCAATAATTCTTTTGATAAGAATGAAAAGACTAAAAATGGTAAAGCTAGTCCTAATACATAAAAAGACATCATAACTGCACCATATAAGGATGAACCTTCACCACCAGCTAACGCTAAAATAGATGCGAGTATCGGACCAATACAAGGAGTCCAACCTAAACTAAACGTTAAACCTAAAATAAATGCTTCGATTGTCGAATTTTTTCCATCGGTTTTTATATTAACTAACTTAGTTTTTCCCAATACGTTAAAATTCACAATACCTAGTTGATGAATACCTAAGACGATAACTATAATTCCACCAATAATTCTAGTTCTATCATTAAAAAATAAATCACCTAAAAAGCCAAAACTAAATCCTAAAGCAACAAACGTAACGGATAGCCCTAATATAAAGAAAAAGGTATTCATTACTCTTTTTCCGCCTTTACTTAAAATTGCAAGGTAAACAGGCAGAATCGGGAAAATACAAGGTGATAGAAAAGAAGCTAATCCAGCTAAAAATACACTACCAATTAATAATTGTTGTTCAATCATTTTGCTTTCCCTTTAATCAAATTAATTAAATAACCATAGTTCTCTTGTTCCATTTTTTCTAACGGAATAAACTTAATTGAAGCACTATTAATACAATAGCGTAGCCCCCCTCTATCTTTTGGACCGTCATCGAAGACATGACCTAAATGGGCCTTTCCACTACGGCTCAACACTTCTGTTCTTAGCATGTTAAAACTACGATCTTCTGCATAATTAACTACATCTTTATGAATTGGTTGCGTAAAGCTTGGCCAGCCACAATCAGACTCATATTTATCCACAGATGAAAATAATGGCTCTCCAGTTGTAATATCCACATAAATCCCAGGAGCAAAATTATCCCAATATTCGTTACTAAACGAATATTCAGTATTTTTGTTTTGCGTTACACTATATTGCAAAGGAGTCAATTTTTTCTTTAATTCTTCATCACTTGGTTTAGGATAATCGGCCGGATCAATCACAATATCATTCGCTTGCTCCAGATCTATATGGCAATAACCATTCGGGTTTTTCTTAAGATAATCCTGATGATATTCTTCCGCTAAAATATAATGTGATAGAGGTTTCACTTCTATTTGGATCTTCTCTTCATATTTATTTTGCAATTCTTGAATCGCTTTTAAAATTACCGCCTTGTCCATTTCATTCTCATAGTAAATTCCGGTTCTATATTGTCTTCCTCTATCATTGCCCTGCTTATTAACACTCACAGGATCAATCACACGGAAATAATATTTTAATAATTTTTCTAACGATACTTTATTTGCATCATAAGTAACCTCAACAGTTTCCGCATGATCGGTTTTCCCTATAATTTGATAGTGGGTAGTTTCAGTTTTACCATTTGCATAACCAGCAGTAGCGCCCTGTACACCATAAATTCTTTCCATATAGGCCTCAACGCCCCAAAAACAGCCGCCAGCTAAATAAATTCGACGTATATCTTGTTTATTTACTACTGAATTATGCTGCATTTCATTCTTCATACCTTTTTCCCCTCTCTGCTCTATCATTTCTATTGCTGTACTTGTACAGGAAAATGCAGAGTAGATAACAAATAAAAATAATTTTGATAGCTTCATTTCATTTCTCCTTTTTATATAAAAATAAAACGATGGCTAAATTTGTTAAGTCCTACGGAACCTAATCTCCTTTCAAATTCACGCCACCGTTTTATTAACCGGTTTAATACTTATATCACTTCATTTTTTGATCATAACGCCAGATTTTACTTTTCTTTATTATTGATGCTAATTCCATCTCAATTTTTATCTGGTCAGACATCATCCTTACTAAGCCACTGAATTTTTCCTTTCTAAGATTTTTTGTTAATATGTACCCAGATTCGATGGCATTTTATCGACGCTATTTTTAATGAATAGTAAATATTTTTATAATTAGTCGTGGCAATCAACAAACTCTTACAAAATTTTTTAATTTTTTTTCATAAAAGTAGAAACTAAACTTATGCCCATAACTCAAATATCAGAACAACAGATTAACGACATTCGCCTACAAATGATTAAATTTGCCGAATTACAACTACACCATAAAGATCTAGCAGAAGATTTAGTACAAGAAAGTTTATTAAGTGCGTTCAAAAATATTGCCAATTTTAATCGCCAAGCAGCACTGAAAACATGGATATTCGCTATCTTAAAAAATAAAATTATAGACTACCTTCGTCAGAAAGATCGCTGGATCTTAGAAAGTGATCTCATACGAGAAGACGAACAAGAGAATACTTTTTTTGATGATGTCGGCCACTGGAAAACAGAATATAATCCACCTAATTGGCAAATTAACGAACAAGCTGTATACTCTGACGAATTTTGGCTCATTTTAGAAACCTGTCTAATGAATTTACCGGCAAAACAAGCTAAAGTATTTATGATGCGTGAATATTTAGGCTTCTCCACTGAAGAAATCTGCACTAATTTGAAAATAACTGCTGCTAATCTTCACACTCTGTTATATCGCGCAAGGTTACAACTACAGCATTGTTTAACTGTTAAATTATCTTTAGGAGAAAGGAAATGAATTGCTTGCAAGTAACAAAATTAATTTCTGACTCACAAGAGCGTTCACTATCTTTCCTTGAAAAAACCGGCATGAATGCTCATCTTCTTATTTGTCCTCATTGCCTTAACTTTAATCGCAATACCAAACAAATACGAAAAATGATGAAAAAGTTCGCAAAAAACTAAGTCCCAAGTAAAAAGCCACTTTCTAAAAGTGGCTTTGATTTACACTACATAGCGGTGTACCTAAATTCTGATTATTAGAATCCGAATTTTATATCATTAAAAGTTTTAACTGCTTATCTTCAAACGTCTGTTTCTATTGATACTTCATATATCCTTTTATCATTTCTGCTTTCTACATTAATACCCTATAATTTATATTTCGTTAAATATACAAAACTTATTGAACACTCTTATAGTTGCTCTACCTTTTAAAGGTCCCATTACATCTAAAACCAACCTCTTCAGCAAAATTTTGGTGAGCAAGTGTACATGATCGACTTGTGCATTTAATTCTACCCTCTCTATTTTCAGCCGTTCACATAAAATTCTTAGCTGAATATAGACTTCCTACCTAGCTATCTTGTTAAGATTTTGAAACCATATTTCTGTCCATACTAAATAATATTGACAAGACCAAATCACATGCAATGATTTCTTAAATCAATTCATCCATTCTTTTCCTTACGTTGACTATGGGTGGACAGCATATTTCGATGAATCGATTTATTCAGGCAAAACCTTCTAAGACAATAACCACCTTTACAGACGGTAGTTTTTAACTAGTAATAAAAAAGTGCGATAGTTCCTCTGTTTTATCGCACTTTTATCCTTTTAAATTGAATATCAATTAACTATGGTTAATCCGCCAACAATTATGAATATGCTTGTTACGCTCAAAATCCAAAGGTAATGTTTTCGCAGAAATCTCCTCAGTAACAAACCCTAATTTAGCTAGCCCATTTAAATCCATTTTAAATCCGCGCTTGTTATTAGAAAAAATAATTGTACCGTTCTGACGCAAAATACGTTTTAGATGAATCATCAATTTACTAACATGATCTCGTTGGACATCCCAACTATCCTCCATTCTCTTAGAATTAGAAAATGTCGGTGGATCAACAAAAATTAAATCAAATTGATAATCACATTTTTCTAACCATTGTAAACAATCCGCCTGAATTAATTTATGTTGTTTCCCTTTAATATCATTCAACAGTAAATTTTGTTCTGCCCAATTTAGATAAGTATTTGACATATCAACCGTCGTAGTCGATTTTGCGCCACCTAAAGCGGCATGAACCGTAGCAGAGCCGGTATAAGCAAATAGGTTCAAAAAATCTTTTCCTCTCGCCATCTCCCCTAACATTTTACGAGTTAAGCGATGATCTAAAAACAAACCTGTATCTAAATAATCGGTTAAATTTACCCAAAGATCCGCGCCATATTCATGAACATAAAAATAGTCGCCTTTATTCGCCAATTTCTCATATTGATTAGTACCCTTCTGTTTTTGACGTACTTTCAATATCAATTTATTGGTTTCAATATTCGTTACATTTAATGTAGCAGAAACGGCATCTAATAAACGTTGACGAGATTTACTCTCATCAATATTTTTTGGTGCAGCATATTCTTGTACGACAATATAATCAGCATAACGATCAACCGCTATATTATATTCGGGTAAATCCGCATCATATAGCCGATACGCCTGCAGATTCTGCTGTTTTGCCCATTTTTCTATCTTTTTGATATTTTTTTGCAAACGATTGCTAAAATCTATAGCGACTCCTGAAGGGGCGATCTTACATTCATCAAAATTTTCGTCCGCACTTTCTGTTAATTGTAGGAGCGAAATTTGATAATTCTTTTGTACACAATCTAAAGGCCCATTCTTCGCCTTAAATTGGCGATGTGAACGTAAGCGTAAACAATTTAGCAATGCCGCTTCACTACTAAAAATTGATGCATTCCAACCAGGAAATTCTTCTTTTAAGCGTTGACCCAAAACAGTATAAAGAGCAATTAAAGCTGGTGTCGTTCCTAGTCGCTCACCGTAAGGCGGATTACAAATTACAGTTCCCTTCTGTTCCAAACAAGGATTTTTTAATCGAGCAATATCACCTTGTTCCCATTGAATCAGATGAGCAACCCCCGCATTTTTAGCATTTTTCCTTGCTTTTTTTAATACTCGATGATCTAAATCAAAACCATAAAAATGTACTGCTGACTTTAACAGAAAAGACTGTTCCGATAATGCAACAGCTGCCTTTTTAACCCTATCCCAAACCGCTTGATTATGCCCTTTCCAGAAATCAAATCCCCAATGTAAACGGTACAACTGCGGTGCGATATTTGCTTCTATTTGTGCAGCCTCAATGAGCAACGTGCCCGAACCACACATAGGATCAACCAATGGAGCGCCTGGTTGCCAACCAGATCGCAATATAATTGCAGCAGCCAGTGTTTCACGCAACGGCGCTTGTCCTGTTTCTTCTCTATATCCGCGTTGATGTAATGCCTCTCCGCTTAAATCCAGCGAAACAACTAAGTTATCTTGATTCAAATAAACATGAATACGAACATCGGGGCGCTCTTTATCCACATTAGGACGAGTTTTTCCTTGCCTATCGAAATAATCAACAATACCATCTTTCACTCTCATCGCACCGAATTGAGTATGTCGAATTTCTTGGTTTGTGCCATTAAAATCAACCAAAAAAGTTACGCTTTCATCAAAATAGTCCAACCAATTTTGATTAATAACAGCGAAATACAAATCTAATTCAGTATAGATTTTAGTCGTTACAACAGGTAGTAAAATACGAGACGCAAGCCTACTCCACAATAATGTGCGATAAAGTATTTCATCATCTCCTTGGAAATGAATACCACCCTGCGTAATTTTACAATTAGTCGCACCTAATTTCGTTAATTCGACTTTTAGTAATTCTTCAAATCCACGTGCCGTAGTGGCAAACAGTTGTTTCATATTCTGCCTCTATTAATTTAAACTGGCGGATTATAACAGGTTACTGCAAGAAGTGCGGTCAGTTTTTCAGAGATTTCGCAATGTATTAATGTCCATATCTTAGGTTTCATCTTGCTATACCTTCTTTTGTGTATATGCTGAAAAACTTACCATACCCATAATATGAAGAGAAAGGATAATCAGCGCCTAAACCGCTTCTTATCGCTTAAAAATATAAAAAACAGCAGCGAGAAACCGCTGCTATTTTTTATTTACGACATTTGTATTCTATGCGCTTAAGCAATTTACTATCATCACTTACGAAGTTACTTCAACATTAACTAACTGCCAAACTTAACATTAACTTGGAACTAAGTTAGATAAATGCAACACAGTTATTTCCATTACTGTGATACAGACATACGACTTATTTCACCATACTTTGTATTAGATATTAATCATATCGTTCAAATTGCTCAATAATTGCGTAAAAATAAGCTCAATACCGACATACCTACTTATTTCAGGCTATCCTATTAGCTAACACGAACAGGAGATTTGATCAACAACTTATCATTCTCAGCAATCCCCTAACTCTTGCTAACAACTTATACGCATAGCTACTTATGAGACTAATATTTTTAAGTATTTCTGTTTTGCCACAACGCTATCAATCTTGCATATCGCTCAGAAACGGCATTAATAAGCTGTTCATCATTGATCTCTCCAGCTAACCATTCAGCTGAAGGTTGAGCAAAAATAGTGCGTCCAACTGCAAAACCTTTTACTAGATCAACACCTGCCGCCTGTTTAAATACTGCCTCGAAATATTTCTCCGGCGCATCTAATCCCAAAATCAGAATACCCCGACAATAGCTATCATATTGCTTAATCAATGTACTTATTTGATTCCAAGCTTGATTTGAAAGTCCTGGTAATTTCCACCAATCTGGCTTTAATCCTAGTTGGTAAAAATGCTGTACGATATCGCCGTAATAATGTTCATCTTGTGGCATATCCGCAGGTAAGATAACTTCAAACAAAACTTCATGTCCGCTACGACAACAGGCTTGATACACCTGTTTCAACATTTCTTCTTGTTCTATTTTTAAGGAGTCATTATCTAGCGGATGGTAAAATACCAAGCATTTCACAATATGCTCCTGCGGCCAGCTGACTAACTGCGTGCCTAAATCGCCGTATTCTAACCGCAAAGGGCGAGAAGAAGGTAATTCAATTGGTCTTCCAACCCACCATCCTTTACCGGTAATTTCGTTTAATGCCGTTTGTCCGTAAGTAGAATCAGCTAAAATACCGGCTTGCCCCTCAATACACTGCTCTCTTGCTGTTTTCTCGGCAGCTTCCAGTAGTAACCGTTTCAACTTCGGAATTCTGTTTACATCCGCTCCGCATTTTTCAGCAATATCTGCTAGCTGTTTTCGGTGATCAAACGCAAAAATGCATAAATTTTCCCACCGCACTTTTCTAGTAGTTACTCGATGCAAATGGTTCAAACGTTCATCCACATCAGGACGTGGTACACTATTTTCTCTTAATAAATAATCATCCAACTCCTCTTTTGTCGGCATTGCAGGTGCACAACCGTGGCGAGAAACGACTAATGCGCCACATGCATTGGCATAACGGCAGGCTTGCTCCCACCCTTCTCCATTAATATATCCGCGTAACAAACCGGACATAAAGGCATCACCCGCTCCCAATACGTTTAGCACATCAACCCGTACACCATACACATTTAAGCCACTATCTAGATTATCGGGAATATCGCCTTCAAATACTGAACATCCTAACGCACCACGTTTACACACTAATGTTGCTTGAGTAACTTTTCGTACATTTTTCAAGGCAGTCAATGTATCTGTAGAACCACCAGCAATGTGAAATTCTTCCTCTGTGCCGACTAATACATCAAAGTGGTGCAACACTTCTTGTAATGAGCGCGTTACCGCCTCAGAATCAATAAACCTTGTTTCACCATCACCTAATGAGGTTAATCCCCATAATACAGGGCGATAATCAATATCCAATAAACGTTTGGTATTATTACTTCCCGCATATTCAAGGGCCGTGAGTACCGCCTCTCTAGTATTAGGATGAGATAAATGTGTTCCCGTAATCGCCAATGCTTTAGCCGAAGCAATATACTCTTCACTGAAATCATCCTTGGTAATCGCCATATCCGCGCAGTTATCTCGATAAAAAATCAGCGGAAATGTCTCCTGATCTTTAATACCAAGAATCACTAATGCAGTTAAACGTTCTTTATCAGTAATTAAATGACTAGTATCAACCCCAACACGTTGTAATTCTTCTCTTAAGAAGCGCCCCATATGCTCATCACCGACTCTTGCCAACATTGAGGACTTTATTCCTTGTACTGCCGTACCATAAGCAACATTACCAGAAGAACCACCAAGATATTTAGAAAAAGAAGAAACGTCTTCTAACCTCGCCCCTATTTGTTGAGCATAAAAATCAACGGCAACTCTGCCCAAGCAAATTAAATCAAGCGTTTTATTACTCATTTTTTACTCCTCTTCAAACCGCTTTCAGTTATCTTTTAATCATTCCATTACGTTTTTCCAATAATAAGGCTTCCATTTTCTCTAAAGATATACCTTTGGTTTCAGGAACATAACGGATTAGGAAAAAGAATCCGATGATACAGCACCCGGCAAATAACCACATTGGAAAGGCACCGTGGAATTTTTCTAATAGATAAGGATTTTCATTCATCATAGGGAAACTTTGTGAAACGACAAAGTTAAAGATCCAATTGAAGGAAACTGCAATAGATAAGCCTTGTGCCCGCATGTGATTAGGGAAAATTTCACCTATTAATACCCACATACCGACGCCCCAAGAAAAGGCATAGAAAATCATAAAAAAGATCATACCAAATAAAGCAAGATAACCAGGATTTTGCGTATACATTGCATAAGCAGTAATCAATAGACCTAATGCCGCACCAACCGCACCTGTTTTCATCAAAGGCAAACGACCTAACTTATCAAATAAAACTGCCCCGATA
Organism: Rodentibacter caecimuris; assembly: GCA_001998905.1. Taxonomy (GTDB): domain Bacteria; phylum Pseudomonadota; class Gammaproteobacteria; order Enterobacterales; family Pasteurellaceae; genus Rodentibacter_A; species Rodentibacter_A heylii_A. The sequence continues at coordinate 991 of MLAA01000060.1, read as the reverse complement.
CCAATCCCGATCAATTGTGCAATACCAATCCAAATAGTTTGAAACATCGCTGATTCAATGTCTCCAGTAATGCTTTTCAATACTGTCGGAGCATAATACATCATCACATTAACGCCGCTTAGTTGCTGAAAAGTAGCAAGCGCACAAGCAATAAAAATAATAAATAATGCCCCCGGACGTTTGAAATCAATTTTTTGCTGTTGTAGCTGACCATTTAACATCATTGACTCTTTTATTTCAGCCAACAAATTTTTTGCGTGCTGCGGATTAGAAATTTTAGATAAGGTAATCAATGCCAAATCGTCTCGATTCCGCATGACATCCCAACGTGGCGATTCAGGAATAAAACCGACAACTAAACAGAAAAGCAAACAAGGAATAACTTCCGAACCAAGCATATATCGCCAACCCACGTCAGATAACCAAGTTTCCGTCATTCCTTGTGCAATTTTATAGTTCACATAAAAGATTACAATTTGCCCACATACCAAAGCAAAATTATTCATTGCCGATGCTGTTCCTCGATAGTCTTTCGGTGCAACTTCTGCAATATACATTGGTGAAATTGCCGCGGCAATACCGACAGCTAGCCCACCAATCATTCGATACACAATAAACCAGAAAAATTGATCAGCCAATGCCGAACCGATCGCACTAACAGTGAAGAGTATAGCGGCAATAATCAATGTTTTTTTACGCCCAATTCGACGAGCAATTTCCCCTGAAAAAATTGAACCGATCACACAACCAAGAACTACATTGGAAACTGCCCAACCAGTTTCTGTCGGAGAAAGTTGAAAAAAAACTTTTAATGCATCAATTGCGCCGGAAATAACCGAAGTATCATAACCGAAGAGCAATCCTCCTAATGATGCGACCGCACAAATTCTAGTAATAAAACCCAGATTATGCTTTCTAACTTTCTTCTCCATATATTCTCCTTAAAAGGTGAGTTAATATTACACACATTTAAAACAAATATTTCTGTCTC
>MLAA01000006.1 GCA_001998905.1 Rodentibacter caecimuris | reverse complement strand
CCTGACGAATTGACGCGCCAAAACGTTGTTCAAGTATATGGGCTGGTACTTTTCCTTTACGGAAACCGTCTACTCGTACATTTTTTGCCGCTTTTTTAAATTCTTCACGCACCGCTTTAGCGACAGTTTCTGCCGGGACAGTAATCGCCACACTGCGCTCTAAACCCTGAGTCGTTTCAATAGTTAATGACATTTGTTACCTCAATAATTAATTCACAGTCGGCTATAAGGCCTACTGTATATGCTGTTTGTAAAATAAAGTTAAAAAGACGCTGAATTATAGCGAAAGAAAGGAGTGTCGTCGATAAACCACGCTGAAAAAGATAATTTTTATGCAATTGGAAGGGGAAAGTGCGGTCGATTTTTTCAACATTTTGGTTCTATATCAAGGTAATAACAGCTATCGTACTACTTATATTAAGATAAACCGAAATATCTTATCTATCATCAAAAAATCTTCATTTCTATAAAATAGACAATGAAGATTTTCTATATGGTTAAAAACTTATTCAAATATCGACCGCACTTTTAAGTCAATACGGTAAAAGATATTATTTCTTCTCACCTATTGGTAGCACGGTTCTACCATAAGATTCATTTAATACTTCTGCTGCGGCAAGATAAAATGCACAAATTGCAGTAATAAACCCTAAATAGCCACCTGCGTTTACGATACTGTGATTACCTGTCGCATCGCCAATGGCCAACGCATAGAAAGTTAAAGTTAAAAAGAAGAAAATCGCTTGTAGTGCTTTTGGTTTGCTAAAAGTTGCTAAGAACATCATTAGAGTAAATGTCCCCCAGCATCCTAAATACCAACCAACAAATTGAGGAGATGTTTCACCTTTGAAGAAAGTTACAAATAATGCCCAAGACCACCAAAATGCGCCATAGCCAATAAATGAAGTAAATCCGAAAGTGTTGCCTTTTCTAAATTCAAACATTCCAACGATTACTTGCACTGAACCACCAAAAGCAAATGCCATCCCCAATACCAAACCTAAATTTGAATCATCAAAGATACCCGAGTTAATTAAACATAATAACCAAGTTGTTAATGCAAAACCGCATAAACCTAATGGACCTGGATTAGCAAGATTGTCTTTTACTGACATAAAATTTCCTTAAAAAGATTAACAATAAAAGTTCATCATTATGAAGAAATTCAAATAAGAAATAAAGAGTATAAACAGAAAATTTAATACCCATTTTGAGTGATTTGATCAGGATCAGATTTTAATTAAATAGTACATAAATGTGATCGAGATCACAAAAACGACGGCGTATAATTCCACATAGTAACACTTTAAAATTTAAAACTTTAGGAGAAAATTATGAGTAATGCAGTTGAAAATGCAATCAGCCCGGCTCAAGCAGAAGTGAATGCTTTGGTAGAAAAAGGCTTAATTGCACTGGAAGAGTTTCGTCAACTCAATCAAGAACAAATCAACTATATTGTAGCGAAAGCCTCCGTTGCCGCCTTGGATCAACACGGTGTGCTTGCTATGCACGCCTATGAGGAAACCGGTCGCGGTGTCTTTGAAGACAAAGCCACCAAAAATCTGTTTGCCTGCGAATATGTGGTCAACAATATGCGCAACCTAAAAACTGTTGGCGTAATTAGCGAAGATGACGTAACAGGTATTACCGAAATTGCCGATCCTGTTGGAGTAATTTGTGGTGTTACGCCAACGACCAACCCAACTTCCACCGCTATTTTCAAATCACTTATTGCTTTAAAAACCCGTAACCCTATCGTGTTTGCCTTCCACCCGTCAGCCCAACAATCTTCCGCTCATGCGGCATGTATTGTTTATGAAGCGGCGGTAGCAGCAGGTGCACCAAAAAATTGTATTCAATGGATCGAACATCCATCAATGGAAGGGACTTCTGCCTTAATGAAACATCCCGGCATTGCCACGATTTTAGCTACCGGCGGTAACGCTATGGTAGAAGCCGCCTATTCTTGCGGAAAACCGGCACTGGGTGTAGGTGCAGGGAATGTGCCGGCTTATGTAGAAAAATCGGCGAATTTAAAACAAGCCGTACACGATATTGTGATGTCAAAATCCTTTGATAACGGTATGGTCTGCGCCTCCGAACAAGCCGCCATTGTTGATGAAGAAATTTACGCTGATTTTGTGAAAGAAATGCAATCTTACGGCGTTTACTTAGTGAATAAAAAAGAAAAAGCCATGTTGGAAGAATTGATGTTTGGCGTAAAAGCGGATAGTAAAAATTGCGCTGGCGCAAAACTTAATGCCAACGTTGTGGGAAAACCTGCCGTTTGGATTGCCGAACAAGCAGGCTTTAAAGTGCCGCCACGCACCAATATTCTATTGGCGGAATGTAAAGAAGTGGGCGAAAAAGAGCCTCTCACCCGTGAAAAATTATCTCCGGTACTCGCCTTAGTGAAAGCGACCTCAACGGAGGACGGCTTAAATAAAGCAGAACAAATGGTGGAATTTCACGGTTTGGGACATTCTGCGGCAATCCATACCAATAATGCCGAATTAGCCAAAGAATTTGGCGAACGTGTTAAAGCTATTCGTGTGATTTGGAATTCACCTTCTACTTTCGGTGGAATCGGTGATGTGTATAACGCTTTCCTTCCTTCATTAACACTCGGTTGTGGTTCTTACGGGAAAAACTCGGTAGGCAACAATGTCAGTGCGGTCAATTTAATTAACATAAAACGCGTGGGAAGACGGAGAAATAATATGCAATGGTTTAAAGTGCCTTCAAAAATCTACTTTGAACGGGATTCAATTCAATATCTACAATCTATGAAAGGTATGGAACGCGTGGTGATCGTAACCGACCGTACAATGGTAGATTTAGGCTTTGTGGAAAAAATTGCGAAACAAATTACCGCTCGCGGTAACCACGTCACCTATCAACTTTTTGCTGATGTAGAACCGGATCCGTCTATCGAAACCGTGCGCCGTGGTACGGAATTATTACGCAGCTACCAACCGGATACCATCATTGCGCTTGGCGGTGGCTCGGCAATGGATGCGGCAAAAGTAATGTGGTTATTCTATGAACAACCTGAAGTGGATTTCCGTGATCTCGTGCAAAAATTTATGGACATTCGCAAACGTGCCTTCAAATTCCCACAATTGGGACGCAAAGCCCGCTTTATCGGTATCCCGACTACCTCCGGTACGGGTTCTGAAGTAACCCCGTTTGCAGTCATCACCGAAGGCGATAAAAAATATCCGATCGCCGACTATTCTTTAACGCCAACCGTGGCAATTGTGGATCCTGCTCTCGTTATGACCGTACCGGCTCACGTTGCGGCGGATACCGGTTTAGATGTGTTGACCCACGCCACCGAAGCCTATGTTTCCGTGCTGGCTAACGACTTCACTGACGGGTTAGCGTTACAAGCGATCAAATTGGTATTTGAAAACTTAGAGCGTTCTGTGAAAGAAAAAGATCCGGAAGCGCGTGAAAAAATGCACAATGCCTCCACCATGGCGGGTATGGCATTTGCTAATGCATTTTTAGGGATGAACCACTCCTTGGCACACAAAATCGGCGGACGTTTCCATACCCCACACGGACGTACCAACGCTATTTTAATGCCACACATCATTCGTTATAATGGCACCCGTCCAGAAAAAACATCAACTTGGCCAAAATACAACTACTACAAAGCAGATGTGAAATACCAAGAAATCGCTCGTATGCTCGGTTTACCATGTGCCACACCGGAAGAAGGTGTTAAAGCCTTTGCCCAAGCTTGCTGTGATTTAGCGGAGCGTTGTGGCATTAAAATGTCTTTCAAGGCACAAGGCTTGGATGAAAAAGCCTGGATGGATGCCCGTCGCGAGGTGGCACTCCTCGCCTTTGAAGACCAATGTTCCCCGGCTAACCCTCGTTTGCCGTTAGTCGCAGATATGGAAGCCATTTTAACACGCGCCTATTATGGTTATAATCCTAAAGATTACTAACCATTAAAAACATAAGGCGTATCAACCGATACTTTAATCTGCCCCCTAATGTTGGAATGCCCCATTAAGGGGCAGATTTTTTATCAACCTCATTTTTGCAAACAAATAAAAATGAATATTTCTACACTCTCAGCTCAAATCGAGCAACGTTACCATGTTCAAGCGGAATATCTATGGGAAAAATTTCCTGATTATGCAGTATTCCGTCATCAAAGTCATCGTAAGTGGTTTGCCATTTTAATGATGGTGGAAGCAAGTAAAATAGGGTTATTGAAAGAAGGAAAATCTCTGTCATTAATGTAAAAGCTAAGCCTGAAGCAATTGGTTCACTTCGTCTGATAAAGGGCGTTTATCCTGCGTATCATATGAATAAAGAACATTGGATCAGCTTAAATCTTGCGGAAATTGATGAGGGATTATTGCTTGAGCTACTAGCTGAGAGCTTTGCGCTAACAATGAAAAAATTGCCTCAACAATATTTGCGTTAAACGCCACTGTTACTACGATAATCAAAAGTGCGGTCGTTTTTGAGTACGATTTCCAACGTAATATAGCAAGGGAAGCAAGGACACACTATCTGTGTCCGCTTATAATAGATTGAAATAATTGGATTTTATAATGGATACACGAGGTATGTCCCTACCGAATAAACAAGAGTCAATTTGTGCAACCGCTACATAATTCTGATCATTTCAAGCTATATTGATTTTAACTGGATAATTTCATCACCACCACACCGGAAACAATGAGTAATACACCAATCCACCGTCCCATCGTGGAAGCATCCCCCAAGAACATCACCCCCACAACGAAAGTACCTAACGCCCCAATGCTAGTCCACACAGCATACGCCGTTCCCATTGGGATACTTTTTTGAGCTAAGAAGAGCAACGCACCACTGCCTGCCATAAACGCAATGGAAATTAACACACCTTGCCAACACCAACCTTCTTGTTGTGCTAATTTCAATCCCAGTGGCCAGCCTATTTCCATTAATCCTGCAATGACTAAGTAAATCCACGCCATATTACTACCTCTTTTTACCTCCGATAAATTAACTAATACATTGTAGCGATTGGAAAAACTGAGAATTTCACCGCGCTTTTTTCTTATATCAAGCTTAATTCAATCTGCTACCCGATCAGCCTTATTAGGTGATTAGTTCAATACATTTGAACTGAGCTGTTCTTTCTTCAAACAATAGAGTTGATAAAGATTCACACAGACAAGAAAGGCATTGAGTACTGCAACAGGATAGGCATCAATAATCATGCCATAAACCACAAATAAGATATCACCAATGCTGTTTACAATACGCAAATGGACGATTGATTTAAACAAAAATGAAGTCGCCACAAAAAAAGTTGCCATATAGCCTAATAATTCTATTGAATTAATTTCCATCATACTGTCCTTGTCTTCAATAAAAATGAATTTTTCTAGCATAATAAAAGATTTAAAGTTAGAGGAAAAGAGGCGAAATAAAGGCAACCGATTGCCCAACAAAAAATCTATTATTTTCCTTTAAAACAAATAGTATTTGCGATTTTAAAGTTTAAAGAACATGGGTTTCTTTTTATAGAATGAAGGGATTTATAGGGAGGTTTTAAGCCATTTATTCCTCTTTAGTGAAATACTTTTAAACAACCAATAATGGTAGTATGTGAAATAGGATGATATTTAGCCAAACTACAAATACAAAAATCTTATTCGACAATCAGTTTGATCATTCTTAAACAAAATTGATAAGGATAAGCTACATCTCTATCTATGTTTTGTGGGTCTGATCAAAGTATGGTTAAAAATCATCTTGTTTTTTTGCTATTCACACACCTTAAAAATCTATTACAATAGGTGGTGATTTTTCTAACAAAGGACAAATTTATGATTATCGTAACAGGCGGAGCAGGATTTATTGGTAGTAATATCATTCAAGCTCTGAATGAATTGGGACGCAGAGATATTTTAGTCGTAGACAATCTGAAAGACGGAACAAAATTTATCAATTTAGTGGATTTAAATATTGCAGATTATTGTGATAAAGAAGATTTTATCTCCTCTATTATTGCTGGCGACGATTTTGGCAAAATTGATGCGGTATTTCATCAAGGTGCTTGTTCGGCAACGACTGAATGGGACGGCAAATACATTATGCAAAACAATTACGAATACTCGAAAGAATTGTTGCATTATTGCTTAGCGCGTGAAATCCCGTTCTTTTATGCCTCCTCTGCTGCAACTTATGGCGACAAAACTGAATTTATCGAAGAACGTCGTTTTGAAGGTCCACTGAATGTTTACGGTTATTCTAAATTTTTATTTGATGAATATGTCCGTCAAATCCTTCCAAGTGCTAATTCTCCGATTTGCGGTTTCAAATATTTTAATGTTTATGGTCCGCGAGAACAGCATAAAGGCTCGATGGCAAGTGTAGCATTTCATTTAAATAAACAGATCCTTAACGGTGAAAACCCAAAATTATTCGCAGGTAGCGAACATTTCTTGCGTGATTTTGTTTATGTCGGTGATGTTGCAAAACTGAATGTTTGGTGTTGGCAAAACAATATTTCTGGTATTTTTAACTGCGGGACAGGCAAAGCGGAAAGTTTTGAGGCAGTAGCTCAAGCCGTATTAGCCTTCCATGGTAAAGGCCAAATTGAAACCATTCCGTTTCCCGAACATCTAAAAAGCCGTTATCAAGAATATACTCAAGCGGATTTAACCAAATTAAGGGCAACAGGCTACGATCAGCCGTTTAAATCCGTTGCGGAAGGGGTAACAGAGTATATGGATTGGTTAAACCGAAAATAGCGTAAATCCGTTCCACATTTCGAATATCGGGCGCGATATTTCGCGTCCCTATAAAAAAATGTCATTATGTTACAAAAATACTGTAATTTTTAACCGCACTTTATAATAAACTCATGTCGCTTTCTCCATTTAACTTATTAAACGATCAAATGAAAATCTTAATTATCGGTCCATCCTGGGTTGGTGATATGATGATGTCACACAGCTTGTACCAAACCCTCAAACAAAAATATCCTAGCTGTGAAATCGATGTTCTAGCGCCAAATTGGTGCAAACCTTTACTTGAGCGTATGCCCGAAATCAGACGAGCATTAACCATGCCTATCGGGCACGGTTCGTTTGCTTTATTAGCGCGTTATCGCATCGGAAAATCACTAAGAAATCAATATGATATGGCAATAATTTTGCCCAACTCATTAAAATCGGCATTTATTCCCTTATTCGCTAAAATTCCTATTCGACGCGGCTGGAAAGGAGAAAGCCGTTACGGTTTTTTAAATGATTTGCGAAGCAATAAAAATGATTATCCAATGATGGTTCAACGTTATGTCGCCTTAGGATATGAAAAAAGTGCAGTCAAAAATGCCGAAGATTTAGCCATTCCCTATCCTTATTTAGCGCAAGACCCTGCTACTCTTCAACAAACTAAACAATATTTTGCGGCACTGCTCTCTCAAGCGGAAAATCGACCGGCAATCGGTTTTTGCCCAGGAGCAGAATTCGGTCCCGCAAAACGTTGGCCACACTATCATTATGCCGAATTAGCAAAAACGTTAATTGACCAAGGATATTCCGTACATTTATTTGGCTCAGCGAAAGACAATACGGTCGGAAAAACTATCTGTTCGTCCTTACCCGCGCATTTACAAACTTACTGCTTAAATTTTGCGGGGCAGACAACCTTAACTCAAGCGGTAGATTTAATCAGCGATTGCAGAGCTATTATCACTAATGACAGTGGTTTAATGCATATTGCAGCAGCATTAAAACGTCCACTAATCGCACTTTACGGTCCAACAAGTCCGCAATATACCCCTCCGTTATCGGATCAAGCAATTATCATCCGGCTCATTGATGGCGGATTGATCAAAGTGCGTAAAAGCGATGATAGTGCTGATGGTTATCATCAAAGCCTGATTGATATTACGCCGGAAATGGTGATAGAAAAATTACAGAATTTACTAGGATGAAACTGACGTTAAATTTTATAAAAATCGGATTTCCTAAATGAAAATTTGTCTGATTAAAACATCATCAATGGGAGATGTTATCCATAGTTTACCGGCATTAACCGATGCTCAGCTAGCTATTTCAGATTTGCAAGTGGATTGGGTTGTAGAGGAAAACTTCGCAGAAATTCCTCGTTGGCATCATGCGGTTAACCAAGTCATCCCAATTGCTCTACGACGCTGGCGAAAATTGCCATTTTCTTCGCAAACACAACAGGAATGGAAAATCTATCGTAATTTATTACAACAAAATCAATATGATGCGGTAATCGATGCACAGGGATTGATTAAAAGCGCACTATTTGCCACTCGACTGGTGAAAGGGGTTAAACACGGATATGATTGCCATAGCATTCGCGAGCCGTTAGCGAGTTTTTTTTATCAAAAAAAATATGCTATACCCTATCAACAACACGCAGTCGAACGTATTCGCCAGTTATTTGCCAAAAGTTTAGGTTATAATTTACCTAAAACAGTAGGGAATTATTATATTGTCGATCATTTTCAACGCGTATTTATGCCAGAATCAACCAACGTTCCTTATGTTTTATTTATTCATGCCACAACTCGTGCTGATAAACATTGGGTTAATGACGAATGGAGAAATTTAGCTCAAAAACTAACCGCACTTGGCTATCAAATTCGTTTACCGTGGGGGAATGAAAAAGAAAAACAACGCGCGGAATGGATTGCAACCGGTATACAAAGTGCGGTCGTTTTACCTCAACTCTCTTTAACCGAGCTGGCTAGACAACTTGTTCACTGCTCGGCAGTCGTTTCGGTAGATACTGGCTTAGCTCATTTAACGGCAGCTTTGGATAAACCTAATATCACATTATATGGCGCAACCGATCCGAACTTAATTGGTACTTACGGAAAACATCAACATCATCTATGTGCCACAACATTAAAAGATATTACAACTGAACAAGTTTGGACAAAATTGAATCCAATTTTAAACGCACAATAAAAGGGCGATATTCCACGCCCTACCCTTTATTATGAGCAATACACGAAACCAAACAACGGTTTAATTATCAATACGTTTTCGAGTTTAATATATTTAGCAAGTCAGTACATTTAATATAATCGGTATTCCCAAAAGTGAATTCTTCGTATTTTTGTGTCCGGAACCAGCAAAGGCTGAGTATAAAGATGATCGAAATTGTGTTATGAAGGAGATAAACCGTGAAAACAGAGCAACATATCTCCTAAGACATCGACTCAACCTTTGCGTTAGCTGAAATCCAAAGCACGAAACATTATTTACACAGATTGATATAAGGTGTATTACTTAAATTCTCGGTGCATTTCATAGGCGATACTTACGCCACATTAAACCTAACAAACTGCCAATCTCTAATTTTGTGCCGTATTCCGATTCCTAAGTATTATCAGAAACCATATAGCTTCATATAGAATTTGTTACTAATAAAGCACTAAATATGCCGAATACCATTCTCTTCATTTATTACTCTCTAAATGGCTAATTAAACATACAAAACTCTACTCAAAAACAAGTGAAGCAATAATTTTAATTTATACGTTAATATATATTCTCTTCATAAAAACCAATGCTTGTAATTACCAAAACAATCCCCATTATAATTGCACCTAAAGTGCGGTCAAAAACGACCGCACTTTTTATAAAAGAAAACAAGGAAATCCTATGATATATACAGATGATAATGACAAACTTTACCGCTACCTTTTTCAAAACCGCTCAGTACGCGGAGAATGGGTTCGGTTAAATCAATCTTTCAGAGAAACTTTAAATACTCACGCTTATCCAATCCCCGTACAAAATTTACTTGGCGAAATGATGGTAGCAACTAATTTACTCACGGCAACATTAAAATTTCAAGGCAATATTACCGTTCAAATTCAGGGAGACGGACCTTTGAAATTAGCTCTAGTTAATGGTAATGATCAACAACAAATTCGCGCACTTGCTCGTCTACAAGGCGAAATTCAACAAGGCATGAGCTTGTCTGAAATGGTTGGAAAAGCCGTCTTAGTCATCACTATCGCACCAAATGAAGGTGAACGCTATCAAGGTGTAATTAGTTTAGATAAACCGACAATTAGCGAATGTTTAGAGGACTATTTCACACGTTCCGAACAGCTACAAACACAACTAATTATCCGTACAGGGGAATATCAGGGGCTGCCGGTTGCCGCAGGAATGCTACTACAAGTAATACCAGACGGTTCTGGTATGCCTGAGGATTTTGAACATTTAACCACATTGGCAGCTACAGTTAAAAATGAAGAATTATTCGGGTTAAAAGCAGAAGAATTACTATACCGTTTATATCATGAAGAATCCGTTGAAATATATCCACCTCAACAAGTTGAATTCCATTGCGGTTGTTCCGCCGAACGCTCTGGCGCTGCATTATTACTGATTTCAGATGAAGAAATCGATCAGATCTTAGCAGAGCATAACGGCAGTATAGATATGCAGTGCGAATGTTGCGGTACACATTATTTTTTCAACAAAGATGCTATCAGCAAATTTAAAATCAACAATAATTCGTAATTTTTAATAAAAGTAAGGACGCAAACTATCGCGTCCTATTCAAAGATATAATAATTTAATATCTTAATTCGTTTAGGGTATGACTGCGAAGTATCAAAATATTTATTTTTCCGACCGCTCTTTCAGCTTATTTATCACATTTTTCCAGGATAATCCGGCATCTTGTAACAACACAGTTAAGTGATAAGCTAAATCCGCGGCCTCACAAATTGTTTCCTCACGATCTCTAACTGTAGCAGCAAGCGCTGTTTCCACCCCTTCCTCTCCGACTTTTTGAGCAATCCGTTTTGTGCCTTTGGCATAAAGCTCGGCAGTATAGGAACTTTGCGGATCGCTCCCTTTACGACTGGCAATCAGACGTTCCAATTTGCTGAAAAAAATCCAAGCTGGTTCACAAGATGAGCTAAATTGGTGAAAACAGCTTTCTTGCCCTGTATGGCAAGTTTCCCCTATCGGATCAGCAAAAATTAACAGGCTGTCATTATCACAATCAAGGCTCATATCCACCACATTGAGAAAATTACCTGAGGTTTCCCCTTTCGTCCACAAACGTTGCTTTGTACGTGAATAAAAAGTTACCCGCTTTTCATTTAACGTTTTTTCTAGCGCTTCAAGGTTCATATAGCCTAGCATTAGCACTTCGCACGTTGTTACGTTTTGAACGATAACGGGTAGTAAATTATCGACTTTTTGCCAGTTGATTTCTTTATCCATAAATATCATACCTTATCAATGAGTGACAAACGTTTCAAAGTTTCGAAAATCTCTCTAAATTCACTAGAAGTTCTAACATATCTATGAGCATCACAAATATCCATAGCAATTCTATAATCTAAATCATCTATAGATATTTTATTCTTCTCTAAAAACTCTCTTATTCTCAATGTAGTAAGAATTATAGACTCCATACTAGGTCTACGATTAACTGATAATTCTTTTTCATTAATAATTCTGATATCTCTTACAATATCTCTCCTAAAATCAGTTAATAGCTCCGTAAGCATCTGCTGAGAAGAACCTTCTCGTTCATCTAATTTTTTAGGCTTTATAGTCGCAAAATGCTTTAGAAAAGTCGTATATTCAGGATCACTCTTAGATGATTTATAGGTTGCCAATATCTTTTCGGCTAATGCTTTTTTGAAGGCAACAATTTTAGTAAATCTTAAATCTCTTGGATATTCCAAATGTTCAATTATATTCGTATCAAAAGAGTATCCTGTTTTATCATCTTTGATAATGATTGTTGGCTTATCAAATGCTAAACGCATTCCTAATTCAAACATAACATTAGGATTCTTAGCACTTACATCACAAATAATAATATCATTATCATAAATATTCTGAACAATTCTTTTCTGAATCACTCCTATGTCATTGGCATCACTAACCAATGATACTTGTATTTCTAACTCAGAGATGCTTCTTACTGATTCAGATATAATGCCTTTAATATCTACCCAGTGTTCGGAAGAACAACCATCAATGGATGATATAGGCATAATTAATCCACATTGAATCTTGTCTTTACCATTCTCTGCATTACTTTTTTCTTCTACATCTTTTCTTTCTTGTTTTGCCATTTTTGGCTCCATAATTAGAATTTATAGATTTGGCAATTATATAATTAAATTTAAACTTCTATACTATCCAATCCTAAATATCTTTTCAATTTCCACTGATAGAACTTTTTCCCAACCAGTGACTTGTTGCTCCGTTTGTATTACTTATCTCAACATACATTATAGGAGTTAGAAACGAACCTCCATCCCCTCTGTCACCAAATATGCTTTCAACTCTCCAATCTGAATAATCTGCTTATGAAACACACTCGCCGCCAATGCGCCGTCCACGTGCGCTTCAATAAACGCATCACGAAAATGCGCCATTTCACCCGCACCACCAGAGGCAATTAAAGGTACGCTACAAACTGACCGCACTTTTTTAAGCTGTTCCAGATCATAGCCGTTTCGCACGCCGTCTTGGTTCATCATATTCAGCACGATTTCGCCCGCCCCACGTTGTTGCACTTCTTTTACCCAGTCGAGTAACTGCCATTGGGTTTGGCAAGTGCGTTTTTCATCGCCTGTATATTGATTGACCCAGTATTTGCCCGTTTCCTGCTCAAACCAGCTATCGATCCCGACCACGATCGCCTGCACACCAAAACGATCCGCAAGGCGAGAAATGAGATCGGGATCAGAAAGTGCGGGCGAATTTATTGAGATTTTATCTGCCCCAAAAGCGAACAATTTTTCCGCATCTTCTGCACTTTTTATTCCCCCTGCGACACAAAAGGGAATATCAATCACTTGGGCAACACGCTCCACCCAGCTTTTATCCACTGTGCGACCATCGCTTGATGCCGTAATATCATAAAAAACTAGCTCGTCCGCGCCTTCCTCCGCATAACGTTTCGCAAGCAGGACTATATCGCCGATAATTTCATGGTTGCGGAACTGCACCCCCTTCACCACTTGTCCCTCTTTAACATCTAAGCAGGGAATTATCCGTTTTGCCAACATTCGATCGCCTCCGCCACGTTGAATTTTCCTTCGAGCAACGCCCGACCGACAATCACACCTGACACGCCCGTGCCTTTTAGAGCTTCGATATCCGTAAGGCTGCCGATACCACCTGAAGATTGGAATTGTACCTCAGGGAAAGCAGTACAAATTTCGCAATAAAGTGCAACGTTTGACCCCGTCAACGTGCCATCACGGGAAATATCGGTGCATAAAACGTGCTGCAATCCCACCTCACAAAAATCGCTAATCAAGGACTCAAGGGACATCCCGCTTGCCTCTTGCCAACCACTAATTGCCACAATTTTTTGACCGCTCGCATCAATATTGACATCTAATGCCAGCACAAATTTTTCCGCACCGTATTGATTGAACCAGCCTTTGACTAATTCAGGTTGCTTAACCGCCGTTGAGCCAATCACCACGCGATTTGCCCCAACCGCCAGTAAATCCGCCACATCTTGCTCTGAGCGAATACCGCCACCGACTTGGATCGAACATTGGACTTGAGCGATAATTTCCCCAATCAGCATTGTTTGGCGTTTACTTGGGTCTTTCGCCCCTGTTAAATCCACCAAATGAAGCTGTTTTGCTCCCTGACGCACGTAATCCTGAAATTGTGCCACGGGATTATCGCTATATAAGGTTTTTTGAGCATAATCGCCCTGATATAATCGCACGACTTGAGCGTCAATCAAATCAAGGGCGGGGATTATTTGTGTCTTATTTATCATTTTTATTCCAATTAAATAATTAAACCTAATTCATTTTCTAAATTGGCAGTTAATATAGCTCTTTTTGTAATATCTCCAGTTCTTACTATTGTATAACCAGCACGTTGTATTTTATACAACACACTTCTTGTCACTCCCATAGTTTGATATATTTTTTCTAGGGTATCATCATTCATTCTTGTTTTTCTCAAATAATGAAAAAAAGGAAGATCCTTTCGTCCTTCTTTGTTAGCAAATTTTGTGGTATTGGTAAAAAAGATATCATCGCTATAATTGATAATCTTTCCCTCATTATTTATTATATGATTATTTATTTTTCTAAAGAATGAAACTAATGAGATACTATGATCTAGAATCTTTTCTAGAATAACTTTTGGAATTTTCTCTAAATATTTTATTTATATATTTTCATTATTTACATTAAGGGATGTATAATAATACTGCTTATCGCTAACTAATACCATAGAAAGCAAAGGATTATTATTGTCATATGCATCAAAGTATAAATTAACATTTACATCATTAAATATAAAATAATATTTTATTGTTGTACTCTTCTCTTTTTTTAAGAGAGAGTTATACTTTTTAATAAGATTATTTTTAACATTGTTCATAAGTAACTATTCCTAAAAATAAATTTAATACCATTTAATTTTTTCCACAAAATTCCGCAACAACAATGCCCCATTTTTGCCCGAACGTTCAGGGTGGAATTGCACACCGTAGAAATTGCCTTTGGCAATGGCGGCAGAAAAATCCACACCATAATGGCTGGTGGCAATGGTGTTTTCATTCAGGCTGACTGCATAGCTATGCACAAAATAGAAATGGCTATTTTGCTCAATGCCGTCAAACAGCGGGCAGCCTTCCGTATAACGCACGTTGTTCCAGCCCATATGAGGTAAAGGTAACCCTGTATCAGGGATTAACGCCGTTTGGCTTGGCATTAGGTTCAAAGTTTCCACGTTACCTTCTTCGGAAAAAGCGGTCATTAACTGCATACCCAAACAAATGCCCAACACGGGTTGGGTGAGGTTTTGGATTACCTCAATCAACCCTCGCTCCTGTAAGTTTTTCATTGCCGCGACTGCTGTTCCCACGCCGGGGAGCAACAATTTGTCTGCGGATTTGATTTGAGCTAAATCACGGCTAATTTCCGCCTGAATATTCAGGCGATCAAAGGCAAATTTGACAGATGACAGGTTTGCACAGCCTGTGTCGATGATTACTAGATTGGTTATTTTTGGCATAATTTTAAACACTCTTGAAACTTTATTGATTCATCATGTGATAATTCATGTAACGCTTTTTTTTGTTTCACTATATAAATATATGGTAAATGGATAATGTTCCCAAATAAATTATCCTCCGAGAGCCGCACTAAACATATAAATTTTTCATATAAAGAGATAAAACATCCACATCCACCATTTGGTGTCATCAATGGAATTACCATGAAAATACTGCCGAAATTATTTTTTAAACATTTGACCAAATGCATATATTTTGTTTTCTCATCAGCAGTATGTAACGTTACATATTGTTTTGCCATTTCAAGATCTATATTTTCTAATGCTTTGGCTATATTTCTAATATCAGGGTGTTTTAGAAATTCTGGACAAGTTGTTACAAAAAATTCATACGCAATTTTTAGAGCCTCTAAGAAGAATGGGTTAAAGTCAATCAACTCTTGCTTTTGTAATGGAAGTGGCTCTTTAGTTTGAGCAGTAAACTCTGAATTAAGTATTTCTTCAAAATTAAACTCTAAACCATTTTTTATATATTCTTTTTCTAAAAATGACTTGTGTTTATAAAGTAAACTTATTCTATCTTCTTGAGAAAAAGAACCATATTTTTCAAATGAAATTGATACCAAAAATTTACCATCTTCTAACTGTTTTATATCTAAAATAGGTCTATCGTCTAATAAGATTGTAGTAGAGTTTAAGTCATCAATTTGATATTTCCTACCTAATTTATCCTGATAGTTTCCTTTTAAAGGGAAACCAACATTCCCTTTTTTAATTTGGTTTTCTTCAATGTGTAAACGACTAATTATATTTTTTACAAATGAAGCATCAATTTTTGTTCCCATTTTGCTATTACAATTTTTACAAACTGTATCAATAATATAATTACCACCTATAGATTCAGGAATAATATGCTCTTTTGTTGCCGGATTCTCTTTGGTAAATTCTTTTCTACAAATAATACAAAATTTCATTTTGTCGTCCATACAAATACAAGCGGTCAAATTCCCAAAAAATTTTGCAAAATCCAACCGCACTTTAATACGTCTTGCAATGATATTACAGCACACCCTTACTACTCGGCAATTCATTCCCCTCGACCCTTATCGCCTGTCTTAAGGTGCGTCCAAACACTTTAAACAGACTTTCGATTTTGTGGTGGTCGTTGTCGCCATGGGCGCTAATGTGCAGGGTGGCAAGCATGGTGAAAGCGATAGATTGGAAAAAATGTTCGGTCAATTCGGTGCTAAAATCGCCAACTTTATCCCGTTTAAATTCTGCTTTGAATTTAATAAACGGGCGACCGGATAAGTCCATAGCGCATTGGGCTTTGCATTCGTCCATTGGCAGCACAAAACCAAAGCGAGCAATGCCCCGTTTATCGCCGATGGCTTGTTTTAACGCTGTGCCGAGTGCGAGTGCGGTATCTTCTACGGTATGATGTTCGTCAATCCAAAGATCGCCCTTACAGGAAATGTTCATACGAAATCCACCGTGGGTGGCGATTTGGTCGAGCATATGGTCGAAAAAGCCCACGCCGGTGCTGATTTCATTCACGCCTGTTTCATCCAACCATACTTGCACTTTGATGTCTGTTTCTTTGGTTTTGCGTTCAACACTCGCATAGCGTGGTGGGCGTTCGCCGATATTGGTTACCGCTTCGCCTAATAATTTTTCCGTAATCCGATCCCAGTTCAGTTTTTCTGGGTGGTATTGCAACGCTCGAATCCCTAGATTCTCCGCTAATTGCACATCGGTAGCACGGTCGCCAATTACAAAAGAGCGGTCAGAATCGAATAAGTTTCTGTCGATATATTTTTGCAACAGTTTCGTTTTCGGCTTGCGGCACTCGCAATTATCTTCAGGTTTGTGCGGGCAAATCAGTACATCATCAAATTCGATACCTTGCGAGGTAAATAACGTCATCATCGCATTATGGGGCTTATCAAAATCCGCTTGTGGAAAGGATACCGTCCCCAAGCCGTCTTGATTACTGATCATCACCAAGCGGTAGCGTTTTTGCAGTTTCAATAGCGCGGGGATCACGTTCGGCTCAAATTTAAGTTTTTCCAAACTGTCGATTTGAAAATCGGTTTTCGGTTCGTCAATTAACGTACCGTCTCGGTCGATAAAAAGGGTCGGTTGCATCATCTTTTCCTTATATGTTTTGCTGTGGTTATCAATCCTCTCGCCCGTTTGCGGGAGAGAGACAGACAGAGATTATGTTCGGCAATTTTCGTCAGAGAGAGGGAAAGTGCGGTCATTTTTGGCAGAGATTTTGCCATTCCCTCTCACGCCGAAATCCTACGGATTTCTCCCCCCCTTTCCCGCAATCGGGTGAGGGGAGCTTTATCATTTTATCGCTTCAATCGCCTCTACCACTTTCTGATTTTCCGCTTTTGTCCCCACGGTGATCCGAATACAACTTTGCAAATTCAATGCTTTATGCTGATCTCTCAGAATAATCCCCTGTTCCCAGAGGGATTGAAACACCTTTTGTCCATCTTTGAATTTCACCAAAAGGTAGTTGGCTTCGCTAGGGTAAACCTGCTCCACAAGCGGTAGGTTTTCAAGTTTTTTTTGCAAATCGGCACGATTAGCGAGAAGTTCGGCAACGCTGCGTTGCATTTGGGCTAGCCCTTGTGGTTGCAGGACTTGGGCGGCAATATCGGACACCGGCACAGGCAATGGATAAGGTGCAATCACTTTTTGTAAAACTTGGATCAATTCCGCATTCGCAAGGGTAAATCCGCAACGTAGCCCCGCCAACGCAAAGGATTTAGATAGGGTGCGGATAATCGCCAAATGCGGATAATTTGCCAGCGCCGTTGCCATTGTTGCCTCAGGGCAAAATTCGATATAGGCTTCGTCCACCACGACAATCGCACGCCCTGCGGTCATTTGCAAAAGAGCGAGCAAATCGGAGCGCTTGATCAGGTTGCCCGTTGGGTTATTTGGGCTGCACACAAACACCACTTTCACGCCGTCAAGCTGACGTTCAATCTCCACCAAATCCAGTTGAAAATCTGCCGTCAATGGCACGGTTTTATAGGCAATCCCACAGGTTTCAGCACTCACCGCATACATTCCATAGGTGGGAGGGCAGTATAAAATGGTATCATCGGCTTCACAAAATGCACGGATAATCAGTTCAATACTCTCATCACCACCACGGCTCACCAGCACATTGTCAGGCAAAACGCCCGCATAGTGAGCGTAATTTTCCACGACCGCTTGAGGTTGCGGTTCGGGATAGCGGTTAAAGGTGCGGTTGGTTAAATCAAAGTTTGGTGAAGTCGGATATTCGTTCGCATTCAGCCAAATATCGCCCTTGCCCCCCAATCGCCGTGCCGATTGATAGGGGGTGAGGGCTTGAATATTTTTTCGAGATAAGTTATTGATGTTCATTGTGTTTGCCTTTTGTTCATAATAAATGGGATTATTCTGCTTTTTTCAGCATATGCATAATCAGCCGAATAAGCGTTTCTTTTTGCTTTGGATCAGACTCCGCCACAAGAAGCGTCAGTGCTGCCAAGCCAGTATCATTGATCACAGGGTGATGATCGGTATTAAACAAGCGGTGATTCCGATGCAGAAAATCGACAAAAAGAAATGCACCACTGCGTTTATTGCCATCTGAGAACGGGTGATTTTTCACCACAAAATAGAGCAAATGGGCAGCTTTGGCTTCAATGCTCGGATACGCTGGCTCGCCAAATACCGTTTGATCTAAATTGCCTAAAATTGCCGCCAGCCCATCATCTCTTTCTCTGCCGAATAAATCAGAAGCCTCACCTTTTTCGACAAGCTGTTGTTTAAACTGCTGCAATGCCGAGCGGGCTTCACTGAGGCTTGGCAATGTTCCGCCCTGTTGAGTTTGGGGTTCAGCCAAAATCCCTTCATCATATTGTTGTAGCCATAAAAATGTCTGAGCATAACGACTGACAATATCGACTAATCCTCGACCACTTGCCACCGTTAATTCAGAAGATCTTGCCGTTTTTTGAATTAACGCCAATGCCTGTTCCAATTCCACCGCATTTTGTTGCAAGCGTTGCTGGTTCAAGGCATAGCCTTTGAGCAGATAATCTTTCAAACGAGCCGTTGCCCAACGACGAAATGCCACGCCTTGAGGCGATTTTACTCGATAACCAATAGAGATAATCATATCCAAATCGTAATGTTCAATATCCCTATTAACTTGCCGTTTTCCTTCTTGACGAACAATCCGGAATTTCCGGATTGTTGAACTTTTATCCAATTCCTGATCATCAAACACATTTTGAATATGATCATTGATCGTCCGAACATCTTTACCGAAGAGTTCCGCCATCTGTGCCTGAGAAAGCCACACTGTCTCACTTTCAAACCGCACTTCAACTTGAGTTTGTCCGTCTTGGGTTTGGTAAATTTCAATTGGATTTTGCATTGTTGTTCTCCTTTTTACCTAAAAATCAGGCGTAAATTTAATGCATTTTGATTTATGTGTGAATATATCCAGTTAAAATTTACACAATTATCTATTTTGTTTTCAATTTTTCCAACCGTACTTCCACCGCTTGTCTGTGCGCCTCAAGCTGTTCGGCACTTGCCATTGCCATCACTGTTGGGGCAAGGGCTTGGAAACCTTGTGAGGTAAGTTCTTGTACCGTCATTCGTTTGCTGAAATCCGCTAAACCTAAGCTGGAATAAGTGCGGGTGTAGCCGTAAGTGGGCAGAACATGATTTGTGCCGCTAGCATAATCGCCCATACTTTCCGGCGAATATTCTCCTAAGAAAATCGAGCCTGCATTATCTAAATATGGCAATAATTCGCGGGCATTTTGCGTTTGTACGACCAAATGCTCTGGAGCGTATTGGTTGCTGATTTCGACCGATTGTTCAATACTTTCCGCAATCAAAATTCTGCTATGTGCAAGAGCTTGCTCTGCGGTTTCTTTTCTAGGCAAGGTTGCTAGTTGCTTTTCAATAGAAAGTGCGGTCGCTTTTGCTAGCATTTCGCTCTGGGTAACTAAAATCACTTGGCTATCTGCGCCGTGTTCCGCTTGGGAAAGCAAATCGCTGGCGACAAAATCAGGGTCAGCAAATTCATCGGCAATCACCAATACTTCGGACGGTCCGGCAGGCATATCAATCACCGTGCCACGTTGCATCACTTGGAGTTTGGCTTCGGTAACAAAGGCATTGCCCGGACCAAAAATTTTATCTACTTTCACCACTGTTTCCGTGCCTTGTGCCATCGCAAAAATCGCCTGTGCACCGCTCACCGTGTAAATGGTTTCCACACCACAAAGATAGGAGGTATAAAGAATTTCATCGGCAATCGGCGGCGGCGAGCAAAGCACAATTTTTTTGCAGCCTGCGATTTTCGCCGGAATGGCAAGCATTAGAACAGTGGAAAAAAGCGGTGCTGAACCACCGGGGATATACAATCCCACCCGTTCAATCGGTCGGGTCAACACTTGGCAACGCACGCCGGGCTGGGTTTCAATATCAATTTCTTGATGTTGTTGTGCCTTGTGAAAGGCTTCAATATTCGCTTTTGCCTGTTGAATCGCTTGACAAAGTTTAGGTGAAATCCGACTACTTGCCGCCACAATTTCGTCCTTTGATATGGTGAGTTTTTGTAACGTTACTTTGTCAAACTTCTCCGCCAGCTCAAACAAAGCACGATCACCATTCTGTGCCACCTTTTCACGGATAGCGTCCACCGCTTGTTTAATACTTTCCTCCACTTTTTGAGCCGGTCGAGAAAGTGCGGTCATTTTTTCCGAAGTTTTTAAATTGTTCCAAATAAGTGTTTGCATTGTTTCATTCCTTTTCTAATTTCGTTCTTAATTCATCTTCATAGGTTTGCATAAACTTTTCTAAATCCATAAAAAGGTAACTTAATACTCTTATAAAAGGATTTGGAAAAGTTAAACTTTCTGTCGCTACAAAACGGGTTTGATATTTATGAATTGGCGTTAATTGAACATTCCACTCCCCCGTAAAAAATTGACTCGATATATCAAAAGCATAGTATTCAAAGGGACGCTTTTCTCTCGTTTTAAAAAGAATGGTTATACCATTGGTTGTCTCCTGCCAGACTTCATTTTCACCCTCTCGAGATAAAATTTTGAGATGTTCTAAGGATGTTCTATATTGCCAATTTTGATTATCCGTTATAGCGTTATAAACTTTCTCGGTATTGGCTGCATATACCGTTTCCTTTGTTAATTTTCGCGTTTCCGGTAAGAAAGAACCAATGGCATATATCATTATTCCAATACCTATTATGAACAATAATCCACATGAAATAATTTTCATATTTCCTCTCCAATAGTTCACATTTTTGATGGGCACGAATGTCCACCCTACGTTTGATTAGATCTACGCCATCATCTTCTCAATCGGTAACACCAAAATGGAGCTTGCGCCGATCGCTTTGAGTTGTTCCATGGTTTCCCAGAACAGATTTTCTTGGCTGACAACATGCATTGCCACTTGGTTTGTGTCGTGAGCAAGGGGCAAAATAGTGGGGTTTTCCACACCAGGTAGTAGGGCAGTAATTTCAGCAAGACGATCTTTCGGCGCATGTAGCATAATGTATTTTGATTCCGCCGCCTGTTGAACCCCTCGAATACGGGTGAGCAAGCGGTCGATTAACGCCTGTTTTTTGCAATCCGAAGGTTGGGCATTTTGCACCAAACAGGCTGTTGAGCGATAAATCACTTCCACTTCCCGTAAACCGTTAGCTTCTAACGTTGCACCGGAAGAAACTAGATCACAAATTGCATTGGCTAAATTAGCAGTTGGGGCAACTTCGACCGAGCCGGTTAATAAACAGTTTTTGTAAGGAACATTTTGTTGCTGCATATAGCGTTTGAGTAAATTCGGATAAGAGGTGGCAATACGAGCATTGGTAAGATCTTGAATATTTTGATAAGCAATATCTCGAGGTAATGCGAGAGAGAGTCGGCAGCCGCCAAAATCAAGACGAGCGAGCATTTTATAGTCTGCATTCTCATCACCAGCAAGCCGCCCTAATGCAACTTCTTCCAAGACATTCTCACCGATAATCCCGAGATCAACCACACCATCAAAAATCAACCCCGGAATATCATCATCACGCACTCGTAGAATATCGATCGGCATATTTTCTGCATAGGCAATCAAACGTTGCTCATTCCAGTTAATTTTCACACCGCACTGTTTTAATAAATTTTGGCAATCTTTGCTTAAGCGTCCGGATTTTTGCATTGCAATTCGAAGTCTATTGTTTGTCATATCGCGTTTCCATTGTTATTTTTGATAAAGAAAAACCCCTCGAAATTCCTTCCGAGGGGTTGTGAATAAGCTTGGGTTTACTCGTACTCGGAAGTTTTCTTCCGAACACACCAAATGCCCGAAAGACTATTCAGGAAAATGATGGTGGTGATGGTTAATACGAATAAAGTTCATTCTATGCTCCAAAATTGAATACTTCCGAATATACGCAAAAATTCTAGGGTGCGCAACCCTTTTTTATAAAATTATCTATAGAACAAAAATAAAAGCTATGCAACTTTGCTGCATAGCTTTGGATTACTTACCTAAATTGTCAAAGAATTTTTTTACTCCGTCTAAAAAACTAGACGATTTAGGACGGTGTTTGGTTTTTCCTTCCAAACTTTCTTCTAATTTTTTTAATAATTCCTTTTGTTCTTCATTTAATTTTATTGGCGTTTCGACTACTATCTTACAAATTAAATCACCCACATAACCAGCTCTTGCCGATACAATACCTTTACCGCGTAAACGTAATAACTTACCAGTTTGGGTTTCTTCTGGAATTTTTACTTTTAAGCGACCGTCTAAAGTCGGCACTTCAATTTCTCCACCTAACGCTGCCATTGTGAAGCTAATTGGAACCTCACAATAGAGATTTGCGCCATCTCGTTCAAAAATTTCATGGTCTTTAACATGAATAACCACATACAAATCACCAGCCGGAGCACCATTTTCACCTGCTGCACCTTCACCACTTAAACGAAGTTGATTTCCGGTATCTACACCAGGTGGAATTTTAACTGATAAATTTTTCTTCTTATGAATACGTCCTTCACCATGACATTTTTTACAAGGATTTTCAATTTTTTTACCGGAACCATGACAAGTTGGACAAACTTGTTCAGTAACAAAAAAGCCTTGTTGCCGACGAACCCGTCCAGCCCCATGACAAGTCGAACAAGCCTCCACTTTCGAGCCTTTTTCTGCCCCACTTCCGTTACAACTATCACACTGAGCAAGAGTATTAATTTGAATATCCTTGGTTGTGCCTTTTACCGCTTCTTCTAGACTAATTTCAATGTCGTAGCGTAAATCTTCACCGCGGACTACTCGTTGACGTCCACGTCCACCGCCGCCAAAGATATCACCAAACATATCACCAAAGATATCTCCGAAATCGGCTCCACCGAAACCGCCGTTAAATCCGCCTCCGCCGAAACCGCCTTGTTCAAAGGCTGCATGGCCATACTGATCATAAGCAGCTCGTTTCTCTTTATCACCTAACACTTCATAGGCTTCTTGAATTTCTTTAAATTTTTCTTCCTTTGCTTTATCCCCTTTGGTTCTATCCGGATGATATTGCATTGCAAGCTTTTTATAAGCTCGCTTAATTTCTTTATCATCGGCACCTTTCTGAATGCCGAGTAGTTCATAGTAATCTTGTTTTGCCATTAGGTTCTACCGTATCGTTTGTTCTGCTGTAATTTTTAAAGTTTGTTATTTTAAATCTTCTTTCGCCAATGGCGCCCCACTTTCTCTTGCTTATAAAAAGTAAAGAAAGTCCCCATCATTCAAATCGTTAATCCTTCCTTAATTAGTATTTTATTGACAGAAAAGTCAACTCGCTACGCTCAAACAAAAAAATCTCTGCTAAAAATACCTCTACATTCGGGCGATTTATACAAAATTTAGAGGAAGTTATTTATTCCAACACCAAAAGTGCGGTTGATTTTAAACTGATTTTTCATTATTTCTTATTCTCAAACAGATAAAAATTTAAATCAGAATCTGCCCTCACTTCCTTTATATACACCAAAAGGGCGTATCACTACGCCCTTCTCTTTTTAACAAGAATTACTTGTTATCTTTCACTTCTTCAAATTCAGCATCAACGACATCATCATTGCCTTTGGCGCCTTGGGCTTGTTGAGCGTTAGCATCGGATTGAGCCTGTGCTTGTCCGGCTTGAATTAGTTTTTCCGAAACCTGAATTAATGCCTGAACTTTGGCATCAATCGCTGCTTTATCTTCGCCTTTTGCAGCAGTTTCAAGCTCATTTACTGCCGTTTCAATCGGTGCTTTATCTTCAGCAGATAATTTATCACCCACTTCACTTAACTGTTTACGAGTACTGTGGACTAAATGATCAGCTTGATTACGAGCTTGTACTAATTCCTCAAATTTACGGTCTGCATCAGCATTCGCTTCCGCATCACGCACCATTTGTTGAATTTCTTCATCACTTAAACCAGAAGAGGCTTTAATAGTAATTTTTTGCTCTTTACCTGTACCTTTATCTTTCGCTGATACATGGATAATACCGTCTGCATCAATATCAAAAGTTACTTCAATTTGTGGCATACCGCGTGGTGCAGGATTAATACCTTCAAGGTTAAATTGACCTAAAGATTTATTTGCTGACGCTTGTTTACGTTCACCTTGAAGTACATGAATAGTTACTGCACTTTGATTATCTTCAGCGGTCGAGAACACTTGTGATTTTTTAGTTGGAATCGTAGTATTTTTCTCAATTAAAGTAGTCATTACACCACCCATTGTCTCAATGCCTAATGATAATGGAGTAACATCTAATAATAATACATCGGTTACATCGCCGGCTAATACACCACCTTGAACAGCTGCACCTACCGCAACCGCTTCATCTGGATTAACATCTTTACGAGGTGCTTTACCAAAGAATTCCTCAACTTTTTGTTGCACTAACGGCATACGAGTTTGACCACCCACTAAGATTACATCATCAATTTGTGCAGCGTTTAAACCGGCATCAGATAATGCAACTTTCACAGGCTCTAATGATTTTGCCACTAAATCTTCTACTAAAGACTCCAGTTTGGCACGGGTTAATTTAATATTTAAGTGTTTAGGTCCTGTCGCATCCGCAGTGATATAAGGTAAATTTACATCCGTTTGTTGCGCGGAAGAAAGTTCTATTTTAGCTTTCTCACCAGCTTCTTTTAAACGTTGCATTGCTAGCGGGTCATTGCGTAAATCGACACCTTGTTCCTTTTTGAATTCATCAACTAAATAGTTAATCACACGGTTATCGAAGTCTTCACCACCTAAATGAGTATCACCATTAGTTGCTAACACTTCAAAAGTTTTCTCACCACCTACTTCATCAATTTCGATTATGGATAAATCGAATGTACCGCCCCCTAAGTCATAAACTGCAATGGTTTTATTACCAGTTCCTTTATCTAAACCATAAGCCAAGGCAGCTGCTGTCGGTTCATTTATAATACGTTTAACATCTAATCCAGCAATACGACCCGCATCTTTTGTTGCTTGGCGCTGTGCATCGTTAAAATATGCAGGTACAGTAATTACCGCTTCTGTTACGGACTCACCCAAGAAATCTTCTGCGGTTTTCTTCATTTTTTTCAACACTTCAGCAGAAATTTGTGGAGGCGCTAATTTTTCACCTTTTACACTAACCCAAGCATCACCGTTGTCCGCTTTGGTAATTTCAAACGGCATAATATCAATATCGCGTTTCACTTCAGCATCTTCAAAACGACGACCGATTAAACGTTTAATAGCAAATAACGTATTTTTCGGATTAGTTACTGCTTGACGTTTTGCCGGTTGACCGACTAAGGTTTCATTATCGTTGGTATAGGCAATAATTGACGGCGTGGTACGATCTCCTTCAGCATTTTCAATTACACGCGGTTTATCACCGTCCATCACGGCTACACAAGAGTTTGTCGTCCCTAAGTCAATACCAATAATTTTTCCCATTTTTGTTCTCCTAGATTAAATTTCATTTGCAAAATTATGTCATTTTGCGTTCACGATTTGTTAAATGTGGATGCCGTTACATATTTCAAGAGCTATTGTTAAAAAATTTTTCTATCAAAGTGCGGTCAAAATCCATTATGTTTCTAAAATAAGTCCGATTGAGCCGAGTTCAAGACAGAAAGAAGAAAAAATATTGAGCTTCATTGGTATTACACCTAAATTGTGGTAGATTGTGATTTGATTTTACCACCCATTAAGGAATTAAAAATGAAAAAATCTAAACTTGCCTTAGGCCTTATTGCGGGGCTAGGTATATTATGGCTAGGCGGAACTTGGTATACGGGTCAAAAAGCTGAACAAGAATACTTACGCCAAATTGAATTTCAAAATCAACAATTCAAACAGTTAGGACTAGATTCAGTATTAAAGGTAGAATACAAAAATCAGAAGTTTGAACGAAACTTCTTTAGTTCCGATATTAGCGATGAAATTATTATTGAAAATGTCAAAGATAACCAACGTTTTATCATTCCGACTTCCGCTACAATCTATCATGGTCCACTACCGTTAAATCGTTTAACAGCCTTGAATTTCTTACCCGTAATGTTCTCCTTTGATGGGCAATTGAATAAAAACGATACTACTCAAGTTGTCTTCGATGCTATCAAAAACGATAAACCAATTACATTTAGCGGTTATACCGATTATGCAGCTAACACTTCATTAAATATTAATATCCATTCTGGAGAAACCTCCAATAATGAAGGCAATACGATTAATTGGTCTGATTTTATTGCGAAAGTTAATCTCAACAAAGAGTTTGCTGGCAACGTAGAATATCAGGCCGATAATATTAAAATCACGACTGATCACTTAACTTTTGCATTAAAAGGTCTGACAGGTAAATCCGAAGCTATTCCAACCAAGTGGGCATATTTATATAACGGCAATTCTGAACTAAAATTGGAGTCGCTAGATATTAAAGAACATTATAATGGTAAAGAAAAAAATCATATCAGTTTAAAATCGCTTTCTACTAATTCACAGAGTAAAGTGGTCGATAACTTCATTAATCAAAGAAATGACTATCAAATTAACGAAATTATCGCCAATGATAAAAATTACGGAAAATTTAATTATGATATTGAATTAAATCATTTGGATGGCAATGCTTTAAATGACATCTATCAAACCATCTTTGCTTTAATTAAATCAGAAGGAACAGCAGATAATAAGCACCAATCCGAACTATTAGAACAAAAATTAGAACAAACTGCGTTAGATATTTTAAATAACCAACCTCAATTAAAAATATCTAAACTTGAACTCAATAACGATAAAGGAAAATTATACGGTGATTTAAATATCGCGCTTATTAAAGACCCTAAGTTTGATCTCAGCGAAGAAAATTCAATCTTACGTCAATTATCTGCATTAAATGCTAATGTACAGCTAGATAAAACAGCAATGATTGATATTTTCTCAAAAATAGGCCCTCCAAATATTGATGCAAACACTGAAGTGGAAAAAATGGCACAAGCAAGTGCCGCTAAAGGCATATTTATCAATAACGAAAAAAATATGCAGTTAAACATTGTACTGGAAAACGGCGAATTAAAATTAAATGGCAAGGTGATTCCAGAAGAACAAGTGAATCTGGCTCTCTTTATGCTAGCCATGAGTATAGGTCTATAGCTAATCATCCCATGATTTCAGTCTATTAAATTACACTTAAGAGCGTTTTATAACGCTCTTATTTTTTGAATAAATGAGATTTTTTGACTAAAAATTTTTCGTAAAATTGCTCTATAATAAAATATCAGCCTGATCAAAACAAAGGAATAGCTATGAAATATTACGATCTCATCGTCATTGGCTTCGGGAAAGCCGGTAAAACACTTGCAGCAAAGCTAGGCTCACAAGGTAAAAAAGTGGCAATTATTGAAAAAAGCGACTTAATGTATGGCGGAACTTGTATCAATATTGGTTGCATCCCAACGAAAACTTTAATCGTGGCATCAGAACATGGCAAAACATTCCAACAAGCAATGGAAGAAAAAAATACCGTTACTACGCGCTTACGCAACAAAAATTATGCAACGTTCAGCACTTATGCTGATATCTATACAGCTAAAGCTCGCTTTATCCGTAATAAAATAATTGAAATAACGGCAAAAAATGGAGATTGCGAACAACTTGAGGGAGAGATTATCCTTATCAATACTGGAGCAAGTTCTGTGCAATTACCGATTGAAGGGTTGGCAACAGCGAAAAATGTCTTTGATAGTACGGGAATTCAGCAATTAACCAAACAGCCTAAACGATTAGGTATCATTGGTGCTGGTAATATTGGTTTAGAATTTGCCAGCTTATATGCCAAACAGGAAACAGAAGTTACTGTATTTGACTCAAATTCTCGCATTTTAATGCGTGAAGAAGAAAAATTTTCTGTGCTAGCACAAGAATATCTCAACCAACAAAAAGTAAAATTCGAATTAAATAGCCAAATTACACAGGTGAAAAATCAAGGTGAACAAGTCATCATTCAAACCCTAAATGATGAATTTATATTTGATAGCGTACTCTATGCAACGGGACGAAAACCTAATGTTGAAGACTTAGGATTAGAAAATACAGATATAAAACTCACTCCTCGCGGCGCAATTGAAATCAATGAATTTTGCGAAACGAATGTAAAAAATATATTTGCTGCTGGAGATGTTAATGGAGGGGCACAATTCACCTACATTTCATTAGATGATTTTCGAATTATTTTCAATTACTTAAATGGTAAAACAGATTATTCATTAAAAAATCGTCAAAACGTACCCACCACCCTCTTCATAGATCCCCCTCTTTCTCGCATCGGTTTGAATGAAGATGAAGCAAAACAAGCAGGTATAAATTATATCGCCAAAGAATTACCTGTGATGGCTATGCCTAGAGCGCATGTCAACGGCGATCTACGCGGATTATTTAAAGTTTTAGTGGATCCTCAAACTAAATTGATTCTAGGCGCGACATTATTTGGTGCGGAATCTGCCGAATTAATCAATATGATTGTCTTAGCGATGAATTGTCAAATACCCTATACTCAATTCCAAACACAAATTTTCACTCACCCTACAATGGCTGAAAATTTCAATGACTTATTTGCAATTTAGCACTTTTAAAAGGGGAAGATGAGGGATTTTCCCCTTTTGTTAAAAATACATTGTAATTTTATAATAAGCACTATACACTTAGTTCTCAATTAGTCGGGGTGCTTTCTTACGGAAGGCTGAGAATATACCCGAGAACCTGAAACAGTTAATGCTGGCGTAGGAAACTAATTACCTTTCCCTCCCTTTCATTGTCGTGCTGTTTCCCTCACAACCACTAGGAGAATCACAATGAAAAAAACACTTGCTATTTTGACCGCACTTTTGCCGCTTTCTTTATCTGCTCAAACAAATCCACCTCTTCAAGTTTATACCTATGACTCATTTTCAGCAGACTGGGGAGCCGGTCCCAAGATTAAAACGGATTTTGAACGCCAATTTCCTCAATGCAAACTTAACTATGTCGCTTTTGATAACAATGGCGTGTTATTTAATAGAGTTCGGTTAGAAGGAAAAAAAATCAAAGCGGATATAGTATTAGGCTTGGATAACCACCAAATAGATGAAGCCCAAAAACTGAATATATTTACTCCTCATAAACTTGATCTGGCGACAATTAACTTACCAATAGTTTGGCAAAACAACACCTTTCTCCCCTATGATTTTGGACAGTACGCTTTCATCTATGATAAAAACAAACTTACCAATCCACCTAAAAGCTTAAAAGAGCTTGTAGAAAGAAAAGATCTTAAAGTATTATACCAAGATCCTCGAACGAGTAGTATCGGACGCGGAATGTTATTGTGGATGAATAAAGTTTATACCCCTTCGGAAATAGCAGAAGCTTGGCAAAAACTCGCTACACATACCGTAACGGTAACAAAAGGCTGGACAGAAGCTTACGGCGCATTCTTAAAAGGTGAAGGAGATATGGTATTAAGCCACAATACCTCACCACTTTACCACCTTCTTTCTGAACAAAAAGATCATTATGCTGCGGCAGAATTTAAAGAAGGTGGTATATTACAAATTGAAGTCGCCGCCAAAGTTACTCACAGTAAAACCCCTTGTGCAGATAATTTTTTAAATTTTTTAATCGAACCAACAGCACAACAATATGTAGCAAAATATAATGTAATGTTGCCAATAACGGCTACACCTGTCGAACCTCATATTGATGCACTAAGAGCCAAACAAATGGCGACACCAATACTAGAAACGACATCAATCACAACCGATCAACTTAAAACTTGGATCACCCAATGGCAAAAAGCATTGGCTCAATAATGTCTTTATTTTTTCAACCACATTTCCGCCTCAAGTATTACCTAGTCGGAAGTGTGGTTATTTTAGGCATCATTTTTTTATATAGCACCTCGCTCTCGACAATTTGGTCAGCGGGTGGAAATTATAGCTGGGAAGCCTTACAACAAGATAATTATCTACACCGAATTATTTTGTTTAGTTTAGGGCAAGCCTCATTATCTGCGTTTTTGTCCCTTTTTATCGGGCTACTATTTTCCAGAGCATTTTTTTATACCAAGTTCCCTGCAAAATCATTTATATTAAAGTTGCTTTCTCTTACCTTTGTATTACCCTCATTACTCGCAGTATTTGGTCTGCTGGGTGTTTTTGGGATATCCGGCTGGTTAAATCAACTATTACACTTCTTAGGTATAGAAAATCAAATCCGAATTTACGGCTTACAGGGGATTTTAATTGCCCACCTTTTCTTTAATATCCCGCTTTCTGCCAGAATGGGGATTCAAGCATTGCAAAGTGTTCCACCAGAGCAATATCGTCTGGCTATACAATTAAATATTCGTGGTTGGCATTTTTTCCGACTTATCGAATTGCCTTACTTGAAACAGCATATTTTGCCAACTTTTATGCTGATCTTTCTCCTCTGTTTTACTAGCTTCAGTATTGTTTTAGCCTTAGGGGGAGGGCCTCAATATAGCACCTTAGAAGTTGCCGTTTACCAAGCTGTCTTTTTTGAATTTGATCTACCGAAAGCAGCCTTATTTTCGCTCATTCAATGTTTATTGTGCTGCATTTTATTTATTGTTGCCCAATTTTTTACTCGCCCGTTAGAAACTCAACTCAGCCAACAATATCGTTACTTACCCTCTCCCAAAAGTGCGGCCAAAATTTTCCACATTTTTGTATTATCTATCGTTTGCCTATTTATCTTTTTACCTTTAATAAACATTGTGGTACAAGGTCTGCTTGCCCCTCAATTATGGGTAATCAGGCAAAACCCTCTATTTAGACAAGCACTACTTTTTTCAATAATAATCGCCCCTACGTCGGCTTTCGTTTCTCTTATATTCGGTATTGCCATATTATTATGGGTGCGGCAATTACAATGGTTGAGAAAACACAACATAGTCAACCTCATTTTAACTATCGGCATGATGATTTTGGCTATTCCAACGCTTGTTCTGGCATTAGGGCTATTTTTATTATTACAAGATATAGATTTTTCAACATATCATTTATTCTTCATTGTTGTATGTTGTAATGCACTAACCGCTCTACCGTTTGTAATTCGGATTTTAAACGTACCCATGAATCAAAATATGCAATATTATGAAAAGCTATGTCTATCCCTCAATTTACAAGGGTGGAAACGCTTTTATTATATTGAGCGAACCACATTAAATACTCCCCTAAAATACGCGTTTGCTATTGCAACAACTATCTCCTTAGGAGATTTTACCGCTATTGCCTTATTCGGCAATCAGGATTTTACTTCTCTTCCTCATTTTTTATATCAGCAACTCGGACAATATAAAAGCACAGAAGCCGCCGTTACTTCATTAATATTATTAGTATTATGCGTTACTCTCTTCCTCTTTATCGAAAAACACAAAGGAAATGATCATGATTAAACTAAGTAATCTATATTTTGATTACAAAGCAATGCCGATGAATTTTAATTTACATATTCAACCGCAAGAAAAAGTAGCGATTATTGGTGAAAGTGGGGCAGGAAAAAGTACATTACTCAATTTAATTGCCGGTTTTGAAACAGTCCTCAGTGGTGAAATTTGGCTGAATAACGAAAATCATACTAAAACAGCGCCTTACCAACGCCCGGTATCCATTTTATTCCAAGAAAACAATTTATTTCCCCATTTAACCGTAGCAGAAAATATCGCTCTTGGCATTAAACCGACCTTAAAACTTAACCAAGCTGAACAACGATTAATTAAAAATGCTGCAAGTGCAGTTGGTTTAGAAG
This sequence comes from Rodentibacter caecimuris, assembly GCA_001998905.1. Taxonomy (GTDB): domain Bacteria; phylum Pseudomonadota; class Gammaproteobacteria; order Enterobacterales; family Pasteurellaceae; genus Rodentibacter_A; species Rodentibacter_A heylii_A. The sequence continues at coordinate 9,082 of MLAA01000006.1, read as the reverse complement.
AAAGTTTGACCCGAAAACCCAGCGCTCTTTCAGGCGGACAGAAACAACGAGTCGCTCTAGCACGCTGTTTATTACGCAATAAACCAATTTTATTACTTGATGAACCTTTTTCTGCTCTTGATCCGCAATTAAGAAAAGAAATGCTGCTGTTACTTGATCAATTATGTCGAGAAAAAAAACTCACCTTATTACTTGTTACCCATCAACCCAAAGAACTGGACGGACATATTCATCGTTTTATTGAAATTAAGGGCGGAAAAAATGTAAGCTAGCAGACCTATTTTTTACGTTTTTTAACACAGTGATGCGTTATTATGTATCAAGTACACAAAAATTAAATCCGTGATAAATAATATAAGAAAATATCAGAAAAAATGACCGCACTTTAAGGATAAAATATGACAACAACCCCGATACAACTCACATCTATTACACCACATCCTTCTTTAGAATATTGGTCGGTATGCAAAGTTGAAGCATTATTTGAAACACCCTTTCTCGAATTAATCTACCGATCGGCACAAATACATCGTGAAAACTTCAACCCTCAAGCTATTCAACTATCAACCTTAATGTCGATTAAAACCGGCGGTTGTCCGGAAGACTGTGGCTATTGTCCACAATCGGCACGCTATCATACAGGCGTCCAAAACCAACAATTACTTGACGTGAATGAAATTATCGAAAAAGCAAAAATTGCTAAAGCGCGAGGTGCAGGGCGCTTTTGTATGGGAGCAGCATGGCGCGGACCTAAACCCAAAGATATGGAAAAAGTAACAGAAATTATTCGCGCAGTTAAGGCATTAGGATTAGAAACCTGTGGAACTTTTGGACTCCTACAAGATGGAATGGCCGAAGATCTAAAACAAGCTGGGCTCGACTATTACAATCACAATTTAGATACCGCACCGGAACATTACCACGAGGTCATCGGTACAAGACGCTTTGATGACCGATTAAGTACCTTAGGAAAAGTTCGAAAAGCCGGATTAAAGGTTTGCTGTGGTGGTATCGTCGGAATGAATGAAACACGAAAAGAACGAGCAGGATTAATCGCTAGCTTAGCCAACCTTGATCCCCAGCCAGAATCCGTTCCCATAAACCAATTAGTTAAAGTAGAAGGAACACCGCTTGCTAATGCTCCTGAATTAGATTGGACAGAGTTTGTTCGTACTATTGCCGTTGCAAGAATTACAATGCCAAAAAGCTATGTTCGGCTTTCTGCTGGGCGACAGGGAATGTCCGAAGAAATGCAGGCGATGTGTTTTATGGCCGGAGCAAATTCCATTTTCTACGGTGATAAACTTTTAATAACGGGAAATCCGGAAGAAGACGGTGATCAACGATTAATGGCTAAATTAGATCTAGAACCCGAAACCTTAGACAATCGCAAAAAATAATCTTTTATAGGCTAAATCGAAATCTGATTCGGGGCAGGCCCCTGCCCTACATTTGAAATAAATGTAGCCATTTTAGTAGAACTAAAAACACGAAGCCCCTATATTTAGCCCTAAATAGCTTGAAACAAATTCATATCCGGAATAGAAATCTCCTATCGCAATTCTTAGTAAAAAATTCAACCCTGTATAACGACAGCACAATAGAGAATTTATCACGCTCTTATTTTACCGATAAATTCGGCGCTTTTAAAAATGGTAGCAATAACAGAGCGATAGCTGAAGCCGCACAAGATATGACGATAAAATAACCATTCCAATGGAAAAATTCCATTACTAATGCTAGGGGATAACCAGCAATTGCGGCCCCCAAATAGGCAAATAAACCAACAAAACCGGTTGCCGAACCCGGTGTTTTTTTATGGGAACATTCCGCAGCCGCCATTCCAATCAACATCTGCGGACCAAAAACAAAAAAACCAATCGTAAAAAACACACCAGCCTGCAAAACAATATTGTTTTCTTTCATCAACCATAACGCAATAATAGAAAAGAAAATACCAATAGCAAAGAGCAAAGCCATCGGCCCTCGATTGCTCGCAAATAATTTATCCGATCCCCAACCTGCGACTAAAGAACCGATAAAGCCGCCAATTTCAAACAGAGAAAGGGCCGTATTTGCTGAAACAAGATCATATCGATAATTTTCAACCAGATATAAATTACCCCAATCATTAATCGCTGTACGCACGACATAAACTAACGTATAACTTAAAGCGAGTAACCAAATATATTTATTCAAAAAGACATATTGGCGTAGAATCTCCGACCAACCTAAATCGGCCCCCTCTTTCTCTTGAGCTAGTTCTAACTTATCATTACGCCATTGACCTATACTTGGCAACCCCATTGAAGCAGGCGTATTTTTTAAACGAAAGAATAAAAAAATACTAATACAAACTGCACAAACTCCAGCTACGCCAAACCCATATCGCCAGCTATAATGAAACGCCAAATATCCCACAATAATAGGAATTAACGCACCACCAACGTTATGTGCCGTATTCCAAACAGACCACCAAAGGCCCCGCTCATTGCGAGAATACCAAGTTGTCAAAAGTTTTGAACAAGCTGGCCAGCCCCAACCTTGGAAATAAGCATTAATCATCCACAATAGAGTAAACATACCGATAGAACCTGATAAACCAAACAGAATATTGGTTACCCCTGTAAGTAACAAGCCCCATGCCATAAAATGCCGGGGATTCGCCTTATCGGAAAATATACCGGATAGAAATTTTGAAATTCCATAAATCAGATAAAACAAAGTTGCCATCATGCCAATATCATTTTTATCAATACCTAAATCATCAATTAATACTGGCAAGGCATAATTAAAACTTTTTCGCGTCAAATAAAATCCAGCATAACCTATATACATCGCAATCATTATATGAACTCGCCAATAGTGATAAGCTCTATCTATATTTTTATTAAAATGTATCATTACTTAATTCCTAGGTAACCAAACTTTTATTATAGTACCATGATGATCTGAATAGATTTCAAATGTTCCTAATAAAATACAAACTCTTTCTTTTATACCTCGCAAACCAAATCCACTTGAAATACTTTCCACACTAAATCCTATTCCATTATCTTGAATAATCATTTCAACTTGTTCATCAATATCAATTTGAATATTGACCTGAGTAGCATTCGCATATTTTATAATATTATTTAAACATTCTTGGCAGACTCTATAAATTGTTATTTCTATAATATTTTCTAATTTAATATTTCTATCATTTCTTAAATTAAGTGTTGTATTGATCCCTTGAGCTTTAAAATTTAGCTCGACAAGTAAATTCTCCAATGCTTGTTGTAAGTCCAGATCATCTAATAATCTGGGACGAATACGATTTAATAACCCTTTTGTCGTATCATAAATATTAAGTGAGAGCTTTTCGATAATTGTTGCTATACTTTCATTATTCGGATTAGCCTCTAAGCGTTTTAATATACCTGCTTGGGTACGAATAGCCGTGATGTTTTGCCCAATTTCATCATGAAGTTCGCGAGAAATTTCTTTGCGAATAGATTCTTCAGTATTAATTAATTGAAAAGTTAAATCTTTATTTCTTTTTAACTCAATAGATAAACTTTGATTTAGATCACGTTGACGTTGAATTCCTAAACCAAGAAATATTCCTGTTACAGTTTGTGCCGAAATAGACAGAAATAAATCGGTTAATTCAATATTAGAAAAATGATGAATAGACGCAATTAAGGTTATACTATTAAGTAAAATGCCTAGAAACGCACCTTGCCAACCATATTGAAATGCTAACCAAATAATAGGAACAGCCAAGCAAAATAAAGTAAAGCGATAAAATTCATCAGGAAAAAATATTTGAATAAATATATTGACTAGAAAAATAATAATGTAAACAAAAATATGTTTTGTTCTTAGTACAATAGGTTTATTAACAAGATTAGCAGTTAAAGGAAGCCATTTTGTATTAAATAAAAAATCGTTAAGCAAATAGCAAGCGGGTAAGATAAGCAGCCCCCCAGTTAATCCAATTAAAAAGGCAAAATAAGTCAACACTCCCCCAACTAAAAAAGCATTAACCATACTCATTAAAGAAATTAAAAAAATTTGTGATAATAATTTTTTCCATTGTTCTCCCTTATAAAATGGATAGAGCCAATAAACAATAGGAAAACTGACCGCACTTAATATAAAAAGTAATAAATAATTTAAATTAGAGAGGGAAAAAGACAAAAGAAGAAATATGGTAAATTCAGCAATATAGATAATTGACCAATATTTTCTAGGCGTATGAATAAGGACTCCAATACGAAAAGAAAAAGGCAAAAATAAAAATGCTAAAATAGGATCTGAAAGCAAGTAATCAGAAATAATCCATAAACAAAAATAGCTACAAGTAATTAAAAACCAAGTATAGATTCCAATAAAAAGATGCTTCATTTTTATTATTTAATTTGTTGATGAAATAAATTCGCCAGCTCGACATTATTTTTAACATTTAACTTGCTAATCGCATTGGCCCGATGAACATGAATTGTTTTCGTACTTAAATTTAATTTTTCAGCAATTTCTTTGCTACTCCAGCCTAGAATCAACAATTCACATATTTCTCTTTCTCGTTTAGTTAATTGTTCAATCGGTTTTTTCTGATCAGATACTACTAATTTTGCCGTTAATTCCGGCATTAAATAAACTCCACCCATATAAACTGTTCTAACAGCTTGAATTAATTGTTCCGGATTACAACGTTTACTTAAGTAACCTTTTGCACCTAATTCAAGTGATTTTTTAACAATGAATTCCGAATCATTCACACTGAGCATTATACAATCAATTCCTGAAGGAATACTTTTTAATAGTTCTAAGCCACTTTCATCCGGCATTGAAATATCAATAATACATACATCCGGTTTTAATCCGGGTAAATTCCGACGAGTTTCTTTTGCTGAACCAAATTCCCCTATCACTTGAATATCCTGCTCAAGAGAGAGTAATTGGGAGAATCCAGAACGAACAATAATGTGATCGTCAATTAATACTACCTTAATCATTTCCTACTCCAATCTCAAAAGTAGATATTTTACAATAAAAAAAGAACGGCGAAAAAATTCACTGTTCTTTTATCGTTATTTTATGAGTTTATTTATTGATATGTGTTATTCAAATATCATTTCACCAACTTTTTACTCTTACGAATCTTCTTTTCTTCAGCAATGGCAACAAAAGCCAGTAGTCCCATACAAACTAGAGCGGAGGTATTTAATGCAGCAAAAGTTCCGGTCCAACCGGTTAAGCCGAAAATAGGCGTACCGTCTGCGATCATTCCTAAACCTAATTTAGCAAAACTGTCTCCGATTAAATAAGCAAATGTCCCTTTTACTCCGTCAGCTACAGCAATTGCCTTTTTCGGTACAAACCCGACAGCAGCAACGCCAATTAATAATTGCGGTCCAAATACTAAAAATCCCAAAATAAATAATGAAATCAAATACATATATTCGTTTGTTGCAAATTGATAGAATTCTAAAGTAAATACAATCAATACTAACGCAACACAGGCAGTTAAACCGCGACGACCATTTGCTAAATCAGAAAGGTATCCCCATAAAAATGTCCCGACTAAAGCACCGACTTCAAATAATGCAAAACCTGAAATCGCCGCTTCTTTTGAAAAACCTAATTCTTGATAAGCATAAACCGGAGACCATTGATCGATTCCAATACGAACGATATATAAGAAAATATTGGCAAAACACAGTAACCAAATTACTTTATTTTTAAGAATATAACGTACAAAAATTTGCCATTTAGTTAATTGATTCTCTTCTGCATCGCGATCTTCTTCACTAATTTCTTCATCAAATAACTCTTCCGCCTTACCTAAACCATAGGCTTCCGGAGAATCAGAACCATAACGTAATCCGATAAAACCGATAATCAGCGCAACGATTGATGGAAAAATAAACATTCCAATAACATGTCCGCTAAAAAAGACATTCGCACCGAATAATGCAACACCCGCAGCCGCTGCACCACCTACATTGTGCGATAAATTCCAAAAACCAAGAAAGGTTCCTCGCTTTTTACGCGGTGTCCATTTCGTAATAGTGGAATAACTAGATGAACCACCTGTACTTTGGAAAAAACCGCTTAGTGCATAGAATGCAATCATCAAAAATAATGCTACACTTCCACTTCCCATACTCGCACTAAAACCTAACATACAGATAGCGGATAAAATCAGCATAAACGGTACAAACTGTTTAGTATTTTTACCATCAGCATAATAAGAAACGATGGTCTTCCCTATTCCATAGGTAATAGAAAAACCTAATCCAATCAACCCCAAATCTGTTTTGGTTAACCCATAAGTTTCAATCATATCGTTTTGTGCAATATTGAAGTTCTTACGAATGAGATACATCGCCATATAGCCAATAAATACAACTAAATAAGATTGCATGAAGGGTTTAAACCACATTCTTCGTCTTTCTTCAACAGGTAAATCCAAAACCGGTTGTCTCACTTCTTGTAAAAATTTAAACATTATTTCCTCAATTTATCAGGTTATAAAAGTGCGCTAATCTTAATTAAATAACGGTATTTCGCCTTGAGATAATGGCTTAGATCAACTAGGAAAAAGTCTTAGTTTTCACTGATTTATACAGATTTTGTGATATAGATCACAGTTTAGTTGGAAATACTGTAAGTGGGTATAAAGTGCGGTCAAATATGGAGGCATTTTTCCATATAATTGTTCCCCAAATAAAAGCAAACTGAGCTAATAAAAAAACGATATGGTCTATAAACCATATCGTTTATTTTAGACTTACCGTCCTAATTGGATCGGTAAACCACCACATTAAATAATATTTGTGATGGTATCGTCAATGTATACTTTCACTACTCCATTAGTATAAGCAGTATAAGTATGGTCAGCAAGCGGTGCTTGGTTTCCACTCACCTTATCACTTGAGTCTTTAGTAAATCCACCTAAAGAGCTACTAGCATCGGCACCTAAGTCTACCGAGTCAGCACTATTACCAGAGATATAAAGCACATTGTTCGCATTATTGTTCAATACATCCGCTAAAGTTAATTTTACAATCTGGGCATTAGAATCAGTCATATCAATGCGTTCAAAACCTTTAATACCCTCCTCGGCATTACCACTACCTTGACTTACTAAGTTGACAGTAATACCAGCCCCTTTGAGTGATAAGGTATCAGTACCACTCCCTCCTAAGATAAGCCCTTGGTTTTGATTCGCACTTGGATCATAGGAATGATACAACTCAACGGTATCATCACCTTCACCCGCGTCAACACTTAGTTTATTTCCATTCGCCAAATTACCAAATTTACCCAATTTAATTACATCATTACCCGCACTGGATTCAATTACTTTCATTCCTGAATAACTACCAACAAATGTACTTTCTTGCAGGTCTATAATATCATTTCCTTCTCCAGTTTGAATGAGGATATTATTGACTTTGTTTGAGTTGATCGTAATAACATCATCTCCTTCACCAGTTTTGACTTCCAATGCGTTCACTACGCGAGTCGCATATTTCGCACCAATCGTGAGCGCATTATCCCCATCACCTAAGTCAATAATGACTTTATTTGCATCAGTCTTAGCCTGAAGAACATCAATTCCCTTATTGATGGTTACCTTATCATCTCCAGCCCCAGCAATAATATCCACCCCAAAACGAATTTGACCATTTATTTGCAGATTATTATCACCTTCACCTAACAAGACTTTAGAACCACCTTTTACATCCATACCGATAACTACGGTATCATTACCAGATCCTGTATTTACAACTGAGCCATTACGAATACTATTTGATATTTTAACAAAATCATTACCATCACCGGTATCAATCAATGATCCCTGATTCTTTGCAGCACCATTTCTATCGTTAACAGAAACTATATTATTTACATCACCTGCTACCACTACGACGTCATCACCAGCACCAGTTTCGATAGTCGTTTTCTTCATACTATAATACCGTGGTAATACTTTTGGATCAGTTGCCGTATCATAGTGGTTATTACGACCAACAATCACTGTATCATTTGCAGCACCGGTTTGAATTTTACCTGTCGTTATACTAGATTCCTCATTTATCTCTGAATTTTTCTTAATGATCTTGTCTGTAACAGCTTTAGTGGCAGTAAATGTTCGACCAGTAATAATCGTATCAGGGTGAAGATTTACCTCCTCATCGTCGGAAGTATTCACTTCCGGTAAAGAAGGATCAGCTAACGCATCTAAACGATCATCAAAATCTTTAGCAATAGTTTCAGGTAGCTGTTCTCTTGCCGCTGCAACCTTAGCTACAGCATCCTCTTTGGCTTTTTGAGCATTTGATAATGCTTTATTAAATGCATTAACCTGGGATTGGTTATATTTGCCTGTCGTTTCATTAGCTCCTTCTACCGCAGTATCATAAGCATCTTCGGCAGCAGCATAAGCCTCTTCTGCTTTTATTACCAAATCTTCAATTTCAGTAATGATCGATTCAATACTATCCGGAATACCATTACTATTGGTATCATTAACTTGTGGAACTTCATTATCAATACCTTTCAGTGTTTCATCTAATGTATGTTTATCTGCATTAGTATCAGGTAAAGCGTCCACAGCATCCTGCGCTTCAGCTTTCAACTTATTCGCATTCTCCGCTTGCTTATCTAGTGTTGCTTTTTCTTCAGGATTAATTGCACCATCTTTCTGAGCCTCAGCAATAGCATTATCTAATTCTTGCGCCGCTTTCTCCGCTGCCGCAACTTTCGCCTTCGCCTCTGCCGCAGTATCGACATCGGCCTCCGGAACACGGTTGTCTATTTGCTCAACCCGCTCAGTCAGCCCCGCTTTATCACTATGATTCTCCGGTAACGCCGCAACCGCTGCTTTCGCCTCCTCTTTGAGCTTATTCGCCTCTTCGGCTTGCTTATCTAATGCCGCTTTTTCTGCTTCTGTTAAACCGTCTTCTTTCGCGGCTTTTATGGCGTTATCTTATTCTTGCCCCGCGTTCTCCGCTGCCGCGACTGTTGCCTTCGCCTCTGCCGCAGTATCGACATCGGCCTCCGGAACACGGTTGTCTATTTGCTC
>MLAA01000059.1 GCA_001998905.1 Rodentibacter caecimuris | reverse complement strand
ACTTTGGGACCTTAGCTGGCGGTCTGGGTTGTTTCCCTCTCCACGACGGACGTTAGCACCCGCCGTGTGTCTCCTGAGTATCACTCTTCGGTATTCGCAGTTTGCATCGGGTTGGTAAGCCGGGATGGCCCCCTAGCCGAAACAGTGCTCTACCCCCGAAGGTGTCCGCTCAAGGCTCTACCTAAATAGATTTCGGGGAGAACCAGCTATCTCCCGGTTTGATTGGCCTTTCACCCCCAGCCACAAGTCATCCGCTAATTTTTCAACATTAGTCGGTTCGGTCCTCCAGTTAGTGTTACCCAACCTTCAACCTGCCCATGGCTAGATCACCGGGTTTCGGGTCTATACCTTGCAACTAATCGCCCAGTTAAGACTCGGTTTCCCTTCGGCTACCCTATTCGGTTAACCTCGCTACAAAATATAAGTCGCTGACCCATTATACAAAAGGTACGCAGTCACCCTTTCAGGCTCCCACTGCTTGTACGTACAGGGTTTCAGGTTCTATTTCACTCCCCTCGCCGGGGTTCTTTTCGCCTTTCCCTCACGGTACTGGTTCACTATCGGTCAATCAGGAGTATTTAGCCTTGGAGGATGGTCCCCCCTTCTTCAAACAGGATTTCTCGTGTCCCGCCCTACTTCTCTCAAACTTAGTTCTTCTCAACAATCTTCAGATACGGGATTATCACCCTCTATGATTCAACTTCCCAGTTGATTCTCCTCATCGTTGAGATAACATTTGATGGCTCCTCCACTTTCGCTCGCCGCTACTCACGGAATCTCGGTTGATTTCTTTTCCTCGGGGTACTTAGATGTTTCAGTTCTCCCGGTTTGCCTCGTTTAACTATGTATTCATTAAACAATGATGGATTCTTCATCCATCGGGTTTCCCCATTCGGATATCTTGGATTAAACGCTTCTTATCAACTCATCCAAGCTTTTCGCAGATTAGCACGTCCTTCTTCGCCTCTGATTGCCAAGGCATCCGCCCTGTACGCTTTCTCACTTAACTATACAACCTCAAGGATTCCCTCTCAGTCTAGTCTATATGCCCTTGCCCGCCTTTTCTCAGACAAAAACACTTTCTTTACTCAGACTTCTTATATCCTTTCGGACTTAAAAAATCTCTCAGTTTTCAGCTTGTTTCTACATTTTTAAAGAACAT
>MLAA01000058.1 GCA_001998905.1 Rodentibacter caecimuris | reverse complement strand
AATAACAGCAATCGCTTATCGGAAGCTGAAGTCCAGGCTAATGGGAAACCAAACTATGAAAAACTCGAAGATAACTTGAATTTGAAAGAGTTATTAAGCCTTGAGGCAAAACGTTATGACGAATTTGAACAAAAAATTCTTAATAATAGTGAGTTTTTAGCTGAAGCACGTGAAGCTGCGAAGAAAAGTGTGCCTGAAGCGGTATTAAAACAGATGGCAGGCTCAGCTGAGCTAGACGATATTCTCACAGACGGCGCAAAAAGAACCGAACGTAAGATTAATGAAGCTTTACACTTTAAACCAAGTGAGCAGGAATTCAATGCGATTCAGCAATTAGTGAAAAAATTGCCAAAAAGTGATGAAATTATGGGGGTCCCGGAGCAAACTCAACGTATCGTAGATGCTTTAGCTGAAACCTCAAAAACAATCCAACGTTCACCAGAGTTAAAAGATAAGCTCAAAGGTGCGGTAGAAGAGTTTTTAAACAATACTAAAAATGGGTTAACCGTAGAAAGTATTGAAAAACTTAATCATGGTTTACGTCCGGATGAAGGTGAGAACAGAACATTGTATAAAAAAGAATCCTTGACTAAAGAAGATGCTATTTTCTCTGGTCCTCAGGCTTCTAAATTACAACTTGCTGAGATGGTTGATTTCATTAATGATGCTAAAGCTCGCGGTGTTGAAGCAAGCGTATTATCAGGTATGGTTTACCAGCGTGTAATTGCTTATCATCCATTTGCTGAAGGTAATGGACGTGTTGCCCGTGTTATTGTCAATAAATTATTGCTAGATGCTGGATATCCTCCGTTTACGAAATTTGGTGGTAAATTTGAGGAAACCATTATTCCTCAGTCTGATAACACTAAAGACAGTGCAAGCAGTCCGAAAGTCATTAACGAATTCTTACGTATTTTAAGTGAGAAATCGATAGATGATGCTAAACCTAAATTTGCACCGACTGAGGCGGCTTCACATTCAACAGGGAAAACGGAAGATAT
>MLAA01000057.1 GCA_001998905.1 Rodentibacter caecimuris | reverse complement strand
GGAAACCGAACATTGAGTAGTAGATAAAGAATGGAATCATTGGTAGATTGTTAGTGGAATAAGAAGTTGCTGCAGCCAACCAGGATGCAGTCGCGCCTAACTCGTTAATTCCTTCTTGTAGGATTTGCCCGTCTTTTTTCTCTAAGTAGTATGCAACCTGATCACGATCGGAAGGTACATAATTTTGACCCTCTGGGCTATAAATACCGATTTGGCGGAATAATCCTTCCATACCAAACGTACGGGCTTCATCAGCCAAAATAGGCACGATGTGTTTACCGATATTTTGATCTTTCAGCAAGACATTTAAGAAACGTACAAATGCCATTGTAGTCGAAATAGGACGAGATTGAGCTTCAAGTAGAGGGGCAAATGTTTCTAATGTAGGTACTTTAAATTCACCGGTAAAGCGTGGTAGGCGAGTAGGTAAATAGCCTTGTAATGCTTTACGGCGCTCGTGTAAATAATTGTATTCCGCTGAACCTTCTTCAAATTGGATATAAGGGTATTTTTCAATATCTTCGTCTTTAACCGGAATTTCAAAGTAATCGCGGAATTGTTTCAAACTTTCTAATGACATTTTTTTGGTTTGGTGCGCCACGTTTTTACTTTCCGCTTCGGCGATTTTGTAACCTTTAACGGTTTGGGCCAAAATAACTACCGGTTTATCGGATTGTTTGGCTCGATGGAATGCCGCATACATTTTCACTGCATCGTGTCCACCGCGGCGTAGTTCCCAAATATCTTCATCGCTCATATCTGCTACTAATGCGGCAGTTTCCGGATAACGTCCGAAGAAATGTTCGCGAATATAGGCACCATCTTTGGCTTTGAAGGTGAGATAATCACCGTCAACCACTTCCATCATTAGTTTTACTAATTTGCCGGATGTATCTTTGGCAAACAAGCGATCCCAGCGGCTTCCCCATAATACTTTAATGACTTCCCAGCCGGCACCACTGAATAAACCTTCCAATTCTTGAACAATTTTACCGTTACCGTGAACAGGACCGTCCAAACGTTGTAAGTTACAGTTAATAACAAAAATGAGGTTATCTAATTTTTCACGACCAGCAAAGGATAATGCGCCTTTAGACTCGATTTCATCCATTTCGCCATCGCCAAGGAAAGCGTAAACAGTTTGATCGGAGGTATCTTTTAATCCACGATTATTCAAGTATTTTAAGAAGCGAGCTTGATAAATTGCATTTACAGGTCCTAATCCCATAGATACAGTTGGGAACTGCCAAAATTCTGGTAATAATTTCGGGTGAGGATAAGAAGATAACCCATTACCATGTACTTCTTGACGGAAATTGCTCATTTGTTCCGCAGTTAAACGACCTTCTAAGAATGCACGTCCGTACATACCTGGTGCGGCATGGCCTTGGAAAAAGACTAAGTCGCCACCATTTTTCTCGTTACGTGCTTTGAAGAAATGATTAAAGCCCACTTCATATACGGTTGCGATAGATTGGTAAGAAGAAATATGCCCGCCTAGATCTAAATCTTTTTTCTGAGCGTGCAATACCGTCATAATTGCATTCCAACGTACTGCACTACGGATACGGCGCTCAAGTGTTAAGTCTCCAGGATACGCGGGTTCTTCAGAAACAGGAATAGTATTTACATAATCGGAATGAGTTGCGGCATTGACTGGTAGTGCCACACCTTGGTTATGAGCTTTATGAATAACTTGTTCGATGATATATTGTGCTCTCTCTACACCTTCAGCACGAATTAAAGAATCAACGGCAGTGAGCCAGTCTTGAGTTTCGATTGGATCAATATCATGTACTAAGGTTTCTGACATAGTCTTTTCCTTATTTATTTTAGTGAAAATTAAGTTTAGTAAAACACTAAACGCGAAAATATGGCTTGTTAAGAGATACTTCACAAACTTTTAACAAATTTTGTAAATTTTAAAAGATTTTTTGAGGGAAAGATAGGGCTTCAATAAAAATACTCTGGGAAAAAGTAAAATTACTATGATGATAAGCTATGAAGTTAACGCAATTAATTGGCAAGTAAAAAAGCATATTAAACAACAAATGCTCATCGTCAGATGAGCATTTTCTTAACCGCTAAAGCGCCTCAATAGCCTGATACTGCGCTTTTAATTTTTCAAGTCCAGCTTGATATTCCGCCATTTTTTCACGCTCTTTAGTGATTACAGACTCCGGCGCTTTGGCTACAAATGCTTCATTGCTGAGTTTGCCCTCAATACGTTTCACTTCATTGACGAGTTTGTCAATTTCCTTGGTTAATCGGGTCAGTTCGGCCTCTTTGTTGATAAAACCGGCCATAGGCACAAGCACTTCGAGATTACCCACTAACTTAGTTACGGAAAGTGGTGCTTGTTCGCCTAATTTGAGCGTAGCGATATTGTCGAGTTTCGCCATTGTTTTTAATAAGAGTGCATTTTCAGACAAAATATTGCAATCGTCGTTGGAGGCGTTACGCAATAATAGCTCCAACGGTTTACTTGGTGCAATATTGCTTTCGGCACGAATATTACGTACAGCCACAATGATCTCTTTCAACCAACCGATTTGCGTAAGTGCGGTCGGATTTTCAAGTGTTTCATCATATTGAGGGAATGGTTGCAACATAATCGTATTGCCTGCTATGCCAGCAAAACCTTTCACTTTTTGCCAAATTTCTTCGGTAATAAACGGGATCATCGGGTGAGCAAGACGCAACAGTTTTTCTAACACATTGATAAGTGTATGGCACGCTGCTCGTTTTTCGGCATCTGAACCTTGAGAGAATACTGGTTTTGTCAATTCCAAGTACCAGTCGCAGAATTGGTTCCACGTAAATTCGTACAATGCATTAGCGGCTATATCGAAACGGTATTGGCTTAGGGCTTCACGGAATGTTTTAACCGTACTGTTAAATTCTGCCTGAATCCAGCGATCTGCTAAGCTAAATGATTTTTCTCCTTCGCCCAGTTCCAATGCATTCATATTCATTAGTACATAACGGCTGGCGTTCCACAATTTATTACAGAAATTGCGATAGCCTTCAAGACGTTTCATATCCCAGTTAATGTCGCGACCGTTACTAGCAAGGGCGGCAAGGGTAAAACGTAGAGCATCCGTACCGTGTGGCGCGATTCCTTCTGGGAATTGTTTTGCCGTAGATTTTGTGATTTTTTCTGCAAGTTGTGGCTGCATCATATTACCAGTGCGTTTTTCAAGTAGATCTTCAAGGGAAATACCGTCAATCATATCGATTGGGTCAAGTACATTTCCTTTAGATTTGGACATTTTCTGCCCCTGTTCATCTCGAATTAACCCGGTAACATAGACGGTTTTAAACGGCACTTGTGGTTTGCCGTTTTCGTCTTTAATAAAATGCATAGTGAACATAATCATTCTGGCAACCCAGAAGAAGATAATGTCAAATCCGGTGATTAACACATCGGTCGGGTGGAACATTTTAAGTTCTTTGGTTTGCTCCGGCCAACCTAATGTAGAGAATGTCCACAATCCTGATGAGAACCAAGTGTCTAGTACATCGTCATCTTGTTTTAAAGCTAAATCAGGCGGTAAATTATGCTTTTGACGGGCTTCTTCTTCACTACGGGCAACATAGATGTTTCCAGCTTCATCGTACCACGCCGGAATACGGTGTCCCCACCAGAGTTGGCGGGAAATACACCA
>MLAA01000056.1 GCA_001998905.1 Rodentibacter caecimuris | reverse complement strand
CTGATTGGCTGATTGGCTGTTATTGTACCCTCTTTTAATGAAAAAGAAATAATAAAATAGCTAAGAAAAATTACTAATTCAATATAATACTTATACAAAATACTTGCTATTAATATGCTTCACTCAAAACTATTAAATATACTACTGAGTTAAAAAGGATAGACTTAGAAAGAAGTCTCGTTTTCAATAACATATGAAAACAAAAATCAGGTGATTATCGTGAAAGTGGTCGGCGAGATAGGATTTGAACCTACGACCCACTGGTCCCAAACCAGTTGCGCTACCAAGCTGCGCTACTCGCCGACTATCATTGATAATAATGGGGTGGCTAATGGGACTTGAACCCACGACAACCGGAATCACAATCCGGGGCTCTACCAACTGAGCTATAGCCACCATAATGTTGAATATTACGACCTCTGGCGCGCTCGACAGGATTCGAACCTGCGACCTTTGGCTCCGGAGGCCAACGCTCTATCCAACTGAGCTACGAACGCTTAATTCAGAACTGCGCCGCAACGGGTGCGTATATTAAGAGTTTCCAAATCCCTTGTCTAGCGTTTTTTTTACTTTTTTTATCGTCCGATAGTTTTTTGTTCAGTTTGATTAATATTCCTTAAATTAGCACCATCTTCTTTAACTAAATAGTCTTAGACCTGCTCTTTTCGACGCCGAAAAAATGCAATACCAAATAAGCCAATGAAGAAACCTACTCCACTCCCTATCCAGCCCCAACTTTTACGAGCTTTAACTTCAATTTTTTGTGGGCTTTTTATAAAATGAAAAGCAGTAAAATGCTCATCAAGAGGGCTAACTGATTTCATCATATTCAATTTCCCTTGCCAATCTTGACTATCGATAATATCTCCCTGCCTGATACGCCCTAAATTTAATTGTGCCGCAGTCTTAACTTGATTGAATAAATTCTTCCATTTAATAATCAGTTCTTCGTACATCACTGTTTTGGTAACTAAATTAGTATCATTGATAAACAAAGATAGCAATTCATCTGCTTGTTTCGGATTATCTGAAATAATGCTGACACCTCCCGTTTTATCATTAATAGTTTTAAAATGGATCGTTTTTACCAGCTTATTTAATAATTCCCTATCTTCGCGCTCATCGCCGATTATTTTCTGTTTATAATATTCAGAGTTGAGCCAGAAGCGCTTCAAATTGTCGTAAGAAGTCAGTTGTTCAATAAATTTTTGATAAACAAAACGTTCGACCGAATTATCTGCTTCATTTTCCCCCTTAATAAAATAATACATTGAAAATAAGGAATAATAATTACCCAAATCGGATATTACCGGATGAGTAATTTCCGCTTCAGCTTTCCATATCGGGTTTACCCAATAACTTAGCGAATAACTAATTCCGCCACAAAGTACACTCGAAATAAATAAAGTCTTTAATATTGAGACTTTTTTCTGAAAATATGACATATAAGATTTCCTAACTTGGTTTTAAACGACGAGCTCGACGTTTCATTCGGCGAATCTGCCGTGTAATTCGCCAAGCTCGTGCAATTGAAAATGAATAAATGAAAAAAAGAAAAATAAAGGCGATAAACATTACCCATTCATTAATGTAATAAATCTCACCTAATAACCCAAATCCTGCACAAAGTGCAGCTAATAATGTGATTAACAAAAAGGCTTGTCTTGAGCTGAGTCCCGCCCGCATCATTAAATGATGAATATGTAAACGATCCGGTCTGAAAGGACTATTTCCCTTACGCAAACGACGATAAATAATCGCAATCATATCTACTACGGGAATAGCCACAATCCACAATGCCGTAATCGGATTCATCGGATGCCCTTTTCCTTGCGTGCTCAACAATAGTATCCAAACAATAGTAAAACCGATCAAAGTACTACCGGCGTCTCCCATAAATACTTTAAATTTAGCACCGAAAGGAATCCCTAAATTCATCAAAAAATAAGGCAAAATTGCCATAATTAATGCTAAACTCCAATAAGCTAAATCCATTTGCCCGTCACGCCACATTAAAATACCGATTGCGGCAAAGGAAACACAGGACAACCCCCCCAATAAACCGTCTATGCCATCGATCATATTAAAGGCATTAATTATAGCCATGGTCGCAAACACAGTAATGATTAGACCTATAGAACCTAAAGTCAATTGAAACGGCCCGATAATTTGTCCAAGGTGATCTAAATAAATATTTCCTAAATCAATCATCAATATTGCTAATAAAGCTTGAATGCCTGCTCTTAAAAAAGGGCTGATATCAAAGCGATCATCTAAAATCCCTATTGCTAATAGAACAAATATGCTGAATAGATAAAGATAAGGCAAGCGCAACTGATCCCATTCCATTAGATAATACGCTAGATTTCCAACAAATAGAGAAACTCCACCAATTAAAGGAATTGTACCTTGGTGGCGTTTACGATAATTAGGTCTATCCACTAATCCTATTTTATTCGCTACTGGGCGCATAATGAGAAGAGTAAAGAACGCACTAAAAAAAGTGAGTAATAAACTGAGCATAGCTATCCTTAAAATTTTTTTGCAAGCATAACACAAAGCAAAAATCCCACATAAAGATTTTTCAAACACTGAATTTTCAGTACAATACACGCTTTATAACGTAACTCAGTCAAGGATAAAAATGATGACAAAATCGACCGCACTTTTTGAACGTGCACAAAAAGTTATTCCAGGTGGCGTAAATTCACCGGTTCGCGCCTTTAAAGGTGTGGGAGGCACACCCGTTTTTATTCAAAAGGCGCAAGGTGCGTATATTTTTGATACGGAAAATAAACAATATATTGATTATGTCGGTTCCTGGGGTCCTATGATTTTGGGTCATAACCATCCGAGTATATTAGATGCCGTCATGCAAGCTGCCCAAAACGGATTAAGTTTTGGTGCACCAACGCCTCTTGAAATTAAACTTGCCGAATTAGTTTGTGAAATCATGCCTTCTATCGAAATGGTTAGAATGGTCAGTTCTGGTACGGAGGCGACAATGACTGCAATCCGTCTAGCGAGAGGCTATACTAATAGAAACAAAATATTAAAATTTGAAGGCTGCTATCACGGTCATTCAGATTCCTTATTGGTTAAGGCCGGTTCTGGAGCATTAACACTCGGACAACCTAGCTCTCCCGGCGTCCCAGATGATTTCGCTAAACACACCCTCACAGCAGAATACAACAACTTAGCTTCGGTAAAACAATTATTTGAACAATACCCGAATGAAATCGCTTGTATTATTATTGAACCCGTTGCAGGTAATATGAATTGTATTCCGCCAAAAGAAGGTTTTTTACAAGGCTTACGATCAATTTGCGATCAATATGGAGCCCTGTTTATTATTGACGAAGTGATGACAGGCTTTCGTGTAGCCCTTGCCGGAGCACAAGCTTACTATGGCATTACACCTGATTTAACTACGCTTGGCAAAGTAATCGGGGGAGGAATGCCTGTTGGTGCAGTTGGCGGCAAAAAAGCCATTATGGAATACTTAGCACCGACTGGACCAGTTTACCAAGCCGGTACGTTATCGGGAAATCCCATTGCAATGGCTGCGGGATTAGCTTGTTTAACCGAATTAAAAAAATCGGGGAATGAAGCACAATTAGCTCAAAAAACAGAAACTCTCGCTAAAGGATTAAAATCGTTAGCGCAAAAATACAATATTCCCCTTTGTGTTCAATATGTCGGAGGAATGTTCGGATTATTTTTTACCGAACAAGAAAAAGTCGAAACTTATCAAGACGTGATGAAATGTGATGTATCAGCCTTTAATACTTTCTTTCATAAAATGCTTGAACAAGGTGTTTATCTCGCGCCTTCCGCCTTTGAAGCCGGTTTTATGTCTCTCGCACATAGCGATGAAGATATTCAACAAACCTTAAACGCTGCAGATTTTGCGTTTAGCCAAATGTAGCTACCTAATAGCGGTAAGTAAATGAACAAAAATTGCTCGATTCTTACCGCCTTTTCATATTCAACACCAACACATTGGTCAAAGTGCGGTCTTTTTTATCATAATTTTATACAATAATAACACACCATTATTACCGCTAATTACTATTTAGTAACAAACTCCTTTTTCCAAGTGCTGTCCCTTATCTACCTAACCGTTGATAAAGTGTTTTCGCTAACTTTTCACGCTCTTGTTGGTTTAATGCCCTAGCGTTTTTATTGGTTAAAATAAAAAAATCTTCAGCTTTTTCACCGACCGTTGTAATTTTTGCATAGCGAAGATTCAATTTCAGATCAGCAAATATTTGGCTGATTTGAGCCAATAAACCGGTCTTATCCAAGGCAATGATCTCTACTCCCGTATACGCTTTCTTATCCGTATTTAAAAATCTCACTTCGGTTTCAACACTAAAATGCCGTAATTGGCGTTTTTGTATAACGGACAATATAGGTATCTTATCATCGAGCAATATACGGCTCAGTACCTTCTCTAACTCTCTGCGACGCTCAAATTGGAGTAAACGACCGTCAGTCTCTGTAATGATGAAGCTGTCAAAAACATAACCGTTCTCACTGGTGAAAATTTGTGCATCATGAATACTACATTTTTTTGCACCAATCGTGCTAACTATCTTGTTAAATAAATTCGCTTTATCTTGGCAATAAACAAAAACTTCTGTGCCACCTTGCGTAAAACGATTACTTATTTTTACTAAAATTTGCCCATTAAAACGTGCAATTAATCCAGTATGCCAAGCAATTTGCTGAGGAAAGTTACGTGCAAAATATGCTTCAGGAAAATCATTCCAAAGTAATATTATTTGAGTTTCTGTTAAGCCTAGTTGCGATTGGTTTAATATCTTAAAGGCTTGTCGGCGATTTTCTTCAATTTTTTCACGATTATCCAGATGTTGCTCCATCCCCTGTAGAAATTGTCGGCGAGTATAATGATACAGCTCAGTAAAAAGCGAACGTTTCCAACTATTCCATAAAGTCTCATTAGTTGCACAAATATCAGCAACTGTTAAACAAGTCAAATAATCTAGCCTTACTTGATTTTGTACTTGTTCAGCAAAACTCAGCACGACTTCAGGGTCATGAATATCACGACGTTGTGCGGTAATCGACATTAAAAGATGAGACTCAACCAACCAGCGCATTGTTTCGATTTCTCGTTGATCAAAACTGTGTAATCGCGCAAATTGTATAACATCTAAAGCCCCTAGTTGAGCATGATCACCACCTCTTCCTTTCGCAATATCATGAAAAAGTGCAGCAATATAAAGTAAAGTGCGGTCGGAAAATCGGCTAAAAAGATGATGACAAATCGGGTAATGTTCTGCACTTTCTTCTGTTAAAAATGATTCTAATTTCAACATCACGCGCAAGGTATGCTCATCTACTGTATAAATATGAAACAAATCAAATTGCATTAATCCTTCGATACATTCCCATTGCGACAAATATGCTGTCAACACACCATATTGATGCATCGGCAAAAATGCCCGTCGGACAGCATTAGGTTGATTAAATAAGCGTAGAAATTTCTCGCGTGCTATTTCACTCTCACTTAATTTACCATTAAGCTGCTTCAGTGCTAAATCCAACTGCCTCAGAGTAGAAGAATGAAGTTCTGCTTTTTCAAATTGAGTCAAATAAAAAAACAAATCCAAAATACGATCAGCATTTTCTAATAAGACTCGAGGATTTCTCAATCTTAATCCGTGATTAACCAATTCAAAATCCTCGTCAAGCTGATGAATGAAGACATCATAAATCGGCGTTAAAAAATGTTCTTGATAATGTTGGGCTAATAAATTAGTCATCCGAGAAATTGTACAGAGCGCTTGAAAAAATTGTTTCATCATTTTTTCTACGCCTTCATTTCTCTTTCCTTCAAACCCTAATATTTGGCTTACTCGAATTTGGCGATCAAATAATAATCGATTATCCGCTCGTTTTAGAATCAGATGCAAAACGAATCGCACTCTAAATAAAAAAGCCTGACTTTCTTTAAGCTGCAAATATTCTTCCGGATAAATAAAACCACTATTTAAAATTTGAGCTAAATTTTTTGCGCCATTATGCCGTAAAGCGATCCAATACAATAAATGCAAATCACGCAACCCGCCTGGATTGTACTTTATATCCGGTTCAAGATTGTAAGCGGTATTACGATAACGTTGATAACGCTGTTTTTTTTCTTCAATTTTTGCGGCAAAAAAATCAGACTTATTCCAGAAATCAGGTGCGTTTAATAACTTGCTTAAATCCTCAAATAATATTTTCTTACCGCTTAAATAGCGAGCTTCTAACAAATTAGTAGCAATAGTAATATCACGCTTTCCCTCAATTAGACATTCTTCCAATGAGCGTACAGACTGGCCAACTTGAAAACCACAATCCCACAAAAATTTAATAAGACGGCTAATTTTTCCCTGTTGACATGGCGACAAAGTGCATTCTGTCAAAATCAAAAAATCTAAATCCGATAACGGAAACATTTCTTCTCGCCCATATCCCCCTACGGCAACCAGACACAACGAATCTTGTGATAATTGAAAATGTTCCCAAAGATGAGTGAAAAAAGTATCAAAAAATGCGGTTCGGTTGGCAATAAGAGAAAAAATATCGTATTGCGAAAAATGCTCCAGCTCAAATTTTTTCAATAATTCGTGCTGATTTTTCACTGATTTTGCAGTTAGATTACTTTCAGGACGATAGGAAAAAAGCACGTTTTTCTCCATGATTAATAAATTAGAAGAATCAAAAAATGGCTGAAATTCAGCCATTTGCTTTTATAAATTATTCATTATGCGAGAAATACGTCCCTCTGCAATTTCTTCATCGCGAATCGTCATCACTTCACAACCATTATCGGTTACGACTAGCTGATGTTCAAATTGAGCCGAATGGCTACGATCTTTAGTTTTCACCGTCCACCCGTCCCCCATTAAACGAATCTCTTTTTTCCCTGCGTTAATCATCGGTTCAATAGTAAACACCATTCCCGGTTTAAGAATTACCCCACCATCGTCCGCGTAATAATGCAACACTTGTGGATCACAATGAAACTCCGTACCGATTCCGTGCCCGCAATATTCTCGTACCACACTAAATCCTTGCGATTCTGTATATTTTTGTACGGCACGCCCGATTTCATTCAAGCGGATCCCAGGTTTTACTGTTCGTAAACCGATATATAACGCCTCTTGTGAAGCCTCAACTAATTTTTTACTACGAACATTCGTTTCTCCGACAATATACATCTTAGAGTTATCGCCAAAATAGCCGTCTTTAATAACCGTTACATCAATATTGACAATATCTCCGTTTTTTAGCAACTTCTCCTTATGAGGTATACCATGACACACCACTTCATTAATGGAAATACAAGTCGCATTTGGGAAACCATGATAGCCTAAACACGCTGGAATCACTTTTTGCTGATTAATCATATAATCATGGCAGATACGATCCAATTCACCAGTACTTACTCCGGCTTTTACATAAGGTTCAATCATCACTAAAACATCTGCCGCTAATTTACAAGCTTCACGCAACTTTATAATTTCATTTTCTGTTCTAATCGGAATATTCATATATCTTTTAACTCATTAAAATTGACAAAACCTTAGGCAACATAATATCACTATTCCCCTGAAAAATCTTGAATGAATTAGTCGGTTATTAGATAATACGCTATTCATTTCAGAACATAGGAAAACAATATGCCAGAAATGGTTGTACCCATTACGTTTACTGATGCGGCCGCAAATAAGGTCAAAGCATTAATTAGTGAAGAAGAAAACCACGAATTAAAATTGAGAGTATATATTACCGGTGGCGGTTGCAGCGGTTTCCAATATGGTTTTACTTTCGATGAAAAAACTAATGAAGGTGATTTAATTGTCGAAAAGTCAGGGGTAAAATTGGTCGTTGATCCAATGAGTCTACAATACTTAATCGGCGGCACAGTAGACTATACCGAAGGCTTAGAAGGCTCCCGATTTATCGTCAATAACCCTAACGCATCAAGCACTTGTGGCTGTGGTTCATCATTTAGCATCTAAGTCATTCTCCTATGGATTTTCAATTTACCCGTTACCAAGATAATATTACTGCCAAATGTTCAATGGAACACATTGCACTGGCAAACTGGTTTAATTCGGAAGTCCGTTCCAATTCAGCACTATTTTCGACCGCACTTTCTGCGGTTAATCAATGTTCACAACAGTCAGAAATTCAACTTATCGGTTGTGAATATACGTTATCTATCAATACCGATGAAGTACTCGTTCGAGCAAATAATCTTAGCATTGAAAGTCCCAATGCAATTATGGAACAAGATTTTCATTATTACGATGCAGAGAGTATCTCCTTATGTGGAACTGACGATTTTATTCGTTTTTTAAATGCCTATTTTGAATTGATCGCTTAATACTATGTCAACACAAGCCGATAATGCCGAAGAAAATACGCTGAAACCAAAAGCTTCAATACCTCGAAGCCGTAAAATTACCTTCGCCAAAATTCTCTTTACTTTAGGCTCTCTCGCTATTTTTTATCTCGGCTATTTAGATTGGCAGATTCGAACCAAAATGGATGGACAAATTTGGCGTTTACCCGCAGAAGTTTACAGCAGATTAGAATCCGTTCGTTTATCCGATCAACTCAGTTTTGATGAAGTTATTCAAATATTATTAGACAACGAATATCGCCAAACGACAATGATTGCGGCGCCTGGCGATTTTAAATTGGAAGAAGATAGCATTGTCTTGCTACGCCGAGCATTTCCTTTTCCTGATAGAACGGAACCACAGCGCGTTTTACGATTACGTTTTACTGCCAATAAGCTCAGCCGTATTGAAGATTTAGTTGAAGTGAAAGCAGTCGACGAATTTCGCTTAGCCCCCAAATTGATCGCTATGCTGGAATCAGATAATGAAGATCGCCTTGCCATTCCACTACAGAATTATCCTCGTCTATTAATTGATGCACTCCTCCTCACGGAGGATCGACGTTTTTACGAACATATTGGTATTAATCCTATTGGCATTATCCGCGCCTTAATTACCAATATTCGCGCCGGACAAACCGTACAAGGCGGTAGCACACTCACCCAACAATTAGTTAAAAATTTATTCCTTTCCAGTGAGCGAACATTAACTCGAAAAATAAATGAAGCCTTCATGGCTATCGCTCTGGACTGGCGGTATGATAAAAACCGTATTCTTGAAACCTATCTTAACGAAATTTATCTCGGACAAAATGGTGATACACAAATCCACGGCTTTGAGCTTGCTAGCCAATTTTATTTTGGTCATTCCATTCGAGAAATCAGCTTAGATCAAATCGCACTATTAGTCGGAATGGTCAAAGGTCCTTCGTTATACAATCCTTGGCGTAATCCGCAAAATGCACTAGAACGACGCAATATTATATTACGTCTGATGTTAGAACATAAAATTATCGGTGATGAACTTTATCAAATGCTAAGTCAACGCCCACTCGGTGTTCAACCAAAAGGGCAAATTTCACGTAAGTACCCGGCATTTATCCAAACACTGCAAACAGATCTTCGCCGTAATTTAGGTGAAAATAAAAATGCAAGCTTACTAGGTGCTCGGATTTTTTCCACATTAGATCTAAAGCAACAAAAGCAAGCAGAGAATGCGGTCGTCAGCACAGTTTACAAACTACAGCAACAAACCAAAAATCCTCATTTGGAAGGTGCAATGATCATTGCAGATTATAAAACCGGGGAAATTCGTGCCGTTGTAGGCGGTTTACAAACTCAATATGCGGGTTTCAACCGTGCATTAATGGCAAAACGACAAATCGGATCTTTAGTAAAACCTTCCATTTATTTGACCGCACTTTCTCATCCAGAACAGTTTCGCTTAAATACACCAATTCAAAATCAGCCAATTACCATTCATATAAAGGGGAGCACTCCTTGGCAGCCTCGTAATTATGATCGTAAATACAGCGGCTCAGTTATGCTAATGGATGCGTTAATTCGTTCATTAAATATTCCGACGGTTAATATTGGAATGAAAGTAGGTTTAACTGAGATTATTGAAACTCAAAAAGCAATGGGCTGGGATAAAGTTAGTATACCAAAAGTTCCTTCCATGCTACTAGGCGCCTATTCCATTTCACCTTATGATGTTACCAAACTCTATCAAACTATTGCCAATCAAGGGGGAAGAATTGAATTAAGCAGTATAGACAGCATTACTGATCGGCAAGGTAATATGGTTTATAAACACAATAAAACCGCCGAGCAAGTTGTTCCCAAACAAGCTGCTTTTCAAACACTCTATGCAATGCAACAAACCGTCGAACGAGGAACAGCGAGAGCATTACAAACTAATTTTGCCGACTTGACTCTCGCAGGGAAAACAGGCACAACCAATGACGCACGTGATACTTGGTTTGTAGGAATTGACGGACAAAATGTCAGTACTGTTTGGCTAGGACGTGATGATAATGGTGAAACAAAACTTACTGGAGCAAGCGGGGCTCTGAGAATTTATCAAGACTATCTAGGGCGTATTAATATTGCCAAACTCCGTTTAAATAGTCCCTCTGAAATAAAGTGGATCGGCATTAATCAATATGGCAGCTGGGACTGCCAAAGTAATCGGACGATTCCTGTTTGGACTGAAAAAAACCAAATATTCTGCTCTGGCGCGCCAATATTATTAGATAATACTTACCCGACACCGTAAATAGCAAAACGCTTAATAGCTATTACAAGTTCTGGAAGATAAAAAAATCCCCTGCTTAAAAGCAAGGGATTAAAATTTTGGAGCGGGAAACGAGGCTCGAACTCGCGACCCCGACCTTGGCAAGGTCGTGCTCTACCAACTGAGCTATTCCCGCAATAAATTATGAGTCGCAATTATACGATTATTTTTTCTTAGCGCAAGCGCAAATCTATAGAAACCATTTATTTGCTTGAATTTTCAGCAGAATTCAAAGTTTAATGAAATTATCCCGATAAAATTGAAGCTCGGCAATTGATTCTTTAATATCGTCTAGCGCTAAATGCGTATTTTTTTTAGTGAATTTTTGTAAAAGTTCAGGATTCCAACGACTAACAAGCTCTTTTAATGTACTGACATCAAGATAGCGATAATGAAAGAAATCTGCCAATTCAGGCATATATTTAATTAAAAAACGCTTATCTTGAGCAATGCTATTACCACAGATCGGAGAAACACCTTTAGGTACCCATTTTTTCAAGAAATCAAGCGTTTGTAACTCAGCAGCTCGTTCAGTTAAGTTACTTGCCTTCACTCTCTCAATCAATCCGTTAGCTGTGTGCGTTTTGAGACACCAATCAGACATTTTTTCTAATAGTTCATGATTTTGTTTAACCGCAAGCACCGGACCTTCAGCCAATATATTTAAATTTTTATCAGTGACTATCGTTGCGATTTCAATAATACGCTCTTTTTCTGGATCTAATCCAGTCATCTCCAAGTCAATCCAAATAAGATTTTGTTTATCTAACTGCATAAATTAAGGTATCCTATATCAAAATTTTGTCTATTCTAGCGAAAAATACCTCAAAAAACGACCGCACTTTTATGACTAAACGTAAACTAACCCAGAATCAACGACGTAGAATCCAATCAAATAAAGCCAAAACATTACGCCGACATAATCAAGATATCGAATGGCAGAATGAAATGCTAGGCGATTTACAAGAGGGATTAGTCGTAACCCGCTATTCTTTGCATGCCGATGTAGAAGATTCTCAGGGAAATATCTTTCGTTGTAATTTACGCCGTACACTACCCAATGTGGTCGTCGGCGATCAAGTACGTTGGCGTAAAGGAAATGAACAATTGCAAGGAATTAGCGGAGTCATTGAAGCAGTTCATCCTCGAAAAACAGAAATCATACGACCTGATTATTACGACGGTTTAAAACCAATTGCTGCTAATATTGACCGAATAATTATCGTATCAGCAATGATACCCAATCTTTCATTAAATATTATTGATCGCTATTTAGTCGTTTGTGAGAATGCTGGAATCGCCCCTCTGATTGTCATTAATAAGATTGATTTACTCACCTCCGAGCAGGAAAAAGAAATAACGCAGCAATTAGATATCTATCGACAGATAGGTTACGATACATTGATGATTTCGGCTAAAACCGGAAAAAATATGGAAAAATTGACCGCACTTTTAACTCAGCATACATCTATTTTTGTCGGACAATCCGGTGTTGGGAAATCGAGCTTAGTCAATCATATCTTACCGTCGGAGAAATTATCAATCGGAGAGGTCAGCGAAGTATCCGGCCTTGGTCAGCATACGACAACCTCGTCAAAATTATATCATTTGCCCTCTGGAGGTATCCTGATTGACTCCCCCGGTATTAGAGAATTTGGTTTGTGGCATTTAGATGCGGATGAAATCACTAAAGGATACCGCGAATTTCAATATTTCTTAGGAATGTGCAAATTCCGAGATTGCAAACATTTATCTGATCCGAGCTGTGCATTACGCGAGGCAGTTGAGCAAGGCAAAATCGCAAAAATTCGCTACGATAATTATCATCGCCTGATAGCTAGTTTATCGGAAACTAAATCTTTGCGCCACTTTGCAAGTAGCGAAATAAAATAATTTTAATGATTTTCTTACGATAGAAAATTTGTTCTATTTTTCTGATATTTGTCATATTTTAATGAGTTTATTCTTGATTATTTACTTATTTCACTAGATACTAGGCACCGTTTTTATTTATTGAATTCGGATTTTATTTGAATTTATTAACTTATTAGAGAGGTAACATTTATGTTCTCAAAAGATGTTGAAATTATTGCACCCAATGGCTTACACACCCGCCCTGCCGCGCAATTCGTAAAAGAAGCGAAAGCATTCTCTTCGGATATCACAGTAACTTCGAGCGGTAAAAGCGCTAGTGCAAAAAGCCTATTTAAGTTACAAACTTTAGGCTTAACTCAAGGGACCGTAATCACCATCTCCGCCGAAGGAGAAGACGAACAACAAGCGGTTGAGCATCTAGTCGCATTAATTCCTACATTAGAATAATTGATTTAGCCATAAAATAACTTTCTACATTATCGAAAACTTATTTTATGGCTATTTCGTTTACCCTTAATTCACACTACTCAGAAGGTTACATATGATTTCAGGTATTCCAGCATCTCCGGGCATTGTTTTTGGTAACGCGCTTGTTCTTAAAGAAGAAAAAATCATACTTGATACACAAAAAATTACAGATGAACAAATTGAAATAGAAATCGCTCGTTTCTATGAAGGACGTAATGCAGCAGTTGAACAGTTAAGCACAATTAGGGATCGCGCCTTACTTTCTCTTGGAGAAGAAAAAGCGGCAATTTTTGACGGACACTTGATGATTCTTGAAGATGAGGAACTGGAAGAAGAAATTATTGACTATCTGCGCTCACATATGGTTAATGCAGCTGTAGCCGCAAGTAAAATCATTGATCAGCAAGTGGAAATGTTATCCGAAATTGATGATGAATATTTAAAAGAGCGTGCTGGCGATATTCGTGATATCGGCAATCGTTTAATTAAAAATATTCTTGGTATGAACATTATTGATCTCGGAGATATTAATGATGAAGTGATTTTAGTCGCCTATGATTTAACACCATCAGAAACAGCACAGTTAAACTTAGATAAAGTTTTAGGTTTTATCACTGATATTGGTGGAAGAACTTCACATACCTCCATTATGGCTCGTTCTTTAGAATTACCTGCTATTGTAGGCACTAATAACGTTACTCAAATTGTTAATTCAGGTGATTTTTTGATTTTAGATGCGATAAATAACCAAGTTTATGTAAACCCGACCCAACAAGAGATTGATCGTCTAAAAACGCTTGAAGCAAAATTGGCGGAAGAAAAAGCTGAATTAGCTAAATTAAAAGACTTACCAGCAATAAGTTTAGATGGACATCAAGTTGAAGTAATGGCGAATATCGGTACGATTCGTGATTGTGAAGGTGCAGAGCGTAACGGTGCAGAGGGTGTAGGTTTATATCGTACCGAATTCTTATTTATGGATCGCGATCAACTTCCAACTGAAGAAGAACAATTTATCGCTTATAAAGAAGTCGTGGAAGCGATGAAAGGTAAATTAGTCGTATTACGCACAATGGATATCGGCGGAGATAAAGATTTACCTTATTTGGATTTACCAAAAGAAATGAATCCGTTTTTAGGTTGGCGTGCTATTCGTATTGCATTAGATCGCCGTGAGATTTTAACCGCTCAACTTAGAGCAGTACTACGAGCATCAGCATTCGGTAAATTAGCGGTGATGTTCCCAATGATTATTTCAGTAGAAGAGATTCGAGAATTAAAATTGGTAATTGAAGCCTTAAAACAAGAACTTCGTAATGAAGGAAAAACGTTTGACGAAAACATTCAAGTAGGTGTGATGGTTGAAACTCCGTCTGCCGCCGTTAATGCTAAATTCCTTGCCAAAGAAGTCGATTTCTTCAGTATTGGCACAAACGATCTGACTCAATATACTCTAGCGGTTGATCGTGGTAATGAGCTAATTTCTCACCTCTATAACCCAATGGCTCCATCTGTACTTAGCTTAATAAAACAAGTTATTGATGCCTCTCATGCAGAGGGTAAATGGACTGGAATGTGCGGAGAACTCGCCGGGGATGAAAACGCTACATTATTATTATTAGGAATGGGCTTAGATGAATTTAGTATGAGTGCAATTTCTGTTCCTCGTATTAAAAAATTAATTCGTAGTGTCAATTTCCAAGATGTTAAAACTTTAGCTGATAATGCTTTGAAGTTACCTACAGCAACAGAAATTGAGCAATTAATTAGCCGTTTTATGGCTGAAAACGGATTAAAGAATTAGATACCAAAAATTTATTTTTAAGTTAAAATAGCGCATCTTTAATCATAGGAGATAAAAATGGGTTTTTTTGAGAAATTATTCGGCTCGAAAGAAAGTAAAGCCGTTGATGTGCAAATCTATGCACCACTTTCCGGAGAAATTGTAAACATAGAAGATGTTCCTGATGTTGTTTTCTCTGAAAAGATTGTCGGTGATGGAATTGCAATTCGCCCGACAGGTAATAAAATCGTTGCTCCGGTAGATGGTGTGATCGGTAAAATCTTTGAAACTAACCACGCATTTTCAATGGAATCAAAAGAAGGTGTTGAATTATTTGTTCACTTTGGTATTGATACAGTGGAATTAAAAGGTGAAGGTTTTACCCGCGTTGCGCAGGAAGGGCAAACAGTAAAATGCGGAGATACTATTATTGAGATTGATCTGGCATTACTGGAATCAAAAGCTAAATCAGTGCTAACGCCAATTGTTATTTCCAATATGGATG
Source organism: Rodentibacter caecimuris (assembly GCA_001998905.1). Classification (GTDB taxonomy): domain Bacteria; phylum Pseudomonadota; class Gammaproteobacteria; order Enterobacterales; family Pasteurellaceae; genus Rodentibacter_A; species Rodentibacter_A heylii_A. Next base: position 13,820 of record MLAA01000056.1, on the reverse strand, counting down.
AGATCTCTAATATTGACAAGAAAAGTGGCGAAGTTATTGCTGGAGAGTCTATCGTGTTATCGCTCAAAAAATAATAATTCGTAACTTAAAAAATCCGCTTTTGAAGCGGATTTTTCTTTTCTGAACCTAAATCATATTATAATAGCAACACCACAAAACAATATTTAAGATTATGTAGGCGCTTCTTAACTATATATCTGCAGTGCATAGATTGATATTTTCAACAGCTAGCAGCTGCTATACATTACGTTATTTCTGTTTTAAAGCCACTACATAACATAGTTTCATCACTAAAATTAGGAAAAAAATGATCTATAAATTAACAGGACGCTTACAACATTATGTTTGGGGAGGAAAAAACTATATTCCTACCTTATTAGGTTTTTCTCCAGAGAAAGATCAATATTATGCAGAGTGGTGGCTTGGAGCACATCCTTCTGCCCCTTCGACAATAAAAGTAAACGAGCAAGAAATACCATTAGACACATTTTTAACAGAAAATCCGAATGTACTAGGAACACAAAGTCTTGCTAAATTCGGCAATGAATTGCCTTATTTATTAAAAATTCTAGATGTAAAAAAACCGCTGTCAATTCAATTACATCCAACGAAAAAACAAGCGGAGCAAGGATTTTCCAATGAAAATAAAAAAGGTATAGCATTAACGGATCCGAAACGGACCTACAAAGATAATAACCATAAACCGGAAATGATGATTGCATTATCAGATTTTTGGTTACTACACGGATTTAAGACAAAAGAGAAAATTATTGAAACCTTATACCGTCATCCCTCTTTACAGGATCTCGTACAGAAGTTTGAGCAACAAGATATCAAATCCGTTTACTCAGAAATAATGCAAGCGAATCAATCTCAGCTATCTGCCTGGCTGATGCCAATTATTGAGCAACATCAGGAAAACTATAAAGCAGGAAGATTAACTGACCTCCATAACCCTGATTACTGGTTGCTTTATACGCTGGAAGCAATGAATATTTCTCTTGATAACTTAGATGCAGGATTAGTTTGCTTCTACCTTTTCAATATTGTGCATACAAAAATCGGAGAAGGTATTTATCAAGATGCAGGAATCCCTCATGCTTATTTGCGCGGACAAAATATTGAGCTAATGGCTTGCTCAGATAACGTTATTCGTGGTGGTTTAACACCTAAATATGTAGATATTCCAGAATTATTAAAAGTGATTAATTGCCAAGAAATACTCCCGAAAATAATCCCTAAAGCGCCGGAAAACTCACAATCTTTTACCTATTCCACTCCTGCACAAGATTTTGCCTTAGAAAATATTTATTATCAAAAAGGAAATTATCTCCAAGGCAAAATGGCTAGCGCAGGCATCTTACTTGTTATGCATGGAGAAATGAAAATACGTTCAAAATCAACCGCACTTTGCTTAATGCAAGGAGAATCAGCATTTATAGTAGCCGATTCAGATTACCAAATCGAGGGAATACAGGACGGTTATTGTGTTATTGCCAAATTACCTTAAATGAATAAGCCCTATTTTGTATGTAAAAAGCCATCTTCTATGAAGGTGGCTTTGATTAACGCCCCATAGTAGGGATGTTTCTAAATTCCGATTGTTAGAATCCAAATTTTACATTGTTGAAAGCGTTAATTTCTTATCTTCAAACTCATACTTTTCCAAGACTTCACATATCTTTTTAACATTTCTACATTGATATCTAAGGTTTCTACACAGTAATTTCTCCCCCCAAAGTGATTATCCTGTCATTTATACATCCTTAAATATAGAAACTTATTGAATAATCTTATGGCTATTCTACCTTCTAAATACCTATTACTACTGAACACAAGATCTTTGACTAAATTTTGACGATAAAATATACAATTACACTTGTGTATTTCATTCGACTCTTTCTGTTTCATCTGTTCATATAAAATCCTTACCTGAACATAGACTGCGCTACCAACGACCTCCCTTATATTTCAAGATTCTGAAACAACATCTTAGGTCTATACCAAATAATATTGATGATGCTAAACCACATACGATGATTTCTTAAATTGACTCATACTTTTTCCTTATATTGGTTATGGGGATAACTTCCAAAAAGATATTCTATGAGTCGAGCGATTTATTCAGACAAAGCTTTTTAAGGCACAACCACCTCCACATAAGGTATTTTTTAATTAACAATAAAAAAATCAGCCCCTTAAGAGCTGATTTATATAGTTTAAGAGAAACTAGATATAAAAAATTATAACCACCCAGCACTAAACAAGAATTTCCACCAAGCCATACCGATAGTTAAGTGGATAATTAGACTACCGAAAGCAACAATCGCCCCAGCAGTCCACCAAGATTTAATATCGTTATAACCGGCACCAAAAGTAATTGGACCTGGACCACCGCCATAGTGGGTAACGGAACCACCATAAGAATTAGAGAATAATAGACCTAATGCTAATAATTCGACCGGAGCACCAGCAACTTTCCCCACTGTAGCAAAAACCGGTACCATTGCAGCAACATAAGCACCACCAGACGCAAACAAATAGCGTACGCAAACACTAATGGTTAAAACCACTATCAATGCAACCGTACCGTGTCCATCAAATCGTAAAACATTACTTAATGTACTGGCTAACCATTCAAAGAATTTTGCCTTTTCAAGCAATCCCGACATCCCAATGATACCGCCATACCAAATTAAGGTGTTCCAACCAGCTTTATTTTTCAAAATATCGTCCCAAGAAACAATACTCAATACGATACACAGCACCATAACAATTAACGCAACGATAGTCGCATTAATATGTAATTGACTTGAAAAAATCCAACCAAATAATGCTAATATAAAGAGAACAACTAAAGCCTTTTCACGGAATGACATCGGTCCTAATTCTTCCAATCCTTTACGCGCGACTTCTTTATTATCCACCTGCTTCATTTCTGGAGGAGAGACCAAATAACAAATAAACGGAATAATAAATAAGCACAATAAACCAGGAACAGAAGCAGCAAGGAACCATTGAATCCAGTCTAAATTAATCCCTAGAATTGGTGCCATTAATGATAGAGCAAGAGCATTAGGCGCCATTGCCGTTAAGAATATGTAAGATGTGGTTTTTACCACCATATATACGTTCATTAATAAATAGCGACCAGCTTTTTTCGGGCTTGTTTCCGGATCAGAACCTAATGCCACAGCTACACTATTAATAATCGGGAAAATAATTCCACCAGCTCGCGCTGTATTAGATGGTGTTGCTGGAGAAAGAAGCAAGTCTAAAAACATCGTAACATAACCCAAACGTAAGGTTGTATTTCCCATTGCGCCAATCATATGATAAGCAATACGCTTACCTAACCCTGTAATTACAAATGCAGAACTTAATGTAAACGCAGTAAAAATAAGCCAAGTAGTTCCTGAACGATAGCCATCCAAAGTATGGCTAATTTTTACTAATTCGGAGGCACCTTCAGTATTACCAATAATCGCACCTGAAACCGCAACCGCAGCGAGTAGCAAAACCGGTTCACCATAAGGCTTGATCACAAGTCCGACAATCGTAGCCACATAAACACCAAGCAAACGCCACGCAATTAAGGAAAGTCCTTCTGGTGCGGGAAAAAAGAAAGTGACTAAAGGTATTGCTACCAAAATAGCCAGTTTTTGAGCTTTCGATAAAGCCATGTTAATTACCTCTTAGAAGTTGAAAAAAAATAATCAGTGCCAATAAATCAGCGCTTCCACCCGGACTAAGATTACGTTCGATACAGGCGGAGTCAAAAGTTTTTAATGCTTGTATCAAGTTATATTTGTTTGATACAAGTTTTTGATCGGCAAGTAGATCTTGTGCTGTTTCCTGCATAAACCGCAAACTTTGAAGCCCACCACGATTCACTACATTCGTATCAGGATTTTCAGCTATTAAATGTAACAAAGAAACGAGCAAACGGTGTTGCCAATCAAATTCAGTATATTGCTCTATTTTAGGCAATAATATTTGAATAAGTCTAAAACCACTTTCAGCGGCACCTCTAGCACCACTTAAGCCAAACTGACGATATAAACGAACACCCGCCGTTAAAGGTAAATTTATCGGATAATATTCCAATTCTGCAGTCAGTCCCCTTGTGATATCAGCGACTAAATGACAAATTGCAGTTATTTGCAAACAATTTTTCCGTTCTAATTGATATAATCGCCCAATTGAACAACATACCAAACCAAAGGAAAAAATAGCGCCTTTATGTGTATTAACTCCACCTGTTACTTTTAGCATAGCTTGTTCTGCAGCCAACCCTAATGGGCGTATTTCCGCTAAAACGCTCGATGAATCCAGGCTTGCCGTTTGCATACCTTTAAGCACAAAACCAACAAAAAACGAGCGTAAACCAACCGCACTTCGTCGAAAACTCTGTAAATTCATATCTTTATGCGAGCCGTTATTTTCAGCATCAACCAGCCCAGGTTTTGGCGTCAGCTCCGCTTCTTGCAACAATGCCTGATAAACTGCTTCACCAACTTGTTCGGCAAAATAATGAGCCTGAGCTCGCTCCTGCATTTCTGTCCAGAGCTGTTCGACAGAATGATAGCGACTTCTGGCACAAATTTTTGCTTCTTTATGACAGATTAAACATTGGCGAGCTTGGATATCCAATTTTGCACGACTTAATAAATTTCCTTGGGCATTAATGACATCCAAATCCCATAATCGTGCTAATGGCAAGTTGTCTTCCAACTCTATCACTGCCCGTTTTAATTTTGTCGCCGAAATAGAAACAACGAAAAATGCTTCGTGTCCGGTATGTGGCTCTCGGATCAGCTTCGCTATCGGTTTAATATTCATTTCCTGAAAAAGTACAGCCAATTTTTCAAGAGCTTGCTGAAAAATATAATCTGTCAGTGCATTTTTTTTTATCCCACCAACAGCAACAAGGGTAACGGATAATAATGTTTGCTTATAAATTGATATAAACTTTTGTTGTAGCGATACTCTCTCCTCTCGAGCAAGTAAGAGTTGTGCTAAAGAGATTTCTTCACCTTGTGTAGAAAAATGAGTAAAAAAATGTCGCAAAATCTAACCGCACTTTAAACGTGAAGGCGGACATAGGCCCGCCAAAAACTTATTCTTTAACCTGATACACTGTATCGATCACTGTACCGTCTCGATAACGCACAACAGCAACAGGCTTATCCGTAAACTCAATAGCTTTCGGTTTTCCTGTCAAACTGTACGCGCGTTCGCATAACTGCTCTATAGTAAATAAAGGAATGCCTGCGTTAGCCAATGCGTCTATTAAATCGGGACGTTTTGGATTAACAGCTACACCATGATCAGTTACTAAAATATCAATATTTTCCCCTGGAGTAACACAGGTAATCACGTTTTCCACTACAGTAGGAATACGACCACGAACGAGTGGAGCAACAATAATAGCAACCTGAGCAGAAGCTGCCGTATCACAATGCCCACCAGAAGCACCACGGATTACACCGTCAGAACCGGTTAATACATTCACATTAAATTTTGTGTCAATCTCTAATGCCGATAGAATCACAACATCTAAACGCTCCACCGATGCACCCTTAGAACTGTAATTCGCATATTGATTTGCCGATACTTCAATATGGTTCGGATTACGAGCTAAAGATTCGGCGGCATCTTTATCAAAAGATTGAACATCAATAAGCTTTTTGATTAAACCCGCTTCGTGTAAGGCAACCATACTAGAGGTAATTCCTCCTAAAGCAAAACTTGCAGTGATATTCTCTCTACGCATTTTATCTTCAAGAAAACGAGTAACAGCTAGTGCAGCCCCACCAGAACCAGTTTGTAATGAGAATCCGTCTTTAAAATAACCAGAAGCAAAAATAACTTCAGCCGCTTTACGGGCAATAAGTAATTCGCGAGGGTTTGTTGTCATACGCGTTGCGCCCCCACCAATTTTCTTCGGATCACCCACTGCGTCAACCTGAACAATGAGATCTACTTGATCTTGTGCAATACTAATTGGATGATGCGGATAGTCTGCAAACTCTTCCGTTAATAACACAACCTTATCGGCAAATTCTGCATCCACACGAGCATAACCTAAAGAGCCGCATTTACTTTTACCAGTGAATCCGTTAGCATTACCGAATTTATCACAACAAGGTACGCCTAAAAAGGCAACATCAATTTTTAATTCTCCAGATTTAACTAAATGAACCCGTCCACCATGGGAATGAATATTGACCGGTTCTTTTAATAGCCCACGAGAAATTTCTTCTGCTAGTTGTCCCCTCAAACCCGATGAATAAATTTTGCTAACAACACCATTTTTAATATGCTCAATAATCGGGAAATGGCTATCAATTAATGAACTTGAGGCTAAAGTAAGATTTTTGAATCCCATTTCAGCAATTTTATTCATGACCATATTCACCACAAAATCGCCGCCTCGAAAAGCATGGTGAAAAGAAACTGTCATACCGTCTTGTAGTCCGGAACGTTTAATTGCTTCTTCTAAAGAATCACAAATTTTACGATCTTTTGCTGTACGAGAGAGGGATTCCGCTTTAGGTATAGGTTGGTAGATCGGGAGATCCGAACGAATGTTTAAAAATTCAGCAATACGCTGTTCTCTTGTTGTCATTTTATTCCCCCTTATTCTTCCCGAATACCTGATTTTGCACGTTCTAACACTAGTCTTGCACGATCAATAATCGGTGCATCAATCATTTTTCCATTCAATGAAACTACGCCTAATCCCTGTTTTTCCGCTTCTTCTGCCGCCTCAATAATCTTTTGCGCTTGTTCTACATCTTTCTGAGTTGGAGCAAATAGATTATGTAAAAGCTCAATTTGACGAGGATTGACAAGAGATTTTCCATCAAAACCGAGCTGTTTAATCAGAGCGGCTTCTTTTAAGAAACCTTCTTCGTTATTCGCATTAGAATAAACTGTATCAAAAGCCTGAATACCAGCAGCGCGGGCAGCTTGTAGAATTGAGCAGCGAGCAAATAACAATTCAATTCCGTCAGCCGAACGCTCGGTTTTTAAATTGCGAACATAATCTTCTGCACCCAAGGCAATACCAATTAGCCGCTTAGAGGCGGTAGCAATTTGATTTGCTTGGGTAATTCCCAATGGAGATTCTATTGCTGCCAACATTTTTGTGCTACCACTCTCACGTCCACAGTCTTGCTCAATCTCAGTAATCACTTTATCCATATCAATCACATCTTGTGCAGTTTCTGTCTTTGGCATTCGTACAATATCGACACCTGCACGCACTACTGCATTTAAATCAAGCAAACCAAACTCGGAATCCAACGGATTAACTCGAACAACTGTTTCTAATTCCTGATATAGTGGGTGTTGTAATGCATGAGCAACTAACAAACGAGCGCTATCTTTTTCTTTCAGTGCAACCGCATCCTCCAAGTCAAACATAATAGAATCCGGTTTATAAATAAAACTGTTACTTAGCATTGCCGCATTAGAACCAGGTACAAACAGCATACTTCTTCTGAGTTTCATAGTAAGGTCTCCCAATTAATTGCATCATTAGTTGCCCGCAAAACAGCAGCCTTAATACGAGCCTGTAATACACAATCTAATGCGCCTTTGTCTTCAACAACAACCTGTGCAGCAACCACACCAAGTTTTTGTAATGTATTCTTCACTGTTGCCTCGATTGCTTCACCGAATTGCTTTCCAACCGAACTATTTATTTCAATATATAGAGAATTTGCCGGTTCTATTCGAATTAATGCATCACTTGATTCGAGCGTGCCGGCTACGGCTGATTTAGTTATTTTCATAGTTGACATCCTTCTAATTGATTTTAGAAATCAGACATATTCTACCTATTTCTAAGTAATATATCTAACCATAAGCAAAGAAACATGATTGAAATCAATAATCCTGTATTTATGAGATAAAAAAAGTGCGAATATTCATCAATATTCACACTTAAAATAAATTTATAAGCTAATCCCAAATTGCGCTTTTATCAATTCAGCAAAATCGGTATAACCACCAATCGGTTTTTCATCAATAAAAACTTGCGGTACTGTTTCAACCTCTTTGCCGACAGACTTGGATAAATCCGCTTTAGTAATTCCTTCTTCAAGAATATCTATATAACGATAATCAAAGTCAGCAAGTTCTGCTTTAAGTTTTTCAGCTAAATCTTTTGCTCTAACACAATAAGGGCAACCAGAACGACCAAAAATAGCAACAAACATAAGTTTTCCTTTTCACTAATTAACAATGTTGATATTTTACCTGATTTGTTGGCAATGTATAGCCGTATAAAGCGAGATTTTTACCATCGATAGACGCTTTTTTTATACCAATTTTTACACTAAAATATCGCGCAATTCTAAATTTATATCTGACTACAAATGAAAATATTAATATTGTGTCGAGAACCTCGTTTATACAGCTGCCAGCGCTTAAAGGAGGCTGCGGAAAGCAATGGCCATATTGTTGATATTTTAGATCCTAACCGCTTTGTTTTAAAACTTGCTCAGAATCAACCGCACTTTTTGCTGTATTACCAACAAAATCACAATACTGAACTTAAATTATTATCTGATTATGATGCAGTTATTCCTCGTTTCGGCTCAGCAAGTTCCTATATGGGATGTGTTGTATTGCATCATTTTCAAGGAAAAAATATCCCGTGCTTAAATAACGGAATGGCATTCGAACAAGCTCGGGATAAATGGAGAAGCCTACAACTATTACAACGACAAAGCATTAATGTTCCAAATTCAGTTTTTGGCGGTAGTGAAGTCTCTGCCGAATCAATTGTTTCAACGCTTGCAACACCAACTATTCTAAAAACTTTAAAAGGTTCACAAGGTATAGGCGTCGTTTTATCGGAAAGCAAAAAAACAACTCAATCCATTTTAGAAACATTAAAACTATCAGACGTTCCGGTATTATTACAAGAGTTTATTGAAGAAGCACAAAATAAGGATATCCGTTGCTTTGTCATTGGGGAGCAAGTTATTGCTGCAATGGAAAGAAAGGGGCAAAATGGTGAGTTTCGAGCTAATTGCCACCGAGGAGGAACGGCGCAACAGATTTACTTAACCGATGCCGAAAAAGCCATTGCAATCAAAGCCACTAATATTTTAGGGCTGGATGTTGCTGGCGTAGATCTTATTCGTGCTAAAAATGGCTTATTGGTTTTAGAAGTTAATGCCTCTCCGGGATTAGAAATGATTGAAAAAACGACAGGGATTGATATCGCATTACAAATGATTCTACATTTAGAAAAATTAGCTCAATATTGATATGACAGAAAAGCAAAGCCTTCTTGTAAATATAGATGATGAAATAAAACGTTATCAAAAATGACCGCACTTACAAACGAAAAATGTCAACGTTAACTTTGATCTAATACTTTATCCTGCAAAGGGTATTGTGGTGGTAATTCAGGCATTGTATCTTCTTCATTTAGAGGTTTGACGGCAGGTGAAAAATTGAAGGGAATATTATCAATATTTTCTTGTTTACCCTCGCCTAATAACTGAGGCTGTAATTTAGAGAAACTGCTTTGTGGGGATAGCCAAATATTAATAAAAGCTTGATTAAACTCGCGATCAAATTCGTGATTTAATACTGTATCGTTAAATACAAAATAACCTTTATCTTCCAATACGATATAATTGAGAATATCTTTTGGCGTAAAGTCTGGAAAAATTTGCTGCATTTTTTTAAGCCATTGCTCACTGCTCCCATCATCTTTGCGTAAATTATTAATTTCTTTTACAAGACTAATAGCAAAATTTTTCCCCTCTATCGGTTTTTCATAACGGACAGAAAACATCAAGGGGCGAATACCCGCCTGATATCGACCACTTTCTGTATAAAGCCTAATGGAATAAACATGAAAAGGCCCCCAGTTATAATCTGCAGTTCCTACGGATTGCCATTGCGCAAAAAGCGTGGTCGAAAGAAGCCCTAAAATCGATAGCAACAGGATTTTAAATTTCATAATGTATTGATATTGAAAAATAATGGCAGAATTATATCAACAAATTGCAAAAAGGCGAGAATCTGATTCCCGCCTTTTATATAGATATTAACTGTTATTTTAAACTACCGACCATATCTTCTGGGCGTACCCATTGCTCAAACTGCTCAGCAGTAACCAATCCCAAATTAATCGCTTCCTCTTTTAAGGTCGTGCCATTTTTATGGGCAGTTTTAGCGATTTTTGCTGCATTTTCGTAACCAATATGAGTATTTAATGCCGTAACCAACATTAGTGATTGTTCTAACTGCTGCTTAATACGCGGATAATTTGGTTCAATACCAATCGCACAATGTTCATCAAAGGATACACAGACATCGCCCAATAACTGAGCGGACTGTAAGAAATTATACGCCATTACTGGTTTATAAACGTTAAGTTGGAAATGCCCCTGCGTACCGGCAAAAGAGATGGTTACATCGTTACCCAATATCTGTGCACACACCATTGTCATGGCTTCACACTGGGTCGGATTAACTTTACCTGGCATAATAGAAGATCCTGGTTCATTTTCAGGAATTAAAATTTCGCCAATACCAGAACGAGGCCCTGACGCCAATAAACGCACATCATTAGCAATTTTATAAAGAGAAACAGCAAGTTGTTTTAATGCCCCATGAGTTTCGACGATAGCATCATGAGTTGCCAAAGCTTCAAATTTATTTTGCGCAGTAACAAAAGGTAAACCTGTAAACTGTGCAATATATTCTGCGACTTTTACATCATAACCTTTCGGTGTATTTAATCCTGTACCGACTGCGGTGCCGCCAAGTGCTAATTCAGCAAGATGAGGAAGGGTATTTTCTAATGCTTTAATGCCAAAAGCCAACTGTGCGGCATAGGCGGAAAATTCCTGACCTAAGGTCAATGGCGTCGCATCCATTAAATGCGTACGTCCGATTTTCACAACATCTTGAAACGCTACCGCTTTCTCAGCCAAGGTTTTTTGTAACCGTTTAACGCAAGGTAAGGTATGCTCCACAACTTTTTTATAAGCGGCGATATGCATTGCAGTTGGATAAGTATCATTAGAAGATTGGGATTTATTAACATCATCATTCGGATGAATAACTGATTTTTCACCTAATTTCCCACCATTTAGAACATGAGCGCGATTAGCAACAACTTCATTCACATTCATATTAGATTGAGTACCCGACCCAGTCTGCCAAATAACCAGCGGGAATTGATCATCTAACTTATTAGATAAAATCTCATCACAGGCTTGAGCAATTAAATTTCGTTTTTCTAAAGGTAACACACCGAGATCATGATTAGCGTAAGCCGCGGCTTTTTTTAAAAAACCAAAGGCCTCGATAATTTCGGCTGGCATAGATCCTTCAGGACCGATTTTAAAGTTATTACGAGAACGCTCAGTTTGAGCTGCCCAATATTTATCAGCTGGAACCTGAACTTCACCCATTGTGTCTTTTTCAATACGGAATGCCATTTATCATTACTCCTATTGTAAGAATTAAAACTGAGCAAATTCTACCACTTACGGGTAATGAATGGAACGAAAGTAAATTGCTAAAAATAAGTTTTGTGATGTAGATCATAGAAATATCGTAGATTAAATTACCAAGAGATAAATTAAAGTGCGGTCATTTCCGCAGGAATTTCAATGGCCCTATTTCTCCGTTTATTTTTATACGATTTTCCGTTAAAATCCTCCCTTTCGTTTTATTAACAATCAACTAATATAAATCTATGGTAAAGTCTGCACAGTTTTATATACTCACCGAGCAAACAAGAAGCATTGAGCGACTCGCATGTGATTTAGCGGCAACAGCTTGGCGTACTAATAAGCGAGTGTTGATAGTGTGTGAAACGGAACAACAAGCCTTAGAATTAGATGAAGCCTTATGGCAACGAGATCCAGACGAATTCGTACCGCATAATCTTTCCGGCGAAATCACGACTTATGCCACGCCAATCGAAATTAGTTGGAAAGGCAAACGTAATGCACAACGGCGTGATATATTAATTAACTTGCAGGCAGAATTACCGGATTTTATCAATAGTTTTATCCAGATTATTGATTTTGTTCCCATAGACGAGCAGCAAAAAGCACTTGCACGCGAACGCTACAAAATATTGCGGGAACAAGGTTGGCAGCTTTCTACCGAAACAGCAATGGAAAAACATAGATAAATTCAGCTATGACGAAGCCGTAGTACTTTAACTATCAAAAAATATGGCCGGAAACCAAACTTTTATTTAATAGAAATGGAGCGATCAAATGAAAAACTTATTCAACAAAACAAATTTAGGTTTTGTCTTGGTGAGTACCGGAGTATTATTTTTATCCGCTTGTGATCATAGCGATAATAAAGAAAGAGCCATGTCCACAGCACCAAGTACAGAAATACAAGATCAGGCTATAACCACTTCTGATAAGAAACAATCAATCCCATCGGTAGATGATACAGATAAAAAAGAAAAACAAACCATAGAGAATATAAAAATCATGACCGCTGGCAAACAAGAGAATGTTGCAGAAGATAAATCGAATGAAAAGCAACAACTAGAACAGCTTCCTTCATCTATGGGCGAGCAATCTACGCAAAAACAAATAAAATCGAAGCAGCAAGGAAACAAGTCGGTTAAAACGAAAAAACTCAGTGAAGAAAGTGATTACCTTAAACAACAGAAGGCAGTTTTAGCGGAATTACAAAATCAATATCCACAGGTTCGTTGTACCTCTGAATCAGCTACATTAGGAAGCGACAGTTTTTGTGCTCAAGAAGAACGCCGCATTCTGGCTGAAATAAAAAAAGTAACAGAAATAATCCAAATCAACCAATAGAGAGCATAAACCTATATGAAACTTGCAGAAGCTTTAATGCAACGGGCTGATGCCCAGCGTAAGCTGGCCCAATTAACCCAGCGCTTACAACAAAATGCCAAATATCAAGAGGGTGAAGCCCCAGCAGAACAGCCGCAAGCGCTACTAAATGAGTATCGCCAAACCGCAGACGAGTTGGAAAAATTAGTTATTGCTATTAACTTAGCAAATAACCGCATTGAACTTACCAATGGAATGACAATGGTTGCCGCTCTCGCCAAACGGGAGCGTCTAAAAGCCGAACATTCTGCCTTGATTAGTCTTGCCGATAGCGCTCAACCGGAGCAAAATCGTTATAGCCGTAGTGAAATCAAAATGCTAGCTTCAGTGGATATAAAATCGCTCCGCAAACAAGCAGATTTACTCGCTAAACAACATCGTGAATTAGACATGTTGGTACAACAAGCGAACTGGCAATTTGACTTATAAAGCGCGGTCAAAAATTTAGGTATTTTTATTCGGAAGCGAATACAACTCAAAACTTGTACAGAACGAAGGGCAGTTTATTTTTTTGAACAACTTTTGCCCCGTACAAGTGATAACTTACCTTGTAAATCGTAATGTAACTACCTTGTATTGATCCGAATAAAAATGGGTGGGATGGGGGATAAAATTGATATTAGAAGTAATAAATATAAGAAAAATAGTATGTTATAGTTTTTCTAAGCCAAAAAATTAAAATGACTTATTTATATAAGGAACCGACAGTAAGAGTAATAGATAATTTAGTTAACATAAATCAAAGTTACTCTGGCTTTCCAGGCTAGAAGTGTAATACCTATAGAAAATAGCCTATAAACTTCATTCTGATTTTTTCGATATATTAGGAACATTTTAAACGACAAACCATTAATAATTCAAAATTTTTTAAATATATTATTTAATTTTAGTCTTAATTATAAAGGAAATATATTGAAGATTTCAGTTTATATGCCTATTAAA
>MLAA01000055.1 GCA_001998905.1 Rodentibacter caecimuris | reverse complement strand
AAAGTTTTGGAAATTATTTGCACCAGATGATAAATTAATGGAGCTATTATTTAGGGTCAAATCGGTAATAGAATTAGCTTGAGTAAAAGTATTATTTTTATTTCTTTCCGGTAGTGTCCAATATGAATCATTTAAGGTTATATTAATGGTGTTATTTTTTATAGGAGTTCTACCAATTAGTACTGAGTTATTTGCTGTGATTCTAATAGTTGAATTATTAATGCTATCAATTAATAAAACATCAGAGTTAATATTAGTTTTATCTAATGTTAATTCTGCCTTAGTATTTTTTAATATAGTAAAAATATCAGAATTTACAGTTGAATTAACTATTTTAAGTTGACTATTTTCTCCTTCTATACGGAATATAAAAGCGTTGGATTGGCTATTATTTGCTGTAAGGTTAGTGTTATTAATATTTAATGTACTATTATTTAGGTCAATAAACGCTCCATAAGATTGAGAATTTAATGTACTATTAAGTATAGTTCCGGAACTCTTTGTTAGATTTAGTAGGGTGCTGCCATAGCTGCCATAGCTGCCATAGCTGCCATATTTATCAACATTTAAATTACTGTTAGTAATATTTACTGTGCTATTGCTGTCTAGATCTATTCCTGTTGAATTACCTCCAGCTATATTTAATGTACTATTGGTTAGATTTACTGTGGCATTACTTCCTAGAAGCCCAAAAGATTTCTCTGAAGTAATATTTAGTGTAGTATTGATAAGTGCAGTAGCTGTATTGTTTGTTAATTCTATACCGATAGAGTTATTTCCAATTAGATTAAGGGAACTATTGGAAAGATTAAGGGAACTATTGGAAAGATTAAGATAGCTGTTGTTATCTCCTAAGTAAAAACCTTGAGAGTTTGATCCCGTAATATTCAAGGTTACGTTCTCACTATTTACTTGGCTGTTTGACATATCAACTACAGTAGAGTTTTTTCCATTAAGGTTTATTGTTGAATCAGTAAGGTTGAGAGTACTATTATCAGCTCTAAACCCTGTAGAGTCTTTAGCGCCTTTAAAAATAAAATTGAATGCTGTATTTTTTGTATTAAAGGTCGAATCATTTAAATTAAATCCATTATGAATACTATTAAATGAACTATTGGTAACATAGAATTTACTATTAATGGCTGTTAACATTCGACCACCAGTATTTAACGTGAACGAACTATTATTAAAATAGGCTGTCGAGTTACGAATAAAAGCAAACCCATGATAAGTATAACGGTTATCGTTTAGTGTTAAAGTACTATTATTGATTGTGAATGTCTTATTAAGGATAGTGAGGGCGTTCTCGTTTTTTAGGTTTAATGTGCAGGATTCTAGTGTTTGATCCCCCTTCTCGAGATTTCTCCATGAGCAATTATTAGCTGCAGAAACAGAAAAAGCTTGAAACATTGCCCCGCTTGCAATTAGCGCAGCATAAAGTTTTGAAT
>MLAA01000054.1 GCA_001998905.1 Rodentibacter caecimuris | reverse complement strand
AGTTCATCACCCGCTTTTATGTCTATCGGATTATCCGGTTTAACCTCAATATTGGTTTTAAAAGAACAAAAAAATAACCGCACTTTATAAAGAAGTGCGGTTGATATAGTTATTAATTTAGATCAACTGAATCGGCTTTGATCCACATGTTGATTTCTTTTTTTCCTTTGTAGTTGATGAAGTACCATTTTTCTCCATGTTCATCGATTTTCTCATCTAGAATAGAAACTTTATCTCCCTTTACTAAATACATATTACTCTTTTTATCTAAACTATAGTAAAGATATGATTTTACTTTTACATTAGGTGTCAATTTAATTTGATCACGGTAGATGCTTGAATCAAGAACATTTCCGTTTTGAGAATATAATTTTCTAAGTTCATAACCATTATCAATGGTATAATTTTCCTCACATAAATATCCACTTGATTGAAAACAATATATTTTCTCTTTTATAGAATATCCGTTCTTATAATATATTTTCGTTTTTTTATTATCCAAGATTTCATACCCTTTAATCTCTGAAAATAAAGGATGGGCTTCTAATTTATCACATCTCAGTTTTAATACTTCATATTCCGTATCATGAGAAGGATCACTATCAACCCTCAATATAATTTCTTTCTTACCATCAAAATCCAAGTCAGAATATTCTACATTATTAACCTTATTATCTATCTCAAGAGCCTCATAGGAAAATAGAACTTTATTATTGTGATAAATATTAAATCTAGTAACATCACTATCAACACTAAACTTATCATCTAAACGAACTGATATATCATCGATAGAAATACAATTCTTTGATTGAGCAAAGAATGAACAAGAAATCAATAAGATACTTAATAATTTATTCATAAATTAAACTCCAAGTGCTTCTCTAGCAATATTGGTTCTTTCAATCCTTTTTTTCATATGATTAGGCTCTTTGGGTTTATCTGGATAATAAGGCTCTTTCTGCTTCTGCCATCCATTAACTTTTACAGATACCCAAAAGTAATCTTCATTTCTAACATGCTTTTGAATAGCAGTACTTTTTTCCCCTTTAAACCAATACCAAAATCCAGCTAAAACATTTAGCTCTAAGTTATAAGCAATTTGATCTGCTTTTTCTGTTGATGATATTACATCTAGATCTTCGTATCCATTAAAGTTTGTTCTTGCATAATGCTGAAATTCAGTATAATTATGTCTACCAGTTAATTGTATTAAACCTCTTCCTTTAAATCTTGCACCATCACCTTTTTCTTTATTACCCAAATCTGCTCGCCCTTCATAACTTTTTGTAAAATATGCGTAACTTCCCTTTTCTTCTTTATATTTTAAATCTTCCGTTTCTGCAGAAGTCTGCCCAAGGAAAAAGGCTAAACTCTTAATATCTTTAATACCAAAAATCCATATTGCATTATTTATCGGGTAGTAATAGTCATCAATATCCTTTTCTTTTGCATTTTTAAAAATGTTTCTTAGCATATCTTTACTTAAAATTTCCCAGGAATTAGAGAACCACCCAATCACCCCCAACGGGTGCATATAATACGCCTGCTTGTCGCTATTAAATCCATCCGCCTCTAATTTGATAGATAAATCTTCTACCCGTTTTTCTATTCCGGAAGCGATATCGTCCTTTCCGTTATCCCGATAAACATCACACACCGGTTTGAAGTCGGCAGACTTCGTCTTCTTCCACTCGCTGTCATGTTTGGCAATAATACCCGTCAATCTTCTTTGTTGTCTCGGATTTAATAATAAATCCTTAAGCTTACCGGCTTCAAATTTTATCGGTGTATCTTTATCCGCTTCTAAATTTAGCTCCGTCATTATCGCCTTAAACATCGGGTCTAATTCGTTTTTCTGCTCAATAGTCAACTCACTTTGAGGGTCGATACTCTGATGTAAAGGGGGCTTGAATATACAAAGCCCGTTACCCGCTTGAGTAAACACATTAACACCCGGAAATAACACGCCGTGGGTGACATGGCTGTCATCCACATAAATCCCGCTGTCTTTATTGTTTTGTTGTTGCTGATAAAGATACGGCTGGACATTGTAATAGGTTTTTGTCTGCTTCGGGTTTTCCTTGTCTTTTATGCTTCGCTTTTCCACATCGGCAAGCGGGACCATCATTTCAACTTGATTTTGTTTCAGTTCAAACGCCTCATCGTTCATTATGCTGTAAAGCTGACTGTTCCGTGCAACATATAAAAAGTTATCTTTAATCCCTTTCTTTTCTTTATCTTGTTTATATGCCGCTTCCGCTTTTTCTTTAAATTGCTCAATATCGTCATAGGTAAACACTTCTAGATGTAACAACTTTTCGCCGCTTTCTCCCGGTTGGTTATATTCACCCATCAGCCCCAATTCTTCACCCGCTTTAATCGCAATTGGGTGGCTCAGTGTCACTTTTGTGTCAATCAATGTGTCAAGATTATGACGAATCAAGAGCGGTATGCCGCTTATCGGGTGGTCTATGAGGGGGTCATAAGAGCGATGAAAGATTTTCCAGTGTTTACCTGTTTTCGGCTTATGTTCAACACCATTCGCGTCTTTATACCACACGACTTCATCAAACTGAGTTTTGTTATCGGGGTATTTTCTGATTAACAATTGCAACCCGTCAGGCAACAGTGCCACTCTCTTATTCTCTTCTCTTATCATCACCGGGAATTTATCCGCCGATTTCGTTAATGCCAAAATTTCTTTGCCCAAACTCTGATAATCACTCACTCTTGCCGTATGGCGGTAAAGCGAATAAAACTTCAGTACATTCTCTTTAGGGTAAGCTATCTCATGTTTTAGCAGAAAAAATCCCGTCGAATAGACCGCACTTTGAGACGCCGATTTAACATCCCTTTTATATTCGCTGTCTACCTTATAGGCAATCAGTTTGCCGTCGGCAATGGCGCAAATTTTATCGTTTTCAAATTCACTACTCGGAAATTTTGAGGCGCGTAAATGAATCCCTTGGTGCCAAAGTCCGCTATTGTTAAACAAAAAACGGGCGCTTTCATCACCGGCAAGTTGATTAAAATATTTCTGAGATAAGTTGGTGGTATTATTTCTGGCTTTTAGTGGATATGCCACCTGAGGAATTTGGGGACTTTCTATTTTAGCCGTTTCTTTCATTTCCTTTTTCTTTTGTTCTGACATAATGGCTATTTCCTTTATCCTTGTTGTAATGATTAACTACGAAATAATTAAATTTTGAATATCAAGCGGCTGCGTACCATTAGGCTGTGTATCAAATGGCTGAACCTCTTCCGCTTCCCCACTCTCCTCAATCAATTCCCCCTCAATATACACATTTCCAATTAACTCAATACCTTCTCGGTTGATGACAATCGAACCGCCCGGTCCGCTGATTTCTACTGTTTCGTAACCCTCTAAGTCAAATTCATCACAGATTTGCTCAAATAGTTCGCCTGCCTGCCAACTGCCGTTTTGGGCTATTTCAATGTTCAGTTCATTACCGACGTGGATAATAGTGTCGCCGTGTACATTCACATAGCGGTTGTTATTGACGTTGAGTAGGTCGTCTTGTTCCACTTTAGTAATGCGGTTACGTCCGATATTTTGGGTTTGGTCGCGATTGATGGTGAGGTCTTCGTCTTGAGTGACCGTTTCTGTGCGGTTGTTGCCGATGTGGACGGTTTCGTTTCGACTGACTTGTTCGGTGCGGTTGTTACCCACTTGGGTGGTCTCGTCATGTTTGACAATATGGTTGAGGTCTTTTTCCGCGTGGATAAAAATCTTCTTGGTTTTTTTCATCTTCAAAACGTAGTTCGTTAAACCCGTTACCTTTGTGGGTTTTGGATTTAATCGTCATGCGGGTTTTGTGTTCGGGCAAGGTGTAAGGCGGTTCGGTGGTGCTGTGATAGGTACGTCCGACCACGATAGGTTGGTCGGGGTCACCGTTTAAGTATTTGACCAATACCTCGTCGCCGATTCTCGGTATCATCATATTGCCGTATTGTGCACCCGCCCAGCCTTGAATCACCCGTATCCAACAGGAGCTGTATTCATCCGAATTTCCCCGTCTGTCCCAGGGGAATTGCAGTTTGCCGTCGGCAATTGTTGATAAATTCTGATTTTAAAAGAACAAAAAAATAACCGCACTTTATAAAAAGTGCGGTCGATATCGTGGTTAATTTAGATCAACTGAATCAGCTTTGATCCACATATTAATTTCTTTTTTTCCTTTGTAGTTGATGAAGTACCATTTTTCTCCATGTTCATCGATTTTCTCATCTAGAATAGAAACTTTATCACCTTTAATTAAGTACATCCTCGTCTTAACACCAATAGAGGAATATAAATAAGCTTTATTTATAATTGTGTTTGTAGTATATACTTTTTTATTCATAACCCCTTCTAAATATTTCTTTTCTTTTGTCAATTTTAATTTAGATAATTTATCAAGGATAATAGAGTATTGTTTCTTAGTACTATTTCCATAAGGATAAACTAATAGTAGTTGCTTATAACGTTCAATCCCATTAATGATATTTACATCACCCTCATCAAATCTTTTTATAAAATCACCTAGGGAATCTTCAAAAAAATAACTTAATTCACAATTATTCTTTACATACCCATCTTCTAAATTTGAATTAGGCAACTTATCTTTAAGATCATACATAGAGATATCAAAATCAATCTTGTTAAATCTACATACATATTTTTTAGAGTAATCATCTAAAAAACCACTCACTTCAGAATTAATGGTTTTTAGAATCCATTTTTTATTATCATATGCAATATAGTACCTATTAATAACATTTAACTTACCTGTATTGGTTATTATAAGAATAGTATCTTCTTTATTATCTGCTGTTTTTATATCATTAATATTCGCACCTCCATCTTCTGAAAAATTATTTCCCTTAAAAACAAGGCAATAGCCGTCATCATTTTTCTTAAAAAACAAAAGTTCATCTCCAAATCCATTTATGCTACTAATAACTTTATCAGTAATACCATCATTATCAATATCAATATCTCTACTAAAGAATTTATCACTATTTAAATAATACTTTATGTCTGCATTATCGGCACTTACACAACAAGAAATTAGAGACATGGACAAGATAATAATTTTATTTATTTTTGTGATTGCTTTCATAATTAAAAATCCTCTTTAATTCATTAACATAAGATATTCTCTCTTCAATAGCATACTGACCACCATTTACCAAAAATGTAACTTGACGAGTATTGTCATCATCAGCAACTAAATTTATATCAATTGTCGTATGAGTAGATAGCTTAGTTTTCTGATAGTTAACTTTCACGCCACTAGGATTAGGATATCTAGCTCTTAAGAAATTACCAGCACTTAACAACTTTCCTCTTTTCCAGAAATATCCACTGGCATCAACTGCTAAATGAAGATCTTGATTTAAAAGAGAATAATTTGTCTTATAATCATTTCTTCCAATATATTCAAAATATTGTTTATAGCCTATCTCACCAATTTTTTCTCCAGAGTGAGTCAGTTGTATCACCCCCCTACCAATGTATGGGTAATATGGTTTACTTTTTAAATATCCCAGACTTCCCAATTCTTGAGATGTTGAAAAATGGGCTGATTCATGATAACACTGCGCTAAAAAGTGTATTTTTCTTAGACAAGTATTTATATCGTACTTTTTCATAGCAATATTAAGTTCTTTTGTAAAATTCTCATACGTGGCTTCCGAAATAGGAATATTACAATTCTTGGCAGAAAATAATGAATATCCTAAAGCTCTCTTAACCTTAGGTTCAAAATCTCTTAATCTATGAACTATATTTTTTACCTCTTCAACCGTAAAATCCCGATGACAAAAACACGTTGAATAAGGCATCAACCACCCAATCACCCCCAACGGATGCAAATAATACGCCTTCCGCTCACTATCAAACCCCTCCGCCTTCAAATCAATCACCAAATCATTCACTCGTTTTTGAATTCTATCCGCTGCATCGTTGTCATTTAATTTTCGTGCCAACGCAATAAGCTCATTAAATTTGGTCGATTGGCTCTTTGCCCATTCACTTTTATGTTTAACCACAATACCCGTTAGCCTTCTTTGTTCCTTCTCATCTAACAATAAATGTTTCAATTGTCTCACTTCGAAGGAACTACGCTGTGTTTTTCCCTTTCCAAGGTCAAGCTCTTCTAAAATCTCTTTAAAAACAGCGCATAACGCCTCCTTATCCTTCATGGAAAATTGACTTTTCGGGTTTAAATACTCTGCAATTTTATATTTAAAAATACTAATTTCCCCTACATTATCTTCAAATACATTTACTCCAGGAAACAATACTCCATGAGTTAAGTGACTATCATCAACATAAATACCACTATCTTTATCGCGCTGTATTTGCTGATAAAGATAGGGCTGTACATTGTAGTAATCTTTCGTTTTCTTCGGGTTTTGTTTATCTCTTAACGTTTTCTTTACCACATCCACAAGTGGAAGCATAATTTCAACTTGGCTTTGCTCGAACTTCAACTCTTCATCATTCATTATGCTATAAAGCTGACTACCGCGAGGGACATACAGGAAGTTGTCTTTAATGCCTTTCTTTTCTTTATCTTGTTTATACGCCACTTCCGCTTTCTTTCTAAATTGTTCTATATCATCATAGGTAAACACTTCAAGGTGTAACAACTTTTCACCACTTTCTCCTACTTGGTTATATTCACCCATTAACCCTAGTTCATCACCCGCTTTTA
>MLAA01000053.1 GCA_001998905.1 Rodentibacter caecimuris | reverse complement strand
GAAATATAGATTATACACTGGTAATCTTCATTAACAGTGTTATTGCTGCATTCAATAGAATCTTCAATACCATCATTATTTATATCTCCCGTATTTGTAATACCAGACATAGTTGACATTGCATAAAGATTATAAGAAAAAAGAGCAAATAGGAAAAATATTATTCTTCTAATCATCATAGCTTTCGAATTTTGATTTACGTTTCTTACCATAGTCTTTATTTCTCATATTACTAGTTAAAAAATTATATTTACCTAATTCTTTTGATAACTTTATATTTTGGCAATTTTTTATATTATTATCCTTAATAATTTTCTTAGCCCATTTCATTCGCGTTTTGAAATCATTAAACCCTCCATTCACACCTATATTTATCATGTATATATCATCATTATCAGCTGGAATATTTAAATCTCCCCAAACACTCCCATACCTCCAATACCAACCAGCTGAATCTACAGCTAAAAATAGCTTTTCTCCAATTAAAGAATGAAAATTATTTCTTCGATTAACCATATCTTTAAATTTAGTTGTTGAGGATATTATTGCCTTGTAATATTCAGGATCTAATCTAGTATATTTAAAATAACTAAGATAATTTTTTCTCCAAGTTAATTGCATTAATCCTCTACCTTTATATCTAGGACCATCTCCTACTTGAGTATTTTGATTTTCTATTGCACTTGGGTGCTTACCAGGGTCATAACCTGAACCACTGGCAAATTCAACAGTTGTTGTCAAATGAGCTGATTCAAGATAAATTTGAGTTAAAAAATGAATTTTTCTTAAACAAGTATTAATTTCATATTTCTTAAATGTATTATTTAATTCTTCAGTTAATTTTTCATAACTTTTTTCTTTTCCCTCTAAAGGGCAGTCACGATGAGTAAATAGTTTATATGATTTAGAACCACTTAAAGAAGATACAATACTTTTTACATCCCCCACAGTAAAATCCCTATAACAAAAACACCCGTCTTTTTTAGGTGCTACATCCACAGGCTTACCATTAGCCTGACTTCGCTGTTCTATCGTATTTTCTTCTTTCGCTCGAGCTTGTTTTTGTTCTTCTTTTTTACCTGTTTTTTCCGGCTTTTTAGACTGCTTTTGCTCTATTTTTTTCTCCGAGACATCTGAATCCGGTATATTTCTCGTCCTAAACCCCAAAGGATAATACAGTTTCTCGCCCTCAACCAAATCATCCGAATAGCTCATTTGATTATGAAATATTAAAGCCTCCACCGTATTCATGCCTAGCTCGGTTTCTAGTTTCTCCCAAGTATCCCCTTTTCTCACAAGATAATAAGCCCGTTGGTAATCCTGTTCTTCATCGTTTTCATTTGCAAGCGGTCTGGTGTTAATCGTATAAACATCCGGTAAAAAAGCTTTAATTGATGCCTTTCCCGTCGGCCAAATAAATTTTTCCGTTTCTGAGTGTTGTGTCTTTGGAAAATCACTATTCCAGAAACTGACTACCAGTTCTTTGGGTGTGCTTGGCGTGGATTCCACCCATTGTTTATTAATCCATATTTTTCCTTGGC
The DNA here is from genome assembly GCA_001998905.1 of Rodentibacter caecimuris. GTDB lineage: Bacteria > Pseudomonadota > Gammaproteobacteria > Enterobacterales > Pasteurellaceae > Rodentibacter_A > Rodentibacter_A heylii_A. Next base: position 540 of record MLAA01000053.1, on the reverse strand, counting down.
TATCTGCTTTAGGAGGTAATCCCGTAACTAAATGACCATTAATATAGAGTTCAAAATAACAATAAGGCATAGCATTTCGTTCATTATCAAAAAACTCAATACTATATAATTCTTGTTTCACCATCTATTTTCCTATCTCATATTTATATCAGTTTATTTGATTGATTAACTTTCAATTCTCGCTTTGCCAATATAGACTTTCAGTTGCGCCTTCGTTTCGCGATATACGCGAGCGGTTCTTCCATTTTCGTCAAGCACACCTTCCATTACAATTTCCCCTTGACTATCTAAAATCGTATAAGGGACTTTTTTCTCATTACAACGTCCGTAAATATCATACACATCTAAACGGGTTGAATAGTAGGTATTTTGAGTTATCACATTGTTTATATTCGTCTCAAAGGATTCAATACTTTCGGGGCTGCCCTCCTCAACAATCAACTCCCCCTCAATATACACATCTCCGACTAGCTCAATGCCCTCTCGGTTGAACACTATCATGCCTCCCGGGCCACATAGATGGACGGATTCATATCCCTC
>MLAA01000052.1 GCA_001998905.1 Rodentibacter caecimuris | reverse complement strand
AAATTTTTCTTTAGACATTAAAGAGTCCCTCTAAGATAGACACGGTTATCGATGGGTAAACAAACCACATTAACCAATAAATTTCTGTAAAAATAAAAAGGAAAGACGATCAAAGACTGGTGCTGATAGGCGGATTTGAACCGCCGACCTCACCCTTACCAAGGGTGCGCTCTACCAACTGAGCTATATCAGCGCTTGGAGCGGGCAGCGGGAATCGAACCCGCATCATTAGCTTGGAAGGCTAAGGTAATAGCCATTATACGATGCCCGCAGTCCTTAATTCATCTGTCCCATCAGAATTCATCCAAATGATGGTGGAGGGAGAAGGATTCGAACCTTCGAAGGCTGAGCCAACAGATTTACAGTCTGCCCCCTTTGGCCGCTCGGGAACCCCTCCACACTAAATGAATGCTTGCTACGTTAGAAATGGTGCCGACTACCGGAATCGAACTGGTGACCTACTGATTACAAGTCAGTTGCTCTACCTACTGAGCTAAGTCGGCGTCGTAAGCAAGTGGTGCGTATTATAGGGAAAAATTTATAGCTGACAAGCATTTTTTAGAAAAAAAAACATTTTTTTTTATTATTCGATTGTTTCTTATTCAAAACGGTTAATTTTTGTAAAAAAACTTACAAAAACTGCTAAATTTCTATGCTAATCTCATTATTTATAATGTATATTGGAGCATAATTTATAGTAAATGAACGTTGGAAATGACTGTGCAAGTATTAAATTCCGAGCAATTTCATCATCCGTTAACCCCTTTTTTTTCTTTTAACCGCCAACAATGGGCTGAATTACGAAAATCAGTGCCGCTAAAGCTCACAGAGCAAGATCTTAAACCGTTATTAGGTTTCAACGAAGAACTCTCACTCGATGAAGTTAGTACTATCTACCTCCCGTTAACTCGCCTTATTAACTACTATATAGAAGAAAATTTGCGTCGCCAAACTGTACTCAACCGATTTCTTAGCGGACAAAATCCTAAAGTACCTTATATTATTAGTATTGCAGGGAGTGTTGCGGTGGGAAAAAGTACCTCCGCACGAATTTTACAATCTTTACTCTCAAATTGGCCGAAAGCAAGAAAAGTAGAACTTATTACAACTGATGGATTTTTACACCCATTGGAAACTTTGAAAGAAAAGAATCTTTTACAGAAAAAAGGCTTTCCGATTTCTTATGATACGCCCAAGCTTATCCGTTTTTTAGCAGAAATAAAATCCGGCACGCCTAAAGTAAAAGCACCGATTTATTCACATTTAATCTATGATATCGTGCCGGAGCAATTTCATATTGTTGAACAACCTGATATTTTAATCCTAGAGGGGTTAAATGTTTTACAAACAGACAATATGAAAAGTAATCAAATTTTTGTTTCTGATTTCGTTGATTTTTCTATTTACGTTGATGCTGAAGAAACATTATTAAAAGATTGGTATATCAAGCGTTTCTTAAAATTCCGTCAAAGTGCTTTTAGCGATCCCAATTCCTATTTCAAACATTACGCCAATCTTTCGGAAGAGGAAGCTATCGCAACAGCAAGTAAAATTTGGGAAGAGATAAACGGATTAAATTTAAAAGAGAATATTCTACCCACTAGGGAAAGAGCAAATTTAATCCTAGAAAAAGGGAAAGATCACGCTGTAGAAAGGGTTAAATTACGAAAATAGTATCTAAATAAAGGGGGATGAACCACAAAAGATTGTCATTAAACAGCCATAAAAAGTCGTCATAATACTTATTATTTACTGATAACGAAGGAGTTCTTCTTATGAAATTAAAACCTCTCATTTTCACACTGACTGCTGCAACGGCAATAACCCACACTCCAGTCTTCGCGGCTGCATTAAATAATACAAAATTGATTATTGCTCATCGAGGTGCCAGTGGTTATTTACCCGAACATACGCTAGAGTCTAAGGCACTTGCCGTAGGACAGCAGGCGGATTATTTAGAGCAAGATTTAGCGATGACAAAAGATAATCGTCTTGTGGTTATTCACGATCACTTTTTAGACGGGTTAACTGATGTGGCTAAGAAATTTCCGAATCGAGCTAGAAAAGATGGACGTTATTATGTGGCAGATTTTACTTTAAAAGAAATCCAATCCCTAGAAATGACAGAAAATTTCAAAATCGAAGAGGGTAAACAGGTACAAGTTTATCCAAATCGTTTCCCTCTCTGGAAATCTCATTTCCGTATTCATACCTTTGAAGAAGAAATAGAATTTATTCAAGGTCTGGAAAAATCAACGGGGAAAAAAATCGGAATCTATCCAGAAATTAAGGCGCCTTGGCTACATCATCAAGAAGGTAAAGATATCGCTTTAGCCACTTTACAAGTGCTAAAAAAATATGGTTATGACAAGAGAAATTCGCCGGTTTATTTACAGACTTTTGATTTTAATGAATTAAAACGAATAAAAACCGAACTTTTACCTAAGTTAGGTATGGATATTAAATTGGTGCAATTGATTGCCTATACTGATTGGAATGAAACCCAAGAAAAAAATGCACAAGGGCAATGGGTTAACTACGATTATGGTTGGATGTTCAAACCTGGGGCTATGGCTGAAGTAGCTAAATACGCAGACGGTGTCGGACCTGGTTGGTATATGTTAATTGATGATAAACAATCCAAAGAAGGAGAAATAAAATTTACTCCTTTAGTTGAAGAATTACGCAAGTATTCTCTTGAACTTCATCCTTATACGGTGCGCAAGGATGCACTACCATCGTTTTTCAAGAATGTTGATCAAATGTATGATGCCTTATTGAATAAAGCAGGGGCAACTGGTGTATTTACTGATTTTCCGGATACAGGTGTGCAATTTTTACAAAAAAATAAATAAAATTTTCTTAGCGTAAAATGCGTCGTTTTTTGACCGCACTTTTACTGTTTTTACATTTTATCTTCTTGGAGGAAGAAAATGGACAAATCATTAAAAGCTAATTGTATTGGTGAGTTTTTAGGAACGGCATTATTGATTTTTTTTGGTGTCGGTTGTGTGGCGGCATTAAAAGTCGCAGGCGCAAACTTTGGCCAGTGGGAAATTAGTATTATGTGGGGAATGGGAGTGGCTCTTTCCGTTTATGCGACAGCTGGGCTTTCCGGAGCGCATTTAAATCCGGCGGTAACAATTGCGCTGTGGAAGTTTGCCTGTTTTGATGGCAAGAAAGTGCTTCCTTATATTATTTCTCAAGTTTTAGGTGCATTTTCTGCCGCTGCCCTTATCTATTTTTTATATCGCAACTTATTCATTGATTTTGAGACTGCGAATCATATTGTGCGCGGAACACCGGAAAGTTTATCTTTAGCAGGTACGTTTTCAACCTATCCGCATCCCAGTTTAGGATTTGTTCAAGCTTTTATCGTAGAAATGGTAATTACAGCTGTACTGATGGCACTAATTCTAGCTTTAACGGATGATGGCAACGGTGTACCTAGAGGTCCGCTCGCGCCATTATTGATTGGTGTACTTATCGCTGTTATTGGTGGTTCATTAGGGCCATTGACCGGTTTTGCGATGAATCCTGCGCGTGATTTCGGACCTAAACTATTTGCAATGTTTGCAGGTTGGGGGGAACTGGCTATGACTGGCGGGCGAGATATTCCGTATTTTATCGTTCCAATTATTGCCCCGATTGTCGGTGCTTTAGTAGGAGCTTGGGGTTATAACCGTTTTGTAAATAAACATTTACCTTGTAACTGTAACAAATAAGAGGAAATCAAAATGGCAGAAAAAAAATATATTATCGCCCTTGATCAGGGTACAACCAGCTCAAGAGCCGTATTACTCGACCATAATGCAAATGTTGTTGAAATTGCACAACGGGAATTCACTCAAATTTATCCTCAAGCTGGTTGGGTGGAGCATAATCCTATGGAAATTTGGGCAACTCAAAGTTCAACTTTAAATGAAGTGGTTGCCAAGGCAGGTATTACATCAGATGAAATTGCTGCAATTGGGATAACTAATCAGCGCGAAACGACCATTGTATGGGATAAAACAACGGGAGCGCCGGTTTATAATGCGATTGTGTGGCAATGTCGACGTACGGCAGATACCACAGATAAGCTAAAAGCAGAGGGATATGAAGATTATATTCGTAACACTACTGGGTTAGTAGTCGATCCATACTTCTCAGGTACTAAAGTCAAATGGATTTTAGATAATGTGGAAGGGGCGAGAGAAAAAGCTGAGCGTGGTGAATTATTGTTTGGTACGGTAGATACATGGCTGGTCTGGAAACTTACTCAAGGGCGAGTTCATGTTACCGATTATACCAATGCTTCTCGTACAATGTTATTTAACATTCACACTAAGCAATGGGATGACAAAATGTTAGAAATTTTGAATATTCCTCGCGCTATGTTACCGGAAGTGCGTAATTCCTCGGAAATTTACGGTCAGACTAATATCGGCGGTAAAGGCGGTGTGCGTATTCCTGTTGCTGGAATTGCAGGCGACCAGCAAGCGGCACTATACGGTCATCTATGTGTGCATGCTGGACAGGCTAAAAATACGTATGGAACCGGCTGTTTTATGCTGTTACATACTGGCGATAAAGCGATTACATCAAAAAATGGTTTGTTAACAACTATTGCCTGTAATGCAAAGGGAGAGCCGGAGTATGCCTTGGAGGGCTCTGTTTTTATTGCTGGTGCATCTATTCAATGGTTGCGTGACGAATTAAAAATTGTTCACGATAGTTTTGACTCTGAATATTTTGCCCAAAAAGTTCCAGATAGTAATGGGGTTTATGTTGTTCCTGCATTTACTGGATTAGGCGCACCTTATTGGGATCCTTATGCGCGTGGTGCTATTTTCGGTTTATCTCGTGGTGCAAACCGTAATCATATTGTTCGTGCAACTTTGGAATCTATTGCCTACCAAACTCGCGATGTTTTAGAGGCTATGCAATCTGATTCTGGAGAACGGTTGCAATATTTACGCGTAGATGGCGGCGCTACCAATAATAATTTCCTGATGCAGTTCCAAGCGGATATTTTAGATGTGAATGTAGAACGTCCAGTTGTAAAAGAAGTTACCGCATTGGGTGCGGCGTATCTTGCCGGGTTAGCAACCGGATTCTGGAAAGACCTCGACGAATTGCGCGATAAAGCAAGAGTCGAACGAACTTTTAGCCCGGATAGTGATAATGAAAAACGTGCTAGACGTTATAAAGGTTGGAAAAAAGCAGTGAAACGCTCGTTAGAATGGGCGAAAGACGATATGGAAAGCTAACCCTTTTCAATAATAAAAAACGTTTCCCGAGACACAAAAGAATTGGGAAACGTTTGTTTTATGAAATAATCATACCTGGAAAATATAACTTGATAAGGATCACACTTTTACCCTAAAGCTATTGCGAATATTTGTTTGAATATTAGAATGAAATCAGCTCCTGAGCCTTATTTATAATTTGGAGAATCTGTTATGAACATTTCGCCTATCCTCCAATCACAGGCTGAAAAACTGGGTATAGGGTTATCCCATTACAATGTTGACGGTCAGTTACATTATGCAAGCGAAGAAACATTATCTTATTTTGTTGATTATTTAACGCTTCCTATTGATGTGGGAAAATACAAGCATTTTGATACGGTTCTCGCTTGTTTTGAAAACGAACCGATAGAATATGAGTTAAGTTCATTTTTTTCTCCCGAGCTACCTATTCATTATCAACTGTTTAATGAGCATCAACAGTTGATTTCACAAGAAACGATAGATTCTCTTCTTTTAAATCTGGCTCCTTTACCTTTTGGCTATTACCAATTAATACTGATTCAAGCGGATAAAAACTATTCAATTCGTCTTCTGGTTACACCGAAACAAATTTATCAGCCGCCAATATTGAAACAGAAAAAAGCGTGGGGACTTAATATTCAGCTGTATAGTTTACGCTCTCAGCAAAATTGGGGTATTGGCGATTTTGGTGATCTGGCGTTATTGATTAAAAGTGCGGTCAAATTCGGGGCTGATTTTATCGGAATTAATCCTTTACATCAGATGTATACTACTTTTCCTGAATGGGCGAGTCCTTATGCTTCAAACTCTAGACAGAGACTGAATACACTTTACCTCAATATTCCAGCTTTACCTGAATTTAAACATTGTCAATCTGTGCAAAATTGGTTTAATCAGATTGAAACTCAACAGCAAATTGACAGACTCAGAGCATCCGAAATGGTTAACTATAGCGAAGTTTCTCAACTTAAAATGGATGTTTTGACGCAATTATTTGCCTATTTTAAACAAGCTTCCATATCGGAAATTGTAGATAGGCGTACTGCGTTTTCTCACTTCTTTGCACAGAGAGAGGCGCATTTACAAGATTTCGCATTATTTGAAACCTTAGATCAATTTACACCTAAGCCTCGTCAGAATGTTGGTTGGCTGGAATGGCGGAAAGAATGGCAAAACTTAACGGAAACTTCTCGACAAAAATTACTCACAGAATACGCAGAACAAATAGAATTTTATATATGGTTACAATGGTTAGCAGAATCACAATTAATTGATTTACAAAATCTGTGCCAAAGTGAAGGAATGACGTTAGGAATTTATGGTGATTTAGCAGTAAATAGTGCGAAAGGCAGTGTTGACGTATGGAGTAACTCGACCTTATTTTTTACTGAAGCCTCTATTGGTGCTCCGCCAGATCCTCTAGGTCCTGTTGGACAGAATTGGGAATTACCGCCATATAATCCACAAGCATTAAAAGCTACTGGCTTTCAACCGTTTATTGATATGCTACGGACCAATATGCAATATTTCGGCATATTACGGATTGACCATGTAATGGGGTTATTTCGCTTATGGTTGATTCCGGAGGGAAAAACGGCAGTAGAAGGTATTTATGTTTATTATCCGTTTGATGAATTAATGGCAATATTAGCGATTGAAAGCCAACGTAATCAATGTTTAATCGTTGGTGAAGATTTGGGGACGGTTCCTGATGAAGTGCGGTCAAAATTAAATGAGTTTTCCGTTTTTTCTTATTTTGTCCTCTATTTTGAGCAGCGATATAACCGATACCCGCCACCTAATGAGTTTCCAATTCATGCATTTGCCACAGTAGGTACACATGATGTTTGTTCTTTAGCGGCTTTTTGGCATTGTCGAGATTTAGAACTATTCTCTCAATTAGGCATTGTAAGCGGAGAATTATTGCATCAAAAATATGAGCAACGGGTAATTGATAAACAGGCATTGCTAAATCGCTTACACGAAGATCATTATTTACCGTCTGATTACGATGGTGATGCTCTGAGTATGGCAATGCACCCTAATTTGAATTTACAGATTCACCGTTATTTAGCACACAGTCAAACCCGGTTGATCGGTGTTCAATTAGAAAATTTAATTGAGCAAGAAGTCGCGTTTAATGTGCCAGGTACGTCATTAGAATATCCTAACTGGCGCAAGAAATTAAATCTCACCCTGGAGCAAATTTTTAGTGATCAACAAATTCAATCTTTTTTAATTCAAATTAATCAAGCTCGTCGAGCTTAAAGCGAGGTAGTTATGGCAAGATATGTTTCTCAAGATACGATAAATGCTTTCTTTGACGGAAAACATGCCGATCCTTTTTCCGTACTCGGCATGCACGAAACGGAAAAGGGTATTGAAATCCGCGTATTATTACCTGATGCTGGCCGAGTTGTTATATTAAATAAACAGACACATGCAGAATTTGAATTGGAAAAAATTGATGTTCGCGGTTTTTTTGCAGCAGTAATACCTGAAACTAGAGAGTTTTTTACTTATCGATTAGAAGTATTTTGGGGGCGAGAGGGGCAGTTACTGGAAGATCCCTACGCATTCCATCCAATGCTAAGTGATTTAGATAGCTGGTTATTGACAGAGGGTACTCATTTACGCCCGTACGAAATATTAGGTGCCCATTTTATCGAATGCGACGGAGTATCTGGCGTAAATTTTCGTTTATGGGCCCCTAATGCAAAACGAGTTTCCGTTGTCGGTGATTTCAATTATTGGGACGGACGTCGCCACCCGATGCGTCATCAAGCACAAAGTGGTATATGGGAGCTTTTCTTACCCCAAGTTTCCTTAGGGCAGTCTTATAAATTTGAATTAATTGATAGTAATGGTTACCTTCGTTTAAAAGCAGACCCTTACGCCTTCAGTTCACAGCTCCGCCCAGATACGGCTTCTCAGATTGGCAGTTTACCTGAGTTCACTACCATGACCAAAGCGCGTAGTTTGCGTAATGCTAGTGATCAACCGATTTCTATTTATGAAGTTCATTTAGGATCGTGGCGTCGCAATTTAGAAAATAATTTTTGGTTGGATTATGATCAAATTGCCGATGAATTGATTCCCTATGTGAAAGATATGGGATTTACTCACATTGAATTTCTGCCTTTATCCGAATTTCCTTTCGACGGTTCCTGGGGCTATCAACCCATAGGTCTGTACTCTCCAACCAGCCGTTTTGGCTCGCCGGAAGGATTAAAACGCTTGATTAAGAAAGCACACGATAATGAGATTAATGTGATTTTAGACTGGGTTCCGGGACATTTTCCGACAGATAGCCATGGCTTAGCTGCGTTTGACGGGACATCTTTATATGAATATGCCGATCCTAGAGAAGGTTATCATCAAGATTGGAATACGTTAATTTACAATTATGATCGCTATGAAGTAAAAAATTTTCTTTCCAGTAATGCCTTATATTGGTTGGAACGATTCGGATTCGACGGGATTCGTGTGGATGCGGTTGCCTCAATGATTTATCGGGATTACAGCCGTGCCGACGGGCAATGGATTCCGAATCAATACGGCGGACGAGAAAATTTAGAAGCGATAGAGTTTTTAAAACATACAAACTGGAAAATAGACTCGGAAATGCCGGGAGCAATCACTATTGCGGAAGAGTCCACTTCTTTTGCAGGTATAACTAAACCGACTGCGGAAGGAGGACTAGGGTTTAATTTTAAATGGAATATGGGCTGGATGAACGATACCCTGTTTTATATGCGATTAGATCCGATTTATCGTCAATATCATCATGAAAAAATGACTTTTGGTATGCTTTACCAATATAGTGAGAATTTTGTTCTCCCGCTTTCTCATGATGAAGTCGTACATGGTAAAGGTTCATTAGTGAGTAAAATGCCGGGAGATACTTGGCAAAAATTTGCAAATTTACGTGCATATTATGGTTTCATGTGGGCATATCCGGGTAAAAAATTACTTTTTATGGGGAGCGAATTTGCTCAGATTAGGGAATGGAATTATCAAGAAAGTTTAGATTGGTTCTTACTCAATGAGGAGCAAAACGGTAAATGGCATAAAGGGGTATTACAGCTAGTTAAGGATTTAAATAAAACCTATAAAAATCAAAGTGCACTTTATCAGCTTGATTTAAAACCAGAAGGATTTGAATGGTTAGTCGTTAATGATGCCGAGTGTTCTGTTTTTGCTTTTGAACGCCGTGATAATGCAGGAAATCGAATTATTGCTGTCAGTAATTTCACTCCGATAGTTCGTCATAATTATCGTATAGGCGTAAATCAAGCGGGTGAATATGAAGAAATTTTAAATACCGATTCGATGTATTACTCCGGTTCAAATGTTGGCAATTTCGGCTCAGTCAATTCGGAACAAATTGAAGCTCAAGGAAGAAATCATTCAATTAGTATTTTCATTCCACCGTTGGCAACGATCTATCTGAAATATAGGGTAAGTCTCGATGCATAATAGCGGAATGAAGAAAACTGCAATAGGCCAGCCCTTTCCTCTAGGAGCTGCAAGGCAAGTGCTGAATGGCATCATTGGGGTGAATTTTGCCCTATATTCTTCGCAAGCAGATTATATTGAGCTTTGCTTATTTGAATCAACTTATTTGGAAATTCGTATTCCGATTCATCAACATTCCAATCATATTTGGCATATTTGGGTGGCTGATGTACCGAACGGAACAGCTTATGGTTTCCGAATTTACGGAAAAAATGACCGCACTTTAGTTAATCCGAATAAATTGATGTTAGATCCTTATGCCAAAGCGGTACAAGGAAAACCGGATCTCAGCTCGAAAGAAGCTCAAAGTTGGTTTTTATTAACCGATGAGCGAGACAATGCAAAATATGCCCCGAAAGGTTTAATTATCGATGAGTGTTTTGACTGGCAGGGTGATAAGCCATTACACCATTCTTGGGCTGAAACGATTATTTATGAGCTTCACATCAAAGGGTTTACTCAATTACAGAAGGCGTTACCGGAATCAATACGCGGTACTTATCAAGGTTTGGCGCACCCGACAACACTGGCTTATTTGCAAGAGTTAGGCATTACTGCGGTGGAATTATTACCTATTAATTATTTCATCAGTGAACCGCATTTACAGGAAAAAGGACTAAAAAACTACTGGGGCTATAATCCGTTAGCAATGTTTGCTGTAGAGTCCGACTATGCAGCAACAAACAACCCATTGCAAGAATTTAAACAAATGGTAAAAGCGTTACATCAATCAGGTATTGAAATTATTTTAGATGTAGTTTTTAACCATAGTGCGGAATCGGAACGCCATTATCCGACTTTTAATCTGCGCGGGATTGACGAATCGACCTATTATTGGCAAGCAGAAAATGGCGATTATTTAAACTGGACGGGATGCGGCAATATGCTAAATCTCGCTAATGAAACAACGAGAAGATGGGTCATTGATTGTTTATGTTATTGGGTTAAAGAATGCCATATTGACGGTTTTCGTTTCGATCTTGGTACGGTATTAGGGCGAGAGACTCCTCATTTTAATCCACAAGCGAGGCTGTTTGCTGAAATTGCTAGGGTGCCGAGCTTACAAAAATGCAAATTGATTTTTGAACCGTGGGATATGGGAGAAGAAGGTTATCAAGTCGGACATTTCCCCCATTATTTTGCCGAATGGAATGATCGTTTTCGTGATGATATACGCCGTTTTTGGCTTTGGAAAAATGGCAATTTGGGCGTATTTGCTGAACGTTTGGCAGGTTCGAGTGATATTTTTAAAACACCGCACCGTAAGCCACATAGTTCAATTAATTTTATTACCGCTCATGACGGATTCACATTGCGGGATTTGGTGAGCTATAACCAAAAACATAATTGGCAGAATAGAGAAGAAAATCGAGATGGAACGGATAACAATTCAAGCTACAACCACGGTATAGAAGGCGATGAAAGAGTTAATGAAACGGTAAAGCAGGCTCGTTTATTAAGTTCTAGTGCAATTTTGACCGCACTTTTATTCGCAAATGGGACTCCTATGTTGCTGGCGGGAGATGAATTCGGGCATAGCCAATTGGGGAATAATAATGCTTACTGCCAAGATAATGAAATCGCTTGGCTGAAATGGCATGATTTTAATCCAACACTATTTAATTTTGTTAAGAAAATCATTGCATTGCGTAAGCAAATACAAAGTCTGAATAATGATAATTGGTGGACATCAGAGAATGTTGATTGGTTGACTCCGGAAGGTACACCAATGACCGTTGAGAATTGGCATAATCAAGAGATAAAAGCGTTACAGGTAGTATTAGATAAACGCTGGGTATTGTTGATTAATGCGAAAGCAGAGGCGCAGATATTTACTTTGCCGAATTGCCATCCGGAAGTGTTATCTGCAATAACGGATTACACGATAAATCATAATCAAATTAGGTTATGGGATTTGGGATGTTGTGTACTGAAGTTCAATATATTAATTGGCTAAACGGAGGTTACAATGAGTAACATTAGGGTAAAAATACCGAATAAATATGAGTTTGTTAAAGAAACACTTGTCCTAATTCTGGCCGGAGGACGGGGCTCTCGTTTACACGAATTAACTGATAAACGAGCAAAACCCGCACTATATTTTGGCGGTAACCGTCGCATTATTGATTTTGCTTTATCCAACTGTATTAACTCGGGCTTACACCGTATTGGTGTGGTAACACAATATGCAGCACATTCTTTACTTCGTCATTTACAAACTGGTTGGTCGTTTCTACCGCAAGAGCGTGGCGAATTTGTAGATATGTTGCCAGCTCGTCAACAGATTGATGATTCCACTTGGTATCGTGGTACGGCGGATGCAGTATATCAAAATATGGCGATTATCCGAGACCATTATTGTCCGAAATATGTTTTGATTTTAGCCGGCGACCATATTTATAAGCAAGATTATAGCCAAATGATTGCAGACCATATTACTAGCGGTGCAAAATGCACAGTCGGTTGTATTGAAGTTGAACGTAAAAAAGCCAGTGAATTCGGCGTAATGGCAGTGGATGAAAATTTACGAGTAAAAGCTTTTGTCGAAAAACCGAAAGATCCGCCAGCAATGGTAGGAAAACCGGATAGCTCGCTAGCTTCAATGGGAATTTATGTATTTAATGCGGATTATTTATATGAAGTATTAGAACGAGAGGTTCAAACTGTGAATACATCTCACGATTTTGGGAAAGATATTCTGCCAAAATGCTTGTCAGAGGGAACATTATTCGCACATCCTTTCAGTCGTTCCTGTATGGGGCGAAATACCGAAGGTGAGATTTATTGGCGTGATGTAGGAACCTTAGATAGCTTTTGGCAAACTAATATTGATTTAGTTTCAGAAAATCCGCAATTAGATATTTATGACCAAAAATGGCCAATTCGCGGTAATCCGATCCAAGCCTATCCATCAAAATTTTTCTATAAGAATCATAGTATAAAGCCGGTGGATAATTCATTAATTTCTGGTGGTTGTGTCATTACGGATGCCTCAATTAGCTATTCAGTCTTATTTGATCATGTCAAAGTAGAAGAAGGCTCAGTGATTGATCATTCAGTCGTATTACCTCAGGTTACAGTGGGTAAAGACTGCGTACTAAAACATTGTATTATTGATCGCAATGTTCAGATTCCAGACAGAATGCAAATCGGCGTGGATCTCGAAGAAGATAGAAAACGGTTTAGAGTTAGTTCAACAGGAAAGGTTGTGTTAGTTACGGAATCTATGATCAAAAAGCTGAGTGGAGAAAAAGTCATCTCAGAAGCCCATTTAGATTGAGTAATTAGCGAAAAATAGAATAAAGTGCGGTCAAAAATGACCGCACTTTTAGGGAGTGAAAATGAAAGTATTACACGTTTGCTCGGAATTTTATCCGTTATTGAAAACAGGTGGTCTGGCTGATGTTGTTGGTGCATTACCCTTTGCTCAACAAACTATTGATATTGAGGCACGTATTTTAATTCCAGCATATCCGGCAATTAAAAAAGGAATTCAAAATACCGATGTTGTGGCGGAATTTAATAATTTTGCCGGTCATATCGTCTTGCGTTATGGTGAATATAAGGGGATTGGTGTCTATTTAATTGATGCTCCTCATCTTTATGAACGGGAAGGCAATCCGTATCACGACCCTTGGTATAATGATTACCCCGATAATTATAAGCGGTTTGCGTTACTTGGTTGGGTTGGTGCAGAGTTAGCTGTTGGGTTGGATTATTGGTGGAAAGCAGACATTGTGCATTCTCATGATTGGCACGCAGGTCTAACCGCGGCGTATTTACATAATAAAGGACGACCGATTAAAACCGTTTTTACTATTCATAATCTTGCTTATCAAGGTAAATTTTCTTCTCATCATCTGGCTGAGATCGGTTTACCTGATTGGATGTATCAACCGGACGGTTTAGAGCTATATGGAGAAATGTCTTATTTAAAGGCAGGATTATATTATTCTGATCTAATCACTGCAGTGAGTCCGACCTATGCGAAGGAAATCACAACGTCTGAATTCGGTTATGGATTGGAAGGATTACTGACAATGTTATCTCAACAAGGACGGCTGTTTGGTGTCCTAAATGGAGTTGATGAAAATATTTGGCATCCAAATAATGATAACTATATTGAGGATCACTACAAATTAAAAGCAATGGCAGGGAAGCAGAAAAACAAAGAAAAGTTGCAAGCCTATTTTAATTTACCACAGAAAGTCGATGCGTTGCTTTTTGTAATGGTTACTCGTTTAACTGAGCAAAAAGGCGTTGATTTATTACTGGAGAGTGTGGATGAAATTATTAAATCGAATGGTCAGTTAATTGTTTTGGGGTCTGGTGCGTCTCACCTTGAGGAAGGATTAAAACGATTAGCGCAAATCTATCCACAAAATATTGGTGTTAAACTGGGGTACGATGAAGCCCTTTCCCACCTTCTTGTTGCTGGTGGAGATGTTATTTTAGTACCGAGCCGCTTTGAACCTTGCGGATTAACCCAGCTATACGGCTTAAAATACGGTACATTGCCGTTAGTGAGAGAAACCGGCGGTTTAGCTGATACAGTAGTGAGTTGTTCTAGCGAAGCCATTAAAGCACGCCTGTCAACAGGCTTTGTATTTAAACATGCGGACAGCCAAGGGTTACGTTATGCATTGCGTCAAGCCTTTGAATTATGGCAAAAACCACGATTGTGGTTTAGTGTTCGTACTACTGCAATGGAACAAGATTTTAGTTGGAAAATTGCTGCTCAAGGCTATGCCAAACTGTATCAATATGTATTAAATAGATGAATTTTTAATTTCAAATTGTTGGTTTTTATTTAAAAAAGCTAGCAAAAATACTTTATTCTGCTTATATGAGGAGAAAAATCAATGTCGGTAAATCTTTTAGAATCGACAATGGACTATGAAAGTCCCAAATTAGATGTGCAATCTCTTAAGGAAAAGATAATTTATAAACTAGTATTTAATATCGGACGTTCGCCAAAAGAGGCTAGTCAGCGTGATTGGCTGAATGCTACGTTATTTGCTGTGAGGGATTGCGTTACCGAGGGCTGGATTAATACAGCCCGTACTGCTAGAGCGGAGAAATCGCGCCGAGTTTATTACCTTTCTATGGAATTTTTAATCGGGCGTACATTATCTAATGCGTTAGTAGCAAAAGGCATTTATGAAGATGTACATCAGGCGTTATCCGAGTTAAACATTGATTTGGAAGAGATTATTGAAAAAGAAGTTGATCCCGGTTTGGGTAACGGCGGTTTAGGGCGCTTAGCAGCCTGTTTTATGGATTCTCTTGCTACTTTGGGTATCCCTGCGACTGGGTATGGGATCCGCTATGAATATGGAATGTTTCACCAGCATATTGAAAATGGTAGACAAATCGAAAAACCAGATACTTGGTTAGAAAAAGGTGCTCCTTGGGAATTTATTCGACCTTCTATTCGTCATCATATTCGCTTTGGCGGCAGCATTTATTTTGAAGGAAAAAAATGTATTTGGAATAATGCGGAAGAGGTAGTTGCTTTAGCTTATGATCAAATGATCCCGGGTTATAAAAATGATTCGGCAAGCACATTACGTCTGTGGGCGGCTCACGCAGGAGATCGCTTTAATTTAGCGGATTTCAATAAAGGAGAGTTCTTAGAAGCAATTGCGGAGCAGGCATCTACGAAAAATATTTCCCGAGTGTTATATCCGGATGACTCCACTTGGAATGGACGAGAATTACGTTTACGTCAAGAATATTTCCTCGTTTCCGCTTCGTTACAAGATATTTTATATCGCTACAGACGGGAACACGGAAATTTAGATAGTTTAGCGGATAAAGTTGCTATTCACTTAAATGATACTCATCCTGCTTTAGCTATTCCGGAATTGATGCGTATTTTAGTCGATGAGGAAAACTATGACTGGGAAATCGCTTGGAAAATGTGCCAACAAATTTTTTCCTATACTTGTCATACTCTAATGGCTGAAGCGCTAGAAACTTGGCCGGTTGACATGATGGCAAGAATTTTACCTCGTCATCTCCAAATGATTTTTGAAATCAATGAACATTTTCTTGAGTACGTTAAAGCCAATGTTACGAATGATGGGGAGTTTATTCGTCGTGTATCCTTAATTGAAGAGGGTTATCAACGCAAAGTAAGAATGGGATGGCTATCCGTTGTTGGTTCACATAAAGTAAATGGTGTCGCGGCTATCCATTCTGACCTAATGATTACGTCTACTTTTGCCGATTTCGCCCGTATTTATCCAGAGCGTTTTACTAATGTGACTAATGGTATCACTCCGCGTCGTTGGATTGGCGTTGCGAACCCAAAGCTATCTGCATTATTTGATAAATATATTGGTACGATATGGCGTAAAGATTTAAGCCAATTAACTTTATTGAAAGAGATGTGTAATGAAGCGGAATTTAAAGCGGCAGTTACAGACATTAAACTGATAAATAAACAACGTTTGTCGGAATATATTAAACGCACATTAGGTATTGATGTCGATCCGGAAGCGTTATTTGACGTACAAGTTAAACGTATTCACGAATATAAACGGCAGATTTTAAACGTATTACATATTGTGGCACGTTATAACACGATGGTTGCGAATCCAGATAAAAATTGGGTTCCTCGCGTTTTTATCTTAGCAGGGAAAGCAGCTTCGGCTTATTATGCAGCCAAACAGACAATTAATTTGATTAATGATATCGCCAATGTCATTAACAATGATGAACGATTAAAAGGTCGTTTAAAGGTTATATTCATCCCAAATTATAGTGTGAGTTTAGCACAAATTATTATTCCTGCAGCTGACCTTTCTGAGCAAATATCTCTTTCTGGCACGGAAGCTTCTGGTACCAGCAATATGAAATTTGCGCTAAATGGCGCACTAACTATCGGTACATTAGACGGTGCCAATGTAGAAATTTTAGCAAATGTCGGAAAAGAAAATATTTTTATTTTCGGAAATACGGTTGAACAAGTGGAAGAACTGCGTCGAAAAGGTTATCGCCCATTTGATTACTACCAAAACGATCCCCATTTACGGGAAGTTATTGACCAAATTTATAGCGGTAAATTTTGTCCGGAAGAACCGACTCGTTACCACCAATTTATTGAATCATTGCAATATCACGATTATTATCAATCCTTCGCTGATTTTCGCAGTTATGTAAAAGCACAGGCGGAAGTGGATGAAAAATATCGAAATCAATCGGCTTGGTTGGATAGTGCGATTCAAAATATTATTAATATGGGATTCTTCTCATCTGACCGGACCATTGAGGAATACGCAGAGCGAATTTGGAAAATCAAACCGTTAAAATTCAATAAGATTGATTAATTTTAAGTTCTTAAACATATTACAAGACTGCACCGTCTGGTGCAGTTTTTAGTTATTATACAAATAGTTATTGCGTTACGATTAAATTAAACCGACTTTCGCTAGAAAATTAGCGATACCGTCTTGCTCAATATTATCCGTTGTATATTTGACGTATTGTTTCAATTCAGGATGTGCATTTCCCATTGCTATCCCATATTCTACAGTTTGTAACATTTCGATATCATTAAGTCCGTCGCCAAATGCCATTACATTTTCCATTTTTAAACCTAATGCTTGAATTGCTGATGAGATCCCTCTTGCTTTTGATCCTTCTACATCAAATAAATCAACGGAATCTGGATGCCAGCGAACGACTTTCAATCCAGACAAAATATTCGCTTGCTGAATTAATTTATCCTGGCTTTCATCATAAAAAGGTAATAATTGAAAAACATCGTTATGGTGATAAAAATCTTTATCAACAATATAGTTTGTGGTTATCGGATCAAGTGCGGATTTGACTTTCGGTGTAACATTTGAAACTGCAATACGGCTTGGGCTGACGAAGCCATAATCAATCTGGTTGTGATCAAAAAAATGTGTCAACAATTCAATTTTAGCGGGGGGTATAGGATACTTCGCAACAGTTTCACCTTGTACAGAGACCATCTGCCCGTTCATTGTTACAAAAACATCAATTCCCACTTGATTTATTAATTGATGAATTTTTTGAGGGAATGAACAAAGCGCTCTACCGGTTGCTATTGCCGGAATAATACCGTTTTGTTTTAAACGAGTAAGTGCTGGTAATACCGTAGTGGGTAAATGGTCCTCATTTTTCATAAATAGTGTTTCATCAATATCAAAGAAAACAATTTTTACGTTATTTCTTAGGTTAGGAAGGAACATAGTTTTACCTTATATAGTGATATTTTTGCGCTGATTCTACCATTTTTGTGATTCTAATCGAAAAATAAAATTAAGTAGGTAACATATTAATGGAAAGTCTGATAAATTAATGTGGAAAGTGCGGTCAAAAAATGAGGTGTTTTATGAATTTATGGGCTTTTAGCTGCTTTCATTGTCATCAGCAGCTCAGATTTGAGCATCACGGATTATGTAGTCGTTGTCGCAAACTAATTCGCCATTTCTCCTATTGTGGCTGTTGCGGGGCAGAATTACAACAAAATGCCAATGGCTGTGGTAGATGCTTAAAAAATGAACCTGCGTGGGATAAAATCGTTATTGTAGGCAGTTATATTGAACCTTTGTCAATACTGATT
Organism: Rodentibacter caecimuris; assembly: GCA_001998905.1. Classification (GTDB taxonomy): domain Bacteria; phylum Pseudomonadota; class Gammaproteobacteria; order Enterobacterales; family Pasteurellaceae; genus Rodentibacter_A; species Rodentibacter_A heylii_A. The sequence goes on along the minus strand of MLAA01000052.1, from coordinate 8,682 downwards.
CATTACTTTAAATTTCAAAAATACTTCTGGCTTGACCGCACTTTATCACAACTGTTGCTTATTGCAGTTTGGCAGGCTAGACGCACCCATTTTTTAGTGTTACCACAAGTGATTTTACCTGTTCCGTTATATCATTTCCGACAATGGTTGAGGGGATATAATCAATCTTCGTTATTAGCTAAAGGGTTAGCGACATATTTGCGTATTCCCTACCGGGATGATGTTGTTTTAAGAGGTAAACATACTCACACTCAGAGAGGGCTGAGTGCAAAAGAAAGACGGAATAATTTAAAAAACGCGTTTCATATTAACCCTAATTTAAAAAATTTTGCATATCAATCCGTAGCTATTGTTGATGATGTTATCACAACGGGAACAACACTAAGTGAAGTCGCTAAACAATTACGAAAGCTTGGCGTAACACATATTCAGGTTTGGGGGGTAGCAAAAGCTTAAAGCGATTTATTGCTGGAAAAAAAGTTGAGCTCAGAGTATCATTCCCGACAATTTCTATCAGGTATTTTAAGGATTGAGAGTATGCAACGAATTTTTATCTCAGACGCCGCACAAGCACATTTTCGTAAATTATTGGATAATCAGGAAGAAGGAACTAATATTCGTATTTTTGTTGTTAACCCAGGGACACCTGGAGCAGAATGTGGCGTATCTTATTGCCCGCCTAATGCAGTTGAAGCAACGGATACGGAAATGAAATACGATACTTTCTCCGCCTTTGTCGATGAAATCAGCTTACCGTTTTTAGAAGACGCGGAGATTGATTATGTAACAGAAGAATTAGGGGCACAACTAACGTTAAAAGCGCCAAACTCTAAATTGCGTAAAGTTTCTGATGATGCTCCTTTAATCGAGCGTGTCGAATATGTTATTCAAACTCAAATTAATCCACAACTTGCAGGTCATGGTGGACGAATTACGCTTATTGAAATTACAGAAGACGGTTATGCCGTTTTACAGTTTGGCGGTGGTTGTAACGGTTGTTCTATGGTTGACGTTACACTAAAAGACGGTATTGAAAAGCAATTAGTCGGGTTATTTCCTGATGAACTAAAAGGCGCTAAAGATGTTACCGAACACCAACGTGGCGAACATTCTTACTATTAACTTTCTAATAAAAATCTCGGATTGACAGAATATTTAAATACCTGTATCTGAAGTAACGCATCAGATACAGGTATTCTTATTACCAATGAATAGGAATGAGCTAGAGGTGTATTCGGTTAGTCCCTTGATACATTAATTTGTGGAATAAACCATACTTTCTTATGCTAACTAACGATAGTTAAAAAAAGTAGATGAAATTTGCATTTACACTCCGTTCTTGTTGTATTCCTTCTGTTTGAAAAAGTCGTCCAGTTGCCCACTCTAGTTGCATTTGCCAGCGCGGATGAACGGTTTTTATTCCGATTGCATAACCAAACGCTTTCTGGCTTCTCGCATCTAGTGCGGTTGTTTTTTGCACTCCTACATCTATACCTAGGTAAGGTTCTACTTGCCATTGATTACGTTGATATAACCAACCGATATTATTTTGCATAATGATATTTTTCTCAGCTAACAGGGAGAGATCGTTAAAGCCTCGAACTGAATAACGCCCTAATAACTCTGTTTGTTTAATTGCCGGAAGGTAGTTTTTACTGTATTGCCCACTTAATCGCACTGATTGATGAATATGCTGTGATTTTACTGGGTAATAATAGTGAAGCTGTAATTCTGAACGCCATAAATTGAATAGTCCTTCCGGTTGGTCTGGCCCTTGATTTGATATTGCTTTCCAGCGTTTTAAACCTCTTTCATAACTGAGATCGGCAATTAATGACCCGTTGGGGAAAAGCTGTAAATGATTGACTCCAGTTTGTATGGTGGTAAGTGTAGGGCTTTGTAATAAAATAAGGCTGTCTTGGAAATAACCTTTGCTTTTTGTCCGCTCTAACTGAACATATAGTGCGGAAATTGAGTTTGAATTGCGTTGGAAAGTGTAATCCGTGCGTAATGCAATTTGCCAGGTTTTCCCTTTTTGTTGTGCCGTGATCTGTTGTAGTGGTATATCTGATTTAAATGATGAAAGTGAAGCAAAACTACTGAATGTCCAATAACCGTAAGGAATAGTATGAAATAATGATACGGAACGATTAAAATTGCGACGATAAGATTTTAGAGTATGAGCCACATTTAAGTATAGGGTATCGGAAAGTCCGAGGGGGCTATCGACTTGAATTCCTGCTTTGGTTTGCCAGCGACCACTACGTTGAGAAGCATAATTATCTACGCTAAGAAAGCCGTTGATGCGAGATTTTTCTTCATTGGAGAATGCCAGTTTAATCGCCCCGTTCTTAGACGGAAAAACATCTACCGTAACTTTACTACCAGGCATTTTGTTAGCTTGATCAAGGGCTTGATCGAGATCTTTAATGTTTAACGGTTTGCCGATGATATTTGGTAAAAGGGTAGAAAAGTTTAACCGTTTGCTATTACTAGAGACTTCACTAACTTGCCCTTCTGTAACTCTCATTATCAATTTTCCTGAGTGATCATCTTCAAATTGAAACGGATTATAAACGTAGCCTAACGCTAAGTAAGCAGCGGTAATATCTTGGCTTAGTTTATTAAGTCTGGTTTCATTTAAACATTCGTGAGGGGTTGGAGCGAAAGGCTTAGGATCAATCAAATTAAAACCAACAAATTGAATACCTTCATAAGGTAAACAAACTTGAGATAAATCAGAAACTGCTTCGTTATTTTGTTTGGTTTGATATTGATGTTGTTCTACCCAATGTTGTTGCTGAACCTGTTTTAGTTGTTCATTCTGTATTTTAGTTTGTTGTTGGAAACGATTAAATTCAGTGGTGGGAGCGGAGTTATTTGCCAGTACTAATAAGGGACAGCAAAAAGCGAGAGGGACAAAGTATTTCATTGTAATGATCCTAAAATAAATGGAGTGTTCATCATACCTTATATTCTTATAGAGATAAAATTTGACAGTATTCTTACATGTTTCTATTATCGTTAAACCTACCCGAGAATTAATAGACAAACGGAATGATATGCCAAACAATACCACTTCATCTTCAATGTTAAAAAACGCCCTCACCCAACGCATTTTAGTCCTTGATGGTGCGATGGGGACGATGATTCAGCAATATAAACTCACCGAAGCAGATTTTCGTGGCGAACGATTTAAACAAAGTGCGGTGGATTTGCGCGGTAATAATGATTTACTGACTCTTACACAACCCTTGCTAATTTCTGCCATTCACGAAAAATACCTTGAGGCAGGGGCGGATATTATTGAAACCAACACGTTTAGTTCCACCACCATTGCCCAAGCAGATTACGATTTACAAGCGGTCGCTTACGAACTAAATGTTGTAGGGGCAAGATTGGCACGCCTTGCCGCCGATAAATATTCTACGCCTGAAAAGCCTCGCTTTGTGGCGGGAATTTTAGGACCAACTAACCGCACGGCCTCTATTTCACCCAATGTGAATGATCCGAGTTTTCGTAATATTACCTTTATGGAATTGGTCGATGCCTATGCCGAAGCGACCCGTGGTTTAATTGAAGGTGGGGCGGATATCATTATGATTGAAACTATTTTCGATACTCTAAATGCTAAAGCTGCTGCCTTTGCTATTGACCAAGTATTTGAGGAATTAGGCGTGGAACTGCCAATAATGATTTCCGGTACGATCACTGATGCTTCCGGACGTACCCTTTCGGGACAAACCACCGAAGCCTTCTACAATTCCCTCCGTCATGTCAAACCGATTAGCTTTGGTTTAAACTGTGCCTTAGGCCCAAAAGAATTGCGTACCTATGTAGAAGTAATGTCAAAAATCTGCGAAACCTATGTGTCTGTTCACCCTAACGCCGGTTTACCGAATGCCTTTGGCGGCTATGATTTAGGGGCGGTGGAAATGGCACAGCATCTCAAAGAATGGGCAGAAAGCGGTTTTGTGAATATTGTCGGCGGTTGTTGTGGCACTACGCCTGAACATATTAAAGCCTTTGCTGAAGCCGTAGCAAATATTCCGCCACGAAAATTACCTGAAATCAAAACAGCAATGCGTTTGTCGGGCTTAGAACCGTTAAATATTGATGACGATAGTTTGTTTGTGAATGTAGGCGAACGCAACAATGTTACCGGCTCGGCAAAATTCAAAAAATTGATTAAAGAAGAAAAGTTTGCTGAAGCGATTGAGATCGCTATTGATCAGGTGGAAAACGGCGCGCAAGTGATCGATGTCAATATGGACGAGGCCCTACTTGATTCGCAAAAATGTATGACCCGTTTCCTCAATATTATGGCGACTGAACCCGATGCGGCAAAGGTTCCGGTGATGATTGATTCATCAAAATGGGAAGTGATTGAAGCGGGTTTGCAAGTCATTCAAGGTAAAGGTATTGTCAATTCCATTTCCTTAAAAGAAGGAGAAGAAAAATTTATCCGTCAAGCCAAACTGGTTCGACGTTATGGTGCGGCAGTGGTGGTGATGGCATTTGATGAAGTGGGGCAAGCAGACACCGAAGATCGCAAAGTGGAAATTTGCACTCGTGCCTACCGCATTTTAGTGGAGCAAGTCGGTTTTCCACCGGAAGATATTATTTTCGACCCGAATATTTTTGCTATCGGTACGGGGATTGAAGAACATAATAACTATGGCGTAGATTTTATCAATGCCACAGGGCGGATTAAACGCACGTTACCGCACGCCAAAATTTCGGGCGGTGTGTCAAACGTATCCTTTTCATTTAGAGGCAATAACCCAATGCGTGAGGCAATTCACGCCGTGTTTCTCTATCATGCCATTAAACAAGGAATGGATATGGGGATTGTCAATGCGGGGCAGTTAGCGATTTATGACGATCTCGATCTCGAACTGCGAGAGGTGGTCGAAGATGCAGTGCTGAATCGGCGAGCCGATGCCACCGAGCGATTATTGGATATTGCCGAAAAATACCGCAATCAAGGCAACGAAAGTGCGGTCGATTCTGTCGCAGAATGGCGTACTTGGGCAGTGGAAGAACGTTTAAAACACGCCTTGGTGAAAGGGATCACCACCTATATTGTGGAAGACACCGAAGAAGCCCGGCAAAAATTCCCTACCCCATTAGAAGTGATCGAAGGCCCATTAATGGCGGGAATGGACGTGGTCGGTGATTTATTTGGGGAAGGCAAAATGTTCCTGCCGCAAGTGGTGAAATCCGCCCGTGTGATGAAGCAATCGGTCGCCTATTTAGAGCCGTTTATCAACGCCAGCAAGCAAAAAGGCTCATCAAGCGGTAAAGTGGTGATTGCGACCGTCAAAGGCGATGTTCACGACATCGGTAAAAACATTGTGAGCGTAGTGTTGCAATGTAATAATTTTGAAGTTATCGATCTGGGCGTGATGGTACCTGCGGATAAAATCATTCAAACGGCGATTGATGAAAATGCGGATATTATCGGCTTGAGTGGTTTGATCACGCCCTCTCTCGATGAAATGGAATACTTTTTAGGCGAAATGAATCGCTTGAATTTAAATATTCCCGTCATTATTGGCGGGGCAACCACCTCCAAAGAGCATACGGCGATTAAACTTTACCCAAAATATCAATATGAAGTGATCTATACCACCAATGCCTCCCGTGCGGTCACAGTGTGTGCGGCATTGATGAACCCTGAAACTAAAGCGGAATTATGGGCGAGAATGAAAAAAGAGTACGAGCAAATCCAGCACGCCTTTGCCAACAAAAAAGTGCCTCGCAAGCAGTTGCCAATTGAGGAAGCAAGAGCCAACCGCTTTTATGCGTTCAGCGGTGAATGGGCGGATTACCAAGTGCCAACGCCAAAACAAACGGGCATTGTGGAGTATAAAAATGTGCCGATTGCTACGTTACGCCAGTTTATCGACTGGTCGCCATTCTTTCGGTTATGGGGCTTGATGGGCGGCTATCCTGATGCCTTTGACTACCCTGAAGGGGGCGAAGAAGCCCGCCGAGTGTGGAATGATGCACAAAAAGTATTGGATGAATTTGAACAAAATCACAAGCTCAATCCTAGCGGTGTGATGGGGATTTTCCCTGCCAACAGTGCAGGCGATGATATTGAAATCTATCAAAATTCTGACCGCACTTCTGTTATCGGCAAAGCCTATCATCTTCGTCAACAAGGCGAGCGGGGCAAAAACAGCAAAAGCCCGTATAACCTTTGTTTGAGTGATTTTATCGCAAGTAAAGAGAGCGGTAAGCAAGATTGGTTCGGCATGTTTGCCGTCTGTGCGGGGATTGAAGAACACGATTTAGTCGAAGGCTACAAAGCCGCAGGGGATGACTACAACGCGATTTTATTGCAAGCGGTCGGCGATCGCCTTGCCGAAGCGATGGCGGAATATCTGCACTTTGAACTTCGCACGAAAATCTGGGGATATAGCAAAGAAACCTTTGAAAACGACCGCTTGATCCGCGAAGACTATGTCGGTATTCGCCCCGCCCCCGGCTACCCAAGTTGCCCAGAGCACACTGAAAAACAGATCATCTGGGATTTACTGGAAGTCGAACAACGCATTGGTATGAAACTCACCGAAAGCTACGCTATGTGGCCAGCTGCCAGTGTTTGTGGCTGGTACTTCACCCACCCAGCGTCTAATTACTTCACTCTAGGAAGAATTGATGAAGATCAGGCAATGGATTATGCCAAACGCAAGGGGTGGAGTGAGAGAGAAATGGTGAAGTGGTTGGGGGTGGTGATGAAGTAAAATTCATCTGAAATTTAATCTCCTCATATAATATGAAAGCCCTTAGAAAGTAAATTTTTGAGGGCTTAAATTATTATGGTTTACAATAGATAATAGGAATCACGCCAGATTCTTTAGCTGCATGTATGAAGGAAGATAATATCCATACTAATTGCACAATATGTCCCTTTACTTCCTGCTTGGATACCAATTTATTAAATTCATCTTCCAGATTTTGTTTAGATAAGAATGAACATGCAATAATACATTTCCTATGTAGCGAATGCTGCTTTAATACTTTATCGAGATCATCCCCCAGTGTATCTAAATTTCCACGTCTTACTCTATGTATTTTTGATTTATTATAAAACTTATCTAAGGTTTGTTTCTTTTTTAAAAATTTTTCTTTTGAAAAACGCATATTACCGATATTTTTAATTGCCTGCCCTACAACATCATGTAAATTACTCGCAGAACTACTGGTATCTTTATGTTTTGAATGAATAAATGATATGCAATTTTCTTTATCATTAATTGTAATATGATCAGCCCATTCATCACCTAAATCATCACAAAAAATATATTTATCCTTTTTCTTAGTATGAATTCTTTCAATTAAATCAAACAATGAACAAGATTCAAATCTTTTAGAGCTGTTAGTAATATTTCCTTTTTCGCTATTTATAGAACTCATTTCTAGGAATATTTCTATGCAATCCAATATATTTCTAACTTCAGATGTATTAGAGTTATCTTGGAAACAATTTCCCATAAAATACATATAACTTGGATCTGTAAAAGTAACGGAAAATAATTTTTTCTTATTTATAGCTGATTGCAGAGAAATGAATTTACTATCTTCCTTCAAATAAAATCTCCTCAAATCAGGAGATTGTATAGAAAGTCCACTTTTACTTACCCTTAATTTATTGATGCCTGAATAACAAATACCAGACTTATTCACTTCGTATACTTTCGCTATTTCATTAAAAATTAATTCAATCCTCTTATCACAAATTTTACAATATTTTCCATTTTTTAATTTTCTAAATATTGGAGTGTTTATAGACTCAATATAATCATAAATAGAATGATATTCTAATAGAACTGCAGTTGGTATATTACCTTCTAAAATCTCACTTAATTCTACACTCCTAGCAAAATTATGTATAAAAGAATCTTTTGGTTTATTTGTATTATTTAATAATTCAATCTGAGATTTAGCCCATAACGCCAAGCTATCAATGTTTATGCTACCTGAATTTTCTACAATTCTACCTGTATTAGATAAAGAAATAGTTCTGTTTTTTTCTTTAATTTTCATATTAGCCGGAATAGATCTTCCCGCTGAATGTAAAGATAACAGCCCATTCAAATTTTGAGCTTCATAAGAACGAGCTCGAATATCTTTATCCGATATCGTCATATTGCGTAATGTTAGTTTTTGGTATTCACTATCATTCGCCAGTGTATTAGCAAAATCTATACTTTTTATTAACTGAAATTTTTCTTTTAACTCTTTTGATACATTTGATGTATTTTTGCTAAAAACGATGATGTAATCATCAATCTCTAGAATTAATATGTATGCATGCACCAAATCAAACAACTCTTTATCTTTTGAAAAATAAACAGGTCTATTTATTTGAAATACTTTAACGGAATATATATAATTTAATTCATCAATATCTGAATAAGAATTAACATCATTTAATATAAACTCTTTCTCATTTTTATTGCTAGAAGCTATATCCATAATTTCTTCTATAATATTTTCTACAGTAACTCCTTGTGTGTTTTTATAAAACATAGCATTTTTAGTTAAAATCAGATCATCTTTAATTAAGTTCATATTAAATTATACTTCTAAAAATTATTTTTATTATGTAGAAAACACTTAAATATTATAGTAATCCGACATAGGGTAAATGCTCATCCTCTAGCCCGA
>MLAA01000051.1 GCA_001998905.1 Rodentibacter caecimuris | reverse complement strand
TGATGAATGATGAATGATTTGACATGAATCCTAGTTTTATTCTAGGTTTATAGAACTAGAGCTCTACACTTGCAGAGCTCAATGTTTATGATTACTACCTCGAATTAGTAAGTAATACTGTGATTAAAGTGCGGTCGCTTTTCATCGTATTTTATTTATCGACTATGTTTAATTCGTGTATAAGCTAGTGCTAAGATAAAAATACCAGCTTGTAATAAAATGATACAAGGTCCAGTTGAAGCATCAATATGATAGCTAATAATCGTACCTATAATACTTGTAGTAACAGATACCGATATGGCAATAAGCAGCATTCTATCAAAACGTTTGCTGAGTATATAAGCAGTGATACCCGGTGAGATCAACATGGCAACGACAAGAATTACCCCAACAACCTGCATTGCACTGATAATTGTCATCGCTAATAAAATCAATAACCCGTAATGTAGAATTTTTGGAGAAAGCCCAACTACACGAGTATGGCTTGAATCAAAGCAATAGAGTAGGAAATCCCGTCTTTTTAGTATCACAACGAGAAAAATAACACCAGAAATTAGGAAGGTTTGTATGACCTCTGTGAGGCTAACACCAAGTAAATTTCCAAATAAAATATGGGAAAGATGCTGATCTGTCTCAATCTTAGTAAACATCACAATACCTAGTGCAAACATTCCCGAGAAAACAATACCCATAGCAGTATCTTCTTTAATTCGGCTGTTTTCTTTTAAATAACCAACACTAAGCGAACAGATCAATCCAGCACAAAATGCACCGACGGTTAAGGGAAGACCTAGTAGAAATGCGACAACAATACCGGGAAGAACTGCATGAGAAATCGCATCGCCCATTAGCGCCCAACCTTTTAGCACTAAATAGCAAGATAAAATGGCACAGATAATCGCGACGATAAGCGCAGTTGCTAATGCATTTTGCATAAATGAGTATTGGAAAGGTTCAGCAAACCAATTTAGTAAATTATTCATTTGTTTGCTCCTTTTTACCAGATAATTTTTGAGTAATGACGCCGTATTTAGGAGAAAAGAAGAAGGCAATTAAGAAAAGTGTGGTCTGAAAACACACTATTATTCCTCCAGTTGCCCCGTCTAGATAGTAACTGAGATAAACGCCTAATACACTGGTTGTGATACCTAGAGAGACCGCAATTAACGCTAAGGTTTTAAAACGATCCGTTAATAGATAGGCGGTTGCCCCAGGCGTAATCACCATGGCAATAACTAATATTGCGCCTACGGTTTGTAGTGCGGCAACGACACAAGCGCTCAATAAAGTGAAAAAGAGAACTTTATAGTAAGTCGGTTGTAATCCTACTGAGACTGCATGAGTCTCATCAAAAAATACTAACAATAGATCTTTCCAGAAAACCAGCATAAATACTAAACAAACAGAAATAATAATCCCCATTTGAACGATATCTTCATCTGCGATACCTAAAATGTTGCCTAAGATAATTTCTTGTACATTAATTGAAGTCGGATTTAGAGAAATAATTAGCAATCCGAGCGCAAAAAATGTCGTAAAAATAAAACCAATGATCGCATCTTCACGCAATTTAGAGACAGATTTTATCCAAAGGATAGAAAGTGCAGCCAAAATACCGGAAAAAAATGCACCTAAAGCATAAGGTAAGGAAAAGGAATAAGCAATAGCAACACCGGGAACAACAGAATGGGAAAGTGCATCACCGATTAACGACCAACCTTTTAGCATGAGGTAAGAAGATAAAAATGCACAGATTCCTCCAACAGCCGCACTGAGTAATAACGCTTTCAGCATATAATCATAGCTGAAAGGCTCAAGTAATAATTCCATCATATGTTTTCGTCCCGTCGGTCAGCATTTTCACAATCATGTTCGCCACAGCAAGGTTTGATAGTCGGTGCTGGCGGATCATTTTTCGTTTGACCATAGAATACGGCTGGTAACTCATCATCAGTGATCACTGTAACAGAACGAGTATCTTCATCTTCATGTAAGTCGCTCCCAAGTAATTTGATATGGCGCAATACGCCGCCAAAAGCTAGCTCCAAATTCTGTTGGGTAAAGGTTGTTTGTGTTTCTCCAACGGCTAATACCGTGCGATTAATCATGACAACTTGATCGCAATAATCGGGAATTGAACCTAAATTATGCGTTGAAACTAGAATTAAATGTCCTTCATTACGCAATTCAGAGAGTAAATCCATAATTGCATTCTCAGTTTGAACATCTACACCAGTAAAAGGCTCATCTAATAAAATGATTTTACTCTGTTGTGCTAACGCGCGAGCTAAAAAGACGCGTTTTTTTTGTCCTCCCGATAGTTCGCCGATTTGGCGTTCAGCAAGATGTTCTATCGAAACTCGGCGCATTGCTTGTTGAACTTGTTCTTTATCCTCCGGTTTTGGTCTCCTTAAAAAATTCATATATCCATAACGCCCCATCATCACAACATCATAAACAGAAACAGGAAATTGCCAATCTACATCTTCCGTTTGCGGAACATAGGCAATTAAATTCTGTTTTAGTGCATTTTTAATAGGTAATCCGCAAAGCTGAATATGACCTTGCTGAGGTTTAACCAACCCCATTAAACTTTTAAACAAAGTAGATTTACCGCTACCGTTTACACCGACTAAGGCGCAAGTTGTGCCGCCTTGTAAATTAAAAGAAACATCATAAATTGCGGTATGCCCGTTGTTATAACGAACGGCAATATTTTCAACCTGTATAGAAGTTTGGGGCGTTATGTTCATTATTTTTCGAATCCTTTTGCTATAGTTGAGACAGTTGTATTTAACAGATCAATATATGTTGGAACAGGTCCTTTGGCTGTAGAAAGAGAATCAACGTAAAGTACACCACCGTATTTTGCACCGCTTTCTTTAGCGACTTGTTGTGCCGGTTTTGGGGAAATCGTACTTTCGCTAAATACGACAGGGATCTGGTGTTGACGAACCAAATTAATCATATTACGAACCTGTTGTGGTGAACCTTGCTGTTCAGCATTTATCGGCCATAAATAAACTTCTTTGAAACCGTAATCTTTTGCTAAATAGCTAAATGCACCTTCGCTTGTTGCTAACCAACGTTGTTTTTCGGGAATATTAGATAATTTTTCCCGTAGAGGCTGGTCGAGTTCTTTGATTTTTTTGATATATGCTTCTGCATTTTGACGATAAATATCGGCATTTTGTGGATCATATTTGATCAATGCTTGCTTTATGTTTTCGACATAAATCAGCGCATTGGTCGGAGACATCCAAGCATGTGGATTTGGCAAACCTTGGTAGGGTCCCTCAAAGATAGACATCGGTTGGATACCTTCGGTAACAACAACAGATGGTGTATCTTTATGTAGATTTTGGAAAAAACGTTCAAACCAACGTTCAAGGTTTAATCCATTCCATAAAATTAAATCCGCCGATTGTGCTTTTACAATATCTTTTGGCGTAGGTTCATAATCGTGAATTTCCGCCCCCGGCTTAGTAATGGATTCCACTACCGCGGCTTCTCCAGCAACATTTTGTGCAATGTCTTGAATAATCGTAAAAGTCGTGATGACTTTAAATTTAGCATAGCTTGGTAAGCTAAATAGTGAACCTAAAATTAGGCAAATTGAAACAATTAAACGCATTTTATCTTCTCCTTTTTGATGAATGCACTGAAATGATATAACAAGATAACATAGATGTAAATGCGAATGCTTATCAAGTTGTAATTTTGTTTATACTATCAGTAAAAGCGCGGTTAAAAATATAGGAACTACAGTGATTTTATCGTTTAGGGTATGAGCATTAGTACCCCTGATATAGTTTAAAATATGAATGGAATAGTAAAAACGTAATCCCTATTCAATTGTTTACCTGATGTTTAACTTGGTGATTTCAAAGGGTATGATTTGGTAATGGTCTCTATTTACCGTCATCAAAACAAAGTGCTTTATGCGTGTTCTTAAAGCCATTTATCTATATCTGATTTGTACTATACGACAGGCCCCATAGATGCTTGAATGCTTCTTTGTAAGCCTATTCTTTTTATCATACGCCAAATTGTGGTTGAGTTCAAGGTTGTAATTTCTATAGCTTGAGCTTTGCATTAATAATGCTATTTGTGGTTTCATATTTCCTCCAAATAAAAAATCTAGCTTTCGCTAGGTCGTGTTAAAACAAAACCGCTCACATTTCTGTAAGCGGTGGGGGTATAAAGTACCGTTAATTTTAGGTGGGGTTTGGGCGATGTGTCCATCATAATCACTGCCTAAATAGAAATGCCACGCCAATCTAATAAGCATTAAGGCGAACAGTACGATCTTTATTGTTTTAATGCTTTTTTTTGTTCCTTTTACTGAATTTTGAATAAGATAAACTGCTACTCGATTTTCATAGGAAAAGTGCGGTTGGTTTTCTCTCATTTTCGTGGCATCATGAAAATGGTGGGGAGGCTTAAGCAAGATTTTAAAAATTTAAGCAAGACTAAAAACTTTGGTGAAAATCCGGTATCAGTGGGCTTTGGTGTGAATTAATCAAAAATTCCGGGAAAATAAAAGCAAGCTAAAGGAACACAAAAAGAGAGAATAAAGAAAACCACCACGAGGGGAGAATATTATCTATTGTATAGGCGGCTGAGTTAGTGATACGAGTTTCTCCTGTAATAGGATCTTTATCAATATTAGAACTTAAAAATTGCAATAAATCTTTAAAAGCTCGTTTCTCAGTTGGAATTAATGGCTTGTCATTTGATTTATTAGTTGGTATCGGATAATTGACGCTTTCTGCAGCTTCAATTAGCTAGGATACTGTGTAATTCCACAGGGCTTGGCTATTATTGATGATAAGTTCAGGTAAAATATCTTCACGGATAACTTCTGCTGGGGGGGCTGTGCATACGCATAATAACCACCTTAGTGATAAATCGCTTGCCGATGCCCTACAAGGCAGTAATTAATAATTTCCCATTATATATCCGATAATCACCGACTCAGCCTTTGCTTCAGTCTCGAGGGTTTTCTATTACTCGAATTTTAATCGAGGAGGGTATTATGGAACCCTGACAGAGTAAGTTATGATATCATTGAGAAATGGACTGAATCTGTCTCAATCGAAATCAGTCAAGAACATTACTCTAAGTTAAAATAATAGGGATTAACAGCTATGCTAGTTAGCGTAATATGGCTTTCTCTTTCAGCGCTATTTTATTTCTATGTATTGACGCATTATATTTTCTTGCCTTTTTCAGGTCAGTATCTAGTTGTATCTGTCTCTGCTTGGACTCTAATGATTTATGGTTTGTTATATAGTAAACATCATAGATTGAAAAAGCTACATTGTATATTGCGTGGTGTCCTAATACTGAGTGTAATACATCTGATATTGAGTCTTTTACTTTGTTGGAAGTATCCGGGTAAAGAATTATTTCAATATCAATGGAAGAATATTTGGCTTGGAATGTTAGGGATTTTGATAGGCGCTTACTTATATAAACGCTTGAAGAAATAGCTGAACAATCTTAGTTTAAAAAAACGCTTGTGAAATCGACAAGCGGTTTTTTATTATCAGGAGAAAACAAATGAAATCTTGGTTTTCAATCAAAGCTAAATTCAAGGATACCGCCGATTGGCGTATTGGGTGCGGCAACTATTCTATTTTGAATGGACATACAATGTCATACTTCGAGATGGTATGAACGACATAATCTTAATGTTGAACCTTTTGAACAAAAAGCACCGACTAAATTGAGCCAGTGATTCCAAGCTATTCAAAAGCTTACGCTCATTATCAAGTTCAGAAAAAGTTAGCGGAAATCGGAGATTTAATACAGTGGGAACGAGAAAGCATTGCAAGCATGTATTAAACTATTGTTTAGATAACGTTGAGATCTATTATTAAAAGTGGAATAATCGTCATTAAGCGGTAAGATTAGTAACAGAAATTATAGGCGACTTAAAACGTCGCCTTCATTTAAAATTGCTTTTGTACAGCTGCGACATAATGCTCCTTTTATTTTAAAGTGTGGTCATTTCATTTTATTATTTTTAGGGTTTTATTATGGAAAACTCCCTTTGGCTTGCCACTGCACATGTGCAACGCGCCCATCAATCAGACCAATTTGTCGCATTAGCTGCCTTTGTTCAAACCCGTGAAGAATTTGAGCAACGTGCACAACAGCATTTTTCTCAACAGTCTGCGCACTTTCGTTTTCAGCTTGCTCCTATTCCGGCAAATGTCTTTTTTCAACGTCACGGGATAACTTGGTTACTTCACCAAGCCGCCACCCTGAGCGAAGATGAAATGCGTGTCATTCCCCTGAATGACGAAGCCCCACAGCCTGTTATTGAAGA
>MLAA01000050.1 GCA_001998905.1 Rodentibacter caecimuris | reverse complement strand
TTCTATCAAACAATCTGTGTGAACACTTGCAACTTCTTTTCGGTAAGGAGGTGATCCAACCGCAGGTTCCCCTACGGTTACCTTGTTACGACTTCACCCCAGTCATGAATCATACCGTGGTAAACGCCCCCCTCTCGGTTAAGCTATCCACTTCTGGTACAACCCACTCCCATGGTGTGACGGGCGGTGTGTACAAGGCCCGGGAACGTATTCACCGCAACATTCTGATTTGCGATTACTAGCGATTCCGACTTCATGGAGTCGAGTTGCAGACTCCAATCCGGACTTAGATGCACTTTCTGAGATTCGCTCAAGCTCGCACTCTCGCCTCCCTCTGTATGCACCATTGTAGCACGTGTGTAGCCCTACTCGTAAGGGCCATGATGACTTGACGTCATCCCCACCTTCCTCCGGTTTATCACCGGCAGTCTCCTTTGAGTTCCCACCATAACGCGCTGGCAACAAAGGATAAGGGTTGCGCTCGTTGCGGGACTTAACCCAACATTTCACAACACGAGCTGACGACAGCCATGCAGCACCTGTCTCAAAGCTCCCGAAGGCACTCCCGTATCTCTACAGGATTCTCTGGATGTCAAGAGTAGGTAAGGTTCTTCGCGTTGCATCGAATTAAACCACATGCTCCACCGCTTGTGCGGGCCCCCGTCAATTCATTTGAGTTTTAACCTTGCGGCCGTACTCCCCAGGCGGTCGATTTATCACGTTAGCTACGGGCACCAAGCATTAAGCCCAATCCCCAAATCGACAACGTTTACAGCGTGGACTACCAGGGTATCTAATCCTGTTTGCTCCCCACGCTTTCGCACATGAGCGTCAGTACATTCCCAAGGGGCTGCCTTCGCCTTCGGTATTCCTCCACATCTCTACGCATTTCACCGCTACACGTGGAATTCTACCCCTCCCTAAAGTACTCTAGTTATCCAGTCTGAAATGCTATTCCCAGGTTAAGCCCGGGGCTTTCACACCTCACTTAAATAACCGCCTGCGTGCCCTTTACGCCCAGTTATTCCGATTAACGCTCGCACCCTCCGTATTACCGCGGCTGCTGGCACGGAGTTAGCCGGTGCTTCTTCTGTGATTAACGTCAATTAATAAGGGTATTAGCCCTACTACCTTCCTCATCACCGAAAGAACTTTACAACCCGAAGGCCTTCTTCATTCACGCGGCATGGCTGCGTCAGGGTTCCCCCCATTGCGCAATATTCCCCACTGCTGCCTCCCGTAGGAGTCCGGGCCGTGTCTCAGTCCCGGTGTGGCTGGCCATCCTCTCAGACCAGCTAGAGATCGACGGCTTGGTAGGCCTTTACCCCACCAACTACCTAATCCCACTTGGGCTCATCTCACGGCAGAAGCTCTCGCCCCCTTTCATCTCACGATTATACGCGGTATTAGCTGCAGTTTCCCGCAGTTATCCCCCTCCGTAAGCCAGATTCCCAAGCATTACTCACCCGTCCGCCACTCGTCAGCATTAGTACAAGTACTAACCTGCTACCGTTCGACTTGCATGTGTTAAGCCTGCCGCCAGCGTTCAATCTGAGCCATGATCAAACTCTTCAATTCAAAAGTTCAATCGCTCAATAAATACTGACTTCTTAAATCATTATAAAACGAATTTCAAGTTAAGCACTTATTAAGACTTCAAAATTAAATATTTTCTTTCAAAATCCGTCAACAAGTGCCCACACAGATTGTCTGATTCTTTGTTAAAGAGCAAAAAACAACGACGCGATTTGCAATTTATTTTATCTTTTACAACGTCGCGTCGTTGTGTGCCGCGTATTATAGG
>MLAA01000005.1 GCA_001998905.1 Rodentibacter caecimuris | reverse complement strand
ACAATTCTGCAATTCTGCAATTCTACATTTCTACAATTCTGCATTTCTGCAATTCTGCAATTCTGCAATTCTGCAATTCTGCAATTCTACAATTCCGCAATTCTGCAATTCTGCAAATAATCGCACAAAAAATATCAATAAACAATGAAAGATTAAAAAAATCTATTCGTGGGAGATAACGCTTTTATTCTTTTCTTCCTCTTGTAGCGTAAGCGCATCACGAGCCGCCCGGATACTTTTTTCGATTAAAGGAACCCGCTTATCATCAGGTGGCATCAGGCGTAACATCATCGCCCAGGTAACTGCCGCCATTTTATAATCTTCTGTTTCAAAATAACGAAATGCCAATAGGCTCAAGGCTTCAAGATTACTGTGATCTTGCCGAATAACCTGTCGTAATAGATCACTTCCTTGTACTTTATCTCGAGGATCATCTGAAAACATAAGTAATCTAGCATAAGCCAATTTATATTCGGTATTTTCCTTATTTTGCTCATAGGCTTGGCGATAGCTCTGAAAAGCTAGCTGAGGGTTATCCAAATTCATCCCTAGCTGTCCTAACAACCACCATTTTTTCGGATCAGAAGGATTTTTTTGTAATTCAAAGCGTAATGCTGTTGCAAATTGTTGCATTTCCGAATCATTTAGTGGTTTAGTTTCCTCTTCCTTCAAGCGTTCATAAAAATATGGCAGCTTTTGATAAGTTTTTACTAACATTGATTCCGATTTCCATGCTCCAACCATTGAATAAACCACTCCACTAACTATCGCTAAACAAAGAAAACCGGAAACAAACCAAATTCGGCCATAACGCTTCTCTGTTAAACTAACCTGTACAGGCTTATTTGGAATATCTTCTAATAAAATTTTTTGTAAGTCTTGCTTTACTTGCTCTACATTATTTAATAATCCTTGAGCTTCTTCACGTTCAATTTCTATAAGGCGGGAACGATAGAGCATTTTATTTAATTCATCACGTTGTTGCTCGATAGCTTCTTGGTGATTCAGCAATAAGGGATAAAAACACAACACGGCA
The DNA here is from genome assembly GCA_001998905.1 of Rodentibacter caecimuris. GTDB lineage: Bacteria > Pseudomonadota > Gammaproteobacteria > Enterobacterales > Pasteurellaceae > Rodentibacter_A > Rodentibacter_A heylii_A. The sequence continues at coordinate 156,993 of MLAA01000005.1, read as the reverse complement.
ATAATCAACGTGATCAATCCCATATAGATCCAAATACTCATTTAACGTTCCTTTTCATCTAGTAATTGTTGCAAGCGATCCTGCTCTTCCTCACTCAAATTTTTCTCTAAAACGGCCGCACTTTTTATATTTTTCCTACGATTAAAAATAAAAAATAATCCCAGTACAACCAATACTATTGGGGCAATCCACAAAATAATTGTTGCTGTTGTTAAAGGCGGATCGTAAGTAACAAAATGTCCATACCGTTGTACCATATACTCAATGATTTCGGGTTGAGATTTACCCTCTTCCAATAATTCAAACACTTTTGCTCGCATATCCACCGCAATAGTTGCATTTGAATCTGCAATATTATTATTTTGGCATTGTGGGCAACGTAGTCCCTGAGTAAGTTGATGATACGCATCTTCTTGCTCTTGGGAACGAAAATTTAATACATCAATTGCAGCTTGACTTAAAATACTACTGCCAAATATGGTCAGAAAAAAAACTATTTTTTTTATCATTTTGCTTCCATTAATCGATCAAAAATTGGTTTTAATTTTCCCAACCACACTTTTTCATTCACATCACCAGCATAGCGATAGTGAATAATCCCTTTACCATCAATGATGAAAGTCTCCGGTGCACCATAAACGCCGAGATCCAAACCAAACCCGCCCTTTTCATCCTTCAGTACCCGTTGATAAGGATTCCCCAAATCTTTTAGCCATTTCATTGCTTTAAGCGAATCATCTTTATAATTTAATCCAATAATTTGAATACCTTGCTGCGAGAGTTTATTCAAATACTGATGTTCAGTAAAACAGGTCGGACACCAAGTTGCCCATACGTTCAATAAGATAGGACGATTTTGTTGAAAAATTGATGAATCATATTCTTTGTTTTCAAATAAATCGAATAAGACTCGTTGAGGTACAGACTTTCCAATTAATGCTGATTCCAAGGACTTAGGATCATCCCCCAATGCATTACGCCCCAACTGCACTGCAAATACCACACAAATAATCAAAAATAAAAACAACGGAACTAATAATTTTCTGCTCATCTTATACCTCTAAAGTGCGGTCAATTTTTTCTGCATTTTTGCTAAACGACCAAAACGATAACGACGATCTAACATACATAATAAGCCACCAAAAGCCATAAATACCCCGCCAAACCATATCCAACGAATAAAAGGTTTGTAATAAAGGCGTAACGCCCAAGAACCATCGTCTAACTTTTCACCAAGCGCAACATATAGATCCCGACTAAATCCCCAATCAATCGCAGCTTCAGTCATCGACATTTTACTTACGGTATAAAAACGTTTTTCCGCATATAGCGTTGTTTCTAAATGATGATTACGATAAACATCGATCTGTGCTTTTCCTCCCAAATAGTTAGCACCGTTAGCATCACTAATGGACTGGAATTTAAATTCATAATTGGCAATTTGAGCACTATCACCAATATTCATCCTTACATCCCGTTCAACACTATAATTTTGACTGAAGGTAATACCGAATATTGTCATTGCTACGCCAAGATGTGCCAGTATCATTCCCCAATGAGAACGGGATAGTTTACCAATACCACTCCAAAACGAGGTTCGATAAGTCGCTCGCTGTAACATCTCATACAAACTCAACACAACAATAAAAACTGTCATCATAGTGCCTAACACGGCACTCACTTTTAAAACATCTTGTAAAAGATAAGGCAGTAAAAAACCTGAAAAAAGCATGATGCCCAAGCAGATCAATACCGGTTTACGCACAGCAGAAAATTGATCTCGGCGCCATTTTACTAAAGGTCCTATACCTAGCAATAAAGAGAAGGGCGCCATGATAATTAAAAACATTTGATCAAAAAACGGTGCTCCGATTGAAATCGAGCCTAATCCTAATTGTTTATGAACCAGAGGTAATAACGTTCCTAAAAAAACAATGCAAAGCGCAGTCATCAACAAAAGATTATTAGTTAACAACATTGTTTCTCTGGAGTAAGGTTCTGCATTTTGTCTAGACCGAATCTGACTGCCTTTATAAGCATATAATCCAAGAGAGCCACCAATCACAATCACTAAATACACTAGAATGTATAATCCTCGAGTAGGATCGGATGCAAAAGCATGAACAGAGACTAGAATCCCCGAACGCACTAAAAAAGTCCCTAACAAACAAAGTAAGAACGCTAAAATAGCTAGTAAAACCGTCCAAGCCTTAAAAGAACCTCGCTTTTCAGTTACGGCAAGAGAATGAATAAGTGCGGTTCCCGCCAGCCAAGGCATAAACGAGGAATTTTCAACCGGATCCCAAAACCACCAGCCTCCCCAGCCCAATTCGTAATATGCCCACCACGACCCCAGTACAATGCCAAGAGTTAAAAAAATCCACGCGGCCATTGTCCAAGGACGAGACCATCTCGCCCAAGCGCTATCCAGCTTTCCTGTCATCAAAGAAGCAATCGCAAAAGCAAAGGCAACAGAAAATCCAACATATCCCATATACAGTAATGGGGGATGAAAAATTAGTCCTATATCTTGCAGCATTGGGTTTAATTCTTTGCCGTCAATAGAAAAATCAGGAAAAGTGCGTGAAAAGGGATTTGAAGTAAATAAAACAAAAAGTAAAAAACCAATACTAATTACGCCCATAATACCTAATACTCGAGCAACAGCTTCAAGCGGTAAATGTTTGCTAAACAGTGCTACCGCCGCCCCCCAAAGCGTCAATAACCAGATCCATAAGAGTAATGACCCTTCATGGGATCCCCACACTGCAGAAAGCCGATAATGTAGTGGTAATTGGCTATTAGAATTATTCACCACATATTGAACACTAAAATCATTAACTGCAAATAAATAAAACAGCACCAAGAAAGAGATCGTAACGCTAACAAACAAGGCATAAGACATTGGACGCGCCAAAACCATTAATCTCCAATTCCTTTGCTGAGCTCCCCATAGGGGGAAAATTGAAAGTAATAGCGCAATCGCTAAACTTAGCGCAAGCGCATAGTTTCCTAATTCAGCCATAATTATTGACCTTGCTCTTTAAATTGACGATCCCGTTCACTTTCCCCTTTCAAATCGGAAACCCCCATCGGTTGATGCACTTTTTTCATCTGTTCATCAAGTTCTGGAGGAACATAATTTTCATCATGTTTAGCAAGCACTTCATTGGCTTGTAAAACCGTAGGTTCAATTAATACGCCCTGTGCGACAATTCCTTGTCCTTCACGAAATAAATCCGGTAAGATTCCTTCGTATTCCACCGTAATCGAAGGACCAATATCATTTAAATCAAAGCGTACTTTCAAACTTTTAGGATCTCGCTTAACAGTCCCTTCAACAACCATTCCACCAACTCTAATGCGTTGACCAACCTGCGGTTTTTGATTAATATTTTTGTCTTTACCATAAACAATTTCGGTCGGCGTATAGAACAGATCAATATTTTGTCTTAGTGCATACAAAACTAAACCAATAGTAACGGATACCCCAATCAGAACAAAAAGTACTAAGGATAATCTTGATTTACGTCTCGGGTTCATAGTGTATTTTCCTTATCCGATTGCTGTTTTAGACGAATTTCACGCTCTAATTCACGTAAGCTCGCTTTTAATACTATTTTACGACTGGCAATACTTTGTAATGTAAAAAAAAGAATTGACACAAAACAAACTCCATATGCTGACCAAACATATAAACCATGTCCGCCCATTGTCCAAAAATCTTGCCAAGATTGAAAAAACATTCTTCACTCCTCTTACTAGTCTACTAAAAGTGCGGTCAATTTCGATGAAGTTTTAAGGCCAGCTCCCGCACCCAAACACGTTTATTCTCTTCTTTCAATAATTCGGTACGATAACGAACCAAAGTCAACCAAACAGATAAACTTAAAAAACCGAAAATACATAAAATTAGTGGAATCAACATAGGGGTTGCAATCGACGGTTTTTCAAACTTCGTAATGCTGGCACCTTGATGTAACGTATTCCACCATTCCACCGAAAAATGGATCACAGGTAAGTTAATCACACCAACAATACATAAAATTCCAGCAGCTTTCGCCCCTGTTGCCCGCTCGGGAAAAGCCGAATATAGTGCTAATACACCAACATACAAGAAAAATAAAATAAGTTCAGATGTTAAACGAGCGTCCCATACCCAATAAGTACCCCAAATTGGTTTTCCCCAAATAGCGCCGGTTACCAATGCCAAAAAGGTAAATAGTGCACCGATAGGCGCCATTGCAATCATTGCCAAATGGGCCTGTTTAATCTGCCAGACAAGCGCAACAATTGCACCAATGGCCATTGAACCATAAATGCCCATAGACCAAATCGCGGCTGGCACATGAATATACATAATCCGAAAACTATTACCTTGCTGGTAATCTGCTGGTGCATAAGCCAACCCCCATACAATACCCACGCTCAATAACAAAATAGTGAGTAACGCAAAAATCGGGCTCAGTTTCCCACATATATGATATTGAGTTTCAGCTTTCGCATAAGGATGTAACCACTTCCACATAAAAAATCCTTCAAAATAAAAACAGATGTAAGTAATAAAACATTGCTATTTTCGATATTGTGCAACACTGTCAAAACAAATGCTCAATGAGCTATACAGACATAAACTCTATGTTTTATACATTTCCTGCAAAATATCACTATTTTTAACCATTCTTTTAAGAACCGATACTAATTCTCAATGAAGCCGCGACAGCAAATGGCGATAAAGTAACAGAGGCAGCTAACATTGCCCCTAAAATTGCTAATTGCCCACCATAGGGTAAATTTAATGCTGCTGAATCCAACACAGAAGCAGCGAAGATCAATACAGGAATAAAAAGAGGTAAAACTAATAAACTCAGTAAAACACCCCCTTTACGCAATCCTATCGTCAATGCAACACCAATCGCCCCTAAACAACTTAAAATCGGGGTTCCCAATAACAAGGTTTCTACTAGTGCCCGCCAAATAGAAAATTCCAATGAGAGTAATAAAGCGGCAAGCGGTGATAATAAAATTAAAGGTAACCCGGTCAATAACCAATGAGCAACAACTTTAGCTAATGCGGTAAGAGTTAATGACTGAGATGTTAGCATTAATTGTTCTAATGAACCGTCAAGAAAATCATCACGAAATAAACGCTCAAAAGAGAGTAAAGCGGAAAGGATTACAGCTACCCATGTAATCCCGGGAGCAATGCGCGCTAACAATTTAGGTTCAGGTCCAATCACAAGAGGAAACAATGTGATAGTCATCAAAAAAAACCATAAAGGATTAAGAATTTCGGTTGGTTTTCGATACGCAATTTTTAATTCGCGCCAAATAATATGTAGAAAAATCATCTTACCTTTATTTAATTTTATAATCGTTTAAATTTACTTTCTCAATCCGGTTAGTCGGAATTTCCTGATGACTTGTTATTATCACAAGACCACCTTTATCTACTTGCTGTTCAAAAAGCGAGGTTAAAATCTCGACACCTTTTTTATCTATGGCAGTAAAAGGTTCGTCTAAAATCCATAATGGTGCTTGAGAAAGCCATAAACGAGCTAATGCTATACGTTTTTGTTGCCCTGCAGAAAGCTGGTGAGCAGGTAGATCTTCTCGCCCTAATAAACCGATTTTTTCAATAGCTTCCCATAAGATATCTTGTCCTTGATGACAATTACCGATTTGTTGATAAAAGGCTAAATTTTCCCAAGAGGAAAGCTCCACTTTAATGCCAGCATAATGCCCCAAATATAATAAACAGTAATGAAATTCTTCCCTTTGCTGCGCTATTTCCATACCATTCCAATAAACTTTGCCTTGATAAGACGGCATTAATCCAGATAAAATGCGCAACAAACTGGTTTTTCCGATACCGTTATGTCCTTCAATCTGAATAAATTGCCCACCTTCAAAAGATAAATCCAGCGCGGAGAACAATATCTTATCTCCACGCCGACAAGCTAAGTTTTCTAATTGTAAGCAAGCGCTTCCAAACATCCGACTCCCCCCCAATAATGCGCGCTAAATTCTATCATAAGGAAAAAATCAGGCTAGTTTTATAGCTACAAAATTAATACCTATTTAGAAGTAGATTAGGGTATTTATTGATTTAAAACAACTTATTGCCTATATGTAAGTCCCTATAAAAGAGCGGTCAGAAATAACAACATTTTCACTGAAAAAATGTTCATCAAATTCAAATAACCAAAGATTTAATGATCTATATCAAGTTTTCTGCTATTATTTGGCGAACTTTGAACAAACTAAAAACAATCTATTTTCTCATTTAACTAGAAGGAAATCTTATGGCTTATACACTACCTGAATTAGGCTATGCCTATGATTCATTAGAACCTCATTTTGATGCTCAAACTATGGAAATTCATCACAGCAAACATCACCAAGCCTATGTTAATAATGCTAATGCTGCATTAGAAAATTTAAGTGCCGAATTTATCGATATGTGCCCGGGGCAACTGGTTTCAAATTTAAATAAACTTCCTGCAGAAAAACGCGGTCCACTACGTAATAATGCAGGAGGTCATCTCAACCATTCTTTATTTTGGAAATCATTGAAAAAAGGTACAACCTTAAAAGGTTCATTGAAAGATGCTATCGAACGCGATTTTGGTTCCATTGAAAAATTCCAGGCAGAATTTGAAAAAGCGGCGACCACTCGTTTTGGTTCAGGCTGGGCATGGCTAGTAATTGAAGATGGCAAGCTGTCCGTTGTTTCGACAGCAAATCAAGACTCTCCATTAATGGGTAAAGATATCGCCGGTTGCTCTGGCTTCCCGTTATTAGGTCTAGATGTTTGGGAACATGCTTATTATTTGAAATTCCAAAACCGTCGTCCTGATTACATCAAAGAATTTTGGAATGTTGTCAACTGGGATTATGTTAGTGAGCGTTTTGAGAAACAAATTGCAGATTGCAAATGTGCAAAATAATCCATTAGATTATAAAAAGGTAGCCTAAGCTACCTTTTTTACTTTTTACCTATTTTATTAAATATTATTTACGATTTTCCGAGCCTTCCTCTTTTTTAGGAAAAATAAGAGAAGCAACAATACCCAATGCTAAAACAACTAAGACTACAATGAGTGATATATTTGGTGAAATTTCATAACCATGATGCCATAAATGGTTAGTCGAGGCTAAACCTAATTTAAATGCAATAAAAAACAATAATACGATTACCGCTTTCTCTAAATGAACAAGATAATTTTTCAATGCTTCAAGTACGAAATACATCGTACGCAACCCTAAAATAGCAAACATCATAGCACTATACACAATAAGAGGCTCTCTAGATACGGCAATCACTGCTGGAACACTATCAAAAGCAAACATTACATCAGATAGTTCAATAATCGCCAAGCATAAAAATAATGGTGTCGCAACCCATAATATTTTGCCTTTTTCTTTTCCTACATGATTCAATTCAAGTTGAACTTCTGGTAATGCTTCCTTCGCTAAAGTTAGCTCACGTCTATTTAAAAAGAAATGATGTCCAAATAAACGAGGCCAAACCGGAAAAAAACGATGAACTAAACGATAAGCCAGATGTTGTGAATAATCTTCGTGTTCATCATTATTCTTACCGGATCTTAACATCATTATACCGGTCCAAGCTACAATAAAAGCAAATAGTATTTCTACATAAGGACCTAATGCAAGTAATCCAGTTCCTATTGCGACAAAGATCAAACGGAAAACAATTGCGCCAATAATTCCCCAATAAAGCACGCGATGCCGATAAGACTCTGGTATATTAAACCAAGAGAAAATAGCCATAATGACGAATAAATTATCAACGGAAAGCACTTTTTCTAATGCATAGCCTGTCAAAAACAACGTTGCGGTTTCCATATCATGATGGATCCATAAATAACCGGCAAATACTAAAGATATGATGATCCAAAAAATAGACCAAAGCGAAGCACTTTTCAACGATGTTGGCTTATCATCACGATGAGTAAATAAATCAATAGCGATTGCCCCAACGGACAGTCCTATAAATACTAAAACAGTTTCAATGGGAAAACCTAAATGAGTCATAAAATTCCTAATAAAATAAACAGATAATCAGAATCGGCGATATTAAAAAATTCTCCAAAAGTTTTTACTATATTTGACCGCTTCTCAAAAAATAAAGCCCTGAGAACAGGGCTATTCATCACAGATTATTCAATTTCATTAGAGCCAATTGCTGCTCTAAAGAGGTCCCTTGTTTCTGAGCGGCTTCAAAACTTCGCCGCGCAGCTTGTTTATCGCCTTTAGCCTCTTGAATATCACCAGCAAGAAGATATTTACGTCCATCAAAACTAGTTAATTTCACTTGCTCCAAACTTTTTAGCGCATTATCCCATTGTTTCAACTGAAACTGTACGCTACTTAATCGTAAAGCAATCAACGAAGTCAATATTTCATTCTGAGATTGTTGCAAAGCACTTTTTAACGTATTTTCCGCTTCTTGATAAGCGCTTTGGCTCACTTGATTTTTGGCCTGTTCAAGTAAGGCAAAAACAGCATAACCAGTTTTAGGGTTATCCTGTACAAAACTTTCTACTGCAACATGCCGCGCTTTATCATCATTAAATATCTTATTTGTTAATTCATCATAAGCCGCAGAAGTTTGCATTGATTGGTTAAGCTGATGAGTTTGCCAATAGCGCCAACCAAAAACACCCGCACCACCAAGAATAAGAGAAAAAATGATGGTTTTACCATACTCTTTCCAAAATTCTTTCAGCTGATTTATCTCTTGCTCTTCTTCAATAGTATACGCCATAGCATTTTTCCTCATTAAAATTGCGCTGCAACATAGTCAATTAATTTATCCAATTCAACCGTTTGTTGTTCTACTCCACCTAGTAGATGTTTCACTATAACCTGATTATTCTGCATCTCAGTCTCGCCAATTACTATCGCCAAACTTGCACCAGATCTATCCGCACGCTTAAATTGTTTCTTAAAATTTCCTCCACTACAATGCAACATAGTGTGTAAATTTGGCAATGCTGAACGAATATTTTCTGCAATATTGAAGGCAATGGGTGTTACCCCTTCCCCCTGAAAAACAACGTAAATATCGACCGCTCTTTGTATAGGAACCTGATTATTCACTTCTTGAACCAGTAAAACCAAACGCTCCAATCCCATTGCAAACCCGACCCCAGAAGTTGCATGTCCGCCCAATTGTTCAACTAAGCTGTCATAACGACCTCCGCCACATACCGTACCTTGAGCACCTAATGCAGAAGTAACCCATTCAAATACAGTTTTATTGTAATAATCTAGACCTCGAACTAATTTAGGGTTAATCTCATATTTAATACCAGCTTGATTAAGTAATTCACAAAGCTGATTAAAGTGAATACGACTCTCTTCATCTAGATAATCTAGCAATTTAGGCGCATTATTCAATACCGATTGCAATGTTTCATTTTTACTATCTAGAATCCGCAACGGATTTTTTACTAACCGCTCTTTTTCCTCGTCGTTCAATAAATCAATATGTTGTTCAAGAAACGCAACTAAAGCCGCACGGTAGTTCGCTCTAGCCTCTAATGAACCAATAGAATTAAGTTGTAATGTAACATGCTCAAAGATCCCTAATGCTTTCCATAAGCGGGCTGTCAACATAATCAATTCAGCATCAATTTCAGGATTAGGAATACCAAATACTTCCACCCCGACTTGATGAAATTGGCGGTAACGTCCTTTTTGCGGACGCTCGTAACGAAACATCGGTCCCATATACCACAAGCGTTGTTCTTGATTATATAATAAACCATGCTCAATGCCTGCTCTTACACAACCTGCCGTCCCTTCTGGTCGCAAAGTTAAACTTTCATTATCGCGATCATCAAAAGTAAACATTTCTTTCGATACCACATCTGTCACTTCCCCAATCGCCCTAGCAAACAACGGTGTACTTTCAACCAAAGGCATCCGAATTTCCGAATAACCATAACTTGCCAAAACTGACCGCACTTTTCCTTCAACCCATTGCCACAATGGCGTTTCTGTCGGTAGGCAGTCATTCATTCCACGAATTGCTTGAATTGTTTTTGCCACAATCTTTTCCTATTTTCTATTTTTATTTATGTTTAAATTATTCTATTTTGAGGATCTTGTTGTGCGACTTTCGCACGAATTTTAGCTTCTAATTGATCAATTAAATCGTCATTATCAAAGCGCTCTTTTTGGCGCTCTCCATTTAGATAGAAGCCGCTTTTTTTATTTCCACCCGTTACACCCAAATCAGAAATTAGTGCCTCTCCCGGTCCGTTGACCACACAGCCTATTATAGAAACGTCCATTGGCGTAATAATATCTTCCAATCTTTGCTCTAGTGCATTGACCGTACCGATAACATCAAATTCCTGACGAGAACAAGTTGGACATGCAATAAAATTAATACCGCGCGAACGAATTCGTAATGATTTTAGAATATCAAACCCGACTTTGATCTCCTCTACAGGATCTGCCGCTAATGAAACTCTTAACGTATCACCAATTCCTTCACTTAGCAGCATTCCCAATCCGATAGCCGATTTTACCGCACCGGCTCTTGCTCCACCTGCTTCAGTAATCCCCAAATGCAATGGTTGCTTAATCGCTTTAGCCAATAAACGATAACTTTCTACAGCTAAAAAAACATCAGAAGCCTTTACACTCACTTTAAATTGGTCAAAGTTAAGACGATCAAGAATTTCAACATGGCGCAATGCGCTCTCTAGCAATGCTTCCGGTGTTGGTTCTCCATATTTTTCCTGTAGGTCTTTCTCAAGCGAACCTGCATTAACACCGATACGAATAGGAATATTTTTATCTTTTGCACAATCTACCACAGCACGAATGCGATCTTCTCGCCCGATATTACCGGGATTGATCCTTAAGCAATCCACTCCATACTCTGCTACTTTTAACGCAATACGATAATCAAAATGGATATCCGCGACTAAGGGAGCTTTGACTTGCTGTTTAATTAACTTAAAGGCTTCGGCGGCTTCCATTGTTGGAACCGAAACTCTTACAATATCCGCACCTACTCTCTCCAAAGACTTAATTTGAGCCACCGTTGCAGCCACATCTGTCGTTCGAGTATTCGTCATTGACTGCACAGCAATAGGTGCATCACCACCAATCGGCAAATTGCCTACATAAATTTTTGTCGATTCACGACGTTTAATATCCGGTTTTGCTAACATAGTTATTCAGACTTAGGTAATTTAAATTTTGCAATTCGCCCATCCACTTTTAGTGGAAAAAAATCTCCTTTATAAGTAATTTTAACATTTGCGGGCGCCCCAATAATTACGGCATACTCATCACCATTAAATGTTAATGTTTCTCCTTTCTTATATTCTTTCTGTGCTAAAACTTTTCTATTTTTATCTTTCACACTAATCCAACTTGTTGCGGAAGTTACCTCAATCACTAAATCCGCTTGCACAGATGAAGGTGTCGGAGAAATAACAGGCTCTTCTACTACTCTAGATTCTACTGCAACTACAGGATTATCATTTTCACTAATCGAAGTTGTTTCCGACGAAACTTGAGTTTGGTTCGGCATCATAATATTTCGTGGTATCGCAATAGAACTTTCATTAGAAAGATTAGAAGATGCACTTTCAACCGAACTGTTTTGAGAAACCTGTTCGTTATTTAAATTTGACATCGGTTCGGAAATACTATTAAGCGGAATATCGACAGAAGTCGATAATGCCGTTTGAGATTGCGATGTTGATGAGCTATCTGATGATCCTGAATTAGTTACATAATTCTGTACTAAATTATCGCGCTCAAGATTAGATTGACGATAGTTTTCCCACCACCATAATGCTGTCATACCAACCACAATCAATAGTACTAAAGCGGAGAAATAACCTACCCAGTGGTTATGTGAAGAATATTGATTAACAGCCTTTGTCGAACGTGCATTTTTACCTAAATCATTGATCTCTATCTGACCAAAAAATTGGTTTTCCCATAACTGATCCGGTAAACGTAAAAATCTGGCATAACTACGCACATACCCTTTCATAAAAGTTGCCGGAATATTTTTTTGCACAAATTCATTGCTTTCTATAAGTTGCAAAACACTTGGACGTAAAGCGGTTTCTTTCGAGACATCTTCTAAGGATAAATTGAGAGATTCTCGAGCTTGACGGAGTTGCTCTCCAAGAGAGAGAGAAGGAGATTCAATCTGCGTAGTCATAATTACAAGCTAACCTTAATAAAATTTAAAGGTCGAATTTTAAAGTTCAAATCCTTATTTGGCAATGTTTTATTTTAGTACCTGCTCCAATTTTTGTGCTCGCTGTGCATCCAACTTTTGCAATGATTGTAAGGCTTGCCGAAAAATATCAAGCTGTTTCACGGCAAATGCACATAATGCTATATTCTCGTAGGTATCCGCTTGAGAATAATAATTAGATGCGCTCAGTGCCAGATAAAAATGTTCAAAAGCTTTTTCATACTCTTGTTGAGAACATAAAAAAACCCCAAAGTTATTGTGTACATCTCCTTGCTTTGCATCTAATTTAATTGATGTTAAATAAGCTTGTCTCGCTTTTTCAACCTCACCTTGACGTTGATAAAAGTAGGCAAATGCCGAATAAACTAAATAATAGTTTGCATCATGTCCAAGTGCTTTATCCAAATTAAGCTTAGCTAACTCAAATTGATTTTGATATAAATAACTTAACGCCAACTCAATTCGAGCTTTTGCTGCTTGTTGCTTTTTATCCGAATTCACTGCCGGATATTGTAATACACAAGCCGATAAAAAGAAGGAAAAAATGACCGCACTTATCAGATGCTTTAAACGAATATCCATCTCACTTCTCCTTTGTTATTGATAAACTACACTTACATTGATTTAATACCAATTTCCTGCCCAAACTGTTTTTTTCTTACAGTTCGTTTAGTTCTATCAATTACATCACCAGCTAGCTGACCGCAAGCAGCATCGATATCATCACCTCGGGTTTTACGAATAATTACCGTAAAGCCATATTCCATCAATGTTTTCTGAAAACGATCAATACGTGAATTAGAACTTTTAGCATAAGGGGCCTGTGGAAAGGGATTCCAAGGAATCAAATTAATTTTACAAGGTGTATTTTTCAGTACGTTTGCCAGTTGATGAGCATGTTCAATGCTATCGTTAATTTGATCTAACATCACATATTCAATGGTAACCTTACCGTGATTGGCATTAGAAACGGATAAGTAACGATTAACTGAATCAATCAACATTTTTATATTATACTTTTTATTAATTGGCACAATTTCGTCTCGCAATTCATCATTCGGAGCATGCAAAGAAATTGCCAATGCCACATCAATCATTTCACTAAGTTTATCTAAAGCCGGAACAACCCCTGACGTTGAGAGCGTAACACGGCGCTTAGATAAACCATAAGCAAAATCGTCTAACATAATCTCCATTGCGGGAACTACATTTGCCATATTTAATAATGGCTCCCCCATTCCCATCATAACAACATTGGTAATAGGACGAATACCGGTTACACCAAAATTACCGATAATTTTCGATGCCCGCCAAACTTGCCCGATAATTTCTGACACGGTTAAATTACGATTAAAGCCTTGTTGTGCAGTCGAACAGAATGTACAAGCTAAAGCACAACCAACTTGTGAAGATACACATAATGTGGCACGATCTGCCTCTGGAATATAAACCGTTTCGACTTGTTGCTCGCCAACTTGCATCGCCCATTTTATCGTGCCGTCCGCCGAACGCTGTTCTACTGCAACTTCCGGCGCTTTGATTTCCGCAACCTGCTTTAATTTTTCCCTCAATTTTTTATTGATGTTAGTCATATTATCGAAATTATCCTCACCAAAATGATAAATCCATTTGACTAACTGATCTGCACGAAAAGGTTTTTCACCAAGTTCTTGGAAAAACTCACGCATCTGTTTACGCGTCAAATCCATTAAGTTAATTTTTTTCGTTTGTTCTAACATAAAGCCTCGTTGTTACACATTACGGCATACCGTCTGAAATAGAAAATAGCCTTAAATAAAAATGAGGCGAGATTCTACATATTTGCGGCAGGATAATCTAGCAGAATAAAAAAATAATAGAAAAAATAGCTACTCTTTTTGCGATTAAGATCACAAAACACCAAACTTAATAATCAAGAACCTAAGTGGAGTCTCGTTGTAATAACGTTAATACTTCATAGTGCGGTGTATGTGGAAACATATCGAATAGCTGAATTTTAAGTGCCTTATATCCTTGCAATCCACCTAAATCCCTAGCCATTGAAACCGAATGGCAACTGGAATATAAAATAAAGTGCGGTCGGATTTTATTAAGAAATTGTACTAATTCTTGACCAATCCCCCGTCTAGGAGGATTCACGATAACTAAATCAGGTATTGCATCCTGTTCATTTTGGGTAATGGCTGCCGCATCTAATGAATGAAAACTCACATTTTTAAGCCCCAAGCATCGAGCTGATTTTGTTGCCGCTTTAATCGCAGAAGGCGAAATTTCTATGCCTGTCAATTTGATGGTTTTATTCGGGAATTTTTGTTGCAACGCCACCGTACAATGCAATCCAAAACCACCTACACCACAGAAAAGATCCCATAAACGGACAATCGGTTTATTCAGTGCTAAAATCCATTGTTGAGCAGATAAATAAAGCTGCTGTGCAACCTGTGGATTGGTTTGAAAAAAACCTTGTGGACGAATAAATAACGGAATTTGATTAAAATTCTCGCTAAGGAATTGATTCTCTGTTAGAAAAATTTCTTTTTCCCCTTCCAAAACAGCTGCATGCAAAGGTTGAATATTAACACTTACTGTTTCAAGTTGTGGTAACTTTGCCAATAGACCGTCTAATTCTCGACGAATAAGAGCTAATTTACTTTCCGAACGTAATACAAAACGTAGCATTACTTTATGTGTCCATTGACTTTCCGTAAGCAAAATATATTTTAATTCACCCCTTTGCTTTACTAAATTATAAGGGACAAGCCCAGCCCTAGCAATAAAATCTTTCAAAATCGGGAAAAGTGAAGAAAATTGTGGAGAATAAAGCGGACAATCACATAAATCCACACCGCTTTGTGGATCTTGCCGATCAGCTAGCGCACCTAAGATTGGGCGCTCAACCGAACCGCTCACTACCATTTTGGCTTTATTGCGAAAATATTGTAATGGTGATAAGACTGGCGCTAAAAACTCTGCTGAATGATAATTAAGCCCCTCTAATTGATGAGCTAAATGTTGTTCTTTATCGCTTAACTGCTGTAAGTAGGGTTTCGATAACCAGTTACAGGAATGGCACGTTCCAGATTCAAAATGTGTGCAAATCATTGGCAAGCCAACCAATCCTGCTGAAGCGCCGATAATGTTTTGCGATTATCTAGCCAACGTCGATTACACTCTAGTTTATTCCACGTCAAGCTATTCCTTTTAAATAAACGCTGCAACCGAGATTGTCTCTGTAAAAAGTGCGGTTGATTTTCCGAGAGTTTCAAACGGTCTAATACTTGAATTACTCCTTCACGTTCATTACAAAGTAATAATAAATCACAGCCTGCCGTTAATGCTTGTTCACTACGCGCAACAAAATCTCCCATAAATCCTGCCCCTTTCATCCCCAAGTCATCGGAAAAAATAGTCCCTTGAAATTGTAATTGCTGACGTAAAACTGTTTTTAGCCAGTAACTTGAACCACTCGCTGGTTGTTTATCACATTGTGGATAAATCACATGCGCAGGCATAACGGCATCAAGTTTATGTCGCTGAATAAAGTGTTGAAAAGGCTTAATATCTTGGGTAAAAATCAAAGATTCCGAGCGATGGTCATAGGGCGTTTCAAGGTGTGAATCCTCAATGACTCTCCCGTGTCCAGGAAAATGTTTACCTGTCGTCGCCATACCAGCTTGTTGCATTCCGTCAATAAATTGACCGGCTAACGCTATAACATCTTCAACAGTATCACTAAAACTTCTATCGCCGATAGCTCGGCAAATATGTCCCACATCCAATACAGGGGCAAAACTTAAATCAATATCTAACGCAACCATTTCAGTAGCCATTTGCCAGCCGGCCTCCAATGCCATTGCCTGTCGCTGTGCTAAATTTGTAATTCGTGAAAATGCTTGCATTGCAGGTAGCTGAGTAAAGCCTTCTCTGAACCGCTGAACCCGACCACCTTCTTGATCAACCGTTATCAATAAAGGTTTGTTTACCGATGTTCGGATCGATTGTATCAGTGCTTGTAGTTGGCAGCGATCATAAAAATTACGAGAAAATAGAATCAACCCTGCAACTAAAGGATGTTCAAGTAGTTCAACCTCTTCTCGGGTTAGTTCCATCCCGTTCAGATCAATAATTAGTGTTGACATAAAGTGTTATTGATGAATATATAAACGATAATTCACACTTTCCGGTGTGGGTTTTGGTAGAGATATATTCTCTTTTTGTCGAGGTTGTAAGTGAAGTCGCTGAAAAATACTTTCTTTTTGCCCTTCCCAAACTTGGGTAACGCCAAACGCATCATACCAGAAAAGATGATAACTTACGTTCAAGTCTTCGGTAGTTTTATTTTTTACCCAAGCAGAATCATGGCTAAGATAGGTATCAATATAAGGCTCAACATCTGCCTCGACATTAAGTATAGGGGAGTCCGTTCCTACTAAACTTGGGCGAACGCCTCCACAGGCAGTAAGAAACAAAATAAAAACAGCTAAAATAATATTTTTCATCATATTTCAAGCCTTACTTAGCCAACATTTTCCCTAAAGGCTCACCGCCGACAAGATGCATATGTAAATGGAAAACTTCTTGCCCGCCATGTTTATTACAATTCACTATCAAACGATATCCGTCTTCTGCAATACCTTCTTGCCTAGCTAATTTTGCAGCAACAGTAAACAAGCGACCAAGCACCAATTCATCTTCTGTATTAACCTCATTAACTGTTGGAATAATATGATTCGGAATAATTAAAATGTGAGTAGGCGCTTGTGGAGAAATATCTCGAAAAGCCGTAACTAAGTCATCTTGATAAATAATATCAGCGGGGATTTCTTTACGAATAATTTTACTGAAAATAGTTTCTGCGCTCATAACATTGTCCTTTAAAACGTAGCCTTTTTTGACCGCACTTTGTATCAGAAAATACATCAGATTGCAATTTATTAGCCAGACTACGGCTATTTCCAATCACATGAAATTAACAAATCTTGCAAAAAATCAAATTTTTTTGAAATAGTCAAGCTGTGCGGTTGCAAAGTTTATTCAAGAGAGTAAAATGCGCCGCAAATAAAAAAGAATCAAAAATATATTTGGACAATACTCAATGGCATCAGAAAATCAACAATCTTCTGTTGCGTTAAGCCCTGTAGAAGCAACTACCGTTGCAGAAAATACAGCGGCTTATAAAGCGCAAAAAAAACCTTTTCTTTCCTTTATGTCCGGTATTAATGCCGGTGCTTGTATAGCCCTCGCTTTTGTATTTTATACTACTACTCAAACAGCCTCTTCTTCAGTTGCCTGGGGATTAAGTAAATTAATCGGCGGTCTCGTTTTTTCTATCGGTGTTATTATGGTCGTTATCCTTGGCTCCGAGTTATTTACTTCCTCCACTCTTACGGTGATTGCGCGTGCTGGAGGAAAAATTTCAACCCGACAAATGTTACAAAATTGGTGTTCAGTCTATTTTGGTAATTTTATCGGTAGCCTAATTATCACGGCGCTTATTTGGTTTGGCGGTCAAACTATGGCAGCAAATAGTCAATGGGGCTTAACCATTTTAAATACAGCACAGCATAAAATTCATCACTCTTGGTTTGAAGCTTTTAACTTAGGTATACTTTGCAACATTATGGTTTGCGTCGCCGTATGGATGTCTTATTCCGGTAAAACTATTACAGACAAAGCCCTTATTATGATTTTACCAATCGGGTTATTCGTCGCCTCAGGCTTTGAACACTGCGTTGCTAATATGTTTATGATTCCGTTAGGCATTATTACGGCACAATATAGTCCTATTGAATTTTGGCAGCAATTAGGCATTGACCAAGCTGCTTATGCGGATTTAAATTTATCTTCATTTATCTTCAAAAACTTAATCCCAGTTACATTGGGAAATATTATTGGGGGTGCGCTTTGTATCGGTTTATTTCAACGTTTTTTAACCAAAGCTCACTAAAATCGTATTTTTAATTAACAAAGGAAATGACTATGTCAGAACTTAATGAAGCTCAAAAAACAGCTTGGGCGGGCTTTATCGGTGGAGATTGGCAAGAGAATGTCAATGTTCGTGATTTTATCCAAAAAAATTATACACCTTATGAAGGCGACGAATCATTTTTAGCTGGTCCAACAGAAGCGACAACAACGCTTTGGGCTAGCGTAATGGAAGGGATCAAAATCGAAAACCGTACTCACGCACCATTGGATTTTGATGAACATACTCCGTCAACTATTACTTCCCACGCCCCTGGTTATATTAATAAAGATTTGGAAAAAATTGTCGGTTTACAAACTGATGCACCGTTAAAACGCGCGATTATTCCGTTTGGCGGGATTAAAATGGTCGAAGGTTCTTGCAAAGTTTACGGACGCGAATTAAACCCTGAAGTGAAAAAAATCTTCACCGAATACCGTAAAACCCACAACCAAGGTGTATTCGATGTGTATACCCCAGATATTTTACGTTGCCGTAAATCAGGTGTATTAACCGGTCTACCGGACGCTTATGGTCGTGGTCGAATTATCGGAGACTACCGCCGAGTAGCGCTATACGGCGTAGATTACTTAATGAAAGATAAATTTAAACAATTTTCTTCATTACAGCATAATTTAGAAAATGGCGTTGATCTAGAAGCAACTATTCGTTTACGTGAAGAAATTGCCGAACAACATCGTGCTTTAAGCCAAATGAAACAAATGGCAGCAAGCTATGGTTTCGATATTTCCAATCCAGCAACTAATGCACAAGAAGCTATCCAATGGATGTATTTTGCTTACCTTGCTGCAATTAAATCTCAAAATGGTGCGGCAATGTCATTCGGCCGTACAGCAACCTTTATCGATGTTTATATCGAACGTGATTTAAAAGCAGGTAAACTAACTGAACAACAGGCACAAGAATTGGTTGATCATCTTGTAATGAAGCTTCGTATGGTTCGTTTCTTACGTACACCTGAATATGATCAATTATTCTCTGGCGATCCAATGTGGGCGACCGAAACTATCGCAGGTATGGGGGTTGATGGTCGTACATTAGTAACTAAAAATACATTCCGTATTTTACATACTCTTTACAATATGGGAACCTCTCCAGAGCCGAATTTAACTATTTTATGGTCTGAGCAATTACCAGAAAACTTTAAACGTTATTGTGCAAAAGTGTCTATTGACACATCATCCGTTCAATATGAAAACGATGATTTAATGCGTCCAGATTTCAATAATGATGATTATGCTATCGCTTGTTGTGTAAGTCCGATGATTGTTGGTAAACAAATGCAGTTCTTTGGTGCCCGAGCTAACTTAGCAAAAACTTTGCTATATGCAATCAACGGTGGTATTGACGAAAAAATGGGCTTACAGGTTGGTCCAAAAACTGCTCCTATTACAGACGAAGTATTAAATTTTGATGATGTAATGACCCGTATGGATAGCTTTATGGATTGGTTAGCAAAACAGTATGTAACTGCCTTAAACGTGATCCACTATATGCACGATAAATATTCATACGAAGCAGCGTTAATGGCATTACACGATCGTGATGTGTATCGCACTATGGCTTGTGGTATCGCAGGCCTTTCTGTTGCGGCTGACTCTCTTTCAGCAATTAAATACGCTAAAGTAAAACCGGTACGCGGCGATATTAAAGATAAAGATGGTAATGTGGTTGCCTCTAATGTGGCTATCGACTTTGAAATTGAAGGCGAATATCCACAATACGGTAACAACGACAACCGTGTAGATGATATTGCTTGCGATTTAGTTGAACGTTTTATGAAAAAAATTCAAAAATTAAAAACTTATCGTAATGCGGTTCCTACACAATCCGTACTAACTATTACATCTAACGTTGTATATGGTAAAAAAACTGGTAATACGCCAGATGGTCGTCGTGCTGGTGCACCATTTGGACCAGGAGCAAACCCAATGCACGGTCGTGATCAAAAAGGTGCCGTCGCCTCATTAACATCAGTAGCAAAATTACCGTTTGCTTATGCTAAAGATGGTATTTCTTATACATTCTCTATTGTTCCGAATGCATTAGGTAAAGATTCGGAAGCTCAACGCCGCAATCTTGCTGGCTTAATGGACGGCTATTTCCACCACGAAACGGAAAAAGTCGAAGGCGGTCAGCACTTAAATGTAAATGTATTAAACCGTGAAATGTTATTAGATGCAATGAATAACCCGGATAAATATCCGCAATTAACTATCCGAGTATCAGGCTATGCAGTACGTTTTAACTCTTTGACCAAAGAGCAGCAACAAGACGTTATTACTCGTACATTTACTGAAACAATGTAAAGCTAAAAAATTTGACCGCACTTTTTGTCGGTTAAAATAATGAGCCTGATTTAATCAGGCTCATTTTTTATTGGAAATTATTTTGTTAGAATCTAGCTATATTTTTGTTGGAGCAAATTATGTCAGTACTGGGAAGAATCCATTCCTATGAATCTTGTGGAACCGTTGATGGACCAGGTATTCGTTTTATTTTATTTATGCAGGGCTGTTTAATGCGTTGCAAATATTGCCATAATCGAGATACTTGGGATCTTGAGGGCGGAAAAACTATTAGTGTCGAAGAATTAATGCAAGAAGTCGTTACTTATCGTCATTTTATGAATGCATCTGGCGGTGGAGTAACAGCTTCCGGAGGAGAAGCCGTTTTGCAAGCGGAATTTGTTAGAGATTGGTTTCGCGCTTGTAAAAAAGAGGGTATCCACACTTGTTTAGATACAAACGGATTTGTACGTCATTATGATCATATTATTGATGAATTGCTAGATGTTACTGATCTTGTACTACTCGATTTAAAACAGCTCAATGATCAAATTCACCAAAACCTCATCGGCGTACCAAATAAGCGAGTATTAGAGTTTGCCAGACATCTACAAAAAAGAAATCAGAAAACGTGGATTCGTTATGTTGTCGTGCCAGGCTATACCGATGATGACGATTCCGCACATCGCCTCGGTAAATTTATTGAAAATATGCAAAATATTGAAAAAGTCGAACTTTTGCCATATCACCGTTTAGGTGCTCACAAATGGAAAACCCTAGGCTATGAATATGAGCTCGAAAATATTCTTCCGCCACCAAAAGAATCATTGGAACGTATTAAATCAATTCTGGAAAATTACGGACATTATGTTACTTACTAAAACTAAGGGGGCTGTATGAAAAAGCTAATTTTATATTTTTTTAGCATTAGTCTAAGTGCTTGTAGTCTTACACAACAAGCAATCAATATACCTAAAGAAGTAACACTAGAGACGCCAACAAAAGTTCGAGATGGCTATATAAAATTAGTTCCCGATGCTGAATATTATGTTGATAGCAGTTCAATTTGGATTGATAACGAAGATAGTAATCTCGTCCATTTTGATGCTGTCATTAATTTATTAAAAGGACTCTATGTTTATAAGCCAGACACAAAACGTTACGCTCGTTCAGTACGTCAGTATAAAATCCTTAACTGTGCCAATTATCGACTCACTCAAATTCGCACTGATTTTTATGATAATTTCTGGGGAGAAGGATTAAGAGCCGCCCCCAAAAATCAACCGAAGCATACTGTAAGATTACAACCCAATTCATCTCTCTATACTCTCGGGCAAATTATCTGTGCAAATACCAAGAATAAATAATCGAGCTATGATTTACATAGTTTTTCTTATTGCGGGAGAACAAACTCCTCGTAACCTATTTTTAGGAGGTTTTAAATGCTAATACTAAATTTAGTTGGGTTTGTGGCAATTGTAGTACTGCTTACTATTATTTTTAATAAAACTCAAAAATTGGGAACAACTGTATTTATCGCATTAATATTGGGAATTGTATGCGGTATATCCTTACAAATTTATGATAAAAACTTAATTGGCAAAACTCTTGATTGGATCAACCTTGTTGGGAATGGCTATGTAAAATTGTTACAAATGATCGTTATGCCTTTAGTTTTTATCTCTATTTTATCCGCAATTACTCGTTTAAACCAGGCAAGTGCATTAGGAAAAATTAGTTTTAGCGTTCTATCCGTATTATTGATTACTACAGCTATTGCCGCAGTAATAGGGATTGCAATGGTCTACATTTTTAACTTATCTGCAGAAGGGCTTATCGCAGGGGAACGTGAATTAGCCGCACAAATCAAAGTTGAAAGTCGAATAGAGCAAGTCAGTAATTTATCTATTCCGGCAATGTTACTCTCTTTCATTCCTAAAAATCCGTTTGCCGAATTAACCGGAGCAAATCCAACATCCATTATCAGCACAGTTATTTTCTCTGCTTTTCTTGGCGTTGCCACATTAAGCTTAAGCAAAGAAGATAAAACCTTAGGTGAACGAATCACACAAGGTATCGATACGTTAAATAAACTCATCATGCGTTTAGTACGTTTTGTTATCCGTTTAACCCCCTATGGCGTTTTTGCCCTAATGATAAAAATGGCGGCAGTATCACAATGGGAGGATATTATGAGTTTAGCTAGTTTTATCCTTGCCTCCTACACCGCTATTTTATTAATGTTTGTGATACACGGGTTACTACTTTTATTCGTTAAAATAAATCCATTTAATTATTATAAGAAAGTGATGCCAACATTAAGTTTTGCATTTACTTCTCGTTCTAGTGCTGCAACTATCCCACTTAATATAGAAACACAAACAGAAAAATTAGGCAATAATAATGTCATTGCTAATTTTTCTGCTACTTTTGGTGCCACTATTGGGCAAAACGGTTGTGCTGGAATTTATCCTGCCATGCTTGCTGTAATGGTTGCACCGACAGCAGGAATTGATCCCTTTACGTTACAATATTTGCTCACACTAATTTTAGTGGTTGCCATTTCCTCATTTGGTATTGCCGGAGTCGGCGGCGGCGCAACATTTGCCGCAATTGTCGTGCTTTCAACCTTAAACTTACCCTTAGCATTAGTTGGTTTACTCATCTCTATTGAACCTTTAATTGATATGGGAAGAACCGCATTAAATGTAAACGGATCGATGATTGCCGGAACACTTAGCAGTAAATGGCTCAATATAAAAAAGGAAAACATATAGAGAATACTTGATATAGGATAGAAATAATCATGTTAGTTCTACATAATTATGGATATCTGACTAAAATAAAAAGAGCTAGCCAATCTGAATAAACAAAAATCCCCTGCATCTAAGAGGGGATTTGATGAATGATAAAACTATGCTCTTTTTTTCTTCCCGCCTTGGCGTGCTTTAAAACGAGGATTCTCTTTATTAATCACATAAACCACACCATGCCGGCGCACAATTTTACAACCGGGATGACGTGTTTTAGCACTTTTTAATGATGATAATACCTGCATATTTCTTCTCCTTATTTTGATTTTAATGCACCAAATTTTGCATAACGTTTAGAGAAATCGCTCGCTCTGCCATCATTAGCAATTTGACGCGTTTTACCAGTATAGAAAGGATGTGAGGCGGAGGAAGTATCACACATAAAAACAGGATATTCCTTACCGTCTTCCTCCCATATCATAGTTTTCGTCGTATTGACACAAGAACGGATCAAAAAGCCTTTCTTTGCGTTTGAATCATAAAATAATACCGGACGATAATTATCAGGGTGTATGCCTTTCTTCATATATTCTCCTTTTAAAATTTTTATTTCAGTTTTATTTTGAAACCCTGCGAAAACAGGGGGCAATACATTACAACAAATGATAACTATTATCAACATTTTTATAAAAGTAATGAAGTAATGAAGTAATGAAATAGTATCAATAACAAATCACTAAATAAAACTGGGAAAATTCGTATATATCAATTTTCCCAGTTTATACTTTTCTTTCTCATTCACTTATAGCGACCAATTTCAATAGCAAAGTGCTAATCTTACATCAGTCGCCTGTATGACAGAAAAGTGCGGTCGATTTTTTTAATAGTTTCTTAATGATATTCCTTCATCTCCATTCATAGCTTGAAATCAAAAATGATAAGAATATTTTTACAATAAGATCAATCACTATAACCAAATGTTGCTAACGCTTAATTATATTTGAATAAAGCCGTCATAAATATGCGTAGCATCTCCGGTCATATACAATGGTTTTCCTGGTCCTTCCCATTCAATAACTAAGCTACCACCCGGCAAATCAACTTGAACGTTTTTATTCAATATACCTTGCATAATTCCAACTGCTACTGCTGCACAAGCACCACTTCCACAAGCTTTAGTTTCTCCCACCCCGCGCTCATATACGCGCAGTTTAATATGATTCAAACTCAACACTTGCATGAACCCAACATTAACTCGCTCAGGAAAACGCTCATGGCTTTCTAATAATGGACCTAATTGCTCAACATCTACGTGCCGAATGTTCTCAACAGTTACCACGCAATGGGGGTTCCCCATGGATACTGCACCACACAAGACAGTTCGCAGATCTGTTCGCAAAATATAATTTTTTTCAAATTTATTTGCGATAAAAGGAATTTTGGTTGGTTCCCAGATCGGTTCCCCCATATTGACGCGGATCATTCCATTGTCTTTCACTGTTAAAACCATTTTTCCTTTTTGAGTACTGACTAGTATATCTTTTTTATTCGTTAATCCTTTTAACGTAACAAAACGAGCAAAACATCTTGCTCCGTTTCCACATTGCGATACTTCGCTACCGTCCGCATTAAAAATACGATAATGAAAATCTAATTCAGGATCATAAGGAGGCTCAACAACCAATAATTGATCAAAACCAATACCGCAATGGCGATCTGATAAACGTTTAATAATATCCGGCGTAAAATAGACATTTTGAGTGACTGCATCAATGACAACAAAATCATTACCTAGACCATGCATTTTAGAAAAGTGCATTTTTACCCTTAGAAGATTAAAATTTTCGCCATTATAATCACCGAAGTATAGAATAGCAAACCGCCTAAGATTCCTAAACACCTCAAATTTTTGACCGCACTTTTGCTTCTACATCCAAGCATTATTACGAATAATTCCAACTGCAATGCCTTCAATTTCAAAATAAGGCTGTTCGGCTAAATCCACAACAATCGGTTCAAATTCTTCGTTTTCTGCATGTAAATAAATAATTGAGCCCTTCCGCTCTAAACGTTTAACTGTTACTTCATCTTCAATTCTAGCAACCACGATCTGACCATTACGAACATCTTTAGTACTGTGAACAGCAAGTAAATCACCGTCTAAAATACCGATATCCTTCATTGACTGTCCGTAAACTTTCAGTAAAAAATGGGCTTGTGGTTTAAACATATTCTCATCAATCCGATAAGTTCCTTCAATATGTTGCTCTGCCAGAATAGGCTCTCCAGCGGCAACACGACCGATAAGCGGTAACCCTTCCCAATTATTCTCATCTGTATCTTGGCCAATCACACGAATGCCTCTTGAAGCACCAGGAATAATCTCAATCGCCCCCTTACGAGCGAGTGCTTTTAAGTGTTCTTCCGCCGCATTAGGTGATTTAAATCCTAACTCGCGTGAAATTTCCGCTCGAGTCGGAGGCATTCCCGTCATATCTAAATGACGTTTTAAAACATCTAAAACTTCTTGTTGTCTGGCCGTAAGTGGTTTCATTTCCTCTCCTGTTTTTTTATACAGAACCTCTGGTATTATATACAGAAAGCAAGTTCTTGCAATCCTAATTTTCATCATCTCATTTATACCATTGATAAAATTCGTTACATATAATATAAGCCGACTAAACTTATGCTAGAATACGCTCAACTTAATTATAAGAAAAGAGAGAACTACTATGTCGAGTATGATGAATCTATACCGTAAGGTACTTGAATTTCCTTTATCGCTTTTAGTTAAAAATAACCCTATTCCACAACAACCTATTGATGAACTAAAACTCAACCTAAACCAGCCTGTTGTTTACGTTTTACCTTACACTTCCCAAACTGATTTTGTAATATTTAGACGTAACTGCCTAAATATAGGATTACCGGATCCTTCCGAAAAAAACCTAATTAACGGTATAGCGCTTCCTCGCTATGTATTTTTAGATGAAGGGCGCCGTTTTTTTAAATCAAAAGGTGCAAAAGACGAAACGACACAGATTTTTAATAAATACTTGGAATTACATCGTTCCTCAGATGAATTAGCCGTCTCTCTCATTCCAGTCTCCGTATTATGGGGACGCTCTCCGGGACACGAAGACAAATCGAATTTACCTAATCTACGTTTACTAAATGGGATTCAAAAAACCTTTGCCGCCATTTGGTTTGGTCGAGATACTTTCGTTCGTTTTTCCCAAGCTGTGTCTTTACGTTATATGGTTAACGAACATGGTTCAGATGAAAAAATTGCACAAAAACTTGCACGTGTCGCTAAAATACACTTTGCTAAGCAACGAATTTCAGCAACGGGTCCTCGCTTACCAAACCGCCAAGCAATGTTTAATAAACTATTACAATCACCGATTATTCTTTCCGTAATTGAAGATGAAGCAAGAGCTAAAAATATCAGCGAACAAGAAGCCAGAAAAGAAGCAGAAAAAATTCTAAATGAAATTGCAGCTAATGTTAGTCATTCAAGTTTACGTGCAGCAGATCGTTTTTTGCGCTGGCTATGGAATAAGCTTTATTCCGGTATTAATGTACAAAATGCTGATCGAGTTCGTAAATTGGCATTAGAAGGCCATGAAATCGTTTATGTACCTTGCCATCGCAGCCATATTGATTACCTTTTGCTCTCTTATGTGTTATATCATCAAGGTTTAGTTCCTCCTCATATTGCAGCCGGCATCAATCTAAACTTTTGGCCTATTGGCCGACTTTTCCGCAGTTGGGGGGCATTTTTTATACGTCGAACCTTTAAAGGTAATCGTCTATATTCGGCTATTTTCCGTGAATATCTTGCCGAACTATTTTACCGTGGCTATCCGGTAGAATACTTTATTGAAGGCGGACGGTCTCGAACCGGCCGCCTATTAGCCCCTAAAACAGGAATGATGTCAATGACACTACAAGCATTGCAGCGTAACCAAAATCGTCCTATTTCCGTCGTACCAGTTTATGTTGGATATGAGCATGTATTAGAAGTAGATACTTATGCCAAAGAATTACGAGGGGCAGCAAAAGAAAAAGAAAATGCCGGTCTTGTTTTGCGAGTAATCAAAAAACTGCGTAATTTAGGACAGGGTTTTGTTAATTTTGGTGAACCTATCACTCTCTCTAACTATCTAAACCAGTACTATCCCGAATGGAAAGAATCTCAATTAGAAGAAAAACCGCATTGGTTTAACCAAGCTGTTGATTCCATTTCTCAACAAGTGATGACAAATATTAATAAAGCTGCGGCAGTAAATGCGATGAACCTCGTTGGAACAGTACTATTATCATCTCGTCAACGAGCTTTATCAAAAGAACAACTTTTAGAACAGTTAAGCAGCTATCAACAAATGTTGCAAAATGCACCTTATTCACAAGATATGGTTATGCCGGATGAATCACCGGAAGAAATGTTAAATCATGTTCTCAGCCTTGATAGAGTTGGCGTATTGGTTGAAAAAGATAATTTTGGGGAAATTATTCGCCTAGAGCGGACATCTGCCGTCCTGATGACTTACTATCGTAATAATATTCAACATATTTTTTCCTTACCGTCATTAATCGCCAGTATGATTCTTCACTATGAAGCAATCCAAAAAGATCTGTTATTGAATGCCGTACATAGGATTTACCCATTCTTGCAAGGCGAACTATTTTTGCATTTTGATGATAGTACACTCAATACTCAGATTGAAAAAATCGTTAACGAGTTTAATTGTCAAGAAGTGATAAAATCCAATGAAAATATCTTGTCAATAAATAAACCTAAGGTACGAATCTTACAATTATGGTCGTCTGGCGTTCGCGAAATTTTACAACGCTACTATATTACACTCAGTCTTTTACAAAAAGATCCTAATATATCTCGTGCCGATCTTGAAAGAGAAAGCCAATCGGTTGCACAACGCCTCTCTGTCCTACATGGTATCAATGCGCCAGAGTTTTTTGATAAAGCCGTATTCTCCTGTTTCATTGCAAATTTGAAAGAAAATGAATATCTCAATGATACAGGCAAACTTAATGAATTAGTTACTATTTTACAGCAACTAATTTCCACTGAAATTTGTTTGACGATAAAAGGTGCGGTAGAAAAAGTAGAAGACTAATGATATGAGGCAACAAAAAGCCCTCTACTATAAGAGGGCTTTTAAAGCAAAAGTGCGGTCAAAATTTTACTCTTTTAACCTTAAATTATAAACTTTCAGTAAAAGTACGAGTAATTACATCACGTTGTTGTTCCGGAGTTAATGAATTGAAACGTACTGCATAACCAGAAACACGGATAGTCAATTGCGGATATTTATCCGGATTATTTACTGCATCTTCTAAAGTTTCACG
Organism: Rodentibacter caecimuris; assembly: GCA_001998905.1. Taxonomy (GTDB): domain Bacteria; phylum Pseudomonadota; class Gammaproteobacteria; order Enterobacterales; family Pasteurellaceae; genus Rodentibacter_A; species Rodentibacter_A heylii_A. Next base: position 128,325 of record MLAA01000005.1, on the reverse strand, counting down.
ACGTAAGACATTGACATTTAAATGCTGGCCACCTTCAACTTTCACAGCTGGAGCAACGTCTACCGGTAACTCGCGGTACTCAATCTGACCTAATTCACTGACAGCAACAACTTGATCTTCAACAAATTCACCTTTCGCACATAAACAGCGAGCTTCATTAGTTTCGCTGTCCAACAACCAGAATGAATTTAATAAATTGTCATTCGCTGCTTGAGTAATCTGAATACCTTTAATCATAATATGCCTCCTAAATTTGGCGTTTGTTAATTGTGCTAAAACTGCGCAAAGTCTATCAAAAAATTTTAATATTTCAAATTATTTTGACATTAATCAAAATAAATTTTTATACCCTAAAAAACAATTTGATTTATATCAAAATATATCCGTTAAATATTCAAAAACCTCGTATAACAGTTAACATAAATTAAACATTTTAAATAAATTATAGATAGGAGAGCACTTAAAGTTTAGTTTATAATGACGTACACAAATTCAAAGGAGAAAAACAATGCAAACTTGGAGTGAAGCGATTGGAATAGAAAAAGAGCAGCCCTACTTTAAACACTGCTTACAGCAAGTACAACAAGCTCGTCAAAGTGGAAAAACAATTTACCCACCTCCCCAAGACGTATTTAATGCGTTTAAATATACTCAATTTTGTGATGTAAAAGTGGTTATTTTAGGACAGGACCCCTACCATGGTCCAAATCAAGCTCATGGTTTAGCCTTTTCAGTCAAGCCGGAAGTAGCGATACCTCCTTCCTTAGTCAATATGTATAAAGAATTATCGACGGATATCCCCGGTTTTCAAATTCCAACTCACGGCTATTTAGTTAAATGGGCAGAACAAGGCGTATTACTACTAAATACAGTACTAACCGTTGAACGAGGACTAGCACATTCTCATGCTAATTTAGGATGGGAAACCTTTACAGATCATGTTATTGCCGCACTAAATAAATATCGTGAAAATTTAGTTTTTTTACTTTGGGGGAGTCATGCACAGAAAAAAGGCCAAATGATTAACCGCTCTCGCCATTGCGTTCTCACAGCCCCTCATCCTTCTCCCTTATCTGCACATCGGGGATTTTTCGGTTGCCAGCATTTTTCTAAAGCTAACCAATATTTACAAGAAAAGGGAGTATCTGCAATAGATTGGCAAATTTAAAATCAAAATCAACCGCACTTTTAAGGGCGCATTAACTTATCTTGTTTTTTCTGCGCCCGACGTTTTTGAAAAAAATCACTTAATTTCTGCCCACACTCTTCAGCTAATACCCCACCCTTAATTTCAATAGTATGATTCATTTTGTAGTCATCAAAAAAATGAAAACGGGAACCAACCGCACCGGTTTTATAATCTAATGCCCCAAAAACCAAACGACTAATTCTACTATGTAAAATAGCCCCTGCACACATTGTACAGGGCTCTAATGTAACATATAACGTAGTATTCAATAAACGATAGTTATGAATATATTTAGCCCCATTACGCAAAGCAATTATTTCAGCATGAGCAGTCGGATCCGTATGGTTAATCGACAAATTCCACCCTTCTCCAAGAATATTACCTTCACAGTCAACCAACACTGCTCCTACCGGAATTTCTCCCACTTGTTCTGCTTTATCAGCTAACAACAAGGCATAACGCATAAACTTTTCGTCTAGATCCGACTGCACTTTAACCACCGATTATACAGAGAACGGATATTTAATAGGTTCATGAGATTGATAGCCAATAACCTTAAAATCATCCATTGTTACCCAAGTTTCTAAGTCTTCAAGCGTTTTTATCTCAGGATTAATCTCAAGTTGGGGCAATGGGAAAGGCTCCCGTTTTAATTGTACATCACGCATTAACTCAAGCTGATCTTCATAAATATGTGCATTTATAATTTTATGGTAGGCTTTTCCTGCTTTTTTCCCTGTAATTTGTGCCATTAATGCCAAAAAAGTAAATACTTGAATTTGATTAAAATTTAATCCTAATGGAACATCACAAGAGCGCTGATAACTGGTTAAATACAACGTATCTCCAACTAAGGAAAAAGTATGGGTATGCATACACGGACGCAAGCAGCCCAAATCAATTTCCCCCGGATTATAAAACGTCATTATTTCTCCACGATCATCGATTCCTTTCGTCAGGTTATCTACAATTTTACGTAATTGATCAACGCTTTCACCATTTGGTTTACGCCAAGCCCGTCCCTGAACACCATACACTCTCCCCATATCATCCGTACCCTTACGCTGAGGATTCTTAATCCAAACCGAATTTTCGTTAGCATTGGCATCCCAAGTCTTGGTGCCTAATCGGCGGAAATCTGCCGCATTATCGTATCCACGGATATAGCCCAGAAATTCAGCAATTGCGGCTTTCCAATAGCTTTTTCGAGTAGTAATTAAAGGAAATAAATTCCTTTCTACATCATATTCAAGATCAGCATTAATGACGGTTAAACAGCGTTTACCAGTTCGCTCATTAGCGATCCACTGACCTTCATTAATAATGCGTTGACAAAGTTGAAGATATTGCTGCATAAAAACACCCTATTTTTTGACCGCACTTTGGCGATAATATGCCCATAACATAATCGCTACTCCACCAATAATCATTGGCAAACAAAGAAGTTGCCCGCGTGTAATAAGACCTAAAAATAGTTCAACATCAGGTTCACGTACATATTCCACCATAAATCGGAAAACACCGTACCCGATAAGAAACAAACCAGCTACAGAACCTGAAGGTCGGGATTTTTTTATAAAAAGATTTAAAATAATGAACAGCACGCCTCCCTCTAAAAAAGCTTCATAAAGCTGAGAAGGATGACGTGGCAAAAGTAACGGGTCTGTTGGAAAAATCATTGCCCAAGGCACATCGGTTACTCTTCCCCACAATTCCAGATTAATAAAATTTCCGATTCGCCCGAATCCTAATCCAAACGGAATTAAAGGTGCAACAAAATCTGCAGTATTCCAAAAAGAACGCTTTTGTTTATAAGATGTATAAAGCATCGCAATAATTACACCAATTAAACCACCGTGAAATGACATTCCACCTTCCCAAACACGGAAAAGATAGAGAGGATCCTGTAAAAACTTATCAATACTGTAGAAGAATACATCACCGATACGACCGCCTAAAAATACGCCCATAAACCCATTAAATAGTAATGCATCTACATCATCAACAGTCCAACCGCTATTCGGATATCTCGCTCGACGCACAGCCAACCAACGAGCAAAAGCAAAGCCCAATAAATACATTAAACCGTACCAACGTAGACCAATAGGCCCGATTTCAAAAATAGCAGGTTCAAAATGAGGGAGTAATAAAAATTCTGAATTCATAGTTATCCTTATTAGACGGATGAAATACTGTTGAGGTGATAGTTTAAACTAACTTAACGCTTGGATTTAAAATGAGAAATCTTTTTAGATTTACTAACAGTACTCTTTTTTACATTTCGAAGGGATCTATTTTCCAGTTCTGTTTTTTCCACATTTAGCAAAGTCTTCTTTTCAAAAAACTGACCTTTACTTCCAAACAACACCGTAGAAAATTCTTTCATTGCCTTGCGGTAAACATCTCTTTTAAAAGAAACCACTTGCCGCACAGGATACCAAAAGCTCACCCAACGCCAACCATCAAATTCAGGTGATTTAGTTGCCTCAATATTGATATTTTTATCATCAGACTGAAGCAACAAAAGAAACCAACGTTGTTTTTGACCAATACATATTGGCTTACTATCATAACGAAGTAAACGTTTGGGTAACTTATAACGTAACCAATGTTTAGAAGCATATAAAATCTTCACATCTCGGGGTTGTAGACCGACTTCTTCATATAATTCACGATACATTGCTTGCTCGGCAGTTTCATTCTCATTGATCCCACCCTGCGGAAATTGCCACGAATTTTGCCCGTACCGTTTCGCCCAAAGTACTTGTCCTTTGCGATTACAAATGACAATTCCCACATTTGGTCGGTAGCCATCGAAATCAATCACAATCGCTCACCTTAATTCTTCGATTTTTTACAAAAAATAATTGGCAGATTGTTTCATAAAATCGCTTTTTTATCAACTCGACAATATCCTGTGGATAACTCTAAATTAGCTGTGTATAACTGCTATAAATAAAAGTCGATCGATATCAAGATCTTTACTTTTTCAAGGAATACTATCCTTTCCATGCGATATAGCCTTTTCTTTGGAAAACTTCGTTTATCGTACTTTTTATCTACAAAGTGAGGTTAAATATTCTACTGTCTTGGCGACAAAGACGGATAATATCTAATGTTTTTCCCTGCTTGTGAGTTATCCAAGATTTCTGTGGATAAAATTGTGATTGATCGAATGGCTTCATTTGAATAACTTTAAAAGAAAAAAATAAATATAACCCAAAGCAACAATAATCTCCTTATAAATCAAAACGATAACAATAAAAATAGAGAAAGTAGCAAGGGTTAAATTTACTGAAAATTTCTCGGTTATTTTTTAAACGTCTCATTTTTCAGAGCATCAAAATAAAATTGCCATTGAAAATATTGGCCCGGATCAATTTTTCTCCCTGACGAAATATGGCAATGTCCGACAATACGATCTAGCGTAACTTTTGGATAAGTATCCATAATAACTTTCGTAAGGGCAATCAAACTATCGTATTGTTTCCTCGTAAAAGGTTGATTATTGCTCCCCTCTAGTTCAATGCCTATGCCAAAATCATTACATTTTTCTCGGCCTTGAAACGTCGAAATTCCAGCATGCCAAGCTCTATCATAAAAATTTACATATTGCGTTATATCCCCCTGTCGTTCAATCAAACAATGAGCAGAGACTTTCAAATGCTGGATTTCCGAAAAATAAGGATGTAACTCAGGATTAAGCTTGCCTTGAAAAAAATCATTAATATATCCCCCCCCGAACTGCTCCGGCGGTAAACTAATATAGTGAATGACCAACAATGAAATGTCTTCGGAATCAGGTCGGCGATCAAAATGTGGGGACAATACTTTTTTAGCATCTCCTAGCCATCCGTTTTGGATCCTATATGTGTTTTTTTTAGTCATCATTTTTTATTTTTGCGATCAGTTTCGAAAAAAAAGTGCGGTCTATTTTACATCGATTTTGTTATTCGTCAGTATAAAGTCATCATTTAGCGATCACAAACGATGGAGAAAAAACAATGAAGTTACCGCAATTCCCTTCCCTTCATAAGGGCTTTACCCTAATTGAATTGATGATAGTTATTGCTATAGTTGCTATTCTGGCAACAATCGCCATTCCGTCTTATCAAAGTTATACCAGAAAAGCTGCTATTTCAGAATTATTACAAGCATCAGCGCCTTATAAATCTGAGGTAGAACTCTGTATTTATAATAAAGGAACAGCAAATGACTGCAATGCAGGTAGTAATGGAATTCAAGCTGCTATTACAACAGCAAGGGGCTATACGAAATCTCTTACCGTTCAGACAGGTATTATCAATGTTACAGGAGATAAATCACTAGATGGAATCAATTATACCTTGACGCCAGCCAACAATGCAGCAACAGGGATTACTTGGCAAGCGACTTGTTCCAATAATGAATTATTTCCAGCAGGGTTTTGCTCTTAATGAAATCAACACCTAACTCAAACGGCAACGAAATCATCACAAATAGCGGTGAACGCTTTACCATTTCACCGCAACGTTGGGAACAAAATAAACAACAATCTGAATTATTATTACGCTATTTTACGATTCCTTTACAAGAAAACGAACATACCCTATGGTTAGCAGTAGATTCTTTCAATAATCTGGCGGCTTGCGAAAGTTTTTCCTTTCTGACAGGAAAATTTATCGAACCAGTTTTAGTATCGACGAAGGATTTAAAAGCCTTACTCCAGCAACTTTCTCCTCAGAAAATGGAAATTGAAGAAAATCAACCTGCATTTTATACACAGGGCGAGCCTGAGATAGAAATACAATCTGATGAGCCTGTTATTCAATTGTTAAATAATATTTTTGAATCAGCACTACAACGACAAGCGTCCGATATCCACTTAGAGCCACAAGCCGATGGATTGCATGTCCGTTTCAGAATTGACGGGGTTCTTCAAATACAACCGACCATTACAAAAGGATTCGAAAACCGCTTAATTTCCCGTTTAAAATTGTTAGCTAAATTGGATATTAGTGAAACCCGTTTGCCCCAAGATGGACGATTTCAATTTAAAACTCAATTTTCCGATATTTTAGATTTTCGGCTTTCTACTTTACCCACTTATTTAGGGGAAAAAGCCGTATTGAGATTGCAACAAAATAAACCCGTAACATTAAGTTTTTCAGAATTGGGAATGACCGACTCACAGGTTCATCGATTTGAAGCAACACTTAAGCAGCCACAAGGGCTAATTTTAGTTACCGGTCCAACGGGTAGTGGAAAAAGTATTACGCTTTATACCGCACTACAATTCTTAAACAGCCCAGATAAACATATTATGACAGCAGAAGATCCTATAGAAATTGAACTATCAGGCATCATTCAGAGTCAAATCAATCCTCATATTGGGCTAGATTTCAGCTGCCTACTACGCACATTTTTACGTCAAGACCCAGATATTATTATGCTAGGAGAAATTCGAGATGAAGAAAGTGCAATGATGGCACTCAAAGCGGCACAAACAGGACATCTAGTACTATCAACCTTACATACTAACGACGCTTCTTCTGCCATTGCCCGTTTACAGCAACTGGGTATTAAATCAAATGAAATCGAAAATAGTCTATTATTAGTCATTGCACAGCGTTTAGTTAGAAAATGTTGCCAAAAGTGCGGTCAAAATTCCAATACTTCTTGTGATTGCAATCAAAGTTATCAAGGACGTATTGGCATCTATCAATTTCTATATCCTTCTAACCAAGAATATTATTTAGATTTTAATAACTTACATCAAAGTGCATTAGTTAAAATTGAACAAGGTATTACAGATCTTGCCGAAGTAAATCGGGTACTCGGCAACGAAATTTAATTGTATCCTTTAAAGGAAGATTTATGGCTAAGGTTAAATTATTTTATTGGAAAGGAATTAATAATTTACAACAAAAACAACAAGGCAGCCTCATTGCGGAATCAAAACAAGATGCCTACTATAATTTGCTTCGACAAGGATTACAAAAAATTAAATTACAGCAAAACATAACTCTCTCAACTAAGCCGAAAAATGCTGAGGTTTGTTCATTATTAAATCAACTGGCAATGTTATTAAATGCTACAATTCCATTAAAATCAGCTCTACAAATTTTGCAAAAAAATTGCACAAATATTGACCTTTATCTATGGCTTGATGGATTAATAAATAAACTAGAAAGCGGAGTGTCTTTCTCAAAGAGCTTATTACAACAAAGGCAATTTCTTAACAGCCAAGAGATTCAACTAATCAAAGTTGGAGAGATGACCGGAAAATTAGCCATAGTCAGCCAAAAAATTGCTGAACAGCGTAATCGTTCACTTCAATTACAACGTAAATTACAAAAAATTATGCTTTATCCCTCCGTTGTATTAGCTATTTCAATTACATTGAGTCTTCTACTTTTAATTTTTATCATGCCGCAATTTGCTGAAATGTATGAAAATAATTCTGCTCAATTGCCTACATTTACTACAATACTATTGCAACTTTCTGAGAGTCTTCAACGATACTTTATTCCATTACTGATTGGCGTTATATTGTTAATTCTCTTGTTTCGCTATCAACTTCGACATTCTGACAAATTCCATCGTAAAAAAGAGCAATTTATTAGGATAATACCGATTCTTGGTAAAATTTCTCAACTCGCCAGTTTGATTAATTTTTCACAAAATCTCAGTTTAATGCTCCAAACCGGTGTTCCTCTTAATCAAGCTCTTGGCAGTTTCCTTACGCAAACACAAAGTTGGGAACACAAAAAAATTCAGCAAACAAATACATTATTAGAAGAGGAAGTAAGATCAATTTTACACTGGATTTCTCAAGGCTATCATTTTTCTCGTAGTGTTAGCTGCCAACTCTTTCCTACCGAAGCACAGCAAATGCTACAAATTGGTGAAAAAACAGGAAAATTAGCAACAATGCTGCAATATATTGCCGACTCTTATCAAGAGAAATTAAACCACCAAATCGATCTACTTTCACAAATGCTGGAACCTATTCTTATGCTAATTATCGGAATGTTAATTGGTATTATCATGCTAGGTATGTATTTACCAATTTTCAATATGGGATCAGTACTCCAATGATTTCTTTTCTTTTTTTCCTGTTCGGAGGAATAAGCGGACTTATCGTCCATAGATATGCCACCGAGTTTATCCCAAATTTACAGCGGGATATCTATCAGTCCTATATAGAATGCTATCCCGAATCACCGCCAAACTTTGATCCTAAAAAAGCAGCTTTTCAACCTAAAAAGTGCGGTCATTTTTTCCTTTATTTTTTCTTTTTCTCAATTCTTGCAGTAAGTCTCTACAGCTTACTCCAACATCCGGCTTTAAGTCTTTGGTTATTTATTATTTGCACAATTTGTCTACTAATTGGATTATTAGATTGGTATTATCAATTAATTCCTACAGAACTTTGTTTAATATTGTTTTTTATAGGATTATTTGGAGCTGAGCAACAATTTTCATCACAACCTCTTGTAGAAAGTTTACAAAGTGCCGTCATTTTCTGGGGTACTTTTTATCTAATATATCATCTAGCAAAATATTTTTATCGGCGAGAAGCCCTTGGTAGAGGAGATTATTGGCTAATGTTAGGATTAGGAACCTTCCTAAAAATTGAACAATTACCTACATTTTTGTTTTTAGCTTGTGGGTTCGGCATTATCGTAGCGCTTTTGATCCGTTGCCGAAGTATCCCCTTTGCGCCCTGCTTATGTGCGGCAACATTCACAATATTATTGATTAGCAATACTAACCCAAGTATGATTCTACTACGCTAACCTGATTAACTATACAATGAAACATAAAAAAATGTCATATATTGTCGGTGTTACCGGCGGAATCGGCAGTGGAAAAAGCACAATTACCGGGTTATTTTCCGAATTAAAGGTCCCGATTGTAGATGCCGATATCGTTGCTCGTCAAATAGTTAAAAAAGGTTCTCCGTTACTGACTCAAATAGTCACGCATTTTGGTAATACAATATTAACTGAGCAAGGAGAACTTAATCGAGCCAGCCTACGTCAACGAATATTTGAAAACCAAACTGAACGAACTTGGCTAAATAATTTACTTCACCCAGTAATTCGCACAGAAATGAATAAACAACTAGAGGCTCAAACCGCGCCTTATACACTTTTTGTGGTTCCCCTACTCATAGAAAATAAACTCACAACATTATGCCAACGAATTTTAATTATTGATGTCAAACCAGAGACACAACTTATCCGAGCAAGTAATAGAGATCACAATAATACTGTCCAGATTCAACAGATTATTAATGCGCAGATCAGCCGTGAGATACGTTTAAAATACGCCGATGACATCATTGATAACAATCCAAAACTACCTGAAAATTTACCACGCTTACGACAACAAGTGTTAGAATTGCACCAATTTTACTTAAAACAAGCGAGAATTTATCACAATGACAGATGAAATTTTTGAAGTTCCTTGTCCGATTTGCCAAAAACCAGTTACTTGGACAGCAGAAAACCTATTTCGCCCTTTTTGTAGTAAACGGTGTCAAATCATTGATCTTGGCGAATGGGCGGCAGAACAAAAAAGTATCCCAAGCGATACTGCTGATTTTGCAATGGATCCAAATATAACTGATGAATGGAGTATCAAATGAATATTGAGCATAATAAAACCGAACAAGGTGGAGAGTTTTTTATTTTAGATGCACAGAAAAATAAAATTGCAAAACTCACCTATTTCTATGAAAATCCTCAACGTATTAATGCTAACCACACCTACGTTTCTGAAGTTTTACGCGGACAAGGCATCGCCGACAAATTATATCAAACATTGATTGAATTTATTGAACATAATCAGCTTTCATTGCACCCGACTTGTAGCTATATTGCTCAAAAATGGGAGAGAAACCAAGCTAAATAGTCAATCTCGCTATAATACCTCCACGATATTAGGATTAGGTTTGTAATAAAAGAAGCTCAACAACATTTATTCATACTAAATAATAATTCCAATATGTTATAGAAAAGGTCTACAAGCGGCATCAATGTTTTTTGTTAAAGTCAATTATAGTTCTGGAATACACTAGCCTACCGACAGTTTTTTGAGGAATTGAACGCTTCATGTTATCCTTAGCCGATTTTTATTAACTTATTATTACTATGCAACAAGATTATTTAAGTAAACAACGTTTTGCTGAGCTACCTCTGCATTCGAAAGTATTGAATGCACTACAAAGCAGGGGCTTTGAATATTGTACACCGATTCAAGCACTTTCCTTACCTATTACATTAGCGGGAAAAGATGTCGCAGGACAAGCTCAAACCGGTACAGGCAAAACAATGGCATTTTTAACAGCGACCTTTCACCATTTACTCGCCTCCCAAACAAATCTAGATATCCATCAACCAAGAGGACTAATTCTTGCTCCCACCCGAGAACTGGCAGTGCAAATCAACCAAGATGCAGAATTATTAGTTCGCACAACGGGATTAAAAACTGCACTAGCCTATGGCGGAGACGGTTATGATAAGCAATTGAAAGCTATTGAAAATGGCGTGGATATTTTGATTGGCACAACCGGTCGTGTCATTGATTACGTAAAACAAGGAATTATCCAATTGGAAAATATTCAAGTTGTCGTTTTAGATGAAGCGGATCGAATGTTTGATTTAGGCTTCATTCGAGATATTCGTTATTTGTTGCGTAAATGTCCCCCCCCACAAGAACGTTTAACCATGCTGTTTTCCGCAACATTATCTTACAAAGTACGTGAACTTGCATTTGAAGATATGAACGCTCCGGAATATATCGAAATTGAACCATTGCAAAAAACTGGGCACCGTATTAAAGAAGAACTCTTTTACCCATCCAACCAGGACAAAATGGCGTTGCTGCTGACACTTATTGAAGATGAATGGCCAGAACGCGGTATAGTTTTTTCTAATACTAAACATAAATGCGAGGAAATTTGGGGATATTTAGCTGCTGATGGTCATCGCGTCGGTTTGCTCACTGGTGATGTTGCTCAAAAAAAACGACTAGCATTGCTAAAACAATTTACTGAGGGAAAATTAGATATTTTAGTGGCAACAGATGTCGCAGCCCGAGGTTTACATATCCCAGAAGTTACTCATGTATTTAATTACGATTTACCAGATGATCGCGAGGATTATGTTCATCGCATCGGCCGAACAGGGAGAGCAGGAGAAAGCGGAGTATCCATTAGCTTTGCCTGTGAGCAATACGCGATCAACTTGCCGGCAATTGAAGATTATATTGGACATTCTATCCCTGTCAGCCAATACGATCCTGAGGCTTTACTCACTAATTTACCTAAGCCCTACCGAATCAAGCGTAATAATGGCGAGAAAATAGAACAAAGCAAAAATACAAGACGAAAAGTATTTAAACCTCAGATAAAAAAGTAGGCGTTCATTTTGAACAATGATAGAATTGACCGCTTTTGAGATACGGAAGAAATAATGAATTTAGTCGAATTTTTAATTGAAACTTTAGATAATTTAAAAGCTACAGATATCACGCATTTTGATGTTCGAAAAATCTCTTCAATCACAGATAACATGATTGTTTGCACTGGGACTTCAAGTCGCCAAGTTTCAGCAATGGCAGACAATTTGATTACCGAATGCAAAAAAGTCGGTATTGAAACATTTGGTGATGAAGGGAGAAATACTGCAGACTGGATTGTAGTAGATTTCGGACAAGCAATTGTACATATTATGCAACGCGAAGCCCGTGAAATGTACCAATTAGAAAAACTCTGGGGTTAAACAAGTGAAAATTACCCTAATTGCCGTAGGAACAAAAATGCCAACTTGGGTTACTATCGGTTTTGAAGAATATCAACGCCGTTTTCCTAAAGATCTACTTTTAGAATTAGTAGAAATTCCCGCTGGTAAACGGGGTAAAAATGCAGATATAAAACGCATCTTAGAACAAGAAGGGAAAAGTATGCTAACTGCTTGTGGAAAGGGAAAAATTGTTACTTTAGATATCCCCGGTAAACCTTGGACAACGCACCAATTAGCACAACAACTAGAGAGTTGGAAAAATGACGGTCGCGATATTTGTTTGCTTGTCGGCGGACCAGAGGGACTTTCTCCCGAATGCAAACAAGCGGCGGAACAAAGCTGGTCGCTATCTCCACTAACACTTCCCCATCCCTTGGTTCGCATCGTTGTCGCAGAAAGTTTATATCGCGCGTGGTCGCTAACGACTAACCACCCTTACCATAGAGAATAACGGCTTCCTACTTTTTTATTATTCAAACTGAAGTAAGATGAATTTAAAGAAATTTTTTGCCAACCAAAATTATGAGCCGATTCGTGATAAAAAAGCGGAACGTAATCTTTTTGCCAGACGCTCTTTAGTTGCATTTATCGGTATTTTAATTCTTACAAGCATACTTATCGTTAATCTTTATCATCTTCAAGTCATCAATTTTGATACTTACCAAACCCGCTCCAACGGAAATCGAATTAAACTATTACCAATTCCGCCGACTCGAGGCTTAATCTATGACCGCTACGGCGAATTATTAGCAGAAAATTTGACTTTTTTTGGTTTATATATTGTTCCTGAAAAAGTGGAAAATTTAGACCGCACTTTTGATGAACTTCGTTATGTTGTCAATTTAACTGACGAGGATATTGAAAATTTTCGTAAAGAGCGCCGACGCAGTACGCGGTATACCCCCATACTACTCAAATCTAATCTAACGGAAGAACAAATTGCCCGTTTTGCAGTAAATCAGCATCAATTTCCAAGCCTTGATGTTCGCCCTTATTTCAAACGCCATTATTTGCATGGAGAAACCATGACACACATTTTAGGCTATGTGGGAAAAATTAATGATAAAGATGTCGAAAATCTAAAAAAATCAGATAAATACGGTAATTACTCTGGTTCTCATGATATGGGGAAATTAGGCATTGAGCGTTATTATGAAGATCAGTTACATGGTATCACGGGGTTTGAAGAAGTTGAAATTAATAATCGCGGACGTGTTATTCGTAAATTACGAGAGCAAAGTGCAACTGCCGGTAAGAGTATTCACTTAACAATTGATTTAGCGTTACAGCGCTATATTACCGATTTATTAAGCGGGCAAAAAGGCTCAGTTGTCGTGTTAGATCCGAAAGACAGTAGTATTCTCGCAATGGTTTCTACGCCAAGTTATGATAACAATTTATTCGTTGATGGTATTTCATCATCAGATTACAAACGCTTACTCAACGATCCAGACAGACCCTTATATAGCAGAGCAACTCAAGGTGTTTATCCTCCAGCCTCTACGGTGAAACCTTTTATTGCTGTTGCCGCTCTCACAGAAAAAGTAATTAGCCCGAATACGACGATTTTCGATCCTGGATATTGGATGTTACCGAATACAACAAAACGATTCCGAGACTGGAAAAAATCCGGACACGGATATACGGATTTAAACAAAGCAATTACCGAGTCTTCCGATACTTACTTTTATCAAACTGCTTACAATATGGGAATTGACCGTCTTTCCGATTGGATGGAACGTTTCGGCTTCGGTATGCCGACAGGAATTGATATAAAGGAAGAAACTTCCGCCAATATGCCAAGCCGCGAATGGAAGCAAAGACGCTATAAAAAACCTTGGCTTCAAGGAGATACGATTTCTGTCGGGATTGGGCAAGGCTACTGGACATCGACGCCCTTACAAGTCGCCAAAGCTACAACTGTATTAGTCAATAACGGCAAAATCAATACACCGCATTTAATGAAATCAGTTGAAGGTACAATAACCGAGCCTTATCAAGACCCTCGATTGTATGAAGATATTAGCGAGCCTTCTCAGTCCTCTTGGGATGCAGCTAAACGCGGAATGTACAATGTAGTTCATTCCGCGGTAGGGACCGGACGAAAAGCCTTTGCTGGCGCAAACTATCACGTTGGAGGAAAATCAGGAACCGCACAAGTTTTTAGTTTAAAAGAAAATCAAAGCTATAACGCCAAAGGGCTAAAAAAAGAATTACATGATCACGCTTGGTTTACCGCCTACGCCCCTTATGAAAACCCTCAAATGGTGGTTACCGTTATTTTAGAAAATGCTGGCGGCGGTTCTAGCAATGCCGCACCACTTGTAAGAAAAATAATGGATTACTATTTAAACCAACGTTTACCTGAAATTGCACAAAAAAACCAGTCTGAAGATAAGCAACAAAATGAAAAGGAAACGGAATAATGGAAGATAAAAAACCCTTTTGGCTCCGAATCTGGCGCCGCTTGCATATTGATTTTTGGTTATTGCTAGGCTTAATTGCAATTAGTGCTTATGGTTTGTTAGTACTCTATAGTGCCTCAGGTGCAAGCCAAGTAATGTTTCAAAATAGAATCATTCAGGTTGCCTTAGGATTTACTATTATGTTTATGGTCGCACAACTTCCACCGAAGTTTTACCAACGAATTGCGCCTTATCTATACATTAGCGGTTTAATTATGTTGATACTTGTAGATCTTATCGGGGCAACCAGTAAAGGGGCACAACGCTGGCTTGATCTTGGATTTATCCGCTTTCAACCTTCGGAAATCGTTAAACTCGCCGTTCCTCTTATGGTCGCTGTTTATTTAGGAAATCGACCCGTTCCTCCTAAATTAAGCGAGACTTTTATTGCTATCGCAATGATTATTGTGCCGACATTATTGGTCGCAATCCAACCTGATCTCGGAACTTCAATTCTTGTTAGTGCTTCCGGATTATTTGTCGTTTTTCTAGCCGGTATGAGCTGGTGGCTAATTTTGACTGCAGTGATAGGATTGGCTGGATTTATTCCTATCATGTGGTTTTATCTCATGCACGATTATCAGCGAATGCGTGTATTGACTTTACTTGATCCGGAAAAAGATCCGCTGGGTGCCGGTTATCATATTTTACAATCAAAAATAGCTATCGGCTCTGGCGGTATTTGGGGAAAAGGGTGGATGCAAGGTACACAATCACAATTAGAATTTTTACCTGAACCTCATACGGATTTTATTTTTTCTGTCTTGAGTGAAGAATACGGGATGATCGGTTTCTTTATTCTATTGACGATTTATCTTTTTATAATTACACGCGGATTAATGATAGGTTTAAATGCGCAAACCTCCTTCGGGCGCATTTTATCAGGTGCATTAAGCTTAATCTTCTTCGTTTATCTATTTGTGAATATTGGGATGGTCAGTGGTATTCTGCCTGTAGTTGGTGTACCATTACCGCTAGTCAGCTACGGCGGAACCTCGTTTGTTGCATTGATGGCGGCATTCGGTCTAATGATGTCAATTCACACTCACAAGACAAATTTTATGAAAAGGAACTAAAACCAATTTCCGTTTTCTTACGTTATAAATTTTAAAAGAGAACGTCTATGACAATACAAAAGAGGCAATCCAAGTTAATGACAACAACCAAAACTCCGTTTTTTTTGAGCGCACTTTTACTTATATCAGCCCTATTTTCAATGCCATTATTTGCCGAAAGCAATAAACAATACGATATCAAGGGAGCAAAACTAAGCCATCGCCCAATGAGTGGCACTCAATCTAGTTATACGGTAAAAGGCGTAACTTACACCTCTCACAGTCATCAATCAGCAAAATATTACAATAAAGAAGGTATTGCTAGTTATTATCACCAAAAATTTAATGGAAGACGTACTGCAAACGGTGAAATCTACCGTTCCTCACTATATACTGCGGCACATAAAACACTACCGCTTAATTCTTATGCATTGGTAACTAATTTACGCAATAACCGTAAAGTCATTGTTCGAATTAATGATCGAGGGCCTTTTAGTCAAAAACGGATTATTGACCTTTCTTATGCCGCAGCAAAAGAGATAGGATTGATTCAACGTGGTATAGGGAAAGTGAAAGTTGAAGCGTTACAAGTTTCCCGTAACGGAAAAATTTCGGGTAGTGGTACAAAAACCTTAGCAAAAACCGCACAAAATCAAGCAGCAGCCGATCGTCTAATCATTGAACAAGGGCGTCAAAATTCGGATAATAGAGAAATCTATAAAATAAAAATGCTTAACTTTAGTTCAAAACAACAAGCACAACAAATAATCAGACATTTTTCAGCACAAAGTAAAAATATCGAAATAGTTAAAAATGGATCGAAATATGATATTTATTGGGGACCATTTAATAATAAGTCGTCAGTAAATAATCTAAAATCTCAACTACAAAAACTGGGACAACATCACCCCTTAATTATTTACACCTACAAATAGTCGTATAGGAAATCTTATGTTTAAACGTTCATTAAATAAAACAAAAATCGCGCTTTTATCGGGAATAATGGTATTGCCGATGTCAATCTTTGCCAACGATATTCAATACAATATCGCTCAACCGGAATTAAATGCGCAAACTTATATTCTTATGGATTACAATTCCGGTGCAGTCCTTGCTTCATTAAATCCTGACGCTCGCCAATATCCTGCTTCATTAACAAAAATGATGACGAGTTATGTTGTTGGAGATGCATTACGTCAAGGAAAAATTAATAATAGCGATATGGTAACCATCGGAGAAAGTGCATGGGGAAGAAATTTCCCTGATTCCTCCAAAATGTTTCTCAATCTTAACCAACAAGTATCCGTTGCGGATCTTAATCGCGGCGTGATTATTGTATCAGGCAATGATGCCAGTATTGCGCTCGCAGAACATGTCTCCGGCAGTGTTGCAAACTTTGTTGATGTAATGAACAAATATACTCAACAATTTGGCTTAAAGAATACAAATTTCACTACACCACATGGCTTAGATGATCCTAATCAATATTCCTCCGCTCGAGATATGGCAATTATCGGCTCACATATAATCCGTGATTTACCACAAGAATATGCTATTTATGCAGAGAAAGATTTCACTTTCAATAAAATTAAACAACCTAATCGTAACGGATTATTATGGGATAAAACGCTTCATGTTGATGGCTTAAAAACAGGCCATACTAGTAAAGCCGGTTATAATCTCGTTGCATCTGCGATCAATTCGAACAATATGCGGCTAATTTCCGTAGTAATGGGTGTACCTACCTATAAAGGGCGTGAAATAGAAAGTAAAAAGCTACTTCAGTGGGGATTTGCAAACTTTGAAACCTTAAAAACTTTTGAAGCCGGTAAAACTATTTCAGAGCAAACTGTTTACTATGGTGATACAGGGAAAGCGCCACTCGGGGTGCTAAAAGATAGCTTTATCACCGTCCCTAAAGGCAGACAAGCAGATCTAAAAGCCCGTTATGAACTCAGTGAAAAAACCTTACAAGCACCTTTAGTAAAAGGTCAAGTTGTAGGTAAAGTGATTTACCAATTAGATGGAAAAGATATTGCTAATGTTGATCTACAAGTTATGCAAGAAATCAAAGAAGGCAGTATTTTCACTAAAATTTGGGATTGGATTGTGCTAACAATAAAAGGATTATTTTCATAAAATGCCTTTAAAAGTATCCGCACTTTCTCCATTTTGATTTCAGATTCAGGGCGAACCGACCGATGTTCGCCCTTTAATCGTCTAACTTACGAATTAGGAATAAAATATGACAACAGAAAACGATTATGCCAAGCTAAAAGAATTAATGGAATTCCCCACGACAATGACTTTCAAAATCGCTGGCATCAACCGGAAAGATCTATCCGATGATTTAGTGAAAGTCGTACAAAAATATATTAAAGGCGATTATACGCCTCGTGAAACACTGAGCAGTAAAGGAACATATACCTCTGTGTCTATTGATATTATTGCAGAAAACTTTGAACAAGTTGAAACGCTTTATAAAGAGTTAGCCAAAGTTGAAGGCGTAAAAATGGTGATCTAAATGGATAAACCAACACTGATTGTTCGTCGACTCGGCGAACAAGATTATCTCCAAACTTTTCAGAAAATGCAGGATTTTACCAACCTACGCGATACCAGCACACTTGATGAGATTTGGTTAGTACAACATCCTTCTGTTTTTACCCAAGGTCAAGCAGGTAAGCCCGAGCATTTATTACAACAAAGTAATATCCCTGTCGTACAATCAGATCGAGGAGGACAAATTACTTATCATGCTTTAGGACAGCAAATTATGTATGTTCTCATTGATATTAAACGCCATCAAGAGCTAAATGTTCGTAAATTAGTTACTGCACTGGAACAATGCGTCATAGCTACCTTAGCAGATTATCATATTACTGCCTACGCCAAGCCCGATGCTCCCGGTGTTTATATCGAGGGTAAAAAAATTTGCTCGCTCGGTCTGCGGATTCGTAAAGGATGCTCATTTCACGGATTGGCACTAAACATTGATATGGATCTCACCCCTTTTAATTATATTAACCCTTGTGGCTATGCCGGCTTACAAATGTGTCAACTGAGAGATTTTATTAAGCCATCAGAAATTGATTTTGGCAAAATCTCAAATCAATTAATCCGGCATTTTAGTCAGCTCTTAGGCTATAATGTAACAACTATTTAACAAGCAACATTTATTAACCTTTGTCGTTTAGTATATTTATTTAGGAAACAAATATGGCTACGCCTTTTAAAATGGAACGCGGCGTAAAATACCGTGATGCCGCTAAAACCTCAATTATTCCAGTAAAAAATATTGATCCCAATCAGGAATTATTAAAAAAACCAGAATGGATGAAAATCAAACTTCCTGCTAATTCTGCTAAAATTGAAAGCATTAAAAATGGTATGCGTCGTCATGGATTACATTCTGTCTGTGAAGAAGCCTCTTGTCCAAATCTACACGAATGCTTTAACCACGGTACAGCAACTTTTATGATTATGGGAGCAATTTGTACTCGCCGTTGTCCTTTCTGCGATGTAGCACATGGTAAACCGTTGCCGCTAGATCAGGAAGAACCACGTAAATTAGCGGAAACAATTCAAGATATGAAATTAAGATATGTTGTGATAACTTCTGTAGATCGTGATGATTTGCCTGATCGTGGAGCTGGGCATTTTGCTGAATGTGTAAAGGAAATCAGAGCCTTAAATCCACATATCAAGATCGAAATATTAGTGCCAGATTTCCGTGGACGTATTGAATTGGCATTGGAAAAATTGAAGGAAAATCCGCCTGATGTTTTTAATCACAATTTAGAGAATGTTCCTCGCTTATATAAAGAAATCCGTCCCGGTGCTGATTATCAATGGTCTCTGAAATTATTACGCGAATTTAAAGCAATGTTTCCTCACATTCCAACAAAATCTGGTCTCATGGTAGGATTAGGAGAAACAAATGAAGAGATTCTCGATGTAATGCAAGATTTACGGGAAAATGGGGTAACCATGTTGACATTAGGACAATATTTACAGCCGAGTCGCCACCACTTACCGGTCGCCCGTTATGTTCCGCCAGAAGAATTTGATCAATTTAGAGAGAATGCTAATAAAATGGGATTTGAACACGCTGCTTGTGGTCCATTTGTACGCTCTTCCTATCATGCTGATTTACAAGCTAGCGGTGGATTAGTGAAATAAATAGTAAAACTCGTTGTAATAATCTACTCCCTAAAATTGAAGTTACCATTCCCACTAAGTAAGGAGTAGATTTTTTATGACTAAATATACTTGAAGTATCCAAACCATAAATTACCGGACATATACTTTTACACTTAATCATCCAACTAATTCTGTACACTATATAAAAAATACTAGGCAACAAAAAAGCGGCCGATTGAAAACCTTTCCAAAATCGACCGCACTTTTCTCTTAACGATTGAGTCAGTAGGGGGAAATTACATCATTCCGCCCATACCTCCCATTCCACCCATTCCGGCACCCATATCTACTTTTTCTTCTTTTGGTAGATCGGTAATCATGCATTCTGTTGTAATCATTAGTCCAGCAATTGAGGCTGCGAACTGTAATGCAGAACGTGTTACTTTAGTCGGATCTAAAATACCCATTTCGATCATATCGCCATATTGCTCAGTACCAGCGTTATAACCAAAATTACCTTCACCGTTTTTCACTGCGCTTGCGACAACTGAAGCTTCTTCACCAGCATTAGCTACAATTTGACGTAATGGTGCTTCCATTGCGCGTAAAGCAAGTTTAATACCGACATTTTGTTCTTCATTATCACCTTTTAATTCTGCAGCAACTTTAGTCGCAGCGCGAATTAAAGCAACCCCACCACCAGCAACAATACCTTCTTCAACTGCCGCACGGGTTGCATGTAAAGCATCATCAACACGGTCTTTCTTCTCTTTCATTTCAACTTCTGTCGCTGCACCAACTTTAATTACCGCTACGCCGCCAGCCAATTTAGCCACACGCTCTTGCAGTTTTTCTTTATCATAGTCGGATGTACTTTCTTCAATTTGCTGACGAATTTGAGCAACACGCCCCTTAATTTGAGCTTCATCACCGATACCATCAATAATAGTGGTATTATCCTTATTAATAACAACACGTTTAGCTTGACCTAAATCTTCCAGTGTTGCTTTTTCAAGTTCCATACCGATTTCTTCAGAAATTACTGTACCGGCAGTTAAAATAGCAATATCTTGTAACATGGCTTTACGACGATCACCAAAGCCTGGAGCCTTAACTGCAGCCACTTTTACAATACCACGCATCGTATTCACTACCAAGGTCGCTAGCGCTTCGCCTTCTACATCTTCTGCGATAATTAATAGAGGTTTACCCGCTTTGGCAACTCCCTCTAATACAGGAAGTAATTCTCGAATATTAGAAATTTTCTTATCAACTAATAAAATAAACGGATTATCTAACTCAACGGTAGCCGTTTCAGGTTTATTTACAAAATATGGCGATAGATAACCACGATCGAATTGCATACCTTCAACCACATCTAATTCATCTTCCAAACCAGTACCGTCTTCAACTGTAATTACACCTTCCTTGCCTACTTTTTCCATAGCTTGAGCAATTAATTTACCCACGACATTATCAGCGTTTGCAGAAATAGTACCAACTTGCTCAATTTCTTTTGCCGTTTCACAAGGTTTAGACAGATTTTTAAGTTCACCAACAACGGCATTTACCGCTTTATCAATCCCGCGTTTTAAATCCATCGGATTCATGCCTGCTGCAACTGCTTTTAAACCTTCACTTACGATCGCCTGAGCTAAAACAGTCGCTGTTGTTGTACCATCACCAGCTGCATCATTCGCCTTTGAAGCGACTTCTTTCACCATTTGGGCGCCCATATTTTCGAATTTATCTTCTAATTCAATTTCACGAGCAACGGATACGCCATCTTTAGTAATTGTCGGCGCGCCGAAAGATTTGTCTAAAATTACATTACGTCCTTTCGGTCCTAAAGTAACTTTTACTGCATCCGCTAAAATATTTACACCATTTAACATTTTTGCACGAGCATCGTTACCAAATTTTACATCTTTTGCTGCCATTGTTTATTCCTTATTTATTTGTTTATTTACATTAAAAGCGCGGTCATTTTTACCACACATTGATTATTTAACCGTTTATTCAACGATAGCCAAAATATCCGATTCAGAAACAATCAGTACTTCCTCACCGTCAATTTTCTCTGTTTTAACACCATAACCTTCGTTAAAAATAACGGTATCGCCCACTTTTACATCTAAGGGTTGTACACTACCGTTCTCTAAGATACGACCTTTTCCAACCGCAAGCACTTTTGCCCGAGTTGATTTAGTTGCCGCAGAACCGGTTAAAACGATACCGCCTGCAGATTTAGTCTCAACTTCTTCACGCTTAATGATTACACGATCATGTAATGGACGAATATTCATTGTCATTTCCTTATTCTAGTTAAAAATTAAAAAGCTTCTCTAATATAGTGTGTATATCTTTACTTTCAAGGGATAAAAAATAAATTTTTTGCCCTAAAAAAACTAATCCGAATAATGAAAATATCTCTTAATTGAGATCAGAGAAATGTGATCTTCATCAATTTTATTTTATTCTCTAATTTCTATAATAGCGCCCAAATTAACCAACGATACGAGGTGATGAATATGACAACATTTAGAAAAGAGGTAGATTTATTAGGTGAACGTGAAGTACCAGTTGATGCATATTGGGGCATCCATACCCTAAGAGCGGTCGAAAATTTTAACATTTCTAAGGTAACAATTTCCGATGTGCCGGAATTTGTACGAGGAATGGTAATGGTTAAAAAAGCGACTGCACTAGCCAACGGAGAACTAGGCGCTATTCCTACTAAAATTTCCACTGCTATTGTCAAAGCTTGTGATGCGATTTTAACGGACGGTAAATGCATGGATCAGTTTCCCTCCGATGTCTATCAAGGCGGTGCCGGAACGTCTGTGAATATGAATACTAATGAGGTTGTAGCAAACCTCGCATTAGAAATTATGGGGCATAAAAAAGGTGAATATCAATATCTTGACCCAATGGATCATGTGAATGCTAGCCAGTCTACTAATGATGCCTACCCGACAGGATTTCGTATTGCCGTATATAACAGCATTATGCAATTAGTGGCAAAAGTGCTTTATCTACAACAAGGGTTTGAAAATAAAGCGAAAGAATTTGCCAATATCTTAAAAATGGGACGTACGCAGCTACAAGATGCTGTACCAATGACTGTCGGACAAGAATTCCAAGCCTTCTCCGTATTACTGGATGAGGAAGTCCGAAATTTAAAACGTACGGCAGAACTGCTATTAGAAGTAAATTTAGGCGCTACTGCTATCGGTACAGGCTTAAACACCCCGCAAGGTTACTCTGAATTAGCAGTGAAATATTTATCCGAAGTGTCCGGTTTACCTTGTGTATTGGCGCCGAATTTAATTGAAGCAACTTCCGATTGCGGGGCTTATGTTATGGTCCATGGGGCATTAAAACGCACAGCAGTAAAATTATCGAAAGTTTGTAATGACTTACGACTACTATCTTCTGGACCTCGTGCTGGATTGAACGAAATCAATCTACCGGAACTACAAGCAGGATCATCTATTATGCCAGCAAAAGTCAACCCGGTTGTACCAGAAGTCGTTAACCAAGTCTGCTTTAAAGTCATTGGAAATGATACAACTATTACGTTTGCATCAGAAGCCGGACAATTACAATTAAACGTAATGGAGCCTGTGATAGGTCAAGCTATGTTTGAAAGTATTGAAATCTTATCCAATGCTTGTGTAAATCTACGCGACAAGTGTATCGACGGAATTACGGTAAACAAAGAAATCTGTGAAAATTATGTATTTAATTCTATCGGTATTGTAACTTACTTAAATCCATTCATAGGACATCATAACGGTGATATTGTGGGCAAAATCTGTGCTCAAACCGGTAAAAGTGTGCGCGAAGTCGTATTAGAAAGAGGATTGCTCACAGAAGAACAATTAGATGATATTCTTTCTGTAGAAAACTTAATGAATCCGACTTATAAAGCAAAATTAAATAAATAATTCGGTAACTACCTTGAACAATACAAAAAATATAAGATTAGTTAGAGCGCCATAATGGCGCCCTAACTATATTAAAATAGTTGAATTTAATTATAACCAACCCCTTATATTCCAGACAAAAATCATTTTCGTATAATATGAAACCAGAATAACATCTTGTCTATCATCAAATTCCAGTTTTATACACTTGCCACATTACAACGAAATAATTAACTACGCTTTTATCCCTGCTTCCTTAAAAGCCAATATTTTGGCTGGAAATAAAGTGCGGTCAATTTTTACTGTGTTTTCATTATGATACGGAAAATTCACAAAACGAATACCTAAGCGTTTATTCGCTAAAATTAATTAAAAAAGATCACTAAAATCACAAAAGGAATAACAAATTTTACATAGTAAAACCAGATATTTGTGAATCTTTCCCCCGCATTTAACTCATTTTTCGCCTCATCTTTCAAAACGTAACCAACAAAGATTGCACTGCCTAGTGCGGTTAAAATAAATAAAATATTGCCGCTAATGTAATCAAATGCATCGAAAATACTACGTCCGATAAAAGTAACATCACGCCATAAATTATCCCCTAAAACAGACGGAATATTACCCGCCACAAAAATACTGCCTAAAACCAGTGCGATTGATTGTTTACGAGAAAGATTGGTTTTCTCCTGTAACGCAGTGATCAGAACTTCGTAAATGGTAATTGATGTTGTCAATGCAGCAGTAATCAGTAACGCAAAGAAAATCGTTGCAAACAACGTTCCCATCCACATATGAGAAAAAACAATCGGTAAACTCTGGAATACTAAGGTTGGCCCAGAATTTGGCGGAACATTAAAAGTAAATAACGAAGGGAAAATCATAAAACCTGCGGCTAAAGCAATTAACGTATTAATACTTCCTGTAATTATCGCCGTTTTCACTAAGTTCTCCTGTTTTGATAAATAACTAGATAATGTAATTAATACGCCAAATCCTAAGCTTAAAGCAAAAAACACTTGCCCTAGAACAAAGATAAATAGCTCTTTAGTAATTTTCGAGAAATCAGGTATAAGATAAAACTTAATCCCTTCCAAAGCGGAAGGTAACGTAACATTACGAATAATCATAATAATCAAGAAGATAAATAGCATCGGCATTAATAATTTCACCGACCGCTCAATCCCAGCTTTAATACCTTTAGCTAAAATGAAATAATTCACACTAACAAATAACCCGGTATAAAATAAAATAGAAATAGGCGCATTTTGGATATGTTCTTGATAAAAACGTGCAGTTAACTCGTGAGTTACAGGCTGTGAAAGATCAAGATTGCCACTAATTAAACTGCCAATATAAGTTAATACCCACCCACCAATAACCATATAATAGGCAAGGATGCCAAAAGAACCAAGTAATCCCATATAACCTAAAATTTTCCATCCAGGATGAATTTTTTTACCGTTCACTTCACCAGAGAAAGCATCAATAGAATTAACTTGCATACGACGACCAATGACATTTTCTACTAAAATCATAGGAATGCCGATCACAATCATTGCGATACAAAATAAAAGTACATAAGCGCCGCCTCCATTTTCTCCCACAAGATAAGGAAAGCGCCAAGTTGCTCCAAAACCAATTGTGGCTCCGGCGACGGTCAATACATAGGTCAACTGACTTGACCAAGATTGCCTTATTTTTTTATTTGTATTCATCGTTATACCTCATATTTTATATGATAGCCGACACTCTCCTTGTTCTTTGAACAAGGAGGTATTCCATAATCAATACAACTAAATTTGATTTTACTTTAACGCGAGCTGCGGCTCGGTATATTCAAGATCAAAGGCATCACTTACACCTTTAAACGTACATTTCCCATTATAAGTGTTAAGCCCTTGCAATAAGGCGGGATCGGATAAGCAAGCATCTTTTACGCCTAACGCTGCAATTTTTAATCCGAATTCCAATGTAGAATCGGTTAAACCTAGAGTTGAGGTGCGAGCGACACAGCCTGGCATATTGGCGACACAATAGTGAATAACACCATCAAGTTCATAAATAGGATCGTTATGAGTCGTCGCTTTCGAGGTTTCAAAACAACCGCCTTGATCAATCGCCACATCAACCAATACCGCACCTTTCTTCATTAATTTGAGATCGGTCTTACGCAATAAGTGCGGAGCTTTCGCGCCAGGAATTAATACCGCTCCGATAATAACATCAGCATCTGGTAATAGACTTAAAATATTCCCCCGAGAACTTGTTAATGTCTTAATCTGCATACCGAAAATTTGATCGATATAAGCAAGACGGGCAGTATTAATATCTAAAATTGTTACATCTGCGCCAATCCCCATTGCAATTTGTGCAGCATTAAGCCCCACTACGCCAGCACCCAAAATAACAACTTTTGCTTTTGGTGTTCCTGCTGTACCACTTAGCAATACTCCAGTACCACCAAATGTTTTTTGAATGAATTTTGCTGCTTCCAGTGTTGCCAGCCGACCTGCAATAGCACTCATCGGTGCCAAGCAAGGTAAACCGCTTGGTGTTCTAATAGTTTCATATGCAATAGATTGAACTTTGCGTTCGAGTAACATATTGGTAAGGGATTTGTCTGCAGCAAGGTGGAGGTAGGTATAAAGGATTTGATTTTCTCGGAAGTAGTTATATTCACATTCAATCGGTTCTTTCACTTTAATAATCATCTCGCTCCTAGCGAATAATGTGGATTTATCTGTCAGTATAGCTCCTGCTGCTTGGTAAGCGTCATCTGTAAATCCAATTTCTGTCCCCGCATTATGTTCAATATATACTGTATGGCCTGCTTCAACATAAGATTGAACATTCGCTGGAGTGAGACCAACACGATACTCCTGAACTTTAATTTCTTTCGGACAACCGATAATCATTGTATCCTCCTATATAAAGGTGATTAAGTATTAGATATACAACTCACGAGTTGAAAGATTGCTTATTTTGATTAAATTACACTTTTCTAAAATACAACACTGCAACATTTCAGAAACAATTCTAATACACAACCTCTACTAATTCCGTGATACCGTTCACATTTCTTACAAAAAACTATTTGTACTCAAAAAACAAGGATACGATGCCCACTCAGCACTGTATCCTTATAATACTGTTATACCTTTAAAATACTAAATTTATAATATCAACATCGTATTTTGAAAAATTCTCTTGAGATTTAACCGCACTTTACTTACCAAAAGTATGTTCTCAACGTCTTGCGTGATATACTTTCATTGCTTCTGGCAATAAACGCTGTAAATTTTCCTGACGAGCATCATCGCTTGGGTGAGTTGAACCTAGCGCTGCCAGTACGCCGCCTTTGTTATTCGAGACACTTTTCATTTTAACCCAAAGGCCTGGTGCAACTTGCGGGTTATAACCAGATTTAGCCATTAATAATAGTCCAACTTCATCCGCCTCTGTTTCTGCACTACGAGAATAAGGCTTATCTAGCGCCCAATCTTTAGTCAATCCTACGGCAATACCACTTAAATCTGAACCAATCACCGTTGAAAGAGCAACGTGCCCGACCTGTGCTAGAATATTTGTTGCCATTCCAAAATTGGTCTTTTTCTTACCATGTTCTTTCAGAGCATGTGCCATTTCATGTCCCATTACGGTAGCAATTTCATCATCATTGAGTTTTAATTTATCCACTATCCCTGTATAAAATACCATTTTTCCTCCTGGCATAGCCCAAGCATTTACCTCGGAGGAACGAAGTACTGTCAATTGCCAATTAAAAATCTGCCCCGTCGTATTTTCAGTATCAGCATAAGGACGCATTTTATTAAAAATCTTATGCACGCGTTTTGCTGTTGTTGAAGAAATATCTACTGCTCCCTGAGCTTTAGCTTCCTTCATTGCTTGAGTATAAGCACTTGCCGCCTCTTGATTAATATTTTCTGAATTAGCACAGGCATTAAGTAATAAAATGGCTGTAACAATAAATAACAGTTTTTTCATTTCTTTTCTCCTAAAAAATACCGCCCCATAAAGAGCGGTATTTCTACAATTATTTTTTAAAACGTTCAAAAGAATCTAAAATTTCTTGGCGGGCAGCATCAACTCCTTCCCAACCGTCCACTTTAACCCATTTCCCCGCTTCCAATGCTTTATAACTTTCAAAGAAATGTTGAATTTGCGCTTTTAATAAAGTCGGCACATCTCCAATATCTTGAATATGATCATACTCTTTACTGAGTTTTGTATGCGGAACAGCAATAACCTTAGCATCTTGACCAGATTCATCCGTCATTTTTAATACACCAACCGGACGACAGCGAATAACCGAACCTGGCTGTAATGGATAAGGGGTAGGTACCAAAACATCGACAGGATCGCCGTCTAATGACAACGTATTATTCACATAACCGTAGTTGGCGGGATAAAACATGGCTGTCGCCATAAAACGATCAACGAACAAAGCACCACTTTCTTTATTGACTTCGTATTTAATTGGATCAGAGTTTGCTGGAATTTCAATCACAACGTAAATATCATCTGGTAATGCTTTACCCGCAGGTACATTTTTTAAACCCATTTTTATTTTCCTTTATTAAGTTAATAACAGATAATTTGGCAAATTATAGCTTTATTTAAGGATACTTGTCGAGTTTGAGCTATCGTTATAAATAATCTTTTTGAAATGATTGATTTTAAATTTTGCACTACTATAATAGTGCAAGCTATAACAATTAAGCGACAAGGAATAAACACTAATGACAACAAAAAAAATCCCTTCTTTATTTGGTGGGGCGATGATTATCGCCGGCGGTACAATCGGTGCGGGAATGCTAGCAAACCCAACATCAACCGCTGGTATTTGGTTTATCGGCTCACTTATTATTCTAGCTTACACCTGGTTTTGTATGACCACATCAGGTTTAATGCTATTAGAAGCCAACCTCCATTATCCAACCGGTTCTAGCTTTGACACTATCGTAAAAGATTTACTCGGTAAAGGCTGGAATTTCATAAACGGACTATCACTAGCTTTTGTTTTATACATTCTCACCTATGCTTACATTACTTCTGGAGGAGGAATTACAGAAGGATTAATCAATAACTTACTGAGTTCTGAACAAAGTGCGGTCGAAATAGGACGTACTTTCGGTTCATTAATTTTCTGTGCAATATTAGCCGTATTCGTATGGTTTTCAACTAAGGCTGTTGATCGATTCAGTACAGTCCTGATTGCGGGTATGGTTATTGCATTTATCTTATCGGTTAGTGGGCTACTTTCTTCTGTTAAAACAGAAGTGTTATTTAATGAAATCGCCCAAAATAATGAACAATACCTACCCTATGCTTTTGCTGCCCTCCCTGTTTGTTTAGTTTCCTTCGGGTTTCATCAAAATGTACCGAGCCTAGTGAAATATTATGATCGAGACAGTAATAAAGTGATAAAATCTGTCTTTATCGGAACACTCATTGCCCTTGTTATTTACATCTTGTGGCAACTTGCTGTACAAGGAAATCTGCCACGCGCAGAATTTGCTCCGGTTATTGCCAAAGACGGAGATATTGCCGTACTACTTGATGCCCTGAGTAAATATTTACAAACCGATTATATTGCTGTGATCTTAAAATTCTTTGCCTACATGGCGATCGCTAGCTCATTTTTAGGCGTTACACTTGGTCTATTTGACTATCTTGCCGATCTATTGAAGTTTGATGACAGTTTATTGGGTAGAACAAAAACAGCATTAGTTACCTTTTTACCACCACTACTACTGAGCTTAAAATATCCTTACGGTTTCGTTATTGCTATCGGCTATGCCGGACTCGCTGCAACCATTTGGGCAGCTATCGTACCTGCCCTCCTGGTCAAAGCTAGCCGACAAAAATTCACGCATAGCTCCTTCACTGTTTATGGCGGAAATTTTATGATTTATTTTATTTTCCTGTTCGCTTTACTAAATATTCTCGCTCAAGTGGCGATGCAATTTGGATGGCTTCCCCAATTCACAGGGTAATAAATTTATATTGAGGAGAATATTACAGCAGTTTTTAAACAAAAAGCCTATCCTAAGATCTAACAATAATAAGCTAATCATTTAAAATGAATCTTATTGAAACTCAAAGGGCTGATGCAATATCAACATCAGTCCTTTGTTCTTATAGAAACGTTACTATTACAACTTATTACTGAAATGCCTCCGCTTTATTTCCAAATTAATTCTACACATTCTGATTAATTAAATACTGTTTTCTAAATAATGGTGGTCAAAATAGATATAACAAAATACAATGTTCTCGTTTCACTTTTATATTTAAAGTATCATTGAATCATTTTATTAAAGTATAAGGATACTGTGCCGTGATAAAAATTAATCTTGCCGCCACCTTAGGAGCATTAAATGATGTTTCAACATTAATGCTGGAAGAATCCGCTTCTTATGCAATTAGTTGTGGAGAATCTGAAGTGTTACCCGCCCACTTATTACTAAAACTCCTAGAAAATCCTTTCTGTGATATACGATTTATTTTAAATAAATTAGATATACCCTCTGAAGAATTGACCGCACTTTTGCTTCGTAGCCAACAAAATAATGGCGTAAATATTGATTCTATACCAAGTTTCTCTCCTTTACTGGTCGAAATGTTACAAGAAGCTTGGCTATTAGGTTCACTTGAACTTAATCAACCTAAAATTAGAAGTGCAACTATTTTTCTTGCTCTGGTACTTAATTCAGTCCGATATTTACCAACAGCGGTCGCAACAATACTTAACAGGATTAATAAAGAAAATTTACGTCAATCTCTGCTTGTTCTTGCTAACGGTTCTGCCGAATCCCAACCGAAACCCAATATCACTTCTACTCAACTCACATCTCCTTCTGATCAATCAGCACTATCTCGATTTGCAGAAAATTTAACCGATAAAGCAGCTTCTGGAAATATTGATCCCGTTTTAGCTCGAGATCAAGAAATTGATTTGATGATTGATATTCTTTCTCGCAGAAGAAAAAATAACCCTATCGTCGTAGGAGATGCTGGCGTAGGTAAAAGCGCATTAATCGAAGGGCTTGCACTACGTATTATTAATAAGCAAGTACCTCCTCATTTACAGAACGTGGAATTGTGGAACCTTGATCTCGCCGCATTACAATCCGGAGCGTCAATCAAAGGTGAATTTGAAAAACGCCTAAAAGCGGTAATTGATTTTGTAAAAAATAGTTCTACATCGATTATCCTATTTATTGACGAAGCTCACACCCTTATCGGTGCTGGAGGTAATGAAGGTGGAAATGATGCCGCAAATCTGTTAAAACCCGCTCTCGCACGGGGAGAACTACGTACTATCGCAGCAACAACTTGGTCTGAATATAAAAAATATGTTGAACGCGATCCGGCGCTTTCTCGTCGTTTTCAATTAGTCAAAGTCGATGAACCCTCTATTGAAGAAAGTATTGTTATCCTACGAGGATTAAAACCGCTTTATGAAAAATCTCATGGTGTTTACATTACAGGTGAAGCGCTTGAGACCGTGGTTAAACTTTCTGCTCGCTATATTGCCGCAAAAAAATTACCAGATAAAGCAATTGATATTTTAGATACGGCTTGCGCACGTGTTTCTACGGCCAAAAATACACCACCAAAAAGACTCAGTTACCTAACCAATAAAATTCACGAAATCAGTGTTGCTATTTCAGAACTAGATCGCGATATGCAATTGGGAGAAACAATTGAACCGACAACCAAAATACAACTAAGCAACCAACTTGTCGTATTACAAGAAGAGAAACAAACTCTTTCTGCGACATTTGAACAGCAAAAATCTTTAATTGAGGAAATTTTAACCCTTAGAGAACAAATTGCCGATGAGGAATGTGATAATCAGCAAAAAGAAATGTTTATTTCACAGCTTAAAGAGAAAAAAGCACAATACGACCTCATTAAACCTGAAGAATGTTTAATTTATGCAGAAGTGGGGAGCAAACAAATAGCCTCTGTTATTGCCGATTTAACCGGGATACCGGTCAATAATATGACTGAGGACGAATTAACTAAACTCACCGAACTGCCTATAATTTTAAATGATAATATCAAAGGGCAATCACAAGCAATCGAGCAAATTCACAAGAACTTGCTCACAGCAATGGCAGACTTGCGTCGACCTGGCACACCACTAGGCGCATTATTATTAGTTGGTCCTAGCGGTGTAGGTAAAACAGAAACAGCGGTTCAAATTGCCGAACATATTTTTGGAGGAAAACA
This sequence comes from Rodentibacter caecimuris, assembly GCA_001998905.1. Taxonomy (GTDB): domain Bacteria; phylum Pseudomonadota; class Gammaproteobacteria; order Enterobacterales; family Pasteurellaceae; genus Rodentibacter_A; species Rodentibacter_A heylii_A. Next base: position 96,486 of record MLAA01000005.1, on the reverse strand, counting down.
ATTCTTAACAGCTATTAATATGTCCGAATACCAAGAAAAACACACGGTTTCCCGTTTAATCGGCTCCCCGCCGGGCTATGTTGGTTACGGCGAAGGAGGACTACTCACAGAAGCTATTCGGCAAAAGCCTTATTCTATCGTGCTATTGGATGAAGTAGAAAAAGCACACCCAGATGTACTTAATTTGTTTTATCAAGCTTTTGATAAAGGAGAATTAGCCGATGGAGAGGGACGTTTAATTGACTGTAAAAACATCCTCTTTATGTTAACCTCAAACTGCGGTTTTGATTCTGCAAATGATCATTTTTCAGTAAAAACTGACGAACAACTCCGTCAGGCCTTACTCTCGTTCTTTAAACCTGCATTACTCGCTCGTATGCAAATTGTACAATATCATTACCTGACTACTGATATTATGCAGCGTATTGTAAAAGCAAAACTAGAGAAATTAGAAAAATTAGTATCTCAACGTTATAAAGCTGAGTTTGTTATTGCACCGAATATTCTCTCTCATATTGAACAACAATGTGAAGCCGATGCCAATGGCGCACGCCTGGTAGATGCCGTTTTAGAAGGGCAACTTCTACCTCCGCTTTCACTTGCATTACTCCAACATATTGCTAATGGTGAGAAAATAACGAAAATTGCACTCAATTTTGAAAATGGAGAATATCAAGTCAGTATTGAGTAAATCATCACGATAAAATATTTGAAAATCTGACCGCACTTTGCGCTTTGGTCAAATAAAGTGCGGTCTCTCTAAATGAGTAGAACGAAAAGCTCTTTTCAAAAAAGTCTGTATCATTTAATAATGTCATTAATTTGAACTGATTTTTAGTACTCCCCACAACGATAATCTGATAATTTTTAAATGTACATTAAGCCGTGTATCCTACGCATATATCTTTGCTTATAAACTAGCTCCACATAATTTGATGAATAATGATCGACAACAACACACTAAATCACATTACTGTCGTGTAAGACATGTTGCACTGCAGCTACGGAAAGAATAGCTAGATGTTTTTAGTCTAATAAAATGCTCCTTTAATTATACTAACAGTAGCTTAATTTTCATTTCCATTAATGTTGGCGGGCACTCTCCAATAAACCTTGATCGCTAACAACCATATCAAAAACGGTCAATGGACAAATATGAAAGCTTGCCACTTTGCCATATTTAGAGGAATCAGACACCAAAATTCTCTGGTTACTAGAATGAATAATCGCTTTTTTAACTGTCAGTTTATTTTCATCGGGAGTGGTTAAGCCATTTAAATTCCAAGATGAAGTGTAAATAAACGCCATATCAATGGTTAGTTGCCGCAAAAATTGTCTAGCCAACTCTCCGACGGAAGAATAATTTTCCTTGTTTACCGAGCCGCTGATATGAATTAATCGGCATTTTCCATTACACATTAAAAAATGTGCAATAATAAAATCGTTAGTAACGACCAAGAGATCTTCTCGTTCAGCGATATGATGGGCTATCTCTAAAGTGGTTGTACCTGCATCCAAGTAAATACCAATATTCGGAGGAATAAGTTTCTCTGCTTGAATACCAATATGCTGTTTCTGAGAGTGGAAAAGTAAGGACTTATCTTGGTGTGTGGGTTCACGGGAAAGATGTTCCCGCGCCTTAACCCCGCCGGAAACGGAAATGACTTTCCCCTCTTGTTCCAACCTTTGAATATCACGGCGAATAGTCGTTTTTTCATAGTAAAGAGGATAAGATCGCCCCGGTTGACGGATCACGAATTAACTACCGAATTCTACACGAAGAATTATAGGCACCTAATGTGAAATAGGCCGAATTTACCACTTTACAAGCTGGTGATAATGGTATTGTCAATGCAAATCCACATAATACTTGGGATACAGTATTCAATAGCCCCGAGATTATGCAATGGCTACTAAAACGGAAGAATAACCAATAGTGATCTTATCCTATTAATGTTTGAGCTTGTTTTCCAGATGACCTCAACGCTTAGAAAACGTCCGCTTCATTACCTCAGGAGAACCCTATAATTAATAACTTAATTATCTATTCGACTATTCTGAACATTTTTTGAATTCTTTTAATCTGAGTAGTACGCAAATTAGCAAAGTACCGTTAAGCCCGCTTATTTTAAAGCATGGATACAAGCAACTACCGCTACATTAATATGCTCTTTACCTATAGCTCTACTCAAAACGTAGGGCATAAAAAAGGACTGCCTCAATATCGCATCGACTTCAGTCCTTAAAGTAGCAGTCTAATTGCCTTTATTTCAGCATAATGCCTATTAGAGGCTTTATGTTATTTACTTCTTTCCGCGCCTAAAATGCCCTGCCAAGCATCTGTTTTTACTTCACCAAGTAAATATTTTTGATCATTTTGTCCATGCTTAGAATCAAAAAACTCTGGTATCATTGCAGCTTTATCACCACGAGAAATATTGAACTGCTCTGCATCATTAGTTGGAGCAAAGACAATATTTTCAACATTACCAGATAATTCAAATATAGGGTTGCCATCAACTAATATTGAGCCAATAGCTTTGCCATTTTTAAATGTTAAAGAAACATCTCCTTGTCTTACTACAGGAACATTTCTGGAGTTATAATAAAAACCCTTTTGTTTATAGTAATTGGCAGAAAAACTTTCTGCTGGGCTTGATTTCAAGTTATTATTTGTTACAAGAACATAATTCGTAATAATATTTTTATAATCTAGACTATCTTTTACATAGCCATAATATGCTGCAATATTTTCTCCCTCACCTAATTTTTGGAATTGATAATTAACGCCTTCCTGATTGGTATTAAGATCATCTTTTGCTAAAGAAAACGTTTTTTCTACCTTTTTTACATTTCTATTGGAATAAATATCCTCTTCTGGCTGAATGTCGTACACCGTCAACGTTTGCGTTTCCGGATTAAAATTGTATGCGCCAGTTGATATAAATTGAGGACGCGGTAACTGAGCATTAGGTTTATTTTGAGGCTGAACCATTTCTAAATGTTCCTCTTTCTTAGAACCAGAAGATTCTTCCTTTGGCTGAACCTTGTTCATCGTATTGTGCGCTTCTGTTTTAGGGCGAGAAGGCACATCTTTTTTAGTTTGCTGCTCGGCTAAACCGTTCTCTTTCTTAGGAGTAGAAGATTCTTGTTTCGATTGAATATTTGCAGTTTGCCCTTCTTGTTCAGAATGCATAGCTCCTTCTTTTGATTTCTCCTTATCTTGAATGGATGAGCTTCCTTTTTCATCTCCTTGCGGTGATTTTGATTGTGTTTTTTCACCCTCTTTTGTATGAGGTACTTGCTGCGAATTTTGTGATGTTGGCGAAGAATCGCTACCACCACCTCCACTACAAGCAGCAAGTAAAACAGATAAGCTCAATGCTACTAACGTTTTCTTATATGAAATACTCATACTATTCTCCTTAAATAATTAGAATGTTTTTGTGAAATCGAAATATATACGATTCTTATCGTAATTAGAAAATGAATTATTACTATCGGTCTTCTGGTATGACCATATTATTCTTGGGGTTATTCCCCAAAAATGAACAGCTCGATGCCAAAGACTTAATGATAGACTATATTCTTTGTTCTTTTGTGGAACAAAATAAAATTCAGGTAAAAAACTATTTTTTTTGTCTAATATTGCCCCATGATAGCGACGATTAGCATAACTTATTTGTAAACGGGAAGATATTCCTCCTAACCACTCTTGTCCCCAAGCAGCCAAGATTGCTTCTCTCGTGAAACTATTATAAGAAACTTGTGCTTGTTTACGATAATAATTCGCACCTACTAACCAGTATTGATTTATATTTGGTCGATAAAGAAATTGTGATAAAAGATCAATACTCTTTCCATTTAAATTTTTACGTTGCGTGTAATAATATTGCGTAAATTCTATTTTTGTCTGCCATTGCCAATTTGGTGTAATCCAATAAGAAAATTGTTGATTTACCCCCAACGAATGAAAATAACGATGCAAAGTGCCTTTATTTGAAGCATTTTCACTGTCTCCATAAGCATACCAAAACTGTTCTACAAAAGGGGAAAGCTCTATTTCTATAGCGCCTGAGCGATAACCAAAACCAACATCAAGCCGACTTTGGATTTCATTGTATTTTTTATTGTCCCAATAATACTTGCCATTTAAATCAAAATTAGTATGGGAAAAAAAACCTTTCGGTAATGACCAACGTTTTTTCAGGGTTAACCCATAACCTGTACCATTGGCCTTTTCTGCTGTTTGAGTCGGGCGCCAATTTTTATAGGTCTTTCCCTGCTTCGGCGCATTATTTACATTAGGATCATACAAATAACTAACATAACCATAAATATCCCATTGATCACGCTGTTGCAAATAGTGCTGATATTGAGAAATCAACCTAGCGAAAGGCGGAGAAAGTGATTCACTACGCAATTTCTCAAATTGATCCAATGCGGCAGTATTATCCTGGTTTTCGTAAAGTGCAATAGCTAACTGTAAACGGATCGGCAACGATTCGGGCTGAATAGCAATCAAACGGCGATAATCGCTGATCGATTGGTTTAAATTACCAGTAAACTTATTAACTACAGCATTCGACCAAGTCAGTAAAAAAGAATCTGCATCTTCCTGTTGCTGATAAAGAGGTAATAGAAATTCGACGGTTTCTACATCATTTTTAATAAGTGCAGATATTAACACTGATTTAACTAGCTGAGGTTGCAATGCCAACTGTTGACGGTTTAACGTAACTTTTTGACTAATCGCATTTTCCTGTTTCAGAAACGGTCTCACTTTAGATATCGGTATGTTATCCGGAAATTGATGAAGAAAAACTGGATCACTAGGATCGTAAGAACGAATAGCAACAGACTCTCCCCACACAAAAGAAGAGAAAAATAATGAAACAACGCCGACTGAAAGCCGGGTTTTGTGAAAACATAGCATAACTTCTCCTTTATAACCCGGCAGTTTTTTTAATTTAAGTCATAGGTGGTCAAAAAGTCTGTCAAAAATGACCGCACTTTCTCGTCCCTACCGGAAAAATCGGCGCTAAGATAGCATAATCATAATGGTTCCCGCAAATCTTCAGTAAAAATTAACATTATGTGAATCAGATCAAAAAATCGATATTAAAAAATACCCTTAATTTTTATTTAGAGAGATAATAAACCGCTTTTCAAACATAATAATTGGAGTCTATATGAGCCTAAAAAAATTAATCGTAACACTATGCGGATTAGCGATATCAACAGGATATGCTTCCGAATTACCCAACATTACTATTTTAGCGACAGGAGGAACCATTGCGGGAAGCGGGAAAAGTTCCGTTAACTCAGCCTATACTGCTGGGCAGTTAACGATTGATACATTGATCGAAGCTGTACCGGAAATAAAAGACATTGCTAATATTAAAGGAGAACAAGTCGTTAAAATTGGTTCGCAAGATATGAGTGATGAAGTATGGTTAAAATTAACTAAAACAATTAATACACAATGTCAAAACACCGACGGTTTTGTGATTACACACGGCACCGATACAATGGAAGAAACAGCCTATTTTTTAGATTTAACTGTAAAGTGCGAAAAACCGGTTGTACTTGTCGGAGCAATGAGACCTGCCACAGAGAAAAGTGCAGACGGTCCGCTCAACCTATATAATGCCGTAGTAGTAGCAAAAGATAAAAAATCTGCTGGGCGCGGAGTATTAGTCGCGATGAATGGAACAGTATTAGGCGCAAGAGACGTAACCAAAACGAGTACAACTGCAGTTCAAACCTTCACCTCACCAAACTTTGGAGCATTGGGATATATTCATAACGGCAAAGTAGATTATGAACGTTCTCCAGAAAGTAAACATACAATAAATACCCCATTTAACGTAGATAATTTAACAGAACTCCCTAAAGTTGGAATCATATATGCTTACTCTAATATGCCGACTGAACCATTAAAAGCATTACTAAATGCAGATTACCGAGGTATTATCACCGCTGGAGTAGGTAACGGTAATGTGAACACAGAAAACTTACAATTATTAGAAAAAGCAGCTAAAAATGGCGTTGCCGTAGTTCGTTCCTCTCGTGTTCCGACCGGGTACACCACTCGTGATGCTGAAGTTGATGATAGTCAATATGGCTTCAGTGCGGCTGGTACACTAAATCCGCAAAAAGCCCGAGTATTACTGCAATTAGCCCTCACACAAACACAAGACCCAAACCAAATTCAGCAATATTTTGAGGAATTCTAATTAAACAAACATTGCCGCATCCCAATAATTATCTCATAAATAATTTAAACTGGGTTTGCGGCAATGTTTAAACGATATACTTATTGCTTATAAACAGAATGATAACGTTTTCTTAATTCAGGTATTTGCCCAAGTTTTTCCTTAGCACCTTTTAAATCTCCTGATAATGCCAATTCTTCCGATTCTTTTGCCAAATCAATGACAATTTGCATACCTTTTTGATAGCCCACAATCTGTGAAGGTTCATTTTTCAGGTGGGAAGGAATAATCACTTGAGACTTCTCCGCAGCTTCAATAAAACCTCGAATATTCTGTCGAAATTCTGTTTGTTGTTCTGCATTAAATGCCATAACCAGATTTTCCCCCATACTCATCATTTCCATTCTAAGATTATTTTCCGCTATCGCAACTGAAGAAAACATTAAACTGATTACTATTAAAAAACGATGTATTCGTTGCATTTTAATTAACCTCTCACAAATAAAAAACATAAGAAGCCGCTAAATTTCTTTAGCGGCTTCTTGAAATCTCGCTCATGCAGCAGGACTTAACAATAACACGAAGATTTCTAATCTATTAAGTAATAACCTATATCATCGGCCAAACTCTATTTGCTAAAAAAACCAACTGATATACGGCGACCGATTTATCCTATAACAAATCAATTGGAGTCTGATCTTACATACATTCTAACGTTTGTAAAGGTTGGATAATTGATTATTTTATAATAATACCAAATTAACCGTTTCCCTATTATTTCAACTGTAATAGCCCCTACAATATAACAACACATAAACCTGTCTAAAAACCCCAAAACAAAGTATCCAAGTTTGTTAAAAGGGATAGCGAATCCACTTTTTTAGCAACTTAAAATACACAAAACACTACCTCCCCTAATTTACGTTAAACCAAGTAATTAATAGTGGTGTAGATTCAGTGGTAACACTATGAATGGAACATTTACCCGAGCAAACTAATTTCATATTAGAATTGCTCATGCTTGTGAATGAAAGTATCAATGCTACGGTGAATTATCTTGATTAGAAAGTAGCTGTCTAATCTCCCATAGTTGGAATAACCTTGACGACGCAACTAGAACACAGCTAATCGGTGGAGAAAAATAAGTAAAATTGGTATCGCCAGGAACGACAGTTGAAAAATTCAGACCAATAATGATAGAAGAGGCTCTTATATGCAGTAAAACCATTACAAGGTTACACAATTAATCTTAGAAATACCTCATTTTCTTTAAAAAAAACAAATGCCAAATGGAAGATAGATAGAAAGGGGAAAAAGGGGTTTAAAAGAAAATAAAATCATAAAAGATTTAGAATTAAAATTTCAATAATGAATAAATAAAAGAAACAATTATTGATAGCGCTAAAGGCTTTTAATATTAGATACTATTTTCTGTAAATAGTCACGGTTTTTCGGAGATATTTACGAAAATCCTGAAATTAGAGAAATGTTTTATCTTTTATGTAAATTAATGGAGTATTAAAACTAGCAGATTTTGGTAAGTTTTAGAAGATGCCATTGAGGAGCAAGCCGATCTTCTTCGCCAATCTAATCCTGAAAGCAATGATGAAAAAGGCATGATGAAAGATATTGAGAATCCTGGTGGTCGGTAGGTGTTCCAGCTGGAGCTGTATGAGTCTATCCTGACTGCTCATTAGTATGGACTTAGTTTAATTCAGATAAAAAACCTATCTTTATTTTTGTCTTAATCGAATACCTTTAAAATAGCGTTAATTTTGTTGAAAATGCATTTATCCCATTGTTTCAACCCTAAATAGAGAAAACATTACCACGAAACCAGCGCTATTTAACACTAGTAATAAATTGGTTTTCTTTTCAATTTGTGTAAATTAGCGCAATTCGCTAAACCCTATGGCATTGTACGAATAAGTTTACATTTTGGCTGTATATAAACGTAAACTATATAAGAATATTATTTTTATAATGATAGTGTGTAATATGTAAGCATTTCAGAAAGTGAGACTATCAACTTTCATGACTTTGATTTGATAATACTGAGGAATTAGACATTAAATAAATGTATAAATAAGGTTTGATAAAATTTAAGAAATATTATTAGTAAGAATAACCCACACTTTAACTAAAGTGCGGGTTAATCTTATAAGTACATTTATGCTTTAGGTCCAGCAGAAATTAATGCTTTACCTTCATCATTTGTTGCATATTTTTCAAAGTTTTTAACAAAACGACTGGCTAAATCTTCTGCTTTCGCGTTCCATTGAGAATTATCACTATAAGTATCTCTTGGATCTAAAATTCCAGAATCTACCCCTGGTAAAGAAACGGGTACTGCTAAATTGAAGATCGGTAAAGTTTTCATTTCCGCTTTTTCAATTGAACCGTCTAAAATAGCGTCAATAATTCCACGCGTATCTTTAATTGAAATTCGTTTACCTGTACCGTTCCAACCAGTATTGACTAAATAAGCTTCAGCTCCCGCAGCCTCCATACGTTTAACTAAGACTTCTGCATATTTGGTTGGATGCAATGAAAGGAAAGCCGCCCCGAAACAAGCAGAGAAAGTCGGTGTAGGTTCTGTAATTCCACGTTCTGTACCTGCTAATTTAGCTGTAAAACCAGATAAGAAGTAATATTTGGTTTGTTCTGGTGTTAGTTTAGAAACTGGAGGTAATACACCAAAAGCATCGGCAGTTAAGAAAATAACTTTGGTCGCATGTCCCGCTTTTGAAATTGGCTTAACAATATTATCTATATGGTAAATTGGATAAGAAACACGGGTGTTTTCAGTTTTTGAACCATCATCATAATCCACAGAACCGTCTGGGCGAACAACAACATTTTCTAATAGTGCATCACGACGGATTGCTCGATAAATGTCCGGTTCATTTTCTTCTGAGAGTTTAATTGTTTTAGCATAACAACCACCCTCATAGTTGAATACCCCATCATCGTCCCAACCGTGTTCGTCATCACCAATTAACTGACGCTTCGGATCAGTCGATAAAGTTGTTTTTCCTGTACCGGATAATCCAAAGAATACGGCGACATCACCTTTCTCTCCTACATTAGCAGAACAATGCATTGAAGCAACACCTTTTAGAGGAAGCAAGTAATTCATCATTGAAAACATCCCCTTCTTCATCTCACCACCGTACCAAGTTCCGCCTATTAATTGGATACCTTCGGTAAGATTGAAAGCAACGAAGTTCTCGGAATTTAGCCCTTGCTCTTTCCAGTTAGGATTAGTCACTTTTGATCCATTCATTACCACGAAGTCTGGCTTAAATCCTTTTAGTTGTTCTTCTGTCGGACGAATAAACATATTTTTTACAAAATGAGCCTGCCAAGCAACTTCTGTGACTATTCGCACACATAAGCGGTCTTTATTACTAGCTCCGCAAAATGCATCAATAACAAAAAGGCGCTTGCGGGAAAGTTGATTTGTAACTAATTCTTTCAGACTTTGCCAAGTAGCTTGATTCATCGGTTTATTATCATTTTTCACCGTATCACTTGTCCACCAAACATGTTCTTTTGAAGTTTCATCATAAACAATATATTTATCTTTCGGCGAGCGACCGGTAAAAATGCCAGTATCTACGGCAACAGCACCTGACTGTGTTACTATACCTTTCTCAAAGCCTTCTAAACCCGGCTTGGTTTCTTCTTCAAACAATTGTTCATAGCTAGGGTTATATACGACTTCTTTAATGTCGTAAATACCAAGTGCTTCGAGTTCTTTAATTACATTATTAATATCGGACATATGTCACCTCATAGAAAGTTAAGTTTAAATAATTGACTGCCAATATTTTAGGATAGTTGATAAATAAAAAACGTGAGCTAGTTCGCATTTTTGAAAAGTCATTATTTTTATTAGAGAAATCAGTAAACTATCCGACTCTATCTTTGATAGTGTAAGAAGAAATCTGCACCCTCAGGTAACCCTAGGGTGCAGATGAAATATGACTATTTTATTTGCTTCATCTCGTCTGCAATTAATTCTGCTTCAGGTCCAAGAATGACTTGCAATCCGTTTTCCCCAAGCCGAACATTCCCTTTCGATCCTAGCGTCTTTAATTGTACCTCATTAATCTTTTTGTTATCGGATAATGTTAAGCGTAATCGAGTAATACAAGCATCAATGCTTAATAAATTATCTCTTCCGCCAAGAGCCTGAATAAATTGTTCGGCCCTTTCTATACGAGAAAATTCCCCCTGATTTTCAACCGCACTTTCCTCTTCCTCTCTCCCCAAGGTTCTGAGATTAAATATTTTAATGAAAAGACGGAACACGAAATAGTAAATCACGGCAAATACAACGCCTTGTAAGACTAACATATACCAGTTTGTTGCCAACGGATTTTGGGCTGAAAGTACCAAATCGACTAACCCTGCACTAAAGCCAAAGCCTGATATCCATTGCATTGAAGCTGCAATAAATACAGAAAATGCAGTTAGAAGTGCATGAATAACATAAAGTACCGGAGCAACAAACATAAAGGCAAATTCTAATGGTTCAGTAATACCGGTAAAAAACGAAGCTAGTGCGGCAGCAAACATTATCGAGGCAACTTGTGCTTTTTTTGTCGGTTTTGCACTGTGATATATGGCTAATGCAGCTGCAGGTAAACCAAACATCATTACCGGAAAAAATCCTGCTTGGTACATTCCAGTTGTTCCAAGAATTGCTTTTCCTTCTGCGAGAGAAGTCGCGCCACCAAGAAAATTCGGAATATCATTGATACCGGCGACATCGAACCAAAATACAGAATTAAGGGCGTGGTGTAAACCTACCGGTATCAGCAGTCGGTTGAAGAAGGCATAAATACCTGCACCTACCGAACCTAAGTCTTTAATTGATTTTCCAAAACCAACTAATCCATCAAAAATAACAGGCCATATATACAATAGAGCAAAAGAAACGATGATCATCACAAATGAGACTAGGATAGGAACTAATCGTTTTCCGCTAAAAAATGCTAATGCCTTTGGTAACTCAACCTGGTAAAAACGGTTATATAATTCACCAGAGATAACACCAACTAAAATACCAATAAATTGGTTATTAATTTTTGAAAAACCAGCTGGAACTTGTTCAATCGGAATACTTTCTAACTGAGCAACAGCAGCAGGAGAAAGCAAGGTGGTAACAACTAAATAGCCGACTAAGCCGGATAAAGCAGCAGATCCATGTTTATCTTTTGACAAGCCGAAAGCCACGCCAATGGCAAACAACAATGCCATATTATCAATGATTGATGCCCCGGATTTAATCAATAGTGCAGCAAGTTGACTATCGCCCCCCCAACCGTTCGGATCTACCCAATAGCCTATTCCCATTAACAATGCAGCGGCAGGTAAAGCTGCAACAGGAACCATTAAAGCCCTGCCTATTCGTTGTAAGTAATTCAGGATATTCATATTCACTCCTTAGTTGATAAAGTAATTCAGAGGAGTCAATTTAGATCAATCCCAATACTTTGAAAATTCATTTTTATTCGGTTTGTGATAATGCTCACACAAATTCGTATATCGATTTAAATCATTTGTTTATTTAAATAACATACTTAATCCGACAAAGATTAAGAATACTGCAAATACCCGTTTTAAAATAGAAACAGGTAACTTATCCGCTACATTTGCCCCTAATTTTGACGTAAAGTAAGAGCTAAAGGTAATCCCAAATAAGGCAGGCAAATAAACATATCCGAGAGAGTATTCCGGTAATAACGGATTTCCCCAACCACTAACAACAAAACTTAATGCGCCAGATAAACCTAACAATGAACCACATAGTGAAGATGTTCCTATTGCGCGTTTTAGCCCCACACCACGTCCATTTAAAAATGGGACGACAAATGCCCCACCGCCAACTCCAGCCATACTTGAAATCGTACCGATAATTCCTCCGGCAATTAATGTTGATGACGTTGTCAAAACTTTGACTTTTTGTTCTTTTTTTAATGAAATTAGCATTTTTAATGCCAGATACATCATAATGACAGAGAAGATTTTTGTAAGATACGCTTTTGGCAAGGAGCTAACGAAAAGACTAGAAATGAATACTGAGGCCATCAACGCTGGAATTAATACTTTTGCAATCCCCCAATCCACATTACCGTTTCTATGATGTTGCTGAGCGGCGGACATAGTACTGATGACTATTGTAGCAAATGATGTCCCAAGCGCTACTGACATTAATATTTCATCACGAATACCAACATAAGGTAAAACATAATATAACGTTGGTACGACGACAGTACCGCCCCCTAGTCCTAATAATCCAGCGACAAAACCAGCAAAAACACCTATTGCAAGGCAAATTAAGATTATTTCCCACATAACTTCTTTCTCCTACTATATGGTTTAGCAATAAATAGGAGTTATTGTTTCATAATTATGACATAGCGACAATGTAAAGTTACATTATTAACCAATAGTCAAATATCTTTCCATTTTTTCGACATTTATCTACACATTCGTAAAAGTATAATACTGTTCATACAAAAAGAGCTAAATTAATTCGGAGAAAACATGAAAAGAATATCAAAAGTTCACAAAACTAAGGAAAAACATTGGGTCGGTAACGGTTTCTATGTACAACCTATGTTTAACTATAATAAAGATAAAAATCTCGACCCTTTTCTATTAATGGATTATAACTCACCTAAATTTTTCTCTGGTAGACGTAAAAATAATTCACAATCTACTTTGAGCGGAGTCAAACCTCACCCACATAGAGGATTTGAAACTGTTACTATTGCTTATCAGGGAGAAATCTCTCATAGCGATTCCAATGGTAGTGAAGGCACGATCGGTGCAGGCGATGTTCAATGGATGACCGCTGGTTCTGGCGTGATGCACGAAGAAAAACATTCAGAGAAATTTACAAAAGAAGGAGGCATGTTTGAAATGGTTCAAATTTGGGTTAATCTACCCGCTAAAAATAAAATGACCGAACCAAAGTATCAAGTAATTAGAGCTTCAGATATTCCAGATGTCAATTTGCCAAATGAAGCAGGAATTGTATGTGTTATTGCAGGAAATTTATTTGATACTCAAGGTATAGCTAACACTTTTACCCCAATTAATGTATGGGATACACAACTAAATTCAGGAAAATCACATACGTTTTCCATACCAGCAAGTCATAATTTAATTATCTTAGTCTTAGACGGCACAATACTGATTAATAATACAGATGTTATTTGCAAGGAAGAATTAGTAACCTTTAAATCCGGAGGAAGTGATGTCCTTGTGGAGGCAAATAAGAAAGCCAAAATATTAATTTTAACCGCTAAGCCACTGAATGAGCCAATTGTCGGTTATGGACCTTTTGTAATGAATACGAAGAGTGAGATTTACCAAGCATATTATGACATTCATGTTGGTAAATTTGGTCGAATTAGATAAGTAAAATGAAAATATAAAAACAATAAGGCAGGGGATAATATAATACCCAGCCTTTTTATTTTTTATAAAAACCTGATATAGCTCTAACACTTACACTAAGCAATGCTGTCAGTGTACTCCGCACTTAATACTTTAGCTTTTAAGTGAAAAATAATACAAGTTCAAGAATATTTTATTTTTTTGTTGGAAGGATTAAATCGGATTCTTCCGGTTTGCTGACATTCTCAAATTGCTTGTCTTTATTTGCATCAATAATTGCTTGAGTTTGTTCTGCCAAATTCGTTAAATTTAGTTTTTCATAGGCATTTTTTAACAATGGTAATGCATCGTGAGTTGCCTGAGTATCAGGGTAAAGCCGTAACATACCCACTACGCGATTTGCAACTGCAACATGAGCATTCCGTTTTGCGTAGAATTTAGCAATGTCTAATTCATGACGGGCTAATGCAGCTTTAATGTAGGCCATACGGGCTAAAGCATCTTGTGCATAAGGGCTATTCGGAAATATTCTGACTAGATTTTGAAAATTCGAGAATGCGGTTTTCATCGTTGTAGTTTCACGGGTAGCGCGATCAATTCCAAAAAAATCCTGCATAAAATTATCACCCGTTGCGATGTTGGTTAACCCAGCCATATAGACAGCATAATCACGATTTGGACTTTGCGGAAATTGATTTAAAAACTCATCAATAGTAACTAAGGTTGCAGTGTAATCTTGAGATTTATAGTAAGCATAAATTAAATTCAACATCGCTTGCTCTTGATAAATACTTCCCGGGAAACGAGTAGTTGCCGCACTTAAATAGCGAATTGAGTCCGAATAACCGCCTTCTTGCAGTGATGTTGACCCTTTTTTATAAAGTTCATCAACAGATGTTTGTTCAACCTCATTATTGCTGTTTGAACAAGCGACTAAAGCGAGTGCTGCGAATGTTGCAACAGCAAAAGATTTTAAATGACGCATTATGAAATCCTTAATTTTTAGAAAACGGATAAATAGGGTACAATTGCCCGCTATTGTATATAACATTAGGCGATAAGCCAACTTTTAAAACTACTTTAATACGGATTTTTATGGCACAGATTACCCTAACCGCACAAGTCGGTAGCGAGCAAATGGGGCAGCGTTTAGACCAGACTTTAGCGGAATTGTTTCCCGATTATTCTCGTTCTCGTTTAAAAAATTGGATTGAATCAAATTTAGTTATTTTAGATGGCAAAATGATCAATATTCCTCGCACAAAAGTGTATGGCGGAGAACAAGTTGAAATTCAAGTCGAGGTTGAAGATGAAAATCGTTTTGAAGCGGAAAATCTCCCGCTCAACATTGTCTATGAAGACGAACATATTTTAGTTATTAATAAACCTAAAGATTTTGTCGTACATCCCGGAGCCGGTAATCCTAGCGGAACAGTGTTGAATGCTTTGCTATATCATTACCCGCAAATTGCCGAAGTACCAAGAGCAGGTATCGTTCATCGTTTGGACAAAGATACAACAGGTTTAATGGTTGTCGCAAAAACCATACCGGCACAAACCAAATTAGTCAAAGATTTGCAGAAACGCCTCATCACTAGAGAATATGAAGCAATTGCAATCGGCATTATGACAAAAGGTGGGGTTATTGATGAACCTATGGCAAGACATTCCACTAAACGAACTCAAATGGCCGTACATCCAATGGGGAAACCCGCAGTTACTCATTACCGTATAATGGAAAATTTCCGTAATTATACTCGTCTAAGGTTGCGCCTTGAAACCGGACGTACTCATCAAATTCGTGTACATATGGCACATATTGCTCACCCCTTATTAGGTGATCAAACCTACGGTGGACGTCCGCGTCCACCTAAAAATGCCAGTGAAGAATTTATGACTGTCTTACATAACTTTAAACGACAAGCTTTACACGCTATTATGCTTCGTTTAGCTCATCCTATTAGCGGAGAAATCATGGAATGGTACGCCCCTCTCCCAGATGACTTCGTACAATTAATTAATGCACTTAAAGCAGATTATATAGATCACAGAGAGGAATTAGATTATTGATGAATCAAATTATTCCTAATTGGTCAGTACCTCGTTCAGTACAAGCATTTTCCACAACCCGAAAAGGAGGGGTCAGTTTACCTCCCTTTAATAGCTTCAATTTAGGTGATCATGTTGGAGATGATAAAAGTGCGGTTAAAATAAACCGCACTTTACTAGTTGAACAAAATGTACTCCCCCACTTACCTCTTTTCTTAACTCAAATTCATAGTACCAAAGTAATTCATTTACCTCATACCGAAAAGGACGTAAATGCAGATGCCGTTTATACGAATCAACCTAACCAAGTCTGTCTAGTTATGACGGCGGATTGTTTACCTGTTTTGCTCACGAATAAACAAGGTAATGAAGTTGCAGCAGCACATGCAGGTTGGAGAGGACTATGCAACGGCATTTTAGAAGAAACCGTACGCCAATTTCGCTGTACACCAAATGAGATTATTGCTTGGCTTGGACCTGCAATCGGTCCTAACGCTTTCCAAGTTGGAAAAGATGTGGTCGAACAATTTGTTAGTATTGATCCTATTGCTAAACAGGCTTTTAAAATTGATTCAAGTCAACCGGATAAATATCTAGGCAATTTATACCAACTTGCAACACAGCGTTTAAACGCTTTAGGCATATTTCAAATTTCGGGAGGAGAATATTGCACTTTTACAGAAAAAGAGCGTTTCTTTTCTTTCCGTCGAGAAAAACAAACTGGAAGAATGGCAAGTCTAATTTGGTTTAGGGAAAATGAATAAATTTTGCTTAATCGCTATGCCAACACAAAAGTGCGGTAAAAAATTTGAATGATTTATTGCTCAATAAAACTAAGGGATAGGGCATGCTATTGCAGGGGGAAATATGGTTTCTAAAGTAACTGAAAGCTTAATAAATAATAATGACTATACCACTCAATAAATCATAAACAGATTTTTGAACCTCACGATGAGGTGTAATTAACTTCAATATTCAATACTAACTTATTAGCCTTTAATTTTTATTTCTGAAATAGCTTATCCACTAGAAAGAAGTAATTTTACGCTTATAGATTCCGTTGAACGCCCACATCTCCCACCAAATATCCATTATCCGACTAAGAAGTCTCGAATAAGAAATTTATTAACCTTTAATTGTTGGTGCTGCTGTAACTAGTATAAATTTCCTTTTAATTTTTGTTTGAGTTGTACAAGTGCTTTACCTCTATGTGAAATTTTTTTCTTTTCCTGTATATCCATTTCAGCAAAAGTACAATTTCTGTCAGGAGAGAAAAATAAACTATCATAACCAAATCCATTTGTCCCCCTCTCTTCCAAAGTAATATAGCCATAGCATTCTCCTTCAGCAATAATTGGTGATGGATCCGTTGCATAGCGTAAAAAAACAATGCAACTGACAAATTTAGCCTGCCGCTGACTTACAGGAATATTTTGTAATTGCGCTAATAATTTCTGACGGTTTTTCGCATCATTACCCTCCTCTCCAGCATATCTAGCAGAATATAATCCTGGTTCTCCATTTAAAGCTGCTACCACTAAACCAGAATCATCAGCAATTGTGGGTAAACCGGATTTTTCAGCAACGAAACGAGCTTTTAGAATAGCATTTTCAACAAATGTAAGCCCCGTTTCTTGTGGACTTCCAATCCCTAATTCCGTTTGTGCGATAACTTCAAAACCAAGCTCGCTTAATATGTCCGCCATCTCCTCCACTTTACCCTGATTTGCCGTAGCAAGAACAATTTTTTGTTTCATTTTTAATTCATCCGTTCTATTTCTTTGTCGATATTCGGCTATTCTAAAGTATTAAGTGTTATAAAGATACGGTATATCAAGCTATTTAAACCAGTTTTCTTTAATTATTTGATAAGAAAAAAAGCGAAATAAAAATATTTCGCTTTGAATTGTTAAGGAGTATTTTTAGAATAAATCAGAAAATAATTCTATCTCGGTTCTTTTCTAGAGTTGCCTTGCCAATACCTTGAACCTCAAGCAACTGCTCTGCCATAGTAAAAGGCCCGTACTTTTCACGATATTGAACAATAGCTTCCGCTTTTTTAGCGCCGATGCCGATTAACGCTTTTTGAATATCTTCAGCGCTTGCGCTATTAATATTCAATTTATCACTCGCTTCAACCGATTTTGTTTGAGTTTGTACTTGAACATCAGGAACAGACTCGGTCGATTTTCCTTGTGCAAATGAACAACTTAACGTAGCTGCAAAAGCAAATACCGAGATAAATAATCTCTTAAGTAGTTTCATATTGTTTTCCTATTATTAAGAGCGTTGATTAACATCAACAGGTAAGATTTTGCCCAAAATAAAAAAATATACAATAAATCTACTAAAATTTTACGATCTTTCTCACAAATATTCTTTTTGAAAACCAAAAAATGAACATTAAACTCATTTTTAGGACTAATTTACCTGTTTTATTTGTAATTCTTTAGGAACTTCAAAAAACATATTTTCTTCAAGCCCCTGTAATTCTTCAACATCATCTGCGCCGAAGAACTTTAAACGAGATATTACGGATTGAACGAGCTCTTCCGGTGCAGATGCACCAGCTGTAACGCCGATAGTAGTAACATTCTCAAACCAGGTAGATTCAATATCATTAGGATCATCGATTAATTTTGATAATACGCCCATGCGCGATGCTAATTCGGCCAAACGATTGGAATTGGAGGAATTTTTAGAGCCTACAACAATAACTAAATCCGATAATTTAGCTAATTCACGCACGGCTTGCTGACGATTCGTCGTAGCATAGCAGATATCATTTTTACGCGGTCCCTGAATGGCTGGATATTTTTCCTTTAACGCAGAAATCGTTTCACTAGTATCATCAATGGATAATGTAGTTTGAGTCATAAATGTCAGTTCATCTAATTGGCTCACTGGTAAGTTAGCGATGTCTTCAACGCCTTCAATGAGAAAAATCCCGCCTTCCTGATTACTATATTGCCCCATTGTACCTTCTACTTCTGGATGACCCTTGTGTCCGATTAAAATGGCCTTGGTCCCTTTTCGACTGGCTCTAGCGACTTGCATATGCACTTTTGTAACTAACGGACAGGTTGCATCAAAAACTTTTAAATTCCGCTCTTTTGCTTCTTGACGCACAGATTGAGACACCCCATGAGCAGAGAAAATGACAATCGCACCGTCGGGAACTTCATTCAGTTCTTCTACGAAAATTGCACCTCGTTCACGCAGCCCATTTACAACAAAACGATTATGTACGACTTCATGACGAACATAGATAGGAGCACCGTGAATTTCAAGCGCGAGTTCTACAATGCTAATTGCCCTATCAACACCAGCGCAGAACCCTCTAGGGTTAGCTAGAATTATTTTCATTTTTGACCGTTTTTTTTCTTTCTATCTCTAAATGCATCAAGCATGAGTAAACCTGCTCCGATACAAATTACAATATCTGCGATATTAAACACTGGATAGTGCCAATCTTTCCAGTAAAAATCTAAATAATCCACTACAAATCCGCGATATGCTCGATCAGCAGCATTTGCTAGCGCGCCGCCAATAATGAATGAATAAGCCGAATTTTGTAGTTTTTGCATGGCATTATTTTGGAACAAAAAATAAACCAATACGCTTGAAATTATTAGCGCTAAAGTGATAAAAAAGATTTTTTGCCAGCCATTGTGATCCGCTAAGAAACTAAATGCTGCACCATAATTGCGAACATAAGTAAGGTTAAAGATCGGCAGGATATTAATACTTTCATAGAGGTGAAAGTTTTGCACCACGATATATTTTGCGGCTAAATCAGCGATAAAAGCAATTCCACTTAGCCATAAAAATGTAAGTCCTGTTTTTGTTTTGCTCATTGTTTCTCTCAATAAAAAGTAACGCTATATTTTCCAACCGATTTACACACTGAAAAGAATAACCGCACTGAAAAGTGCGGTCATTTTTTATCATATTTTAATGATATGTTCGACCGACTTGGAAAGTCAAAGTACTATAATTTGCTAGCTTTTGACAAATTTTTTGATCCGGATAATCAGTTTTATATTCAACAGATGCCTTCCAGAAACCTTGTCTCAATGGAATAATTTCAACTGTACCATCATCTGCAGTGATATCGGAAAAAGCTTGAGCCTCAACCTTGTGAGATTTACTGCGATCACTAGTATCAAAACCGTCGAAGGTGGCAGTTAACACTACATTCGGTAAAGGTTCGCCTTTATATAACACTTTAACTTTAAAACGATCGCTCACTTGAATGTTTGCCGGATTATCTAATGGTACAATTTCTAATAGGTGATCAACTGGGCGACTAATAACCTCCGTAGCAGCACTTTCGTGTCCAATATTAACAACTTGCTTACCATACATCCGAGTTTGTTCACAATAAGTTGCATCGGGCATTTGTTGAATATTTTGTTGTTGCCAACCTTTGGCATTTTTTGACCAGAATGTCGGCTGATATTCGGCAGCTAAAATGTAACTTCCTTCTTTTAATGGTTTCTCCGTTTCATATTGGTAATTAAATTCACCTTTTTGCACTAAATTTTGTTTCCCTTCTGCTGTAAATAAACGCATCGGTTGACTAAAAATATGTAGGCGACTTTCAGCAATCGGTTCAAATACAGGAAATTCTCCATAACCTAATTCGGCTTTGAGAATTTCTCCCCCATGCGTATGTTGGCTGCTTACCCAAACCCTATGGGCTTGAGTTGACACAGCCAAAGATAATAATGTAGCGGCAAGCACTAATTTTTTCATATTGTTCTCCTTTTATTTAATATATTTAATTAGATTAATTTTTCTATATAAAAATTAGGCAAATTGACGTATTTCTCCTATACCAGCTACGTTTTCAATACAGCGCGGACAAAGTGTAGAATGTTCCGGATTTACACCAATTTTATCTGAGTAATGCCAGCAACGCGGACATTTCTCTCCTTTGGCTCTTTCTACTTTCACAGCTAAACCGGATAATTCCCCTTCTGAAATGTCCGATTTGGCTAATGATTTCACTTCCGCTTGCGATGTAATCAAGACAAAACGCAGTTCATTACCTAATTTTTCTAACAACGGTCGAATTTCATCATTCGCGTAAACTGTTACTTTCGCTTCTAGTGCTGCTCCGATTAATTTATCATTACGTGCTTGTTCTAAAACACGGTTTACTTCCGAGCGCACTTTCAATAATGTTTGCCAGTAGTTATCATCTAGTGTTTCATTTTCACCTAAACTAAACAACCCCTGATAGAATTCTTCGGTAAAGACAAATTCAGCGCGCTCCTCCACTTTTGGTAAATAGCCCCAGACTTCATCAGCTGTAAATGATAAAATTGGTGCAATCCAGCGTACAAGGGCTTCGCTTATATGCCATAATGCAGTTTGACAGCTACGACGGGCGAGACTGTCTGCTTTAGTAGTATATTGGCGATCTTTGATAATATCTAAATAGAAGGATCCCATCTCAATTGAGCAGAAGCGCATTAATCGTTGCACAACAGTGTGAAATTGATAATTATCGTATGCTTCCTTGATATCGTTTTGTGCGTCTAAAGCACAACTTACCGCCCAACGATCTAGACTAATCATGTCTTCCGGTTGAACTAAATCCCGTTTAGGATCAAAACCATTTAAGTTCGCTAATAGAAAGCGCGCAGTGTTACGGATACGTCGATAAGAATCCGCCGCTCGATTCAAAATATTATGTGAAACAGAAATTTCACCTGTGTAATCAGTTGAAGCGACCCATAAACGTAAAATATCTGCACCATTCTTATTCCAGACTTCGCTTGGTACAATCACGTTACCAAGAGACTTGGACATTTTTCGCCCTTTTTCATCTACCGTAAAACCATGGGTCAATACTTGGCGATAAGGAGCCTTGCCATTGGTGGCAGCCGAAAGCATTAGCGAGGACATAAACCAGCCTCGGTGTTGGTCTGAACCTTCTAAATACATATCTGCTGATTCGCCGTTAAACTCAGGACGTTGCTCAACCACAGATGCATAAGTAGACCCAGAGTCAAACCATACATCTAATGTATCTGGTACTTTTCGATAGATTTCTGCATCTTCACCTAACAATTCACTTGGTTCGAGATCCCACCACGCTTGAATACCTTGTTGTTCCACCCGTTTCGCTACTTCCTCAAGTAATTCAAGTGTACGAGGATGTAATTCTTCCGTTTCTTTGTGTACGAACATTGTCATCGGTACACCCCAAGTACGTTGGCGGGAAATACACCAATCAGGGCGATTTGCCACCATTGTATCAATACGCGCTTCCCCCCAACTTGGAATCCAACGCACTTCTTTAATCTCACTTAATGCTTGATTGCGTAGACCTTGTGTTTCCATTCCTATAAACCATTGGGGGGTGGCTCGGAAAATAATCGGAGTTTTATGTCGCCAACAGTGCGGATAGCTATGTTTAATCCGTGTTAATTTAACTAATGTATCTGTTTCTTTTAATTTTTCGATGACTAAATCATTAGATTCAAATACACCTTTCCCAGCAAAGAAAGGTACGTTCGCTTTAAATAAGCCGTCATTAGCGATTAACCCAGCCATTTCCAATTTGTATTTTTGCGAAACAATAAAGTCGTCTTGACCATGATCCGGTGCAGTATGAACCAATCCCGTACCACCATCTATCGTAACATGCTCCCCTAAAATAAACGGAACACTAAAATCATAGAACGGATGATTGCAACGTAATAATTCCAGTTCTTGTCCTTTTACCTCACCTAAAATCTCAAATGTCTCAACACTAATTGCTTTCGCAACATCTTCCACTAAGGCTGCCGCTAAAATAAAACGCTCATCCCCAAATTGCACCAATTGATAATCTAATTCGGCATTAAGGGAAATTGCTCGGTTAGACGGTAATGTCCAAGGGGTTGTTGTCCAGATAACGGCAGAAATTTGTCCTTTCCCCTTGCCCACACAATTAAATTTTTCTTCAATCTCACCGTTGATGACAGCAGGAAAACGGACATAAATAGAAGGGGAAACTTTATCTTCATATTCAACTTCAGCTTCAGCAAGTGAAGAACCGCAATCTAAACACCAATGTACAGGCTTTGAACCTTTATATAAATGCCCATTAGCGATGACCTTACCTAAAGTGCGGATAATATTGGCTTCTGTACTGAAATTCATTGTGAGATAAGGGTTATCCCAGTCTCCTAAAATTCCCATACGAATAAAATCGGCTTTTTGCCCTTCAACTTGTTCTTTTGCATAATCACGACAAGCTTGACGGAACTCGGCTGCCGAAACTTTTTGGTTTGGCTTGCCCACTAAACCTTCTACTTTTAGCTCAATGGGTAAACCGTGGCAATCCCAACCTGGTACATAAGGCGTGTCAAAACCAAGTGCAGTTTTGGATTTTAAAATAATATCTTTCAGAATTTTATTTACGGCGTGTCCTAAGTGAATATTACCGTTCGCATAGGGAGGACCATCGTGTAAGATAAAGGTTTTTTTCCCTTTAGAGGAAATGCGAATTTTTTGGTAGAGATTTTTATCATACCAATTTTTCAACATTTCCGGTTCGCGCTTAGCGAGATCTCCGCGCATAGGAAAGCCTGTCTCAGGCAGGTTTAAAGTGTGTTTGTAGTCTGTTGTCATATACTTATTCCAATCAATTAAAATTTAATTATTACGTCTTGCATTCTTTAACTTATTAAAATTCGATGGCTTGACTAGCTGATGTTTTTGAGCTTACAAAATATTCTTTGGCAATTTCAATATCTTTTTGGATTTGCCGTTGTAATTCATCTAAAGAATTGAATTTATGTTCATTGCGAATTTTATGACAAAACTCAATTTCCACAAACTGTCCATATAAATCGTCTTGAAAATCAAATAGATGAGTTTCTAGGAGCTGTAATGAACCATTAATTGTCGGACGTTTACCAATATTTGCCACACCGTTAAAAATATTATCGGAAATCAGCCGTACTTTTACCGCATAAACACCTTTTACCGGATTGACTTGGCGATGCAATCGGATATTTGCCGTTGGAAAACCGATTGTTCGGCCTAATTTATTTCCATGGATGACTCGTCCAAAAATACGATATGGTCTGCCTAATAAATTTTCCGCTAAATATAAATCATCATTTGCTAACGCTTGTCGAATTGCCGTGCTACTGATACGCCGCTCGTTTAGGCAAAAACTATGATTGTCTTCTACGGAGAATCCCCATTGTTCACCCGCTTGGCATAACATTGTAAAATCACCGATTCTGTTTGAGCCAAAGCGAAAATCATCACCAATACTGAGGAATCTCACTTTAAGCTTTTTTACTAAAATCTCAATTATAAATTGTTCAGCACTGAGCTGGGATAAGTTATGATCAAATTTTGCAACAATAACTTTATCTACACCGTTTTGCGCCAAATAATGCAATTTGTCTCGTAAACGCATTAAACGGGCCGGTGCTTGCTCTCCCATAAAATACTCACTAGGTTGTGGCTCAAATAATAAAATGGCCATCAACAACCCTTGTTTATCAGCTTGTTGACGTAATCGACGTAAGATAGTTTGATGACCGAGATGGACGCCGTCAAAATTGCCGATCGTTAATGCACAACCGGATGCTGGCAAGTATCGACAAGCATTATGAAGTCCATAAATTAACTGCATTAACGAATCCAAACAAAAATCAATCGGCGCATTATACGCTAAAATTTAATCGCCTTCCACTTGCTATCTTGCCGATAAATGGTGTGCGCGTATGCCTAAT
Organism: Rodentibacter caecimuris; assembly: GCA_001998905.1. Taxonomy (GTDB): domain Bacteria; phylum Pseudomonadota; class Gammaproteobacteria; order Enterobacterales; family Pasteurellaceae; genus Rodentibacter_A; species Rodentibacter_A heylii_A. Next base: position 72,053 of record MLAA01000005.1, on the reverse strand, counting down.
AAGAATAGAATTGCAAGGTAAATGAACACAGCAAATCCAATTAACCAAAAAAGCCAGTAAAGCCGCATAAAGAAATCAAGAGAAGCCCAATATGCTAAATCAGGCGAATAATTCCAAATTCCTATCCCCATCACAGCTGCCGCAATAAAAACTTTGCCAAAAAAGACCGCACTTTGTTGTGAAAAATAATAAATCCCATTTTTAAATAAACCGCGATAGAGTAAATAAGCATTAAGACTAGCAGATAAAGTGGATGCCATAGCTAAACCAACATATCCGAAGGGAACAACAAGAATATTAAAGCCCATATTGCTAATCATCGCAATAATGCCGATTCTAACTGGTGTTTTAGTATCTTGGCGGGCATAATACCCATTTGCTAAGATTTTAATGAGCATAAAGCTAAGCAATCCAGCATTAAATGCCCATAATGAATAAGATGCCGCTTGTACATCACTAAATGTGAAACTACCACGCATGAATAACACTAATAACATCGGTTGAGCCAATACAGCAATTCCGATTGCAGCCGGTACCCCAAGCAATAAAATCATTCTAATCCCCCAATCTAAGGTTCGTTGAAAGTTCTGCATGCTTTGTTGTACATCATCACTTCGGTTAACATGATGACGAGATAATGTCGGAAGAATAACGGTAGAAATCGCAATACCAAATAAACCTAGCGGAAACTCCAATAGTCGATCGGAATAATATAACCAACTAATAGAACCCGTCATTAAAAAACTGGCAATAATAGTATCTAATAAAAGATTGATTTGACTGACTGAAACACCAAATAAAGCGGGGATCATTAATTTACGAATTTTAACCACCCCCTCATCCTTCCAGGCCCATTTAGGTTTTACTAATAACCCGGCTTTTTTTAGAAACGGAATCTGAAATAGAAATTGTAACAATCCTCCCATAAAAATACCGATAGCTAAAGCAAGATCAGGATTATTCAACTGAGGAGCTAAAAAAAGAGCGGTCGAAATCATCGCAATATTAAGTAGCACAGGCGAAAATGCCATTACACCGAATTTTCCGATAGTATTTAGCACTGCGCCGGATAAAGCAACGAAAGTAACAAACCAAAGGTAGGGAAAAGTAATCTTCAGTAACAGTGAGGCTTGCTCAAATTTGTGAGCGTCAGGTCCTCCATTTAGCCAATCTGTAAACCAACCAAAACCAAAAATTGCTGCAACAATAGGTGATCCAATCATTGCTAATAGAGTAACAATGCTGACCAAACCGCCTAACGTACCGGATACTTTACCAATAAATTCCCGTGTTTTTGATAAATCACCACTCTTTTGATATTCGGCAAGTACTGGAACAAAAGCCTGTGAAAACGCCCCTTCAGCAAATAATCGGCGTAGAAAATTAGGAATTCGATTAGCAAATAAAAAAATATCTGCCGCAGCTCCAGCACCAATCAAATGGGCAATCACAATGTCCCGTAATAAGCCTAATATTCTGGATAACAAGGTCATACTACTCACAATAATACCGGATCTTAAAAGTCGTTTACTCAAAATGAGGCTCTCTTGATGAAATTTTTTGCTAATTGTATAGAAATTTTGTTTTTACGCTATATTCCAAATAAAAAAACTGATAAAATTTGGTCCACATCGTTTGTGTGAGTCTATTGAAAGGAACTAACGATGCTTACTTTCGGTTGTGTCTCACCGAAATCTACACAAATTCTCATTGACAAAAGTATAAAAAATCGGCATATTCTACGCCCTATTTTTTGTCGTAATTAACTAACAGATATTTTAGGAGTTTGACCTTGGCTAATATCAAGTCAGCAAAAAAACGTGCGATTCAATCAGAAAAACGCCGTCAACACAATGCGAGCCAACGCTCAATGATGCGTACTTACATTAAAAAAGTTTATGCACAAGTTGCAGCAGGCGATAAAGCGGCTGCCGAAACTGCATTCGTAGAAATGCAAAAAGTGGTGGACAGAATGGCTTCTAAAGGCTTAATTCACGCAAATAAAGCGGCAAACCATAAATCTAAATTAGTTGCTCAAATTAAAAAATTAGCCTAATTTAATTTGTAAAACGTTTTTTAAATTTGACCGCACTTTTAGTGCGGTTTTTTTGTTTTATGTTTATTGAACTGAACTATTTGGGAGTTTTATATGAGTGCACAAAAAATTACTTTTCCTACGTTTGATGAAATGTCTCCCGACGCCAAAAATAAAAAGTTTCTTAAGCATTTTCGGGAAAGATTACGCTATGAATTATACACTCGAATTTATCGGCAATCCTGCCAAAAATTGATTAATTTCTTGAATCAATCGGCATTTTGGGATCAATTATTTAAGTTACAGCAATACCGTTTTAATTCATTACTAATGACTTATTGCGACAAACGTTTCTCTGCGTCTCAACGGTTACAGGCTATTACCGAAAATTTAGTTTTATTCGAGCAATATTTGGGAGAAGATTTTTGCAGAAAATTACTATCACAACAGAGTATTCGACTTTCTCAACTCACGGATAACCTATACTTAAATATTAACTTAAATCGAATTGATCCTTTTGAAGGCTATTTCTCGATTAATATTGAAACGGAGGATAAACAGCGAATATATGATGCCTCTTTTACTTTTATTGCGCCGAATAAACTACTGATAGCCTCTATACAAGGACCTTCTTATGACGATTCGCAACAAGTGGTAAAACAAGCAACAAAAGCATTACATGGTGTTCGGCCAATGTTTATGTTGGTTCATGTGTTTAAATTACTGGCTACATATTGGAATTGCGAGTTAATTGGCATCCCACATAAATACCAAGGAAAATATCGATTATCCTCCAGAAATGACATTAAATTCAATTATGATGAATTCTGGCAAGAAAATGAAGCTAAGCTAAGACAAGGCTACTGGCGGTTAAATACAGAAATTAGCCGAAAATCTCTTGATGATATTCCAAGTAAAAAACGTTCAATGTATCGTAAACGGTATGAAATGTTTGATCGCTTGAATGCTGAAATTCCGGTTGTTCTAAATGGTTAACTAAAAAAATTCCCCCTAAACTTAATATAAAGGCTAACAGGGGGAAATTGATTAACAAATATCTTGAACAACAAATTGCAATGCATGACGTTCAAAAATTTTATACTTATAACGTTTCAACCGTCGCAAACGCAGATTACGCGAAACAGTGATTTGAGAGAGTCTCTTTTGACCTGTTTTCATAAAAGTTTTACGTTTTCTCATTTTCTTTCCTTAATTACATTCTTTTATTTAATGAACCTTTGTGGAAATTCATTTAGATTTTTACCAGCTCTTTTATCAATATCTATCACAGTTTCTGAACCAATAGTATTTTCTTGTACACGATGATAATTCATTATCCCGTTCATATAACGGCGAATATTTTCCACATATTGTTGGGCTTCATAGCCTCGTGCATAACCATATTTTAGATTTGAATAATAGCGTTTTTCTGCTAACAGCGGCAGATTTTTCTTTACATCCAGCCAATTATCAGGATTTCCACCTAAATTTTTGGTTAAACGACGAGCATCCAGCAAATGTCCCAAGCCCATATTATAGGCGGAAAGCGCATACCAAATTCGATCTTCTTGCGGCACGGTATCTGGAATTTGCGAGATCAGCCAATGTAGATATTCCGAACCAGCCTTAATACTTTGTTCCGGATCCGTTCGATCAGTAATTTTCATTCGATCAGCCGTATCTTTTGTCAGCATCATAATGCCTCGAACGCCTGTGGGGGAAGTCGCATCTGGTATCCAATGAGACTCTTGATAAGCAACAGCTGCTAGTAATCGCCAATCAAGCTCTCCTTTATATTTCTCAAATAATGGTTGAAATTTAGGCAATACCTTTTCAATCGCATTCATATAGGAGCGAGTATCCACATAATCAAATTGAGAAATGTGGCGGAAATACTTTTCTTCTAAACGAGCCATAAGACCTGTTTCTAGGGCATTATTCATAAAATCCAGTAGGCTCGCTTGCAATTCACTGTAAGAACTACTTGCCAAATACCAATGAACTGTCGCTTCATCGGTGAGATCAAAACTTACCGCCAATTGAGGACGGATTTGTCGAGCGGCAGCAACCTCAACAGAATTAGCAATAGTGTAATCCAGCTTACCTTCTGCAACTTGCAAAAGAAGTTCCTCTTGAGTCACTTGCGGATTAATTTGCCATTTTAAATTAGAGTATTCTTTTTGTGCTTCCGTTAATAATCCATTGAGTTCCGAATTATTAAAAATAACTAACTGATCAATTTCAGCTAAATTTCTAGGACGAGGCCCTTCTTTGCGATAAACTAATTGCCAAGACGCGGATCCATAAGCTGGACCTATTTGAAATTCTTCAACACGTTTAGGTTGAAAACGAATATTCGCAGCAGCAATATCAATTTCATGATTTTCTAATGCTGTAAAAAGTGCTTCAGTACTATCTAAAACTTTAATTTTTAAATTAACGCCCAAATACTCGGCAAATTGTTTTGCCAATTCGTATTCTAGACCAGACTCTCCCGTCGCATTGATAAAGTAGGAAATTGGATTATTAATCGTACCAACAATTAAGTTTTTTCTTAACTGAATTGCCGAATACTGGTTTTCTTCACTCCGCATAATTTTTTGCCAAGGAAAAACCATATCAATCGCCCATAAAAAAAGGGCAAGTGCCATAATACTTCGTAAAAATAAACCTTTCAAACGCAGTTAACCTGATAAATAAAGATGAACGGATTTTATCGGGAATACCGACAAGAGACAAATCAAATTTGTAAAATGGAAAATAGAAAGAAATTATGGCGACAGATAGCCGCCATAAGAGTAATCAAGATTTAATAACGTGAAAATTTTCGTGAGCCTTCACTAAAAGTGCGGTTATTTTTTTCACTAAATTTACGCTCTTTTCCCCCTCTGCCACGTTCGTTTTTATTGCCTCTTTCCGAGCGTTTTCCGTCAGATCCACCACTGGAAGCAGTAGATTTCACTTCACCAATAAAAGACATTTGCATTTGTTTGTTGAGAATTCGAGTTTTTCCAAATTGGCGTAACAACTCCTTAGGCATTCCTTGTGGAAGTTCGACAGTAGAGTGATTATCATATAATTTAATGTGTCCGATATATCGACTATTAATATCTCCTTCATTGGCGATAGCACCAACAATATGACGAACTTCAATCCCATCAGCACGACCGACTTCAATACGATATAAATCCATTGGCTGCGGAGTGCCATAACCTCTACGTTCGCCAGAGCGTGGATTTTCACGACGCTCTTTTCGATCACTACGCTCATTACGGCGAGCACGTTTTTCTATGATAGGATCCGGTGGTAAAATTAATTTTTGCTTACCTTGTAATAACATTAACATCGCCGCAGCAATATCTTCCTGATCTTGATCAGCTGTAAATAAATCTTCCAGTAAGCTACGATAAAGTTCTAAATCGTGATGTTCTAACTGTTGAGTAATTCTTTGCTTAAATTTCTCACGACGACATTCTTGTAGCATAAGATGATTTGGTAGTGCTACTTCCGGAATCGGTTTCTTCACCAAATGTTCAATATTGCGTAATAAACGACGTTCACGTGGCTCAACAAAGAGTAATGCTCGCCCAGAACGACCTGCTCTGCCAGTCCGTCCAATTCTATGAACATAAGATTCGGCATCTAGAGGGATATCATAGTTTACGACTAAACTAATTCTCTCAATATCAATACCACGCGCAGCAACATCAGTTGCAACTACAATATCAAGGCTTCCATTACGTAAACGATCAAGAGTCTGTTCACGCAACTGTTGAGTCATATCTCCGTTTAATGCAGCCGAGCGGAAGCCGTTTTTTTCCAATAATTCAGTAATATCCAATGTCGCAGTTTTGGTACGAGCGAAAATAATCGCTGCATCAAAATTCTCTACCTCAAGGAAACGTAATAAGGCATCATTTTTACGGAATCCATGGACATACCAACAGCTTTGTTCAATATCCGGTGCACTTTGTTGAGTAGCTTTGATTTTGACCTCTTTCGGATCTTTCATAAAGCGTTTGGTTATTCTGCGAATAGGTTCTGGCATTGTAGCGGAAAACAATGCAGTTTGGTGATTTTCCGGCAACTCTGCCATAACAGTTTCGACATCATCAATAAAGCCCATACGCAACATTTCATCAGCTTCATCCAAGACAATGAATTTTAATTCAGAAAGATTTAATGTTCCTCGACGAATATGGTCTAAAATCCTTCCTGGAGTTCCTACGACTACCTGCGCACCTTGTTTTAATGCTCGCAACTGGATGTCATAGCGTTGTCCTCCGTAAATGGTAACAATACGCACTCCCTGAGTATATCTGATAAACTGCTCGCAAGCATCTGCAACTTGAATAGCAAGCTCTCTCGTCGGCGCCATTACTAACATTTGTGGATGTTTTTGTTCGCTATTAATTTGGGCCAATAAAGGTAAAGAAAAAGCCGCTGTTTTTCCGCTTCCGGTTTGTGCCATTCCCAATACATCGTTACCGTTTAATAAATAAGGGATACAAATTTGTTGAATGGGGGAAGGCGTTTCAAATCCAAGATCTGAAACGGCTTTTAGAATGAAATCTGGTAAGCCCAGTTCATTAAAAGTAATGTTTTCTGTCATTAAAATACTCGAATATAAATAAGGAAAGCTCAATATGGGCTTTCGGTGCCAATGCCTGAGTTAGTAAAAACACAGTAATTTATGACTGCGGTTTTACTGCTCGTTTTCTGTTCTAACTGGTTTCAGTTTTTTCAGTTCAAACGCTGCAAAACGATACTCAACAAAGTTATACACCTGGTTTGCCATTGCAAGTTTAAATAAAGCAGCTGCTTCATCAATTTGCCCTAGATTGAGTTTTTGTTTTGCTAGATAAAAATAGGTTTCGGTGAGTACCTCAGCATATTGCACACTTGACATTTCTGCAAATTGTTGCGCTTTTTGGTATAACTTGCCGATTGAAAGATTACCTAAATAATATTGAACAATTTTAGTTCCCCAAAATTCATCGGAAAGCCCTTTAGCACGCAATGCCAAGTTACTTTTTGCCTGTTGAGGAGCAAATTTTAGTTCATTAAAATAAAGCCATAATACTCGATAAGGATCATTCTTATCCGCTTGATAAAAACGAAGCAGATCCTGCTGTGCAAGATTATGACGCCCAATATAGTAAAAATTTAGTCCTCTATTTAGGTAAGCATAGTCATAACTTGGGTCTAATTCAAACACTACATTAAAAGTTTCTAATGCACTGTCATAATCTTCTTCAAGTAATAAATAAAGTCCTAAATAATTATAGACTGCTGCCATTTTCGGTTGAAGTGCCAGGGCTTGAGCAAAGTCATAGCGCGCTAATCCCCAAAGTCCCAGTGAATCATATAAGACACCACGTTCGAAATATAAAGCCGCACGTTCCTTATCCGTCATTTTGCTGACAAGTAAAACCTGGCTAATACGTACAATCATAATTTCTTGTTCAAAATGACTGTTCGGAGTTTGTTCGGCAAGCACGACTTTATTTTTAGCAATAAAATGTTCATTTGAATGAACACAACCATTAAGAACGGCAATAAAAAACAAACCGAGCAAATAAGCCAGGGTGTGTAACAACCGAGAATGTTGCATTTATTTTTACTTCATTAGTAAATACGCTCAGTTTATCGTAATTATACGTTAACAGTAAGCTAAGCTATTGTAAGTTTTAAGGGTAAGTCAGATACTTACCCTTCAATTTTTATTCTATATTGAATAAAATTATTCTTGTGGTTCAGAAGGAACAATTTCTTCTATTACGACGGATTCTTGTTTCGGTGCAAGATCTTTCATAGTTAAGCGAATACGTCCTTGTCTATCAATTTCAACAACTTTAACCTGCACTTCTTGACCAACTTGAAGATAGTCGCTAACTTTTTCTACACGTTCTTCAGAAATTTGTGAAATGTGAACTAAACCTTCTTTGTTACCTACAATAGAAACAAAAGCACCAAAGTCAGCTAATCGGGTAACTTTACCTTTATAAATTGCACCAGCCTCAACTTCAGCGACTATCTCTTCGATACGCGCCATAACTTCTTTCGCAGCATTACTATCCACTGCCGCAATTTTCACCGTGCCGTCATCATCAATATCAATCGATGTATTGGTTTCTTCTGTTAAAGCCCGAATTGTTGCCCCACCTTTACCTATTACATCTTTAATTTTCTTCGGTTCAATTTTCATTGTATGAATACGAGGTGCATAATCGGAAATGTCGGATCGAGGTGCAGGAATAGCCTGTTCCATTACCCCTAAAATATGCATTCTTGCGCTCTTTGCTTGATTTAATGCAATTTGCATAATTTCAGCAGTAATGCCTTCAATTTTAATATCCATTTGTAGTGCAGTAACCCCTTCACGAGTTCCAGCTACTTTGAAATCCATATCACCTAAATGATCTTCATCCCCAAGAATGTCAGAAAGTACAACAAATTTATCATCTTCTTTCACTAACCCCATAGCAATACCCGCAACGGCCGATTTAATTGGCACGCCAGCGTCCATCAAAGCCAATGATGCGCCACATACCGATGCCATAGAAGAGGAGCCATTAGATTCGGTAATTTCGGAAACAACACGCACAACATAAGGGAATTCGGCTAAGGTCGGCATAACAGCTGCGACACCGCGTTTGGCAAGGCGACCATGCCCAATTTCACGACGTTTAGGTGATCCAATCATACCGGTTTCACCAACGGAATAAGGAGGAAAATTATAGTGGAATAAGAAATGATCAGAACGTTCGCCAGTTAATTCATCGATAATCTGAGCATCACGTTCGGTCCCCAAAGTTGCAACCGCTAATGCCTGAGTTTCACCACGAGTAAAAATTGCTGAACCATGAGTACGAGGTAATACGCCAGTGCAAATATCCAACGCTCTCACCGTATCAACGGTACGCCCATCAATACGAGGTTCACCATTTAAAATACGTCCACGTACAATTTGGCTTTCAAGTGCGGTGAAAATATCAATGACTTTTCCTTCGCTAATTTCTTCACTTTCAACAGATTCAACCGAGGTTAATTGTGCAACCACATCCGCTTTAATTGCATCAATTTGTTCATAACGAGCTTGCTTTTCCGTAATGCGATAAGCTTCTCCCAAACGAGATTCTGCAATAGCTTTTACCTTTTCAATTAACTCAGTATTAACTTGCGGAGCAACCCAATCCCAGCGAGGCTTACCAGCTTCTTGTGCAAACTCTTTAATAGCATCAATAACTACTTGCTGTTGTTGATGACCGAATACCACTGCTGCTAGCATCTGTTCTTCTGTTAAAATATCAGCTTCGGACTCCACCATTAACACGGCTTTATCCGTTCCAGCAACAACCAAATCCAAACGACTTTGTTTTTGTTCGTTAATAGTTGGATTTAAAACGAATTGGTCGTTAATAAAACCAACTCGAGCAGCACCAATAGGACCATTGAAAGGTACACCGGAAAGAGAAAGTGCGGCAGACGCACCTATCATTGCAACTAAATCCGGGCTAATTTGCGGATTTACCGAAACAACAGTAGCAACAATTTGAATTTCATTCACGAAACCTTCTGGAAACAATGGACGAATAGGTCGATCAATTAAACGTGCAATTAATGTTTCCCCTTCAGACGGACGACCTTCACGTTTAAAAAAACCACCCGGAATACGCCCTGCAGCATAAGTTCTTTCTTGATAATTGACCGTTAGCGGGAAAAAATCTTGTCCTTCTTTTATCTCTTTTTTAGCAACTACGGTAACAAACACCGCAGTGTCATCCATACTTGCCATTACCGCAGCGGTCGCTTGACGAGCAATAGCTCCCGTTTCTAAAGTAACGGTATGTTGACCGTATTTAAATTGTTTAACAATTGGATTCACAATGTTTTCCTTTCAATAAATAGTTAAAATGTCGCTTTATTTTCTGGATTGCGACTAGCAAAAAATATCTCTTAGTTTAAACAGCTGTTAAAGTGCGGCTATTTTTAGGCATATTTTACAGAAAATGCCATAAAATATTTTTTGTTAGTCGCACGCCAACACAGAAAATAAAACTTGTGCATTATACAGATCTTTTCCCTCCTTGGGTAATGTTTTATTTTATGTAAATATTTACTCCGAATTTTACTCCGAAGAGTATTCTGAGTATGATTCTACTAAATTAAACTAAATTAGTGAGGAACCATAATGATTATTGGAGATTTAACTAGAACTGACTTTAAAAAAGGTCTGCCAACAGTGATTGCAGAAGTCTGCGATTATCTTAATACGCTTAATTTAGATGCTTTAGAAACAGGACGCCATGATATTTCGGAGCAAATCTATATGAATGTAATGACCCCAGAGACCTGTGCACCGGAAAATAAAAAAGCAGAATTACATCGCAAATATTTAGACGTACAAGTACTGATTCAGGGAGAGGAAAATATCGAAGTCGGTGCCACTTACCCTAAGCTAGAATTATATGAACAATATAACGAAGAGGACGACTACCAATTATCACCTGATATCGAAAATAAATTTACCCTAACATTACAGCCTAAAATGTTTGCCGTCTTCTTTCCTTACGAACCACATAAGCCTTGCTGTAATGTCAACGGTAAAGCCGCGTTATTAAAAAAATTAGTGGTTAAAATTCCAATTGAATTAATTTAGATTAAATATAATCTCAAATTAGAGGAATACCTCAGTATAAAACCACTGCTATGTTACATTATCTACCCGATTTTTTTGTAATAAGGTGCGGAAGATTTTTTCACTGGGTTGATGTTGAAAAATGCGGCTATCCGATTGTAATGCCGCTCGGATTAATGCCGGCTCCACTACCATACGATTAATAGGTACGAACTGCGCCCGTTTTTCTTGTGAAAAGCGGCTGACAATGCCGTTGACATAACGCACCGGATTGCCGTCTTGCCAGAACGTGAAGGTTGCCGGTTTGTCCATTAAAGCGGAAAAGGCAATCGTCGGCTGAAAACTCGATAACATTAACTCCAACCGGAAGGTTTCACTTAACCCTTCGGTGAGTTTAAAACTGATGACATCAAACTCACCGTCCTCCGAAAGCGCTAGGCTGTAATGCTTCATTTTGCAAAATGAATTGGAAGAAATCAATTTTTTAAAAGCTAAATACAGAATATTTTCATAATAATTTGGTCCGATAAGATTATTCCAAGAGACGAAAAAGTGCGGTCAAATTTTACAAAAATTTTCAAGTGATCCTACTTATAAACAACAAGATTGCCAGCCTAAATTGTGTTAATTGGAGATTTTCTGCCTTTTCTTGACGCCAATCCATTCTTTTCCTTATAGAAAACCTGCTATATCAATAAATTATGGGACCAATCTCGTTTTTTCCCCACCGAACTCATCAAGTAGGTTTTCCGTTAACTTTGCCAAAATACCAGTCATTAACACAAAATCCGCATCAAAACGCTGGGCGTAATCTTCTTTTAAAATATCATCATTTTTTTCTCGTACAGAATCTGCAAATTTCAAACGTTTCAAACTTCCGTCATCATGTAATATAAAACTTAATGTATCTTCCCATTCCAATGCCAGTTTGCTTATAACTTTGCCCGCTTGTAGTAAAGACAAGATCTCAGCGTTTTCCAGAGGTTGTTTTTTACAACGAATCACACTATCTTCTTGGCTACCACGTAGTTCCGCTTCATCAAGCGCAAGTAGCCAGTGAGGGAGGTTATCGTTGACAATCCAATCGGTCAGTACATTTGTTGGTTCATTTGCGAAAGCAAGAGGAACGACCGGTAATGAACCTAGTGATTTTCTCAATAAAGCCAATGTGTCTTCTGCTCGTTTAGTTGAGGCTGCATCAACATAAATTAAGTTATTCTCTGTATCTATCCACAATGCTGTTTGTTGATTTTTGCTAAATGCTCGAGGTAATAAATTCATTACGACATCGTCTTTCAATGCCTGCTTTTCTGTTTTTTTCAACTTTCTGTTTTCTTTTTGCTCTAAATTATCTATACGCTCGTCCAATTCACGTTTCACGACATTAGCAGGTAATATTTTTTCCTCTTTATGCGCTAATAATAAGATTTGTTTTCCTACGCTAAAATATAGTAATTCCGCCCCTTTTAATGGAGGAGTCCAACCAAATTTACTTTGATCCTGTTGTTGGCAAGGAATATAAATGCATTCGTTAAGTTTTTCTTGTAAGCGTTCAGTATTCCAATCGAGAGGCTTGGTTAAACGATAAATTAGGGTATTTTTAAACCACATAGTAGATCCTTATCCTTATTCGGGTAAAATAGGTATCATTTTAACTTACTTTAGAGAAAAGAATGCAAAATAAATTCATTGCTTTTATCGGCGGTGGTAATATGGCTCAAGCAATTGTTTTAGGGTTATTAAAACGACAATATCCATCAGAGTATATTATTGTCAGTGATCCTAATCCGGAAAAATTGGCATTACTGGCAAATTACGGTGTAAAGGTTACACAAGATAACCACTTAGCGGCAAATAAAGCGGAAGCGGTATTACTCGCAGTGAAACCACAAATAATGGCAGAGGTTTGTCAAGCGTTAAGTGCGGTCGATTTTCATGATAAATTAGTGATCTCTATTGCCGCCGGAATTCCTACCATGCGCTTACAACATTTATTACCTAGTGCACAATCCATTGTTCGAGTCATGCCGAATACTCCTGCTTTGGTGGGAGAAGGTATGGCAGGGTTATTTGCTGCAAAAAATACAACAGAAAATGACCGCACTTTTGTAGAAAATTTATTATCTGCAGTAGGAAAAACCCTTTGGCTTGAAGATGAGAACCAAATGCACCAAATTACTGCCGCATCAGGCAGTAGTCCTGCCTATTTCTTTTTATTTCTTGAAGCAATGCAAAAAGCATTAGGCGATATGGGGATTGATGAAATTAATGCCCGTCAATTAGTTCAGCAATCAATGCTGGGGGCAGCAAAAATGGTTGTTGAAAACCCGAATATTTCTTTAGCAAGGTTGCGAGAAAATGTTACCTCTAAAGGGGGGACAACGGAAGCTGCGCTAAGTCTGCTTAATCAACATCATTTTGAAACGTTAATTCATCAGGCAATGGAAGCTTGTATTAAACGTTCACAACAAATGGAACAGTTATTCTAATGAAAGTTTCTCCATTTACCTGGCTCGCACTGAGTTTCTTTGGTTATTACTGTGCCTATGGCGTATTTGTACCTTTTTTTCCTGTATGGTTAAAATCTCAACACTATGATAGTGAAGTGATCGGTATTGTGTTAGCCGCAGCTTACGTTTTCCGGTTTATCGGAGGAATGTTTTTTTCTGCTCGAATTAATCGACCTTCACAATTATTGAATGCATTACGAATACTGGCACTTGGTAGTGCATTGATTATGGCTGGTATGAATTTTCTATCTGAGTATTTTTGGCTGTTGTTCGCTGCTATCGGGCTTTTTGCAATGCTTAATTCAGGCGGAATGACATTATCCGACTCCTTAGCAAGCACTTGGCAAAGACAAATTCAGCTAGATTACGGTAAAACAAGATTAGTCGGTTCTGCTGCATTTGTGATTGGCGTTACCCTATTCGGACAACTCATTAATGTTGTAGGCGAAACAAATATAGTTTGGATTTTAACCAGCATTTTGTGTGTTTATACGATTATTCAATATACTGTACCAACTATCCCGCCGACAGATGAGGCGGAAAGTGCGGTCAAAAATTCGGTTACTTTCCTTTCTCTATTAAAAAATTCAACAACATGGCGTATTTTACTCGCTGTCTCATTTATTCAAGGATCTCACGCTGCTTATTACGGTTATAGTGTACTGTATTGGACAAACAATGGGCTGACGGTTTCACAAACTGGTTGGCTCTGGGGATTTGCTGTAATGGCTGAAATTCTATTATTTTTCTTTTCACGACGCTTATTCCAGAATTGGAAGGTGAGTTCAATTTTTTATTTGGCAACATTAGCAACAATAATTCGTTGGGGCGGATTAGCATTGACGACTAATTTTGCGCTATTGGCAATATTACAATTATTGCATAGTTTCACTTATGCTGCAGCGCATTATGCAATGATTCGTTATATTACAACACAACCTCAACACCATATTGCGAAATTACAAGGGCTGTATAACGGTATTTCAAACAGTGCGGCTGTTGCATTATTAACTGCGCTATCCGGACTCATTTTCCCTATTTCATCAACTTGGACATTTGTCGCAATGTTAGCGGTTTCTGCTTGTGCCTTCGTGGTAATGCCGAAAAAAGTAGATGCCTTTTTGTTAAAACAAAGCTAAGGATACAAGATGACGAATGCTGGTTTGATCGATCTTTTTCTTAATGAGTATTGGATTGAAAAAGGATTATCGGATAATACGATACAATCTTATAAATTAGATTTGAGCGCGTTAGCGGACTGGTTAGATCAAAAAGCGCTTAAGTTAGAAAATATTGATGCAATAGATTTACAAACATTTCTTGGTGAGCGTTTACAACAAGGCTATAAGGCAACCAGTACGGCACGTTTGTTAAGTGCAATACGCAAGCTATTTCAATATTTATACCGTGAGAAATATCGCCAAGATGATCCAAGTGCACAATTAAGCTCACCTAAACTGCCTAGTCGTTTACCTAAATTCTTGACAGAACAACAAGTTACCGATTTATTAAATACGCCAAATGTGGATATTCCTTTAGAATTACGGGATAAAGCAATGTTGGAATTATTGTATGCTACAGGATTAAGAGTAACGGAATTAGTCTCTCTCACCATAGAAAATATGAATTTGCAGCAAGGCGTAGTGCGAGTAATTGGTAAAGGAAATAAAGAACGTATTATACCAATGGGAGAGGAAGCTGCATATTGGATACGTCAATTTGTATTGTATGCACGTCCGGTGATGTTAAACGGTGAAAGCTCTGATATTGTTTTCCCCAGTAAGCGGGCTCAACAGATGACTCGCCAAACTTTTTGGCATCGAATTAAATATTATGCTGTATTAGCAGAGATCAATACGGACGAGCTTTCCCCTCATGTACTGCGCCATGCTTTTGCTACCCATTTGGTGAATCACGGTGCGGATTTACGGGTCGTACAAATGTTATTAGGGCACAGTGATTTATCCACTACACAAATTTATACTCACGTTGCTAAAGAACGCTTAAAGCGTTTACATGAGCGCTTTCATCCTAGAGGATAGATAATAATTAAAGAACTTCTCCCGATAGCAACTCCAATACTGTCGGGAGGCAATGAGTGAATTAGCGTAAAAAGGTAGGGATATTACGCTCATATTCAGCGATTTTTTCTTCGTGCTGTAAGGTTAAACCAATATTATCTAACCCATTTAATAAGCAATGGCGACGGAATTCATCTAATTCAAAATGATAAATCTTTTCTCCAACAATAACTGTCATCGCGTCTAAATCAACTTGAATGGTTTTTCCTTCGTTTGCCCAAACCCATTGAAAAATTTCTTCCACTTCTTGCTCTGTTAAACGCACTGGTAACATATGATTATTTAGGCTGTTATTATAGAAAATATCAGCAAAACTTGGAGCAATCATCACTTTAAACCCATAATCCGCCAATGCCCAGGGCGCATGTTCTCGGGAAGAACCACAACCTAAATTCTTACGCGCTAATAAAATTGTCGCGCCTTGATATTGTGGATAGTTCAGTACAAAATCAGGATTCGGTTGTGTACCTTCTGCATCAGAATAACGCCATTCATGAAATAAATGTTTGCCGAACCCAACTCGAGTAATCGCTTGTAGGAATTGTTTCGGAATAATTGCATCGGTATCCACATTTGCCGCATCAAGCGGAACAACCAATCCTGAGTGTTGTTTAAATCCTGCCATTTTATTCTCCTTAATTTAATTCAACATGACGAATATCGACAAACTTACCAAACACGGCAGCAGCGGCAGCCATAGCAGGGCTAACTAAATGAGTCCGTCCATTACGTCCTTGTCTTCCTTCAAAATTGCGATTACTAGTTGATGCACAGCGCTCCCACTCGCCCAGACGATCATCATTCATTCCCAAGCACATCGAACATCCTGGATTGCGCCATTCCGCACCTGCATCAATAAAAACTTTATCCAGCCCTTCTTGTTCCGCTTGTGCTTTCACTAACCCAGAGCCTGGGACAACCAAAACACGTTTTACATTATTGGCAATTTTTCGCCCTTTCATTACCGCTGCAGCAGCTCGCAGATCTTCAATTCGAGAATTAGTACAGGAGCCGATAAACACTTGATCGATAGAAACTTGCGTTAAATCCGTATTTGGCTGCAACCCTATATACATTAGCGCTTTTTCAGCCGAAGCTCGAGCGATAAGATCGGTCATATCACTCGGGTTCGGAACTAATTGGTCGATACCAATAACCTGCCCAGGATTTGTTCCCCAAGTAACTTGTGGCGCTATTTCATTAGCCTCAAGAATTATTACCGTATCAAATTCTGCACCTTCATCACTATATAAGGTTTTCCAATAATCTACAGCAGCATCCCAATCCTGCCCTTTAGGTGCATAAGGTCGATCTTTTAGATAAGCAAAAGTGGTATCGTCTGGTGCGATAATTCCGGCCTTTGCACCTAATTCGATCGCCATATTACATACAGTCATTCGCCCTTCCATAGATAAATCACGAATAGCTTCGCCACAAAACTCAACAACATGCCCAGTTCCCCCCGCCATTGTGGTCTTACCGATAATTGCCAAGACAATATCTTTTGCCGTAATACCAGGAGCCACTTTACCTCTCACTTCAATTTTCATATTTTTAGCTCGAGCTTGTTTCAGTGTTTGCGTAGCGAGAACGTGTTCCACTTCGGATGTGCCGATACCAAACGCTAATGCGCCAAATGCACCGTGAGTTGCAGTATGAGAATCGCCGCAGACAATTGTCATTCCCGGCAAGGTTAAACCTTGCTCTGGTCCCATAACATGAACGATTCCTTGTTCTTTAGTATTCATATCAAATAAAGAAATACCGGTAGTTTTACAATTTTTATCCAGCTCCAAAACCTGAATTTTCGCCTGCCCTTCTAATTTATTTACATCGCGTATTTGAGTAGAAATACTGTGATCCATTGTACCGAAAGTCTTGCTAACTTGCCTAACTTGACGATTCGCGACTCGTAATCCGTCAAAAGCTTGTGGGCTGGTTACTTCATGAATTAAATGGCGGTTAATATATAGAATTGGAGTTTCGCCTTCTGCTTCGTGAACAACGTGGGCGTCAAATAATTTTTGGTAAAGTGTTCTTTTCATTTTTGCCTCAATTTATCGTTAAGCAACATTACAAAATTAAATTGCATTAGCAATTAAACTGCCCATTTTCGCCGTAGAAACCGGGGAAGTGTCATCAGCTAAATCCACCGTACGATATCCTTGCGCCAATACTTTTTTGACCGCACTTTCAATAGCATCTGCGGCTTCATTCAAATTGAAGCTGTAACGTAACATCATTGCAGCTGACAAAATTTGTGCAATAGGATTAGCAATACCTTTGCCAGCAATGTCAGGGGCAGAGCCACCCGCTGGTTCGTATAAACCAAATCCTTTTTCATTTAAACTAGCAGATGGTAACATCCCCATTGATCCAGTAATCATTGCGCATTCATCAGAAATAATATCGCCGAAAAGATTAGAACAAAGTAAAACATCAAAAGCTTCGGGCTGTTTGATAAGTTGCATCGTGGCATTATCAATATAAATGTGTTCTAGTTGTACCTGCGGATATTGTTTGGCTATTTCATTTACGGTTTCACGCCATAAAATAGAACTCATCAACACATTAGCTTTATCTACAGACGTAACTTTCTTCTTGCGTTTCATTGCTGTTTCAAAAGCAATATTTGCGATTCGCTCAATTTCGTAACGGTGATAAATTTCAGTATCGTAAGCTTTTTCATTTGCCCCTTCGCCTTCCCGCCCTTTAGGTTGTCCAAAATAAATTCCTCCGGTTAATTCGCGAACGGTAACCATATCAAAACCTTTTCCAGAAATATCTGCCCTCAAGGGACAGAATTTCTCTAACCCTTTGTATAAGGTTGCTGGTCGTAAGTTACAAAATAACGCAAAATGTTTGCGTAGCGGTAACAATGCTCCTCGTTCGGGTTGCTGCTCAGGTGGTAAATTCCCCCATTTGGGCCCTCCAACAGAACCAAATAGTATAGCATCGGCCTTTTCACAGCCTTTTAAGGTTTCCGCGGGTAGCGGAATACCGTAATGGTCAATTGCAATTCCCCCGATATCAAAATATTGGTAATTTAATTTGAACTGATATTTTTGTTGTACCATGTCAAGAACTTTAATAGCTTCCGCCATAATCTCCGGACCAATCCCGTCCCCAGGAAGTACTGCGATGTTGTATGAAATCATTTTTTATTCCTAATTTTATTACTGTTTGATTTAGTCGCGAGCAATCAATTTTGTCTTGTTTTAAAATAACTTAAAAACTGACCGCACTTTTGTTTAAGGCTAGGCTCATAACCTTGAGAAACTTTGTTTATACACCGTTTATTTTATGAGCATGAATATCCGCTACTCTTTTCGCCCGATAAATTGCATTAATGGCGTGGATCAAAGCTCTCGCAGAAGATTCAACAATATCGGTCGCCAATCCGACCCCATGGAATTTACGCCCTTCGTGTTCCACGACAATATCCACTTGCCCTAATGCTTCGGCACCTTCACCTTTGGCAGTTAAGTTATAGTGTGACATCGTTAACTGGATATCAGTTAATTTTAGAATAGCATTATAAACCGCATCAACCGGACCATTGCCGCCCATAGAGGCGGTGCTGAGGGTTTTATCATCCAAGCTTATTTGAACGAAAGCAGTCGCTGGATATTCACTAGTCGAATGGCTGGATAGTTTATCTAACACTAAGCGATCTTCCTCGCCTTGTTGCATATCAATAAAAGCAAGTGCTTCTAAGTCATAATCAAAAACCTGTCCTTTCTTATCGGCAAGTTTTAAAAAGGCCTCATACAATTTATCTAAATCATAATCTTGTTCGGTATAACCCATATCCGCCATATGCCCTTTAACTGCTGCTCTGCCCGAGCGTGCAGTCAAATTCAATTTTTCTTTCTTCAAACCAATCGTTTCTGGCGACATAATTTCATAGGTATTTTTATTTTTTAACATGCCGTCTTGATGAATGCCGGAAGAATGCGCAAAGGCATTAGAACCAACGATCGCTTTATTCGGCTGAATCGGCATATTACAAAGTTGACTTACCATTTGGCTAACGCGATGGATTTCCTGAGTATTGATACGAGTATCCACACCAAATAACTCTTGACGAGTTTTAATCGCCATCACGACTTCTTCTAATGCAGTATTACCCGCTCGTTCGCCGATCCCATTAATCGTGCATTCAATTTGGCGCGCCCCATTTTGTACAGCGGTAAGTGAATTAGCCGTCGCCATACCTAAATCATTATGACAATGAACAGAAATGACTGCTTTATCGATATTAGGAACTCGATTTCTGACATTAGCAATAATATTGCCGTATTCTATCGGCAAACAATAGCCTACAGTATCCGGAATATTAACGGTTGTAGCACCGGCATTAATAGCCGCCTCAACAATACGACAAATATTATCAATTCCCGTACGACCAGCATCCTCACAGGAAAACTCAACATCATTGGTATAATTGCGTGCTCGTTTAACTGCAGCTACAGCCATTTCAACAACATCGTCAAAACTACGTTTTAGTTTTGCCTCTACATGTAATGCGGAACTAGCAATAAAAGTGTGGATCCGAAAGGATTCCGCGACGTTTAATGCTTCATAAGCTGCATCAATATCTTTTGCTACCGCACGCGATAGTGCTGCAACTCGGCTATTTTTAATATGTTGAGCGATGGTTTTGACGGATTCAAAATCTCCTTGAGAAGAAATCGGGAAACCCACTTCCATCACATCAACACCTAAGCGTTCCAACGCCAATGCTATTTGGAGTTTTTCTTTTACGGTTAAGCTAGCCTTTAATGCTTGTTCACCATCACGCAAAGTTGTATCAAAAATAATTACTCGATCAGTCATATTTGCATCCTCTTAACGTGCAGTCGTTTTGGTATTGTTACATCAAAGAAATATTCGATGATTTATACCGATTGCGTTGCCACACAAAATTTAGTTTATTTACTAGATATACTCGTTATACAAAAAAACCCGCAATATTATGCGGGTTAAAATTTGAGATAATTTTTGTTTTAGTTTTTTATCCATAACTTAACCGCACATCATATGTGTGAGGAGTAAGTTGAGTAATAAAGAAACAGTATTAAACATAAATCAATCCCTTAGTCAGAACATTATTAATGTTACCGAATAAAAACATGCTGTCAACTAATTTTTAGCATTTTATTTCTTTTTTCGATGAAAAAAATATCATCTTAAATAATTAAAAACCAAATAAATAAAGCTTATTAGAATATTAGTCCATTAAAGCTAATTTCTATATATTTTTTTACTACTTTCCGGCAATTTTATGGAATTAAAGAAAGCGATATGTGAGTGATAAAATTGATATTAGTTTTTCAGACCCGTTATAAATAAATTTTGCGATACGGATCGTAAGGTATTGTCTTAATTTCCAGCTTGTTATTCTAATTTTTTAGAATAGCCTCTCTGCTAACGAACTAATATACAAAATGGAAATTACCTCTATTTTATTACGGCTATTACAAATTCCCGGCTTGGGTGGCATTACCGTACAAAAAATACTGACTCAGATCAAACCGACTAAATTAATAGAATATGACGTTGAAGCTTTTCGCCAAATAGGTTGGAAAACAGAACAAATTCAACGTTGGTTTAAACCAGAAAAGAAGTTTATTGAACCCGCATTAGAATGGACAGAAAAAAGCGGTAATCATTTAATTCATTACTTTTCGGCAGACTATCCTTATCTACTTAAACAGATTGACAGCTTTCCCCCGCTATTATTTTTACAAGGAAATTTGACCGCACTTTCTCAAACACAAATAGCGATTGTCGGTAGCCGTTATTGCTCCTCTTATGGTGAATATTGGGCAAAATATTTTGCGACTGAACTTTCGGTTGCCGGTTTCATTGTTACTAGTGGATTAGCATTAGGTATTGACGGTTATTGTCATCAAGCAGTTGTAGATATAAAAGGACAAACTGTAGCTGTATTAGGGAACGGATTAAATTATATTTATCCCTCTAAACATCGTTATTTAGCAGGACAAATTATTGAGAATGATGGTGCATTAGTCTCAGAATTTTTGCCGGATCAAGCACCAATCGCCAAAAATTTTCCTCGACGAAATCGTATTATAAGCGGGCTTTCAAGCGCAACTCTAGTAATTGAAGCTACAGAAAAAAGTGGATCGCTAATTACCGCACGCTATGCTTTGGAACAAAATCGAGACATTTTTGCACTACCAGGCAACGTACAAAGTGAATTTAGCCATGGCTGCCATAAACTAATTAAACAAGGCGCAATATTGGTCGAAAATGTGAAAGATATTTTAGATAACTTTCAAACTCAATTTATTTTATCTCCTAAAATTGAACCGCCCTTAAAACAACCTAAGCCAGCTCAACCGATTTTTTCAAATAAAGTAACTCCCACGGAACCTATTCATTCCGAACTTTTCAAACATATTGGCTATACACCGATCAGCATTGATGATTTAGCAAAAACGGCATCGTTAAATATTGATGAATTACTGATTCAATTACTCGATTTAGAACTACAAGATTTAATTGTTAATGAACAGGGAAGCTATAAACGGAAATAACTTTTTGTGCTAGAATACGCCATCTTCATTTGATTGACAGCATATTCCTCAATTTTAGTTATTAGGAGCTCTCCATTTATGTTAGCGATAATTTCTCCCGCCAAAACATTAGATTTTGAAAGTGCGGTCAAAAATTTTCCCGTTTCTCAACCACAGCTAACCGCATACAGTGAACAATTAATTCAAATTTGCCGTCAATTATCTCCCCCTGAGCTGGCATCATTGATGTCAATCAGCGATAAACTAGCCGGACTTAATGCTGCACGCTTTGCCGAGTGGCAAAAAGAACACCATAGCGAAAACTCACGACCAGCTATTTTTGCTTTTAAAGGTGATGTTTATACCGGATTGGATGCACAAACATTGAACGAACAAGATCTTTTATTTGCTCAGCAACATTTATGTATGTTATCCGGCTTATACGGTTTACTAAAACCCTTGGATTTAATGCAGCCTTATAGGTTAGAAATGGGAACAAAATTGGCTAATTCTAAGGGTAAAGATTTATATGCATTTTGGGGAAATGTGATCACCCAAGCAGTGCAAAAAGCACTTGAATCACAAGAGGATAATATTTTAGTTAATCTCGCATCGGATGAATATTATAAATCGGTGCGAACAGATCAACTAAAAGCGCAAATTATTAAACCGGTATTTTTAGATAAGAAAAACGGACAATATAAAGTTATTAGTTTTTATGCTAAAAAAGCACGGGGATTAATGTGTCGATTTATGATCCAAAATCGTTTGAACCAAGCTGAACAGCTAAAAGATTTTAATCTTGCCGGTTATTGGTTTGATGATACGGTATCATGCAATAATGAATTTGTATTTAAGCGAGATCATATTGATGGGTAAAATATTACTGATTTTGACCGCACTTTTGTTAAACGCGTGTACTAATCAAACGGCTTTGTTAACGCCTCCTTCAAAAATTAATCACGATAAATATGTTTATCATTTGGCAAATCAACAAGATTTAGGTGATGTTGCCCGTTTTTTGTATTTTGTCAAACCCGATAATGTGGAAAACTGGCGCTCGCAAATTGAAATTTTGTTAGATCGTAATAAAAGTAATCAGACAATCTCCGAACGTATTGCTTTGAGAGAACGTGTTTATCGGAATATCGGCGTGCAAGATTTTAGATTGAAAACCTATCAGAGTAAACAAGGGACCCGGCAAGATAGCTTAATCGGCTATGTTATCTACGCGCCAACGAAACAGAATAAGACCTGGCAGGTTGACATTGCGCGAGGACAAGAGATACCTAACTGTGGATTTGTTCAATATCAATATTCACAAAAGATCCCAAAACGCAACAAATATAACCACTTGAGTAAGACTCAACTGGTAAAATATTTACAAAAATATGTGATTGCAAAAGAAATAAAAAAATTAGAAGCACTAGATTGGAAATGGAATTGTCAAAAATAGGCGATAAAATTTAAGCTAGATCAAAATGTGATGTAAATCACAAAAATTTTCTAGAGACAAAAAAGCGAATAGTGTAACCTTAGCCAGTTTTATTTTTAAATATCAAGTTAAATAGGTGAAGTATGATCAAAAAAATTGCTGTTTTAACAAGTGGGGGGGATGCTCCTGGAATGAATGCGGCGATCCGCGGTGTAGTCCGAGCCGCTTTGGGCAAAGGATTAGATGTCTATGGTATTTATGATGGCTATTACGGGCTCTATCATAATAAAATTAAGCAACTTAATCGTTATAGCGTATCCGACATCATTAATCGTGGCGGAACATTTTTGGGTTCGGCTCGTTTCCCTGACTTTAAAAAACCGGAAGTTCGTGCAAAATGTGCGGAAATATTACGTTCTCACGGGATAGAAGCATTGATTGTGATTGGTGGGGACGGTTCTTATATGGGAGCAAAATTATTAACCGAAGAACACGGTTTCCCTTGTGTAGGGATTCCGGGAACAATTGATAATGATGTTGCAGGAACAGACTACACTATCGGCTATCAAACCGCATTACAAACAGCAGTTGATGCAATTGATCGCCTACGAGATACATCAAGTTCTCACCAACGTATTTCTATTGTAGAAATTATGGGGCGCCATTGTAGCGATTTAACTATCTCTGCAGGGATTGCGGGTGGCTGTGAATATATTGTTGCTTCTGAGATTGAATTTAACCGAGAAGAGCTCGTTCAAGAAATTGAAAATAGCATTAAACAAGGAAAACGTCATGCTCTTGTCGTTATTACCGAATTAATCACTGATGTTCATTCTCTTGCAAAAGAAATTGAAGCTCGCGTTAATTTAGAAACCCGTGCAACAGTATTGGGGCATATTCAGCGTGGTGGAACGCCTTGTGCCTTTGATCGTATTTTAGCATCCCGTATGGGTGTTTACGCTGTTGATATATTACTGCAAGGTAAAGGCGGCTATTGTGTAGGCATCCAAAATGAGCAGCTAGTCCACCACGATATTATCGATGCAATTAATAATATGCGCCGTGAATTTAAAGCAGATTGGTTCAAAACGGCAAAACGTTTAAATTAATTGAGCAAAACGGTGGGAAATCCACCGTTTTTATTTTTGCCTAAAAACTTACCTTCCTTAATAAATATAAGGCGGATTTTGACGTTCTATTCAGGACAAATCCAATTGACCAACCAATTGCCTGTCCCTTCCGGCGCTAATACATCGGTTAAATAAGGCAAAATAGATTTCATTTGCTGTTCTAATGTCCAAGGCGGATTAATGACAATCATCCCGCTAGCTGTCATTCCCTTTTGGGTCGTATCCGGACGTATAGCCAATTCAATTTGTAAAATTTTGCGAATCCCTGTTTCTTCCAAACTACGTACCATCCGTTTGATTTGCTGTCTGAGCACAACGGGATACCAAATTGCATAAATACCCGTAGCAAACCGTTTATATCCTTCCACAACAGAGCGTACTACCAGCTCATAATCTTCTTTCAGTTCATAAGGCGGATCAATTAATACTAATCCACGTCTCTCTCTTGGGGGTAAGGCTGACTTTAGTTGTTGAAAGCCGTTATCTCGCTTTACGCTAACTTGTTCAAAATTTTTAAAATTTGTACGTAGTAATGGAAAATCTGTCGGATGCAATTCTGTCAGCAGGGCACGATCTTGGCTACGTAGTAACTGAGCGGCAATTAGTGGTGAACCGGCATAATAATGTAGCTCTTGATTTCCATAATTTAGCTTTTTAATTAAATCCACATAAATAGCGACATCTTTTGGTAAATCTGTTCGTTGCCAGAGACGACCTATTCCTTCTTTAAATTCTGCCGTTTTTTCCGACTCAGCAGAAGAAAGCCGATAACGACCGACACCTGCATGCGTATCTAAATAGAAAAATCCTTTTTCTTTGAGTTTTAGATTTTCTAAAATCAATATTAATACAATGTGTTTTAATACATCAGCGTGATTTCCTGCATGAAAACTATGGCGATAACTTAACATTCAATATCCTAAAAATAGTAAAAAATTAACCGCACTTTAATTAAACAACAAGTGCGGTACTTAGCATTTAAAATAATTCTTCTGGTTGAGTAATTGGGGTAGGTCCTTGACCACTTGCTCCACTATTCAAACGTTTTTGTAATTCGGGCGGAACGTAATAGCCGCGCTCCTGCATTTCTGCAAGGTAAGTTCGTTTAGGTTCCGTGCCAACAATAAAATATTCTGTCCGACCGCCTTCCTGAGAAAGTAATCCTGAATTAATATCAATAGATTTTTCCATAATTTTAGGCGGTATCGGTGAACGTCTCTCTGGTAAATCTGAGAGTGCTGTTTTCATATAAGAAATCCAAGCTGGCATCGCAGTTTTGGCTCCTGCCTCACCACGCCCTAACACCCGCTTGTTATCATCAAAACCAACATAAGTCGTCGTTACTAAATTAGCACCAAAACCAGCATACCAAGCGACTTTAGAATTATTTGTTGTTCCGGTTTTTCCGCCAACATCAGCACGTTTAATTTCTGCAGCCATACGCCAGCTAGTCCCTTTCCAGCTTAGTCCTTTTTCGCCATAAATTGCCGTATTTAACATACTGCGAACTAAAAATGCCAATTCACCACTAATAACTCTTGGAGCATATTCTACTTTTGATGTTATTGTTTTCGCATCAGCCATAAAATCCAAGTTATTTTCGTCAATTACGGCAGATTGAGTTTGCAGTTCTGGCAAATCCGGCACATTTTCAGGCTGAACATCTTGCTCTTCGCCATTGCTACTATCATTGCTTTGAGATAAATTATCCGTTCTTATTAATTGAATATTTTGGAAACCATCGATTTTATCTCGAGTTTCACCATAAATAACCGGAATATCATGACAAGTAATACAAGCGATTTTAGGGTTGGCAATAAATAAATCTTGTCCGTTAGCATCTTGAATTTTTTCAATAATATAAGGGTTAATTAGAAAGCCTCCATTATCAAAAACTGCATAAGCTCTTGCCATTTCAATCGGCGTAAAAGAGGCAGCACCTAAAGCGAGCGCTTCACTGGCAAAATATTGATCTCGTTTGAAACCAAAGCGTTGTAAAAAATCTGCCGTAAAATCAATACCCGCAGTTTGTAGCGCTTGGATTGCAATCATATTTTTAGATTGTCCCAACCCGACCCGTAAACGCATTGGGCCATCATAGCGATCCGGTGAGTTTTTCGGTGTCCAGAGCTTTTGCCCCGGTTTTTGAATGGATATCGGGCTATCTTGTAAAACACTGGAAAGCGTTAATCCTTTTTCCAATGCCGCAGCATAAATAAATGGTTTAAATGAAGAACCGACTTGAACTAGTGATTGTGTAGCACGATTAAACTTACTTTGTTCAAAACTAAATCCACCGACAATAGCTTCAATCGCACCGTTATCCGAATTTAATGATACTAATGCACCATTTGCAGCAGGAATTTGCCCCAAAATCCAATCGCCCTTATCTCGTTGTCGAACCCAAATTTGCTCTCCTACTTTGACTGGATTTGTTCGACCGGTCCAGCGCATTGCGTTATTAGAAAGTATTATTTTTTCTCCGGAAACCAATAATAATTCCGCCCCATTTTTAGTGGTTGAAAGAACGGCAGCAGGAATAAATGGTGCAGAATTTGGCAGTTTTCTTAGTGCTGTAATAATTTGTTCAGGTTCCCATACTTTTTCACCTTTTTTCCATAAAGACTCGGCTCCGCGATAACCATGACGCATATCATAATTAATTAAGTTATCACGCACTGCTTTTTGTGCAGAAGCTTGATCTTTTGATAATATCGTAGTGAAAACTTTATAACCACTATTATAGGCATTCTCTTCACCGAAGCGTTTAACCATTTCCTGGCGAACCATTTCCGTAACGTAATCTGCCCGGAAATCAAATTTTGCTCCATGATAGCTTGCAATAATCGGCTCTTTAATTGTGTTGTCATATTCCTCTTGGCTAATAAAATTTTCATCCAACATTCGTCTCAATACAATATTACGACGCTCTAACGCTCTTTTTGGAGAATGCAATGGATTCATTGTTGAAGGGGCTTTTGGCAAACCGGCAAGCACAGCCATTTCTGAAAGACTTAACTCATTGAGGGACTTTCCGAAATATGTTTGTGCTGCAGCGGCAACCCCATAAGAACGATAGCCTAAGAAAATTTTATTCAAATACAATTCTAAAATTTCCTGCTTACTTAAAGTATTTTCGATTTCTATAGCTAGAACTGCCTCACGAGCCTTACGAATAACAGTTTTCTCCGGGGTTAAGAAAAAATTACGGGCTAATTGCTGTGTGATCGTACTTGCGCCTTGTGAAGCGCCCCCATTGTTAACAGCGACATAAATTGCTCGGGCAATACCAATAGGATCTAGACCGTGATGCTCATAAAAACGGCTATCCTCTGTTGCTAATACAGCCTCAATTAAACGTTGCGGAATATTTTCTAATTTTACTGGAATTCGGCGCTGTTCACCGACCTCTCCGATTAGTTTTCCATCCGCCGTATAAATTTGCATCGGCTGCTGTAACTCTACGTTTTTTAAACTCTCTACTGAAGGTAGATCAGATTTTAAATGAAAATAGAGCAATCCGATTGCAATAGCCCCTAATATACATAACGTTAATAGGGTACTTAATATTAATTTTGCGATACGCATCGAAAAATTCTCTCTTGTTTAATGATTAGGTTTGAAATCTTACTTATTATTTATTTAGTTAGTATAAAAGATTACGGGATCAAATAATAGGAAAGAATATGGCGCTGTTTAATAAAAAATATCATGATTTGCAGATAGGTCTTCATAAAACAGCAACTGAGTTTCAATTTATTTGGTTCAATTTACTTAATCAAATTAAAACTTTACATATTCCTCTCGAAAATATTAAAGATGCACAAATACAATTAAACGATGCCTTAATACAAGAGCGTAAAAAAATAAAACAGCCGTTGATAATTAGTTGCATTTATCCTCATTTAGCCTGGACTAAAACGGTGCAACTTCCTCAGCACCTTAATGAGTCAGATTGTATTCGACAATGCCAATTTGTTCTTCAAAAAGAGTTGCCGGTTCCTTTGTCAGAGCTCTGGTTTGATTATGCGGCCGCCCCGTTATCTCAAAGTTTTAGATTAGATATTTACGCTGTTCGCAAACATACGGTTAAAAATTTACAACACGATTATCTTCCTTTCAAGATAAATGTACTAGATACTGCGGCAAACAGTATTTTACGTGCGTTTTACTATTTACTTCAGCAACAAGAGAAGAAAAATACACTTTTCTTATACCAAGACGAAATATGTTGTTTAGCTCTTTGTGAACGTCTACAACAGTGTCAAATGTTACAGAGTCAAGATAATTTAACAGAACTATATCATCAATTTATTCAACGTTTTCCCGAACCTATTGAACAAGTATACGTTTACAGTAGTCTGCCTATAACTTATCTGCCCCATTGGCATAAAGTTGAAACGACATTACCTTTTCTTCCATTAGGAAATGCGCTTTGGCAACAAAATTTAGTTCGAAAATCGACCGCACTTTAGGAGTTCTCTTTATGAATGGGATTAATTTATTTCCTTGGCGACAAGTTACACATAGACATCAATCTAAGGTTTTCATTAATCTCGCATTTATTTTTGTAGGAATTGGCGTTGGTATTTATTGTATTCTCAATAGTTTAACTCAAGCCAAACAGCATGAGTTACAAAAACACCAAAATGACCTAAATGAAATACAAAGGTTACTAACCCAATCACAAATACAAATTAGCCAGCTACGCCAATATACAAAAGATATTGAAGAGTTAAATGCGATTCCCGTAAAACAGAGGCAAGAAATATTAGATATGGTCGCAAAACTACCCTTTGAGGAGGGAGAACTTCAATTTTTACATTTTACTGCCGAGCAAATTCAACTGATAGGTAGTGTTTTAAATCAACAAGAGTTTGAAAAAATACATCAATTTTTAGCACAAAAATTTACTAAAATTAAATTAGCTCGTTTCACACCAGAACAGAATAAACTTAATTTTCAATTTAATATTGAATTAATGTAGGAAACCAACTTAGTACAATGCTTAATTTCTTTGATGACCCGCTGAATATATACGGTAAATGGCTTAAAAAGCCTTTTTATTATCACGTTATTTCTTGCGCGATACTAATAATGGTGCCTCTTTTTTTACCAACCTCGGATTATATGGACGCTCTGCAAAAACTTGAAATCACAATTCAAGAAGTGCAGCATTTACGAACTAAGCAGGAACATCAAAAAAAGATTCTGGCAACATTGCAGAAAAAATCTGATGAAGGTCAGTTAAATCCAACATTAGCCGGTAAGATTTTAATTGTAAATCAACAGGTCAAAGAACTTGCAGAACCGATACTACATATCCACCGTTTACAATGGGATTTTGAAAAAAATCTAATTTTACATTTACACATCCAAGGTTATTTTCAACCCCTTTATCTCTTTATTGACAGCCTATCACATCAGGTTCCCTCGCTATCTTTATATCAATTACAAATCAATAGAATAGATGATGAACAAGATGCAGGCTCTATTGAATGTGAAATGATTTTACAACTTCAAAAGGATATTACATAAAATGAACAAGATATTATTATCTTCACTCTTTGTTATCGCTATTTCTGCCGATGCCCAAGATCCCTTTGATCGTAATCAACGTAAAACAGCATCACCTTCCACTGCTCCAAATAAAACTATTTTTTTACCTTGTGATACTCAATCTCAAAGGATTGCTGAACAGGCTTTATTTAAACAGCTAAAACTGGTTGGCATAATTCATTATAATAAAGAAAGAACAAAAGCATTATTCATTAATGAAAATGAGCAAATATTTATTGTTCAAGCCGGTGATTATATTGCTCAAGAAGGGTATAAAATCCAGGAAATTCAAAAAAACCAAATTAGTTTTGCGAATTATCAACCAGGTCAATGTCAATATCCTGAATTATTTGTTCTCACTTTATAGGTAAAAACCAATGAAAAAATTTATAATAAAGTGCAGTCTATTTTTATGTAGTTTTTCATCTTTTTTTGCATTCGCACAGGAATTGTCAAATTTTTCTATTCGTTTAACTCAAGCGCCATTAATTTCGACACTCCAACAATTAGCATCAGAGCATCAAGTTAATTTAGTGATTAATGACGAATTGAAAGGAACACTAACATTACAATTGGATAATATCACCTTTGAGCAATTTTTGGATGCAGTTAAAAAAATTCATAGATTTGAGCTTTCTAAAGAAAACGGTATTTATTATCTCAATAAAGCTGCTTCTCTACCAATATCACCGGTTCAAACACTCAAAGGGATAGAAAATGAAGCAATATCTGATCTTGGATTAAAGACCGTTTCGCTGAAATTACATTTTGCTAAAGCCTCGGAAGTAATGAAATCATTGACGACTGGAAGTGGTTCTTTGCTATCACCAAACGGCAGTATCACATTTGATGAACGAAGTAATTTATTGCTGCTCCGAGATGAACCTAAGTCTGTTCAAAATATTAAAAAATTAATTGAGCAAATAGATAAACCTATTGATCAAATTGCAATTGAAGCACGCATCGTAACAATTAGTGATGAAAGCTTAAAAGAACTTGGCGTACGCTGAGGCATTTTTAATCCTACAGAAAATGTACATAGAATTGCAGGATCTTTACCTGCTAACGGGTTTACAAATATTGCTGAAAATCTTAATGTAAATTTTGCCGCAACGACGTCCCCTGCGGCATCAATTGCATTACAAGTTGCCAAACTAAACGGGCGCTTACTTGATTTGGAATTGACTGCACTTGAACGTGAAAATAACGTAGAAATTATCGCGAGTCCGAGACTGTTAACAACCAATAAAAAAAGTGCCAGTATCAAACAAGGCACTGAAATTCCTTATGTTGTTACAAATCGAAAAAGTGATACAGAATCCGTTGAATTTCGTGAGGCCGTACTTGGACTTGAAGTTACCCCACATCTTTCTAAGGATAACAATATTCTGCTTGATCTAGTTATCAGCCAAAATTCTCCGGGTAATAGAATTGCTTACGGACAAGGAGAGATTGTTTCCATCGATAAACAAGAGATTCAAACTCAAGTCTTTGCGAAAGACGGAGAAACCATCGTACTGGGTGGTGTATTTCACGACACAATTACCAAAGGAGTTGATAAAGTACCTGTACTTGGCGATATCCCAGTTGTAAAACGATTATTTAGTAAAGAAAGTGAACGTCATCAAAAACGTGAATTAGTTATTTTCGTAACCCCTCACATTTTAAAACATGGGGAAAGGTTAGATACTTTTAAGAAATACGCTCAAAAAAGCGACCGCACTTCAGCTAAAGTAAAATAATTCCGTCTTAGCGGTTGAAAAATAGGGGCATTTCTTGAGATAATTACGCTTATTTTTGGGTAATCTTTCCGGCTGCCATTTATTTTTGGGCGGTCGCTTTTATTTTGAAAGATTAATATTTTTTCATTTAATTTTAGTTAGAAACAAACAATGGCAGAAAAACGTAATATTTTCCTAGTCGGTCCAATGGGGGCTGGCAAAAGTACAATTGGTCGTCAACTGGCACAACAATTAAGTATGGATTTTATTGATTCGGATACGGAAATTGAAGAGCGTGCCGGAGCTGATATCAGTTGGATATTTGATTTAGAAGGCGAAGAAGGATTTCGCAAGCGTGAAGAGCGAATTATTAATGAACTAACTCAACGTCAAGGGATCGTATTATCTACCGGTGGTGGTGCAGTAGTTTCTAAAGATAACCGTAACTACTTGTCTGCAAGAGGTATTGTCATTTATCTTGAGACAAGTGTGGATAAACAGTTTCAGCGTACACAAAGAGATAAAAAGCGCCCGCTTTTACAAGATACGCAGGATCCTCGTCAAGTATTAGAAGATTTAGCTAAAATTCGTAACCCTCTCTATGAAGAAATTGCAGATATTACCTTACCAACAGATGAGCAAAATGCAAAAGTAATGGTCAATCAAATCATTGATTTAATTGATAACTTGAATGGTTTAAATAGTTACTGATGAAGGAATAATATGCTGAGTGTTCAAGTTGAATTAAATGCTCGTCGCTACCCGATTTATATTGGTAAAGGGCTATTAACAGAGAAGAATTGTTATCCTCTAAAATCGGGGGATACGGTGATGATCGTCTCAAATCAGACTGTTGCTCAGCATTATCTTAAACCGCTTGAACAAACCTTACAACAAATTGGTTGTAGTGTTGAAAATGTGTTATTACCGGATGGGGAAAAATACAAAACCTTAGATTCTCTTAATTTGATTTTTACTGCTCTTTTAACCGCTAATCATGGTCGAGATACAACGCTTATTGCGTTAGGTGGTGGCGTTATCGGTGATATTACCGGTTACGCAGCAGCAAGTTATCAACGAGGTGTCCGTTTTATTCAAATTCCAACAACATTATTGGCACAAGTTGATTCCTCAGTGGGAGGAAAAACAGCTGTTAACCATCCATTAGGTAAAAATATGATTGGAGCATTTTATCAGCCTTGCTCAGTCATTATTGATACAAAAACTCTCAATACGCTACCTAAAAGAGAAATTAGTGCCGGTTTAGCCGAAGTTATCAAATACGGTGCAATTTTAGACTATCCGTTTTTTGAATGGCTTGAGCGGCATATAAATGATTTAGTAAAACTGGAATCGGAAAAACTTGAATACTGTATTGCCCGTTGTTGCCAAATTAAGGCTGATGTAGTCTCTCGTGATGAAACTGAGCAAGGAGAGCGTGCGCTATTGAATTTAGGCCATACCTTCGGCCACGCCATTGAAAGCTGTTTAGGTTATGGGAATTGGTTACATGGTGAAGCAGTAGCTGTTGGTTGTTTAATGGCCGCAGCTTTTTCCTCTCAGTTAGGCGACCTTAATATCAAGGATGTCGCTCGTTTAGAGAAATTATTAGCGCAAGCTAATTTACCTACAGTATCTCCAGATTCTATGCGGCCTGAAGATTATATTCCTTATATGATGCGCGATAAAAAAGTGTTGAATGGTAAGTTACGCTTAGTCTTATTAAAAGCTCTAGGACAAGCTTATGTCGCGACCAATATTGACCAAGCGGCAGTATTAAATGCTATTCAAGCCTGTAGCCAACTTGATTAATGCAACGATCTAAAGCGAAATCAAAACCAAATATAAAGCACCGTCCGTTTTTAAAATGGGCGGGCGGAAAATTTCGTTTAACGGATGATCTCAATAAAGTTTTTCCCAGAAATAAATCCTGTCTGATTGAACCTTTTGTCGGAGCTGGCGCTGTCTTTCTCAACTCTAATTTTGAGCGTTATATTCTAGCCGATATTAATCCAGATTTAATTAATCTCTTCAATATTGTGAAAAATCAAGTTGAAGAATACATTCTTGCTTGTAAAACAGTTTTTTATCATCCCGAAGCTAATACTGCCACCTACTACTACGCACAACGAAATCGCTTTAATCAATCCCAGGATATTTTTGAACGTTCGGTAATCTTTCTTTACTTAAACCGTTTTGGGTTTAACGGACTATGCCGCTATAACAGTCAAAATAAGTTTAATGTTCCGTTCGGTGCTTATAAAACACATTATTTTCCTGAAGATGAATTGCGTTATTTTGCACATAAAGCGCAAAGTGCGGTCTTTTTTTGTGGTGATTTTCAACAAACCTTCCATTTGGCGGATCAGGAGTCTGTGATTTATTGCGATCCACCTTACGCGCCATTGCCACAAGATACAAACTTTACTGGCTATGCTGGCAACGGATTTGATATGAAACAACAACAAATACTTGCTAATTTAGCCAAACAGACACAGAAAGAAAAGCAAATTCCTGTTATTATTTCTAACCACGACACCAAATTTACTCGTGAAATTTACCGAGAAGCTAAATTAAAGTCGATGAAAGTCCAACGTTCTATTAGCCAATCATCGGATAAAAGAGTGAAAGTAAAAGAATTAATTGCCATATTTAAGGTATAAAAATTAGCAATGGAACTCAGGATTAATGCGAATGTGGAGTTTTTCCACATTAGAGTGATATTGCTGGATTAATGCAAGTAATTCGCTTTGCCGAAACAAAATGCTTTGCCGAACCATTGCATTACTGACTTCAATAAATAATTCTTGTTGGTGAATTTGTCCTAACCGAAATTGCCCCTGAATTTCTTTTGGAAAAAGACCGCTTATTTGTTCATTTAGTTCATTAATTAATAAACTCTTTTGTAAAATTTTCGCAAACGGAGAAGATTGCATTACATCAAGCACATTCATTGTCCTTTGGTAACGTTGTGTCTTATTTTCCATAAAAACTCCTTTAATGACATTGAATAATATTTTCGCTACAATACGGCGGTTTCATAGGTAGAGATTAATCATGATTTTAAGAAAAGGCAAACATAATTTTTGGTCGCAACTATTTATCAGTATGATTGCGATTTTTGCTCTACCTAACGCTCAGGCTACGGAAAAAGCCTCTGATCTTAACAATTCCAATCAACAATCATTACAACAAACTCAGCAATTTAGCCAAATTTCGCTCTCCGTAAAAAATCCTCTTCGTCAACAGGTTCTATCAGAGCAGTCTCAACTCTCATCGATAAAACTCAATGAAATTCGACCGCACTTTTTTAGTCGAACGATCAAAAATTCTGCGCCAATTCGGGCAGGACCATTTTTTCTTGTTAATTTTTAATTTATTTCTATTTCTCAATAGTGTTATTGAGAGGTTTTAATTTTCAATTTATCAGGAAAAATGATTATGAGTATTTTTACAAAAATTTTTGGTAGCCGTAACGACCGTATTTTGCGCAAATTAAGAAAGCAAGTTAACAAAATAAATAAATTAGAGGCGGAATTTGAAACCCTCACAGACGAACAACTTAAGTCTAAAACCGATGAATTTCGTCAACGTTTATCTAGCGGTGAAAGCCTAGAACAACTGATTCCGGAGGCCTTTGCCACGGTGCGAGAGGCGAGTAAACGAGTATTGGGGATGCGCCATTTTGATGTCCAACTTATCGGTGGAATGGTATTAAATAATCGTTGTATTGCAGAAATGCGTACCGGAGAAGGAAAGACACTCACTGCCACGCTACCTAGCTATCTTAATGCTTTAACAGGAAAAGGCGTTCATATTGTTACAGTTAATGATTATCTTGCTCGCCGAGATGCCGAAACCAACCGTCCGCTATTTGAATTTCTAGGAATGACTGTTGGGGTAAATATTCCGGGCTTAGCGCCAGAAGAAAAACGAGCCGCATATGCGGCAGACGTTACCTATGCAACCAATAGCGAATTAGGTTTCGATTATTTAAGGGACAATCTTGCACATGCTAAAGAACAACGTTTCCAACGTCAATTAGGATATGCACTAGTCGATGAAGTCGATTCAATATTGATTGATGAAGCCCGTACGCCGTTAATTATTTCCGGTCAGGCTGAAGACAGTTCGGCACTTTATCTCGCTGTCAATAAATTAATCCCTATATTAGTGAAGCAAGATAAAGAAGACACAGAGGAATATCAAGGAGAAGGAGATTTTACCTTAGATCTCAAAACCAAACAGGCTCATTTAACCGAACGTGGGCAAGAAAAAATTGAGGAGTGGCTAATTCAGCAAGGTTTAATGCCGGAAGGAGATTCTTTATATTCACCGGCTCATATCGTTTTGGTACACCATATAATGGCAGCATTACGAGCACATACTTTATTTGAGCGCGATGTAGATTATATTGTCAAAGACGGAGAAATTGTGATTGTTGATGAACATACAGGGCGGACAATGGCTGGACGCCGTTGGTCTGACGGTTTACATCAGGCTATTGAAGCAAAAGAAGGTGTTGAAATAAAAAGTGAGAATCAAACCGTAGCATCCATTTCATACCAAAACTATTTCCGTTTATATGAAAAACTAGCCGGAATGACAGGGACTGCCGATACTGAAGCCTTTGAGTTTCAACAGATTTATGGATTAGAAACTGTCGTTATTCCAACTAATCGCCCTATGATTCGGGATGATCGTACGGATTTAATGTTTGAAAATGAAAAATATAAATTTGATGCGATCATTGAAGATATTAAAGATTGCGTTGCTCGTCAGCAACCTGTTTTAGTGGGAACAATTTCTATTGAGAAATCAGAGTTACTATCTGAGGCGTTGAATCAAGCAGGTATAAAACATAATGTTTTAAATGCTAAGTTTCACCAACAAGAAGCGGAAATTGTTGCTGATGCAGGCTATCCTGGGGCAGTAACAATTGCTACAAATATGGCAGGTCGCGGTACGGACATTATCCTTGGAGGTAATTGGAAAGCGAAAGCAGCTAAATTAGATAATCCAACTCAAGAGCAACTTGAGGCACTACAAAAAGAATGGGAGAAGAATCACGAAATCGTTGTTAAAGCAGGTGGCTTACATATTATTGGAACAGAGCGCCATGAATCTCGCCGTATCGATAATCAGTTACGAGGACGTTCAGGACGGCAAGGAGATCCAGGTTCATCTCGTTTCTATCTGTCATTAGAAGATGGACTAATGAGAATTTATCTTGATGAACGCCGTTTAACTATGATGCGCAAAGCTTTTAGTCAACCGGGTGAAGTGATGGAATCTAAATTATTGGCAAAAGTAATAGCTTCAGCACAAGCAAAAGTAGAATCTCACCACTTTGATGGACGTAAAAATCTACTGGAATATGATGATGTTGCTAATGATCAACGTCATGCTATTTATGAACAACGCAACTATTTACTTGATCATGATGATATTTCTGAAACTATTATAAAAATTCGTAGTGATGTATTTAATGCAACAATCGATCAATATATTCCGCCTCATTCATTAGAAGAACAATGGGATGTTGTAGGTTTAGAACAACGTTTAACCCAAGAATTTGGGTTGAGTCTACCAATTCATCATTGGTTGGAAGAAAATAATCATTTACATGAAGACGCCCTGCGTCAACGTATCATTGCTGCCGCTGAGGATGAATATAAAGAAAAAGAAGTATTAGTCGGTTCGGAAACTTTACGCCAATTTGAAAAAGGTATTATGTTGCAAACACTTGATGAATTATGGAAGGAACATTTGGCAGCAATGGATTATCTACGCCAAGGTATTCATTTAAGGGGCTATGCACAAAAAGATCCGAAACAGGAATATAAAAAAGAATCTTTCAGAATGTTTACTGATATGTTGGAATCTTTAAAACATCATGTTATCACTACTTTAACCCGGGTAAAAGTTCGTACTCAAGAGGAAATTGAACGCGCAGAACATCTTCGTCAGGAAGTTGCGGAACGAGAAGCTCAATCTCATCAAGTTTCGAATAGCTCAAAATCAGAAAGTGAAGCGCCACAGTTAGAACGTCGTATCGGGCGTAATGAGCCTTGCCCTTGTGGTTCTGGAAAGAAATACAAGCATTGCCATGGAAATAGGGCTAAGATGGTTTAATTTATCATAATATTGACCTTCTGCGCTTTTGATTAAAAAAGCGAAAGAATGAATATTAAATAAAAATCGCATTACTTATTTCGAGTAATGCGATTTTTCATTAGAGGCTTTTCTTTTACGATTGAAAAGAATTAGATGCTAGGGTCTGAATTTGGCGTAAAAGATAATTTAGGACTAACCCATAAGCGGGTACAAATAATAAAAGCCCCACAAATAATTTAAATAGATAGTCAACAAAACCTAGAGCCAACCAGTTTTCTGCCATAAAAACGTCATTACTTTGATAGAATGCTACACAAAAGAATAAGAAGGTGTCGGCAAGAGAGCCTAAAACCATAGAGCAACTAGGAGCCCCCCACCAAATCCTTAATTGACGCAATCGATTAAAAACAAAAATATCTAACAATTGCCCGAAAACATAAGCACAAAAGCTAGCTATAGCGATACGGAAAACAAAAATATTAAATATTAATAATATACCTAGTCCTTGATATTGGCCTTCTGAAAACAACACTGAAATAGCATAACTTATCATCAATGCCGGAATCATTACCATAAAAATAATTCGCCTAGCGGCCTTTGCTCCGAAAATACGTACCGTTAAATCCGTTGCTAAAAAAATAAATGGGAATGTAAGCGTTCCCCAAGTGCTATGGAAAGAAAAATCTTCACCATTACTAAATATAGAAAATGGCAAATGAACTTCAAAGGGGATTTGCACTAAATAATTACTCGATGTAATAATAAAAATATGGAAGAAAGTCATTAAAAACAAAGCATTATGCTTTTGTCTTTCGCTAAAGACAGGAGGGTTAGCTATCATTTGAATACCTTTTTATTTCATTAAACGGGGTGAGGGAACCCGACAAAAATTTTAGGGTGAGAATGATACGGATATTTTTCTAAAATGCAATAAAGCGTACTCAATTTTGCCTACATTCATTTTAGTTCATCAAAACAAAAAGAACGTTAGTTTAACTTAACGTTCTTTTATTAGTGATAGCGTCTTAAAAAAATTAAGCTGTCTTAACCGGATAATCCCACCAGATATCAAATAATTCGCTAATTTCGATTTGTTGTACCCCATTATTTTCAAGCCACTGTTTTACTAATTGGAGTTGGCTTTCATCACATTTACCGATCTTTTCTAAGCAGACTAAACCTTCCCAATGTAAATAACCACTTCCTTCATAGGCTAATCCGTTAGGGCGAATGACTTCTTCAATAAAGCGATCTACCGTATTATCGATTTGTTCTAGCGGCGTATTATCTGCAAATTGCCAATTAACTAAGAATCCTAACTCTTGGAATTCTGCTAAATGTAGTTTCTTGCGTTGACGTTGATTGTATTTTTTAGCCATTTTATGCTCCTTATTGTTGCCGACGTTTAATAAAATAAAGATCCCACACTCCATGTCCTAATCGTTGTCCTCTCAGTTCAAACTTCGTTTGGGGACGGAAATTTGGACGAGGAATATAATCACCCGAAGGAGAGGTATTTTGTAAATCCGAATGTTTAGCTAACACTTCTAACATCTGCTCGGCATAATTCTCCCAATCCGTTGCCATATGAATAAAACCTTCAAAACGTAGTTTACGGCAAACTTGTGTAATAAATTTAGGTTGTACAATACGGCGTTTATGATGTTTTGCTTTGTGCCAAGGATCAGGAAAGAATAATTGTAAACCGCCCAAGCTACCGTCTGGAATACAGTCATTTAAAATTTCGGTAGCATCGTGGCAAATAACCCGTAAATTAGTAACTTCTTGTTCGATGGCATACGCAATACAGGCACCGACTCCAGGGGTGTGAACTTCAATACCTAGATAGTTATAAGAAGGATTTTGTTTAGCCATATCTACCAAAGACTTCCCCATTCCAAAACCAATTTCCAGCACAACGGGGTTATCATTCCCATAAAGTTGGCTAAAATTAAAGAGAGAGGATTGATAATCCAAACCTAACTTATCCCAGTATTGATTCATCATTGTTCGTTGAAATTCACTTAATCGCCCGGTACGTAATACAAAGCTACGAACTTTGCGTTTATAACGGCCGTCTTCGGTAAATTCTGCAGTTTCTACGGTGTTCCGTTTTTGATCGGCAAAGGTGATTTTTTGTTGTGTCATTCTTATTCCTCAAAATTGGGGGCGATTATACACGAAAAGTGCGGTCATTTTTATTCTTATTTTTTAATGATAGAATTTGTACATCTTCCATTCCTAAAGGAATTTTATGCAAGCCCTCTCTTCCGTTGATGCACCTTTTGCTCAAGCAGTTTTAACTTGGTATGAAAAATTCGGGCGGAAACATTTACCCTGGCAACAAAATAAAACTTTATATGGTGTTTGGCTGTCTGAAGTGATGTTACAGCAAACTCAAGTTACGACAGTAATTCCTTATTTTGAACGATTTATAAGTG
This sequence comes from Rodentibacter caecimuris, assembly GCA_001998905.1. Taxonomy (GTDB): domain Bacteria; phylum Pseudomonadota; class Gammaproteobacteria; order Enterobacterales; family Pasteurellaceae; genus Rodentibacter_A; species Rodentibacter_A heylii_A. Next base: position 31,838 of record MLAA01000005.1, on the reverse strand, counting down.
TTTTTCCGTCAATAATTGATTTAGCTAATGCTTCTCAAGATGAGGTTTTACACTTATGGACTGGACTGGGATACTACGCAAGAGCTAGAAATTTACATAAAGCGGCACAAATTATTCGAGATAAATACAACGGAAAATTTCCCACAGATTTTGAGCAAGTTTTAGCATTAAGCGGAATTGGACGCTCTACTGCCGGCGCAATTTTATCTTCCGTATTAAACCAACCTTATCCGATTTTGGATGGCAATGTGAAGCGGGTGCTCTCACGTTATTTTGCCGTGCAAGGTTGGGCAGGTGAAAAAAAAGTCGAAAATCAATTATGGCAATTTAGTACCAGGGTTACGCCAACAACCCAAGTAGCAGATTTTAATCAAGCAATGATGGATATCGGAGCATTGGTATGTACTCGGACGAAGCCGAAATGTAATCTTTGCCCGCTAAAGCAACATTGCCAAGTAAACTTACAAAAAAATTGGCAAGATTATCCGGCAAAGAAACCCAAAAAAGTATTACCGGAAAAACAGAGCTATTTTTTAATTTTAGAAGAACAAGGTAAGATTTGGTTAGAACAACGCCAAAACTCAGGATTATGGGGAGGGCTGTATTGTTTTCCACAATTCCCTACAAAACAAGAATTACTCAATTATCTTAATTCTCAAGGAATACGATGTTATCAGGAATGGACAGCCTTTCGCCATACGTTTAGTCATTTTCACTTAGATATTTATCCTATTTATGCCAAAACCGATAGAAATAAAAGCAATATTGATGATTTTTCCGATTGGAAAAAAATTGGAGAAACGATACAAGAATATCAATCAACGCTATTAAGTGCGGTTAAATATTGGTATGATCCGCAAAATCCTGAGCCTATAGGATTAGCTCAACCGGTTAAACATCTATTAAAGTTATTCGTAAGGAATTATTATGGCTAGAAACGTATTTTGTGAATACTTAAAACAAGAGTCAGAAGGATTGGATTTTCAGCTTTACCCCGGTGAATTAGGTAAACGTATTTTTGATTCAATTAGTAAGCAGGCTTGGAATGAATGGATCAAAAAACAAACAATGTTAGTAAATGAGAAAAAGTTAAATATGATGAATATGGAGCATCGCAAACTATTGGAGCAGGAAATGATCAGCTTTTTGTTTGAAGGAAAAGAAGTTCATATCGAAGGTTATGTTCCAATTAAAAAATAATCAATTATGAAAAAATACTTAATTATTGCATTAATCCCATTCCTTTATGCTTGTGGCGGCTCAAGTAATAGGATGTTCAATTATGATGAAATCTACGCAAAAGACACGCAAGCGCTGGATATTTTGACTGGGCAATTTTCACATAATATCGACCGAATTTGGGGAGTAAACGAACTATTAGTCGCTAGTAGAAAAGACTATGTAAAATATACAGATTCTTTTTATACCCGTAGCCACGTTAGTTTTGATGAAGGAAATATTATTATTGAAACCCAGCAAGATCTTAATCGCTTGCATAATGCTATTGTGCATACTTTACTCATGGGATCTGATGCAAAAGGTATCGATTTATTTGCTTCTGGTGATGTACCGATTAGCTCTCGCCCTTTCCTATTAGGGCAAGTTGTAGATAACTACGGTGGACAAATTACTAATCAGACTATTGCAAGTAATTTTGCGACATATTTGATCCAAAATAAATTACAAAGTCGCCGTCTACAAAACGGTAATATAGTTAATTTTGTCGTTATTCAAATGATTGCAAACCATATTGAAGTTCGTGCTCAAAAATATATTCCATTAATTCGTAAAGCCGCACAGAAATATGGAATTGATGAAAGCCTCATTCTTGGTATTATGCAAACAGAATCAAGCTTTAACCCTTATGCTATTAGCTATGCTAATGCGATTGGGCTAATGCAGATTGTCCCCCATACAGCAGGCCGTGATATCTTTGCAATGAAAGGAAAAGGAGGTCAACCTTCCGCTCGTTATTTATATGACCCGGCAAATAACATTGATACAGGCGTGGCGTATTTATGGCTATTACAAAGTAAATATTTAGATGGGATAACGAATCCGACTTCAAAACGTTTTGCAATGATTTCTGCTTATAATAGCGGCGCTGGTGCTGTATTACGAGTATTTGATACGGATCGTGATCAGGCTATCTACAAAATTAATCAAATGAGACCTGAACAGGTCTATCGAATTTTGACAACTTATCATCCTTCATCACAAGCAAGGAACTATCTATTGAAAGTGGATAAAGCTCAGAAAAAATTCCGTGTGAGACGCTAAATAAATAGACCCGTAAAATCACTTTTACGGGTTTTATTTTTATGTAAAAAGAGAATAAATTGTTGCTTATATAAACACTTTGATTATGGTTTATTCAAACAATCATCTTTTTAGTATTTTTTATAAATTTATTGTTGACTAAAAACGGAAAAAATCGTTTAATACGCACCGTTGCGACGCAGTAGCGAAAACAACGATGCCTCGATAGCTCAGTCGGTAGAGCAGGGGATTGAAAATCCCCGTGTCGGTGGTTCGATTCCGCCTCGAGGCACCATATATTCCTCCTTAGTTCAGTCGGTAGAACGGTGGACTGTTAATCCATATGTCGCTGGTTCAAGTCCAGCAGGAGGAGCCAAATTCTGATAAGCCGCTAATATAGCGGCTTTTTCATAAGTTGCCGTTTTAGTCTAAAATCTCCTTAAAATTATTAATATAATATCTAGCTGGTGCTCAATTAGCTTCAACTTATTAAAAGAATATCAAAATGCCAAATCTCAATTAATCAAATTCATATTTCGTTACGACTATTGCCTCTACGAAAAGTGGTTCGGCTAGCTAAAATCACCTATGCAACTAATATCGGGGAATTTTGTGCTAATCGCGACTCAAAAATCCTTCTTATTGATATAGAATACTTCAATCTACGTTAGATTCTTATTTTCCTCGAGATCATGCCATTCCCGGTGGTATTCATAGATTTTCAACTTGCCAAGATGTTTGACTTAATCATGTCCCTTCCAAATTTAACTTTAATTCAGCAGAATAGACTAGATGTTGCGTAATACGTCTGATAAAACAATTCGACTTAGTTTTTTACTAAAAACATCAAGACTACGATGTCATTATCATACTCGAGGAACACGAGATATCGCTGTCGACATATTTATTCTCGCAGAAGGTTTGTTGTTCTACTCTATCTACCCTACCTCAGATTTCGGAAAAAGAATTTATTCGCCGCATGATTAGAATCTATCAAGAACAGCCAGCCCCTTTGCGTTATTTAACTTCAAACGCCTCTACTGAATACCATTTCCTACATGGGTTGATTATGCTAATGATGTAAAATTTGTATTGACGTAACTATTTGCTAAGATTTGGGGAAAATAGCTCCTGTTAGCTCTCATATCTCAGATAAAGCCACATATCAAAGTGTTACAGCTTATTCCCTGACTATTTATAGACATAGCAAAATATAATGTCATCAAATCACATTGTGCTTTTGTTATTGCTTCAATTTTCTCACTAATTGCAACAGAGGTTGAGAGATGATAATGAAAAAATACCTTGCCTGAGTTATGCTCATTAGGAGTAGAAAGTGCGGTCATTGGTAACCCTTAATTCAATCAGAATGCTTTGATGATATGAAACCGATTCCTATTATCTACATAATATTTTTATTCAGGCCATTTCTATCATATTTTTAAAAGGACTCATACCTTACCAACGAATAAAATGATAGATGTGTTGGTCTGATCAGAATTCTTTAGAAAGGGGGAATAGTGGAAGATATTAGGGGATTAGCATATTTTGGTTCAAATAATGAATAAAAGCCCCTATCAATAACCAATGTGGCATCTTATACGCCTATACAGAAATACAATAAACAATCCAATTACAACCTTAGCGGAATATTCTCAGTGAAAGATATCTGTCTATCCGTTCAAGGAATGCTTTAAATACGAAGAAAACAGAATTAGTTTCGTTCTAAACAAACTCTCCAATTTACTAAATAAAAGAATTAAAGAGCAGTGAAAATTTATGAAAAAATTCAAAGCTCACAAATGTAGTTCTATTTTCTATAAATAAAGAAGGATTATTCTTGAAAGTCTTTTCTTATAAATTCTACCAATAATGAGATTAAGGCAGGATAAAACTCCGTTTTTAAGCGTATTTTCGCGGCTTTTTTAGCAAATTGAGGCAACCAGTTCAATAATACAATTTTTACAAAACGTCTCTGTTCTTCGTACGAGCGAGTATCGATCAATTTCATTAAAATACTAATGATAATACTAATATGATCACAGGGTTCATTATATAATCGATTGATACCTAGTCGGTAGTGTGCCAACCAACTATCGATTTCTTTTAAAGCATTATTTAATGCCTCATCTTCGAGATAAGCCGACAAATAAGGAACTGCACTTAATGAACCTTCTAATAAAAAACAATGTGCAAAATCTGCCGCTAATTCTAGCCGTAAATCAGATTGTGGCTGAAGCGCGGTTTTTATTTGTGCTATTTGTTGATGAAAACCTAGTTCGTCTAAAAACTGAAAAAGGCTATCAAAATCACCCACTTGGTAACAGGTAATTTGTTCATCGGTAAGCTCACTACTTAATAGTGAGCCTAACCATTGGTAAATAAATTGTCGTTCTTCGTTAAGTAAATCAAGCATCCTCGATCGCTCCGGTAAAACCATTTGGTTTTGGTGCTACGCCGAGGAATTTTTCAATATTGACTAAGCATGTATTGGCTGAAACAGCTTGAGCAAGCATCGAACTACCAATATCCAATGTCATCGTATTTGGATCGCCATAGGTATCAATCGCTCCAATTTCTGCGCTTTCAGGCGAATACCATGCCCCTTCTTGCAAACGAAGCACACCGCTTGGAAAGTTATCTGATAAATGAGCTCCCACTAAGGCTTGCCCACGCTCATTGAATATGCGTACCAAATCACCGTGTTGAATACCTAATTTTTGTGCATCTTGTGGATTCATAAATAATGGTTCACGCCCTTGAATACTGTAAGTTTCACGTAAATCTTGAGATTCACAAAGCTGAGAATGCAAACGTTTATCAGGGTGTGCAGATTGTAACCAGAACGAAAATTGATTGGATTTTGGTCCACCGTGCGAACGCTCAGCCTTCTCAAACCACATCGGGTGACCTTTACAATCCTCATAGCCAAAAGAGGCAATTTTATTGCTGTAAATTTCGATAAATCCAGAGGGGGTACCAAGCGCATTAAGTTCTGGATCTTCACGGAAATCTGCATGGCGAACCCATGGTTTTCCTTCGGGAAAAAGCACATAACCTTTTTTCCAAAATTCATCAAATGTCGGCATATCAAATTTACCTTGATTTTCTTTGCGACAATCTTCATAAAGACTACGCACCCATTCCATTTCGTCCATATTGCGACAGTATTCTTTTTCTTTACCAAAACGACGACAAAGCGCTTTGAAAATCTCAAAATCAGGACGAGATTGGTACAACGGATCCACTAATTTTTGCATTGCGATCACACCTCGATTGCTATATGAACCATAGGCATCAATATCATTACGTTCAAATGGTGTACACGCAGGCAATACAATGTCAGAGAAACGACAAGTTGCCGTCCAGCTATAATTGATTGATACAATCGTTTCCAGTTCGCGAAATGCTTTTTTCATTTTATTGCGTTCAGAGTGCCGATGCCAGTGATTACAGCCTGTGAAAATCGCCATTTTATATGGTGCATAAACGACTTTATTGCCATTAAAATTAATTGTTTCACCCGGTTGTAATAAAGAATCAGTTACCCGTGCACATGGTAAAACCGCGCTGTATCCCTTGTAATCACTATTGTCATATTTTGGTTTTTGGTCTTCATCTAAGTTTAATGGAAATGCACCCGGCATTGCCGCACCAGATTCCGGCACACCAATTGAACTATAGTGATGAGCATAACTAATACCACCACCAGGTAAACCAATTTGTCCGAGCATTGAAGCAAGCACGGCTCCCATCCAGTATGGCTGTTCGCCATGTTGTTGACGTTGAATCGCCCAGCCAAAGATAAGTTGTGTGCGTTTTCCAACTAGCATTTTGGCAAATTCACGAATACGTTCCGCACTAATACCACAAATTTCAGCCGCCCATTCAGGTGTTTTTTCGACCTTGTCTTCTGTTTCACCTAAAAGATAGGGTACAAATTTCTCAAAGCCAATTGTATAAGTATCGATAAATTTTTTATCATACAAATTTTGGGTATAAAGTTCATGAGCCAATGCCAGCATAAAAGGCACGTCTGTTTGTGGATTAATATATTGGCTCTCACAGTTCAAATAGTTTTGTGTTTTACTTTTTACAGGATCAATACTCACCACATTCACTTGCTTATTCGCGACTTTTTCCTTGAGTTGTTCTAAATAAGCGTAGGCTTCATGAGTCTCACAGTTCCATCCTACTTGCAGATTTTTCACAGGATCGCTTGCCCAAAAGATGATATTTTCACTCTCTTTTAAGATAATTTCCCAAGATGTCCCCTGCGAGTATACTTCTGTGGAGCCTAATACATAAGGCAGAATGGTTTGACCGGCTCCGGTCGAATAATCTCCCGTGGTACTCACGCTATGACCATGCATACTAATCGCACGAATCATATGGTTACCACAACTATGGAATTGCCCGGTTGAACGCCAACCTACGTTTCCTGTGTGCAGAGCCCATGGGCCATAATTTTGTTGAATGCGCTCTAACTCTTCATAGAAAAGATCTAACGCCTCGTCCCAAGTAACACGTACAAAACGGTTATCACCTCGCAAAGTGCGGTCACTTTTCTCTCGATTTTTCAGCCAATCTAAACGTACCATTGGATAGCGGATACGTGATTCACTATAGATTAATCCTTTGATTCCTTTAAGCATTTCTGTTGGATATTTATCAAGCTCAAAAGGTTTCACATCGACTACACGTCCCTTTTCTACTCTAGCACGAATAGCACCCCAGTGAGATCCCGTAATTTTCCATTGGGTAATCTCTTCATTTTCTGTAGTTTTTGCAACTAGCCAACTTGGCATTGCACAAGCTACCCCCATAAGCGACATATTTTTCAAAAATTGACGGCGAGTTTGCTGCATACTAAAAATCTCCTATTTGGCTTCGTGCTGTTGGGTATCAAAATCTGACGAATGTAATTGTAAATAACGTAAGACTTCTTTGCCTGTTTGTTCATCAATATTGGTAAATCCAACCATTCCTTTAAACAAACCAATCCATGTATTCGAATCAAAGTGTGCAACTTGAGGTTGTCTATGACAAATACTACATTGGGTTTTGTAGGTATTTTCAGCGCTTTCCCAGACAGCATTAATATTGCTAATTAATTGATTCGGTGCAACCCATACAGCCAATTTCACTTTCTGCCATTGCAAACCTGTCAGCGGATCATCTTTGGTTTCTAATACCTCAAAGCGTGGTTCGGATTGCATAAATTCTTTGGTAAGTACCGCATCAGTAATATTTTTCGCAAATTGGTTATACCAAATACGACCAAAACCCTTATTTTTACGCCACATTACTAGCTCAATTTGATCTCCATTGGCTGCAGATTTCAGTACATTAACCGGCGCAGCAGTTTCAAGATAGCCAATTTCTTGACTTAGCCCTTCATCACTAAATAGTGAAATATTACCTTTAGAATAGTAAGTTTGTGCCGGTGTAGGCTTATTGATTACAAGAGAATCAAATTTCGAACCTTTCCCCCCATTATCTCTTTTCGCTGGAAGATGATGGGCAATCCCTTTATGGCAATCCACACAACTTTGATCTCGTTCTGCGGCAGGTTTCATTGCTTTTTGAGCCGCTTTCGACATTTTCTCAAAGTCCATTCTTTCATAGCTATGACATGCTTTACACTCTTTAGATCCGTTCGCTGCAAAGCGAGCCCATTCACGTTCTGCCATTTCTAAACGGTGTTGCTCAAATGCTCCTTTTTCTTTATATTTTCCTGTTAGCTCAGCAAGCACTTCTCGACTCGCTTGCATTTTTCTTGCAAATTTATCGGTTTTATCGTGTGGAAGGTGGCAGTTTGAGCAAGTTGCCCGCACACCACTATTATTTTTCCAATGTACTGTTTGTTTTAATTCTTCAAGGGGAGTTTGCATTGAGTGACAATTTACACAAAATTCTTCAGTGCTAGTGATGTCCATCACATTATTAAACTGCTGCCAACTAATTGCCCCAGCAATAAATCCGAGCGTAACTAACACTCCCATTCCTATACGATTAGCAGGCTTTAGAAAAAAAGCCTTGAGTTTATTCTTCATTGTTTTCTCTCCGAATAAAAATAAAATTTATGCACTCGGCAAACCAATGACAAATATTTGTAAAAGCCAAACTATAAAACCATAAACTCCAACACAGATTGTCATACCTAACGGTAAGATAACAAAAAGCAATAACAGTAATTTTCCGATCTCAGAAAAGCAAGAGCTCTTATTAAATGTATTCATTGCGTCCCCACACATAAATAAAAGATGCAATGTTAAATAAAAACTTATTTTAGTTCTTAGATGTAGATCAATTTAAATCAATTTAAACAGCGTTGTTTTTCAAATAAATCATACTAAACGTCCATATCATTTATTTTTTGTCCTTAAAAATAAACATTCCCCATAGCAATAGGGCAAAATATTCTAAATCTTGTCTTATTTAAATTTAGTCATTCTTTTATGAATTTTCCCAACAATCTAAGTATTAATAGGAGAAATATCATCGAAAGAAATTGGCTTAAAAATCATTAGTAGCTAAGTTGAGACTGATAACTTATTAATCACGTTTTCAGATGGGATTTCTAGAACGATAAGTGAGAAGAGATGAATCTTGTTAAATACTATTTCCAATAATTGGAAAAGTCAGTAAAATCCGCTTAAATATTTGATTTACGAAGAATCCATTTCATAATCCGAGTTATTTAAGTGATATTCACTCAATAACCGACAGTGTTACACCTCAGAATATAGCAAAACACATATATAGCACTGAAAATCAACAAATATTGATCAAAATGCCAAACGAGAAATAAAGGAAAGTGTTTCCAGGGGAAAGTGTAATTCTGTTGAAACAGACCTTTTTATTATAGATTATAGAAAATTATCTGTTTAACTAAAAATAGAGGCTCAATATCTCGAGCCCCAAACTAAATATGATCATTTAAACATGGCATGGTAAACCATATTAACGTTTTCCATTAAACATCAACTTTATACTGCATTTCAAAATGGCTCATGTGACGCCATCAAGATATTTATGATAAATCTTCAAACGTGCAAAATAGTCTCTCGTTTCCTCAATCACGACGTTGCGTAAGCCAATTAATGCCATTAAATTAGGGAAGGCCATTAATCCGTTTACAATATCCGCTAGGATCCAAATTAAATTTAACGGTAAGAAAGAGCCGATAGCAACTAAAACAATATAAATTAAGCGGTAGATCTTAATGCCTCGAATACCGGCTAAATACACAAAACAACGCTCCCCATAATAACACCAACCCAAAATAGTGGTAAATGCAAAAAACAACAGACCTATAGTAACAATTGTTGCACCTATTGATGAATCTAAACCTTGTGAAAAAGCAAAATTAGTCATCGCAGCGCCGGCAATATTTTGAGTCTGCCACGCGCCAGTGATAACAAGAACAATACCAGTCATCGTGCATACAATAATAGTGTCAAAAAAGGTGCCGGTCATTGAAATTAATCCTTGCCGAACAGGTTCCTTAGTTTGCGCTGCTGCGGCGGCTATAGGCGCGCTACCTAACCCTGACTCGTTGGAAAAAATACCTCTTGCTACACCAGACTGAATCGCTTTTATCACAGTAAAACCGAGTACTCCACCTAAAGCTGCCGTTGGATTAAATGCACTATGGATAATCAAAGTTATTGCTTCTGGAACTTTCTTCACATTAAGTAATAAAATTATAAAACAGGTCAACACATAAGTTGCTGCCATAAAAGGAACGATAATAGAAGAAGCTATTGCAATACGTTTCACTCCACCTAAGATGATCATGGCAACGAGTAAAGTTAAAATCCCTGCGGTAATCTCAATTGGAATATGAAACGTATCTTGCATAGCATGCGTAATCGCATTAACTTGTGGAAAAGTACCTATACCAAGAAAGGCGACAAACACACCAAAAATCGCAAATAGTTTTGCTAACCATTTAATGCCTAGCCCTTGCTCAATGTAATACATCGGGCCACCAGCCATAAAGCCGTTTTTATCACGCACACGATATTTCACTGCTAATAAACATTCGGCATATTTTGTTGCCATACCAAACAAAGCTACTAGCCACATCCAAAATATTGAGCCAGGCCCGCCGGCTTGCACTGCGGTCGCCACTCCGACAATATTTCCAGTTCCGATAGTTGCAGCCAATGCAGTAGCTAATGCAGCGAAAGCGGATACATCGCCACTACCTTGGTCTTGCGTACGTTTAAATAAATAGCGTAATGCGCGTGGTAAATAACGAATTTGAATAAATCCGAGACGAAAAGTAAAATAAATTCCTGTTCCTGATAATAAAATGAGTAGCGGCGGTCCCCAAATAAAGGTATCAATCGCCGATAATATAGTCTCTAATGACATTTTGATTCCTCGTAAAACAGAGTAAAAACTCGCACAAGGAGACAAAAAGAATCCGATAGGTTGAAATAAAACAACCTCGTCTTGTTTTTTGCCCCTGTCCTTTTGCCTGAGCGTTTGAAAAACGATCGAAAAACGACCGCTCTTTTGCGCCTTCGGCGTCCGCATATTTATTAATTACGGATCTCTCCAAGGGTTCGTCCAGTAACAGTCCCCGCAATAATATTGCACCTGAAAGATTTTACCTCGTCGGTGTGAGGGCTATTCCCCACTCTCCAGCTACCTTCATCCGAACTAATTGATTGCGCCTAAAAAAGCGGGCGCATTCTAACAAAAAGAAATTGAAATCTCAATGCTCAAAATGTACTCATCAAAAATGCCTAATAGATTAAACTCGGCGCCGACGGCGATGAAAATTTAAACTTGCCGTATTCTTAGTTTTCTTACTCGATTGGGCATCTTGTATTGAATGATGATGGCGTAGAATACGGCGATAGCGGCCAAGAAAATAATGGATAGAACTTGCAGCCAATGCACCGAGTAGAAAAACGATAATTAACTCACCATATAAATGATAGAAAAGTTGATTAATTTTATTTTGAGTGGTTTGTCCATATCGAGAATCAAAGGTAACTCTTAAGAAACCTTCAACGGTAGAATTGGTATAAATAGGCTCAACAATTTGTTGCTCGATAATTTCTCCAGTTTGCGTTTGAGCCAAACCAAGTTGTTCACGCAAGTTACCAGCATTAGAACTTTGGGCCAATAGTTCACCGTACTTATTATAAATTGCAGCCTCAATGACGAAATCCTCCTTTGTGAAATTATCTAGATTTTCAATTAACAATGATAATTTAGGATCAGCCCCCAATAGCATAGAAAACAAGTTTGCCTGTTGACGAACTAAAATATGCGATAAATTTGATACTTGATTAATACTCGATAATTGAGACCCTATTTTAAATTGCTTAACACCATATAAAATCGCACTAAACGCACCAGCCGTTAGAATAATGATGATAACAAGCATCAACGATTTTAATAGCTTCCGTTTTATTAGTATCACGTTATTTCCCCAAATTTCATAAATAGGCTAGAATAGCCTGAAAATTTTCGCCACAATTTACAGGATTTTTTATGCCAGTTCAAAATCTTATGGAAATTCGACAAAAATATTCTCCATTTCCCTCTCTACTCTCAGACAATTTGCCCACACCTTTAGACACGAAACCCTTTATTTTATACGGGCCTAAATTAACACTTAATAAATTACAAGTATTTCAGAAAAAGTGCGGTCAAAATTTCATCTGTTTTGAGGTGTGGAATGAAACAAATAATCTTGTCATATTACTGAAAGGTGAATGGAAAGCCGATTATATTGCCATTGCTCATGAACTGTTCATTGATATTGCGCCTCTTAATTTCAGCGCTAAATTATCCCAATCCGGTTTATTAGTCATGGATATGGATTCTACTGCGATTCAAATCGAATGTATTGATGAGATTGCCAAATTGGCAGGAACAGGCGAATTGGTCTCGTCAATCACCGCACAAGCTATGCGTGGTGAACTGGATTTCAAACAAAGCCTACGTCGGCGAGTGGCAACTTTAAAAAATGCGCCAGAATCTATCTTGCAACAAGTAAGAGCAAATCTACCACTAATGCCAGGCCTACAAACAACCTTGGAAATTTTACAAAAAAATGGTTGGAAGACGGCTATCGCCTCCGGTGGTTTTACCTATTTTGCAGATCACTTAAAACAACAATTACATCTTGATTTTGCTGTTTCTAATCAGTTAGATATTGCGAATAACCAACTAACCGGACAAGTTATTGGCGATATTGTGGACGCGCAATATAAAGCCAATACATTACAAAAGTTAGCCAAACAATATAATATTCCACTGCAAAATACGATAGCGATTGGAGACGGCGCAAATGATTTAGCAATGATGAAGGTTGCAGGATTAGGAATTGCGCTACACGCAAAACCGAAAGTACAACAACACGCGCAAATTGTGGTAAACTTCGCCGACTTTAGCGCACTTTTATGTCTGTTGAGTGCAAATGATAAAATTAAGGAGTAACTATGCCTTCATTCGATATTGTTTCAGAAATAACCTTACACGAAATCCGTAATGCCGTTGAAAATGCCAATCGTGAATTAACTAATCGTTGGGATTTCCGCAATGTTCAAGCAGAAATAGCGCTCAACGAAAAGAATGAAACTATAAAAATTTCCAGCGAATCCGATTTCCAAGTTGAGCAATTAATTGATATTTTCCGCAATGCTTGTATCAAACGAGGAATTGACTCTGCTTCATTGGATATTCCGGCTGAATACGAACACAGTGGCAAAACCTATAGTAAAGAAATTAAGCTAAAACAAGGCATTGAATCAGATATAGCAAAGAAAATAACAAAACTCATTAAAGATGCCAAACTCAAAGTTCAAACTCAAATTCAAGGCGACCAAGTTCGAGTAACCGGTAAATCTCGTGATGATTTACAAAGTGCAATCCAATTAGTTAGAAGCGCCGAATTAGGGCAACCGTTCCAATTTAACAATTTTAGAGACTAATATCCCGATTTAACTCACTTGTATTTATTCGGATATCAAGGAAAAACACTATGCAGAAGACAACTCGTATGCTCAATTCCTGTAAACGAATTGCTTTAGTTGCGCATGATAATTGTAAACAGGACCTAATTAGCTGGGTTAATAAACATCAAAATGCGCTTTACGTCCATAAATTATATGCTACAGGTACAACAGGACATTTACTAGAAAAAGGAACCGGATTACAAATTCAACCTTTACTCAGTGGTCCAATGGGCGGGGATCAACAACTCGGTGCGCTAATCGCAGAAAAACAAATTGATATGTTGATTTTCTTTTGGGATCCAATGAACGCAGCCCCTCACGATCCCGATGTAAAAGCATTGATGCGGATAGCAACAGTGTGGAACATTCCGGTAGCAATTAATCAAACTTCAGCTGATTTTCTAATTAGCTCCATCTTATTTAATCAGCCGGTCGCAATTGATATTCCTGATTATGAAGGCTATCTGAAAGAAAGGTTAAACTAGGATTCAAAGCCGCTACATAAATTTAGTAAGCGGCTTTATTCATTTGCTATTGACTATCAATTTATCAAACACTACAAATTAAAACGCTGTTTTGCTTCTTTAATCGCTTCCGCTACACGCAATGGCGAAACGCCCCCTTTCGCACAACGCTTATTCAAACAAGATTGAAGGGAAAGAATATCGTACACATCATCGCCCACCACCTCGCTAAACTGACGAAATTCTGGGATCGTTAAATCTTCTAGCCCTTTTCCCTTTTCAATCGCATAAACCACAGTTTCCCCCACAATGTGATGAGAATCACGGAACGGTACACCTTTTGCGACAAGATAATCCGCTAATTCTGTGGCATTTGAATAGCCCTTTAACGCAGATTCACGCGTACGTTCAACATTGACTTTCAATTCATCTAATACAAAAGTTGCCATGTCCACACAATCTTGCCAAGTATCTAGAGCATCAAAAATACCTTCTTTATCTTCTTGCATATCTTTATTGTAAGCAAGAGGTAGACCCTTTAACGTCATCAACATAGCGGTTAAAGCCCCCATTACACGACCGGCCTTACCACGAATCAATTCACAAGCATCAGGGTTTTTCTTCTGTGGCATTAAAGATGAACCAGATGTAACACGATCCGATAATTCCACAAAATTCGCTTCACCACTGTTAAAAATAATCATATCTTCCGCAAAACGAGAAAGGTGCGCCATACTAAGAGATGCGGCAGAAAGTAGTTCCACGATATGATCACGATCCGATACACTATCCAAGCTGTTGCGTGTCGCAAAAGCAAAACCCAGATCTCGTGCGAGAGTTTCTCGATCTACAGCGTAAGCCGTTCCTGCCAAGGCGCCACTACCTAATGGGCAAGTGTTCATACGTTTATGAGCATCTGTTAAACGAGTATAATCACGATCAAACATTTCTACATACGCCATACACCAATGTGCAAAGGTGATAGGCTGTGCGCGCTGTAAATGCGTATAACCCGGCATCACAGCATCTTGCGTATTTTCCGCTGTTTGCACTAAATGACACTGTAAATTACGGATAGAAGTTTGTAATTCAAGCACACGCTGTTTACACCACATTTTAATGTCGAGTGCCACTTGGTCATTACGGCTACGTCCTGTATGTAATTTTTTACCAAGATTGCCCACTTTATCTATCAGTTTACTTTCCACCCAGCTGTGAATATCTTCTGCTTCGTCTTGTAAAATCGCTTGCGGATTTGACCGCACTTCGATCAACAATTCATTTAATGCCTGCTCTAACTGTTGCTGCTCCTCTTGTGTTAACACATTCACTTTTACTAATGCTTTCGACCAACCAATTGAGCCTTCAATATCTTGTTCAGCTAAACGATAGTCAAAACGCAATGAATCATTAAAATCTTTAAAACGTTTGTCCGCGGCTTGTGTAAAACGCCCACCCCAAAGTGCCATAAAATCCTCTTATCGTTATCCATAGACCTAAAGTGCGGTCAAAAAATACAGGGTTTTCAAAGCAGCCAATTCTACCAATTCCCCCTAAATAAGTGAAACATTTTAAAAATCCCTGCCAATTTACAAAATGAGAAGATTTGCAGATAAATTAAGACAATTTATCTAATAACACTAATTCTAATTGTTTTAGAATTTAGCATGAGTTATCACTATTACATCGGAGTCATTTATGCAAACGTTAATTGAGTTTGTCGCTAAAATTATTGCCCCTTGGCAACGTCAATTTATCAACTTCATTCGAATTGCTATTTTCATCGTTATGGCATGGATTGGCGGTTTAAAAGCCTTTCAATACGAAGCTGATGGCATTGCTCATTTTGTATCAAATAGCCCATTTATGAGCTTTTTTTATAATAATAGCCATAAATATGCGCCAAATGAAAAGGGTGAAATGGTAAAAGAGTATGTTTTACATAAAAACCCTGAAGGGAAAATGGTACAAAAAAATATTGAGTGGCATAAGCAAAACGGTACTTATACTTTCTCTTACGGATTAGGCATTGTCATCGTAACTATCGGAGTGTTAACCTTATTGGGAATTTGGAATGCAAATATTGGTTTAATTGGAGGTTTATTAACCTTTGGTATGTCAATTGTTACACTTTCATTCCTAATTACGACACCGGAAACTTGGGTACCGAATTTGGGTGGAGATTTACCAACACCTAACTACGGCTTCCCCTATTTATCCGCAGCAGGACGTCTGATTTTAAAAGATATTATTATGATGGCCGGAGGGCTAACCGCTGCAGCAGAATGTGCAAACCGAATTCTACGTAAAAAAGAGACTGGACGAATATAATACAACATAGGGAGTTATCTCCCTATTTCCACTTAAGAAGTAACTCAATGGATATTCTAGACAAACTCATTAAATTTGCTCAAATATCAGGTAGCATTAATATTCAATGCCAATTACAAAATGCTTGGTATATCCGCCACGATCGCCAAATTTGCCATGGGATTGTTCATATTGTTTCACAAGGAAGTGGATATTTACAAATTGACGGTATCGAACAACCATTAATGCTGAAATCAGGTGATGTTGTGTTTTTCCCTCGTTCTCTAGGACATTCATTGAGTCATCGACCCCATTATCGCCGCCCAACAAAAATAAAGAAAGTTCTTAACGGCGCATTTACCTTAAAACAATGCGGTGGGAACACACCTGATTTAACTTTATTTTGTGCAGAATTTACCTATGAGAAGCAGTCTGAATTATTTAATAATCTCCCTGAAATCATCTTATTAGATCAGCAAGATGTCTTCCTAAAGCCATTATTGGAATTATTACAACGGGAAGCCTCAGGCTGCCAATCAGGTTCCGCGAGTATCATTAATGCCTTACTAAGTGTACTTTTAACCTTGTTAATTCGTACCTATTTACAACAAGATAATGCCCAACTTAGCGGTTTGTTAAAAGGCCTACGTGATAAACGTCTATATAGTGTCATATCTAATATTATTGCTACCCCCGAGCAAGGCTGGACAATTGAAACGCTCTGTCGTATTGCCAACTTATCCAAGGCTCAACTAATGCGCTTATTTAATCAGCATATAGGCATCAGTCCGTACCATTTTGTCAACCATATTCGGCTACAAAAAGCGGCCGAACTTCTTAAACAATCTCAACACGCCATATTAACCATTGCACTAAACTGCGGTTTTCAATCAGAAACTAATTTTGGTAAAGCATTTAAAAAATATTACCAATTAACACCGGGGCAATATCGTAAGCAACAAAATCAATAAATTTATAAAAATTTATCCTGAAAACTAGACAGAAGAGCAATTTAATGGTAATTTACGCGCCATTCAAAACGGTTCTCTTAACCCGATCAATTTCTTTTTTATTTTTTATTTTTTATTTTTTATTTTTTATCAAATCTAATAAATCCCAACAGTTATGCATCTTACAGAACTAAAAAATACACCGGTTTCCGTACTTGTTGAACTCGGTGAAAATCAAATGGGCTTAGAAAATTTAGCCCGCTTACGTAAACAAGACATAGTATTTGCTATTTTAAAACAACACGCCAAAAGCGGTGAAGATATCTTTGGCGGTGGTGTATTAGAAATTCTTCCCGACGGTTTCGGCTTTCTGCGTTCTGCCGACAGTTCTTATTTAGCTGGCCCCGACGATATTTATGTCTCACCAAGTCAGATTCGCCGCTTTAACTTACAGACTGGCGATAAGATTGAAGGTAAAATACGACCACCTAAAGAAGGTGAACGCTATTTCGCTTTACTTAAAGTTGATCAAGTCAATGATGACAAGCCTGAAGTCTCCCGCAGTAAAATCCTCTTTGAAAACTTAACTCCGCTACATGCCAATTCCCGTCTAAGAATGGAACGAGGAAACGGTTCAACTGAAGATTTAACCGCTCGTATTTTGGATTTAGCCTCACCAATCGGTAAAGGTCAACGCGGTTTAATTGTAGCACCTCCAAAAGCAGGGAAAACAATGCTATTGCAAAATATTGCACAAAGCATTACTCATAATTATCCAGAATGTGAACTTATTGTATTATTAATTGATGAGCGTCCAGAGGAAGTAACTGAAATGCAGCGTTCAGTAAAAGGTGAAGTGATTGCATCTACTTTTGACGAACCTGCCGCTCGACATGTTCAAGTAGCGGAAATGGTAATAGAAAAAGCAAAACGTTCTGTTGAACATAAAAAAGATGTAGTCATCTTATTAGATTCTATTACCCGCTTAGCCCGTGCTTATAATACGGTAACACCTGCTTCCGGTAAAATTCTATCCGGTGGTGTTGACGCCAATGCACTACATCGTCCTAAACGTTTCTTCGGTGCTGCGCGTAATGTGGAAGAAGGGGGAAGCCTAACCATTATTGCAACAGCTCTTGTTGATACAGGTTCTAAAATGGATGAAGTAATCTTTGAAGAATTCAAAGGTACGGGTAATATGGAATTACACTTATCCCGTAAAATTGCTGAAAAACGAGTCTTCCCTGCAATTGATTTCAACCGTTCAGGTACGCGTAAAGAAGATCTACTCACGACACCAGATGAACTTCAGAAGATGTGGATTTTACGTAAGATTCTTAACCCAATGGGTGAAGTTGAGGCGATGGAATTCTTGATTGATAAGCTAATGGTTGCAAAAACTAACGAAGAGTTTTTTGATATAATGAAACGTTCATAAAATTGACCGCACTTTCAAGCTATTTAAAAGGGAGAATATTATATTCTCCCCTCTTTTTACTTTTTTAGACAATAATCATATGCGCAATCATATAACCGACTAAACAAGCAATAACTACGCCAATTAAACCAGGCACCATAAAACTGTGGTTGAAATAAAATTTTCCGATTTTTGTCGTACCGGTAACATCAAAATTGACAGTTGCAATATCTGATGGATAATTTGGTATAAAGAAATAAGCATAGGTGGCTGGAATCAAACCAATTAGCACTGGTGCTGGTAATCCTAAATTGATGCCAACCGGTAACATCATTACAGCAGTTGCAGCTTGGCTATTAATAACAACAGAGACTGCAAATAGTGCAAAAGCAAATGTCCAAGGATAATGTCTTACCATTGTAGTAACCGCGGCTCTAAATTCGGGCATTGCATACTGGAAATATGTATCACTCATCCAGGCAATACCGAAGATTGCCACACAAGCCACCATTCCTGATTTAAACACTACACCATTCGGTACATTTTGCGGATTAGTTTTAGTCGCAATTAAAATAAGCCCCCCAAAGCAGAGCATCATCATTTGAATAATATAAGACATCGAAATCGGTTTTACGGGCTTACCTTCAACGGGTACACCGACGGTACGAATTTCCGGTAGCATTGCAATAACAACAACTGAAACTAATGCAAGAACAAACAAATAGACAGATAATTTTGCCGATTGAGGCAATTCATCATTTAAAGATGTCGCAGTCGTATTAAGAATCCGATCCCGCCAAACAGGATCTTGTAAACGGCGTTGATATTCTGGATCATCTTCCAATTCTTTACCTCGGCGTAAACTATATAATGCCATGGCAAGCGTACCAATAAAAGTGGCCGGCACAGTAACTGAAATAATATTCAATAATGTGATATGTTCGTAACCAGGAATTTTAGTAATTTGTGTTAAATAATAGGCAATCGCCGCAGATAATGGGCTCGAGGTAATCGCTAATTGAGAAGCAACTGAAGATACTGCCATCGGACGTTCGGGACGAATTTTATTTTTTAACGCAATATCTCCAATAATCGGCATTACCGAGTAAACAGAGTGGCCGGTTCCTAACATAAAGGTCATAAAATAAGTAACAATTGGCCCGAGTAATGTGATTCGCTTAGGATTACTACGCAAAATTCTTTCCGCAATTTGCAGCATATATTTTAATCCCCCCGCTGCTTCTAATACGGAAGCGCAAGTTACTACCGCAAGAATGACTAGCATCACATCGATAGGCGCTTTTCCCAATGGCATACGAAGTATAAAAACTTCAATTACCAAACCGATTCCAGAGATAACTCCTAATCCAATACCACCAAAACGACTACCGATATAAAGCATCAGGAGTAAAAATAAAAACTCCAAATAAAGCATATAAGACCCCTCAAATTAGTTATTAAAAACGATATGCTATATTACTTAATTTAATACAGGATACAATCATTCCTAAAAATTTATTCACAAAAATAAGAACCAGATCAAATTTTTATCAAGATTAATTTATATGAGGAGAGAAATAAGAAAGAGTACAGTAATTTAGAAAGAATTCTGGAAGAATTAAGGCGGTATTAAAACCGCCTCATTAAAATTATTGATTATTTTGAACGTAATCGATTGCTGATTGAACTGTTGTGATTTTTTCAGCTTCTTCATCAGGAATTTCAATATCAAACTCTTCCTCTAAAGCCATTACAAGTTCAACGGTATCTAAAGAATCCGCACCTAGATCTTCAACGAAAGACGCTTCAGATTTAACATCTTCTTCTTTCACACCTAATTGTTCAACAATGATTTTTTTTACGCGTTCTTCAATGCTCATTTTGCTTTTTCCTATTTATAGTTTGCGATAAAAATAATGCCCCATAGTGTATGTATTTTTAAAATAAGTTGCAACCTCTTTTTGTCAGGTCAAACCATAATCAACAGAATATAAATACATACTGTAAAACTGACTAAACAGCTAATCCGACAAATAAATATAAGTCGATTAGACGGTCAGAATTCTAACATTTACCTTCACCTTTGGCTATGTATTTTCGGCTTATGCCATGTACAAGCCACCATTCACATGCAAAGTTGTACCTGTAATATACGCGGCATCATCAGATGCTAAAAAAGCTACCGCTTTAGCAATATCTCTAGCCTCTCCTAAGCGACCGGCCGGAACATTAGATAAAATACCGGCTTTTTGCTCATCCGTTAAAACTTCAGTCATATCTGTTGCAATAAATCCTGGAGCAACAACATTAACAGTAATTCCGCGAGAAGCGACTTCCTTTGCTAACGCTTTACTAAAACCGATTAACCCTGCTTTTGCTGCACAATAGTTTGCTTGCCCCGGATTACCGGATGAGCCTACAACCGAACCAATTGTAACAATGCGCCCAAAGCGTTTTTTCATCATAGTACGTAGCATTGCCTTTGATAAATAATAAACAGAGGTTAAATTCGTCTGTAAGATATCAAACCACTCCTCATCTTTCATACGCATCAATAAATTATCACGGGTAATACCAGCATTGTTGACTAAAATATCAATATCCCCAAAATCAGCTTTAATTTTAGCCAACACATCATCAATTGAAGCAGGATCCGCAACATTAAGCACTAACCCTTTGCCATTTTCCCCTAAGTAAGCAGAAATACTTTCTCCCCCTTTTTCAGATGTTGCTGTTCCAATAACAAACGCCCCTTTATCAACTAATTCTTCTGCGATAGCACGTCCGATACCACGAGTGGCGCCTGTAACAAGTGCAATTTTACCTTTCATCTTGTCTCCTTAATCAAGTAATATTTTAGCGGACTCCAATGATACAGGATCATTTACCGCTACGGCTTTTAATTCTTTTGCAATTCGGCTCGTCAGACCTGTTAATACTTTCCCTGGACCAACTTCTATCAAGACCTCAATACCCTCTTGAGCCATTTTCTCTACAGTCTCAGTCCAACGTACCGGACTATAAAGTTGACGTACAAGAGCGGTCAAAATTTCAGAAGTTTTTCCAGCCTTTTCAACATCAACGTTATTAATAACAGGCATAATTGGAGAATGGAAGGAAATATTTCCTAATGCTTCCGATAACTGATCTGCCGCCGGTTTCATTAATGCACAATGAGATGGAACACTGACAGTTAAAGGTAATGCGCGTTTTGCGCCAGCTTCCTTACATAGGGCTGCTGCCCGCTCAACAGCGGCTTTAGTACCTGCAATGACTACTTGTCCAGGAGAATTAAAGTTTACTGCTGAAACGACTTCGCCTTGCTCCGCTTGTTTACAAGCATTGATGATAGCGTCATTATCCAAACCAATAATGGCATACATTGCTCCACTACCTTCCGGCACAGCCTGTTGCATTAATTTACCGCGTAATTCTACTAATTTCACAGCATCTTGGAAGTTTATTACTCCTGCACAAACTAGAGCAGAATATTCCCCTAAACTATGACCCGCCATTAAAATTGGTTGAGCTTCCGGATACTGCTGTTGCCAAACTCGATAAATTGCTACTGATGCAGCTAACAGTGCTGGTTGAGTTTGCCATGTTTTATTTAATTCTTCCGCCGGACCTTGCTGTACCAACTTCCATAAATCGTATCCTAAAACTTCCGATGCTTGATTAAAGGTTTGTTCAACAATCGGAAACGATGTTGATAGCTCAGCTAACATTCCCACAGTTTGAGAACCTTGCCCGGGAAATACCATTGCAAATTTTTTCATAATCAGCCCCATTATTTAAATTAAAAATTCTTTTCCATATAGATTAAAAATACTCGTATTACCTGTTCAATATTAATACTTTATGTCATTAATATATTAACCACTAAAAATTTTCTTCCAATTTATATGACAATTCCTATTGAGCATTAGTCTCAAAATTTAACTAACTCTACTTTCATTATTAAATGGGAATAGCAACCTAGTCTCCGTCTGTCTATCCACTTTGATGATATTGCATCCTCTAGCTAATAATGATAGGTGTCTCTAATCTGCAATAAGAGAGTCATAATTCGTTTAAATATAAGTTTTCTGTTATTTAACTAAATTAAAACCGAATTAATGCAGCTCCCCAAGTCCAACCTCCACCGAATCCTTCTAATAACAATAGTTGTCCACGCTGAATTCGTCCATCGCGTACAGCTTCATCAAGCGCTACCGGAATAGTAGCTGCACTGGTATTACCATAGCGATCCAATGTTACAATTACTTGAGATATATCCATTTCTAATTTTTTTGCTGTCGCTGCAATAATACGTAAATTGGCTTGATGCGGAACTAACCAATCGATCTCTTTTTTATCCAGATTATTTGCTTGTAACGTTTCTTCAACAACATTAGAAAGTTCTCGGACAGCCAATTTAAAGGTCTCATTCCCTTGCATTTGAATATAACCAGAGTGTTCTACTCCACGCTCAGATTGAGGTAAAACCAGGATATCATTCTTATCCGCATTGGAGTGTAAGTGAGTGGAAATAATCCCTTCCTGTTCACTTGCTTCTAAAATTACTGCTCCGGCTCCATCTCCAAATAAAATAACGGTACTGCGATCAGCCTCATCAAGTTTACGAGAATTAAGATCAGATCCTATCACTAAAGCCTTCTTCACTTTTCCTGTACGAATAAATTGGTCTGCAACACTCAATGCATAAACAAAGCCTGTACAAGCTGCAGCCAAATCAAAAGAAATTGCATCATCAATATTTAGCATACCTTGGATCTGACAAGCTGCACTAGGATAAGCATGAGAATGGCTTGTTGTCGCAACTAACACCAAATCAATTTCATTCGGTTCAAGTCGTACACTTTCGATACATTTTTTTGCCGCTTCAAATCCCATTGTTGCTACTGTCTCGTGAGCTTCAGCGATTCGACGCTCTTTAATGCCGGAACGCGTTGTGATCCATTCATCAGAAGTCTCGACCATTTTTTCTAAATCGGCGTTTGTTCTTATTTTGGCCGGCATATAACTACCGGTAGCTAAAATTCTACTGTACATAATCGTCTCGGATAGATGAAATTAATATTGTTGTAAACCACACAAAATCTTTGCTGGAATCTGCTGACGAACTTGCAATGCAGCATCAGCAATTGCATAAGAAAAAGCATCAATGTTGGCACTCCCATGGCTTTTTACCACAACAGCGGTTAATCCTATGAAAGATGCGCCATTATATCGGTCTGGATGAATTTGTTGTAAACGCTGCAAATTTCCTTTAAAAAAAAGTTTTTTGGCTAGCCATTCCAAAGTATGCTTACAGATATGACTGGTGTTATTTGATGCTGAGTTCCCTCTAAACATCGAAATCAAATTTTTTGCTACTCCTTCAAGAGTTTTTAATGCAATATTTCCGCTAAATCCATCACAAACAATAACATCTGCTCTGCCGTTAAGTAATGCATCTCCTTCAATAAAACCAACATAATTAAGTGCGGTCGATTTTTCAAGTAAATTTGCTGCTTCTCTAATAGAGCGGTGTCCCTTAATTTCTTCAATGCCAATATTTAACAAAGCAACTCTAGGGTAAACTAAATCTAGTCTATTTTGTGCAAAAACCGCCCCCATTAACGCAAATTGATATAGATTATCTGCACTACAATCAATATTTGCGCCTAAATCTAACATTACACTATGTTCACCAGTGATTGTTGGGATTATTGAAACCAACGCAGGCCTTTGAATATTTTTCAAGGGCTGCAACAAAATTTTAGACAACCCCATTAATACCGCAGTATTTCCACCACTCACACAACCTTGTGCCTGACCTTTTTGGACGCTTTCAATAGCTAATCGCATTGATGTTCCTTTACTGTGTTTCAACATATAGGCAAGCGGTCGATTATCAGAAACTGTGCGAGAACAGTGATGAACGGTGAGCCGTTCTTGAAAGCGACTAGATAAACCGGACAATAAGGGGGAAATTTGTTGATGATCACCAAATAATAATAAAGAAAGCATTGGGTCATTTTCCAACGCTTTTATAGAAGCAGGGATAGTAACACGGGGACCAATGTCCCCGCCCATTACATCTAACGCTAGAGTTAGACGACTCAAGTGATTAGCCCAAGTGAAATTTACTTATTAATCACTTTACGTCCACGGTAGTAACCGTCAGCAGTTACATGATGGCGTAAGTGGGTTTCGCCACTTGTTTTATCCACAGACACTGCAGCTGTTGTTAATGCATCATGTGAGCGACGCATATCACGACGTGAACGAGATTTTTTGTTTTGTTGAACAGCCATTGGCTATACTCCTACATTTACTTTTTCTTTAAATCAGCTAATACAGCGAACGGATTCGGTTTTTTTGCCGATTCTTCCGGCAATTCACCAAAAACCAGTTCAGCCACGGACACTTCACAGTGTTCAGATGAATGCATTGGCACAAGCGGTAGTGCTAGAATTAATTCGTCTTCTACCATACCAATCAAATCTATTTCCCCAAATTCATTAAATTCAATGGGTTCGTAAACTTCCGGTAATTCATCGGCTTGATCCAAATTAGCCATAGGGCTATAACAAAATTCGCAAGTCAATACTTTAATAAAAGGCTCGCTGCAACGCTGACATTGCAACTCAATTTCAATACTTGCCCGACCTTTTATTACTGCTAATTGTTGCGGATCAATATAAAACGATAATGTAACCTGTGCATCGCTGAGCACTTTACCGACTGACTCCATAAAACGTGTTAGCTGATTTGCCGAGTAATAACCGTCATAATCAACCCGACGCTGAGCATCTTTTATGGGATCAGTAGTTAGGGGTAGTTTTACCTTTTGCATAGGGCGTGCATATTACCTTTTGTAAAGAAAATAGTCAAAGAAAATTGTTACTTTTATTTAAGGTGAATTAAATCTTTATGTGAATTTATGTAGGGAAGAAAATATAAAGAGCATCACTCTAAATCAATCCAGTCAAATTGTTATTTTGAGATTTTTTGTTATAATTCCCCCCTTTTTAGGGGGAGAGCGATGTCTTTAGAATCAAATGGCTATGTTTTTAAATCCCATGAATTGCCCACTATGCCAGGGTCCCCGGCTTCACCAGATCACTCATTTCGGCGACGTTTAGCATATTTTTTTATCGGATTATTATTTTCAATTAACGCAGGCTTACAAAACGGTTTAATGCTTGCTATGTTACCGCAAGCACAAGGTCAATTTTCTCTGACGCTAGAACAAAGCGGTTGGATTCAAGTTAGCTACTATATGACCTATGCTTGTATGAGTATATTATTCTTTAAGATTCGACAACACTTTGGTCTAAACCGATTTATCCGTACTGTCTTACTCTTATTATTATCTAGCAATCTCCTGCAATTAATATTTAATAACTACACTATAGAATTACTAGCTCGCGGTATTTTGGGGATCGCTAGCAGCGGTGCGATGACGCTATCAATATTTTATATTATGCAATCTTTATCCGGTAAAGCCAAATTAACCGGAGTTGTACTCGGTATAGGTATTGTGCAGCTAGGCCCTCCTCTAGCCCGTATATTGGCCCCCTTCTTATTCAATGATGGGAACATGTCTAATATCTTTCTATTTCAGTTTGCGTTAACCATTCTTTCTATAGGCTTAATTATTAAATTACCACTTCCACCTTCAATTAAAACTAATGTATTAAGCAAATTGGATATGATTAGTTTTACTTTATTTGCTACCGGCATTGCATTGCTTTGCGGTTTCTTAGTTCAAGGTAGGATCGTCTGGTGGACAGCAAAATGGCTTGGAATAATGCTAGCCGTATCAATTATCCTGATCGGTTCAGCATTATGTATTGAAGCTAATCGACGTCAACCTATGCTAGATTGGCATTGGATCTCAACCAAACAAATCATTGCATTCGGACTTATGGGTGCAGCTGTACGCTTACTAACATCAGAACAAAGTGTGGGGGCAGCCGGATTAATGACTGCATTAGGAATGAATAATGAGCAAATGGTTACTTTTTATGTTGTTGTATTGCTCTCTTCTTTATTCGGGTTGATTGCCAGTATCCTTACTTTAAACATGCAAGATATTCGTCGTCCTGTTGCTATTGCCCTCTTAGGAATTGCAATCGGTTCATTCCTTGATACACAAGTCGGCTTACAAACAAGACCACATCAGCTTTATTTTAGTCAAGCTATTATTGCTTTTTCTACTCTTTATTTTTTTGGTCCGACTGCATTAGAGGGAATGGTGAGAGCTTTATCAAAAAGTACCAATCATATGATGAGTTACTCCGCTGTATTTGGTTTATCACAAAGTTTGGGCGGGCTTGCTGGTGCTGCTATTTTCAGTGCTTTTCTAACCTACCGAACAAAAGCGCATCTGGCTAATATTAGTCATCATTTGACACTGACAGATCCTAATGTTAGCGCCCAGTTACAACAACTAGCACAACAGTTTTCCCCATTTAATTCTGATGGAATAATCCAGCAAATACAAGCAAATAGCATATTAACCACACAAGCTACAACCGAGGCTACGGTACTGGCTTATAATGATTTATTTATGTTAATCGGCACAATAGCAACCATCACATTCCTTTATTGTTTGGCTGCATGGTATTGGCGTAAACAACAAGGCATAATTATTTTACAAAATGAATTGGCAGTTTTAATGTCAAGATCCGCAAAGTAAGGAAACATATGAAAAATAATGAAACAGCTTCCCAAACTCCAACCCAATGGAATCCTAAAAATAGCAAAAAGACTACCGCACTTTTTATCATTACAATCGTTATTAGCGTTCTTGTCGTTTTGTATACATGGCGTTTACCACCTTTTGGTATGCACAGTGTACACACGAATAATGCTTATGTTCGTGGTAAAATTACATTATTAAGTCCTAAAGTAAGCGGATATGTGCAAGAAGTACTAGTACAGGACTTTGCCCAAGTTAAACAGGGACAACCTTTAGTTAGTATTGATTCGACCCCTTATCAGGCTAAAGTTGCACAAGCAAAAGCGAATCTAAAAGTACAAGAAGCCGCCCTTGCACATTTGCCACAAACCCGTAATTCCGCTCAATCGACATTAACTTCTCGTCAAGCCGCCATTGAAAATGCAAAAGCACAATTAGCTCGTGCCAGTACCGAAATGCAACGTCTGAATACTTTAGTTAAAACAGAATCAGCGTCTAAACGAGAACGAGACCAAGCAATTGCAAATCTAACACAAGCACAAGCGAATTTAGTCCAAAGTGAAGCACAGTATCAAATTGCTAAACAAGATATCATTAACTTGGATGCGGATGAAAAAAGCCTAATTGGTGCAGTTGAAAATGCCAAAGCAACACTAGAATTAGCTCAACAAGAGCTAGATAATTGCACTATTTTTGCACCTGAATCAGGTAAGTTAAACGAAATAGGCGTAAAAAATGGACAATTTGTTTCATCTGGTAGCCAATTAATGTACCTTGTTCCACATCAACGTTGGATCATAGCTAATTTTAAAGAGACCGACATAAAATCAATTAAAGTAGGACAAAAAGCAACCATAAGTGTCGATGCACTCGACGGGCAAAAATTCCAAGGAAAAGTTACTGACATCGCTCCAGCAACAGGAGCGGAATTCAGTGTCATTAGAGCAGATAGTGGTTCAGGTAACTTCGTCAAAATTGCCCAGAGAATTGCGGTTAAAATTATTCTGGAAAGCCCACAATCCGACTTAGAGCGACTCTCACCCGGAATGTCAGTAGAAGTCGAGATTAATTTCTAAGTAAATAATGCATACGAAAAGATCAAAATATGATTAAAATTGACCGCACTTTAAGTAAGTGTGAAAAGTAAAAGTGAATACTAACCAAAGTACACTAATTAAAAATTGGGTAGGTATTGAAAAATTGCTATAATTCCCTCACTTTTATTCAATAATAGGTTTATAAAATGATAAAACAATTTTCTTATTGGCAACGCATTAAAATTGCTTTTCAGTATGTGATGCCACAGCTTTATTTCACCCGTTTGGCCGGGTGGTTTGCTAAACAGAAATGGGGGAAAATCACACACGTTGCCATTTTAGCCTTTGCTAAAAAATATCATGTTGATATGAGCATTGCAGAAAAAGAAAAATTCTCCGACTACGAAAGTTTTAATGAATTTTTCACCCGTCCATTAAAACCAAATGCTCGGCCGATTAATCAAAACCCGCAAGGGGTTTGCTTACCAGCAGACGGTCGTATTAGCCAACTAGGAGATATTGATAACACTCTACTCTTACAAGCTAAGGGGCATTATTTTCGTTTGAAAGATTTATTAGCTAACGATCAAACATTAATAGAACAATTCAAAAATGGAGAATTTATCACAACTTATTTATCACCTACCGACTATCATCGGGTACATATGCCCTGCGATGGAACATTGCGTAAAATGATCTATGTCCCGGGTGATTTATTTTCTGTCAACCCGTTTTTAGCCGAGCATATTCCGAATCTCTTCGCTCGTAACGAGCGAGTTATTTGTGTTTTTGACACTGAATTCGGCACAATGATACAAATTCTAGTAGGAGCAACCATTACTGCAAGTATAAACACTACTTGGGCAGGAATCATCAATTCACCTCGTACTAATGAAATCAAGACATGGACATATGAAGGGGAAAATACGGTTAAATTATCAAAAGGTGAAGAAATGGGGGCCTTTCAATTAGGCTCCACCGTTATCAACTTATTTCAAAAGGATAAAATCCAATTAGCAGACTACTTAGCTGTAGGAATCCCCGTACGAATGGGTGAGTTATTAGGCTCCAAAAAATAATTTTCAATCAACAAGGAAAAACAATGACAGCAACATTTTTTCAACAAATTACATTAGACGATATTTCTGCTAAAGGTAGTTACGGCATTGGCTTACAAATCGGTCAACAATTAATCGACAGCCAACTTGCAGTAAAAGCAGAAGCCGTAGCGAAGGGAATTTACGATGCGCTGAATCAAAATCCACCGATATTAGACTTAAATGACGTCAGCCAAGCGTTACATCAACTGCAGCAACAAGCTGCCGAACAAGCCAAAATTCAATTTGAAAAAGTAAAAGAAGAAGGAAATCAATATCTTACAAAAAATGCTCAAAAAGATGGAGTGAAAATTACAAACTCAGGTTTGCAATACGAAGTTCTTACGGAAGGTAATGGGGCGGTTCCAAATCATCAAGATAAAGTACGTGTACACTATACAGGAACATTAATTGACGGTACTGTTTTTGATAGTTCGGTAAAACGCGGTCAACCAGCAGAATTTCCAGTAAATGGTGTGATTGCTGGCTGGGTTGAAGCACTTTCTATGATGCCTGTGGGTTCTAAATGGCGCTTAGTAATTCCATATTCATTGGCTTATGGAGAACGTGGAGCTGGTGCCTCAATTCCTCCTTTTGCCACACTAATTTTTGAAGTCGAACTGTTAGAAATTTTGTAGTTCCACTTAAAATTAAGTATTAATAAACAACTTGCCTCTTAGAGAGAGTACTGAAGTTTATCTAAAGAGGCAAAATTTTTTAGATTACGCCAAAATATACTGCCGAATTTTATACAAAAGGGTTGAATACGATAAACTTATTATCACCTATCACTAACTATTAAATTACATTAGGTTGTAAAGAATAAATCTGAACTTGATAAAAATATTTCAGCACTCATTATATAAGTAAGAAAAAAGAGCAGGAAAAATTTCCACATTTGGCGTTTTGAAGAAACAGAGAAAATATAATAATTTATCTTTATGCAACCATTTAAAGACATATTTTACGTTAACTAAATATCAATTTTTATGGAAAACTGCTTCTACTATATAGAATGTAAGCGTTTGATAATATAAAAAATTAATATATTCCGCACATATACATAGTAAGACCAGCTTACAAGTGTAAAATCATATAAAGATAATTTTCCGATTCTAGAATAAACGGCTTAGATAGCCAAAAAATTTTTGGTTGTCGTATCATCTTTATATTCCACCACAAAGTAGAGATAATCGCAATTTCCCATAAGCCGACCAGGTATTGTCTAGTTTGAATTAATCATCTCCTTGTGATAGCTATGTCTTGTTTGAAATCAAATATCACACCTGTTTACATAAAAATATGGGATACCCCTAAATAGCATTGACTCCTTGAAAAAGCAATCTATTCCTATCGGCATAACGAATAGAAATGTAAACCATATCCATACTAAAAGTATGATCATTGTAACTAAACTTATATTTTATTCCACAAAACTGACCAAACTTTCCTTTGAAATTAACCTGCTATTTATCCTAAGTCGGAGTTATATGCTTTACAGCTTTATTCTAAAGACACAGAAATTTTGTCAATTTGCATTTAATTTGAATATTGATAAATTAACAAGATTTGTGCAGCAAATATTCACAAAAGTGGAAAAATACGAATAAAGCGAGAGAATCATGAATTCCTTACTAATTGAGTACTACAGTATTATATTAAAGTAAATGAGCAATAGTTATTAATAGTAGAAGTTAATTTAGACAAACGGTTGATTACTGATTTTCCTATGTCTCATAGTACCAAATATAAAAAACATCTAGGAAGTTATTTTAATCAAAGCAAAGCTTATTTATGGAAACCTACTTTTACCAAATAGTGTAACTCAAAGTATGAGTCGCAGTTGTGTAAATTGCTGACATATATTCCAGTAGAGCATTAGTTTAGTCGTTTTAAATTGAAATAAAAAAGAGATACACCTTTACTTCTAATCAAACGATAACAATAGCAATATAAGAAATTATGGGATGATCTATATTTTATAGAGCCCACATAGGCTACAAGCATTGACCCAACTTTAACTTAAGAAGTGCTATTGGGTTAGCTAGCGATCACTACAAATAGTTTAAATTTAATAAAAAGAAAATATTCTGCCGATTTAGCATTTAAGTTAAGAACTAACTACGCACGCATTAAACAGAATATATAGTTAAATTCCTATTCCTCAATAGAGTTATATTTACAGCACAATAAGACTATGAATTTTCTAAGGATAATTTCTATAATTCAGTAAATTATTGAAAACAAAGACTTTAGAATGGCAGGGGCGGAGAGGCTCGAACTCCCAACACCCGGTTTTGGAGACCGGTGCTCTACCAATTGAACTACGCCCCTATGATAGAATAAATAGGTTGGCGGAATGGACGGGACTCGAACCCGCGACCCCCTGCGTGACAGGCAGGTATTCTAACCAGCTGAACTACCACTCCGTATAATTAGAGATTGGCAATGTCCTACTCTCACATGGGGAATCCCCACACTACCATCGGCGTTACAATATTTCACTTCTGAGTTCGGCATGGAATCAGGTGGGCCTATTGCACTATTATTGCCAAATAATTTATTTTTTTAATTCACTAGATAAAATAAACTAAAAAAATAAATTTAAAATCCGGCAGTGT
>MLAA01000049.1 GCA_001998905.1 Rodentibacter caecimuris | reverse complement strand
ATAACTTAAGTGGTGATGCGTTGAAAAATGCAGTCAATGTCGGTGATTTACAAAATGCGACAAAAGATATCACTAACACAACATTAAGCGGTGTTAAATTCAATTTAACAACGAAAGCAGTAGCTGATACTAATGGTAATTCTACAGTTGCTGATAATTTATCCGATAATGACAAACAGTTGACGAACAATGAAACCTTTACATTAGATGCGGGTAATAACATTGTTGTCAAACAAATTGCAAACGGTTATGAGATTGCGACCTCAAATAACATCACAGTCGGTCAAGCAGGCAAAAATGGTAAAGATGGCGTTGACGGTACAATCGG
Source organism: Rodentibacter caecimuris (assembly GCA_001998905.1). Classification (GTDB taxonomy): domain Bacteria; phylum Pseudomonadota; class Gammaproteobacteria; order Enterobacterales; family Pasteurellaceae; genus Rodentibacter_A; species Rodentibacter_A heylii_A. The sequence continues at coordinate 986 of MLAA01000049.1, read as the reverse complement.
CGTAAACGGTAAAGACGGTGCATCTGTTGTAATTAACGGTAAAGACGGCTCTATTGGGTTAACCGGACCTAAAGGCGCTGATGGTAAGAGTGCTTCAATCAACATTACCGTAGCTAATGGAACAGGTACGTTAGATGAAACTGGTAAGGGTAAAGAGGGTATTGAACGTTTGGTTTACAACACAACCAATAAAGACGGTACAACCACAACCCGTGAAATCGCAACCAAAGATGACGGCTTGAAATTCAAAGGCGACAATGGTGAAGAAATCGCGAAGAAATTAGGTGAAACTCTCAATATTACTGGTGGCGTTAGTGAAGAAGCAAAATTAACCGATAACAATATCGGAGTTACTAATAAAAACGGTAACTTAACGGTTAAATTAGCTAAAGATTTAAACTTGACTAAAGACGGTAGTGTTACTATTGGCAATACGACAGTTAATGATAAAGGTTTAACCATTAATGGTGGACCGAATATTACTATTGACGGTATTGATGCAGGTAGTAAGAAAATTACCAATGTTGCTGACGGTAATATTTCTAACGGTAGTAAAGAAGCTATTAATGGAGGTCAGCTTTACACTGCGATTACAAATTCTGGTTTTAACCTTACGACTAACGGAGAAGTAACTGGAACGGATAAACGTATCAATCATAATGAAACCTTTAACCTGAATCAAAGTACCAACATTCTGGTGAAACAAATTGATAATGGCTATGAAATCGCAACGGCTGAAAATGTAAGCTTTACCAATGTTACTGTAGGTAAAGACGGCAAAGATGGTGTGATTGGCGTAAACGGTCAAAATGGAACTGGCGTAGTGATTAATGGTAAAGACGGCTCTATTGGGTTAACCGGACCTAAAGGCGCTGATGGTAAGAGTGCTTCTGCTAACATTACCGTAATCAATGGAACAGGTACATTAGATAAAACTGGTAAGGGTAAAGAGGGTATTGAACGTTTAGTTTACAACACAACCAATA
>MLAA01000048.1 GCA_001998905.1 Rodentibacter caecimuris | reverse complement strand
TTTTTTTTTTTTTTTTTTTTTTTTTTTTTTTGAGGGCGAAGTTTACATTTGTCTTACAAAAATATGCTTATTAAAAAATATGAAAAGATGTAGAATGCAGTGCTTTTTTATATCTGGAAGTAATTTTAATTTTAATGTGTTAAGGAATTTTTTATATGAATAAAATTTTTAAAGTAATTTGGAATCAATCTCTTGGTGCTTGGGTCGCCGTATCTGAGTTAGCTAAAGGGTATTGTAAATCAGCTTCGTTCAGTCAGGATGAACGAGATACAGCTGAATCAGAGAAAGAAACAAAGACATTTTTCTTAAGTAAAATATCTTTGGCATTTTTAGTTTTAGGGGTATCTGTATCTAGCTATGCCGCTAGGAATACAACTGCATGGGATTCTATTGGTATAGGTGAAAGAGACCCTACTGCTAGAGGTGTCGATATGGGGACTGGGGCTGAGGACTCACCAAGTACTAATCGTAATAGGGCTAGTTCAGTTTCTCATTCTATTGGTATCGGTGGCGGTGTAAAAGTAAAAAACGCAAGAAACGCAATTGCAATAGGTTATGAAGCAAAAGTGGAAAATAGTAGAGGCGCAAAAGATGGAAGTATCGCTTTAGGGGCTTATTCTATTGCTAGTGGAGCGAATACCGGAAATGAGCATAAGCAAATTACTATTGGCGGTAATAATTATTCTTTTGCAGGTATATCAGATTCTAACTCTGCAATTTTATCTGTAGGTGGTGGTAATCAATATAAAACTCGTCAGATTCAGAACGTAGGTTCTGGTCGTATTGCTGCAGACTCAACTGATGCAATTAATGGTTCACAATTGTATGCCGTAGTTGAAGCATTAGGTAATGTGAGTGGTGGTAATGGTGGACTTTCAAATTTCACCCTCGGAGCCGGTAAGCAAAATAGCAATATTACAGTAAATAAAGATGCTGACAAAAACCATTTTGATATTATCAGTGGAAATGAAACCTATTTGACCACAGAAGTTGATGGTAGAAATATCAAAGTCGATTTAACAAATAAAACTAAGGATGCGATTGAGCAAGTCGAGAAAAATAAAACAAATATTACTAATAACGCTCAAAATATTACCCAAAATACTCAGAACATTAGTAATAACACTAAAAATATAGAAAAAGGTTTTGGCTTAAAGGCACAAGATAGTCAAACTGTCAATAAAAAGTTAGGTGAATATGTTGAGGTTATCGGAGGTAACAGTAATATTAATACTACTGTCGCTGATGGTAAAATTAAAATCAATTTAAATAATAGTTTAGACTTGGGTAATGCTGGGAATGTTAAATTAGGTGATGTAAATTTAAACAATACAGGTTTAACTATTAACAACGGTCCAAGCGTAACAAGTGCTGGAATTAACGCTGGTAATAAGAAAATTACCAATGTGTCTAATGGTACGGTAGATGCTAATAGTAAAGACGCAGTAAATGGTAGCCAACTTTACGCAACCAATCAAAATGTTACAAATTTAAATAATGAAGTCGCAAAAGGCTGGAATATTACGACGTCTAAATCTGGTACGGGTAATGTTAGCAATACAAGCACGTCAAAAGTTGCAATGGGCGAGACGGTTACGATCGATGCGGGAGACAATATCAATATTACTCAAGCCGGTAAAAAAGTCACGATTGCTACTTCTTCAACCCCTAATTTTACTTCTGTGAGCACTGGTGGTTTAACAGTTAGACCAAGTGGTAAAGTTGACTTTGGTGGTAATGTATTAACAAATATTGGTGCACCAACGAATAATACAGATGCGACAACTAAGAAATATGTTGACGACGGTCGTACAAAAGTTACTTCCAATGATGGTACTGTAAAGATTACAGAATCGAATGGACCAAATAGGACTTATGATTTATCCGTTAATGTCAGTAATGTTGCGCAAAATATTAAATATAAAGGTGATACTGGGAACGGTACGAATAAGCTCAGTGAAGAACTTAATTTCAAAGGTTCTGATTTAATTACGACTAAAGCGGAGAATGGTACTGTTTCTTTTGATTTAGGCAATAATGCTACTTTTGGTTTAACAACTCAAAACGGTAATGTTAGTAAGAAAGTTGGCAATACAATTCAAATTGAAGGTAACAATTCAAACATTAATACTCTCGTAGAGAGTGATAAAGTTAAAATCAACTTAAATAATAACTTAAATTTAACTGACGCAGGTAGTGTAACTATTGGCGATAGCACCTTAAACAGCACAGGTTTAACAATTAAAGGTGGTCCTAAAGTTGTTAAGGACGGTATTGATGCGGGTAATAAGAAAATTACGAATGTCTCTGAAGGCAATATTTCTAATACCAGTAAAGATGCGATAAATGGTAGTCAGCTTTATGCAACTAACCAAAATGTAACTAATATCAGCAATGAAGTAGCTAAAGGTTGGAACATTACTACCTCTAAATCCGGTACAGGTAATGTTACTAATACAACTACGGCAAAAGTTGCTATGGGGGATATGGTTACTATTGATGCGGGCGATAATATTAATATCACTCAGGCTGGTAAAAAAGTGACTATTGCTACTTCATTAACTCCTAACTTTACTTCCGTAGATACTGGCAGTTTAACTGTTAGATCTGGTGGAAAAGTTGATTTTGGTGGTAATAACATTACTAATGTCGGAGCGCCTGTTTCTGATAATGATGCGACAACCAAGAAATATGTTGATGAGGGTCGTACAACGGTTAATTCGACAGACGGTAGTGTTACGGTGAATGGTACAGGGACAAATCCAAAAAATTATGATTTGTCTGTAAATATGACCAAAGTTGCAAACGATGTGAAATTAAAATATAAAGGTGACAATAATACAGAGGGTGAAAATAAACTATCCGATGCGGTTACTTTTAAAGGTTCAACAGATATCGTAACGAATGTAAGTAATGGTCAAGTAGCCTTTGATTTAGCTGATACAACCAAAAATAAAATCAATAATGCGATTCAAAACTTTACCGTAGGTGCCGATCAAAATAATACCGCGGCAGGTTTAAATATTACTAATGGTGGACGTTTTGATATTATTGGAACTAATTATACTACTACAGCAGTTAGTGGAAATAATATTACTGTTGGTTTAGATGCTAATGCAACAGATGCGATTGATAAAGCGCGTAAAGGTTTTGGTTTAAAAGCGGATGATGGCAATAATGTTACTCATCAATTAGGTAATGCTATCGAAGTTGTGGGCGGTAATAGCAATATCAATACCACCATTAACGACGGTAAACTGAAAGTTAATCTAAATAATACGTTGAATCTGACTAAAGACGGTAGTGTTACTATTGGTAATACAACAGTTAATGATAAAGGTTTAACCATTAATGGTGGACCGAATATTACAATCGACGGTATTGATGCGGGTAATAAGAAAATTACCAATGTTGCTGACGGTAATATTTCTAACGGTAGTAAAGAAGCTATTAATGGCGGTCAACTTTATACTGCTATTGCAAATTCTGGGTTCAATTTAGCAACCAATGGTGATGCAACAAATGCTCAAGACAAACGTATTAATAGTAATGAAACCTTTAACTTAAATCAAAGCACCAATATTTTGGTGAAGCAAATTGATAACGGCTATGAAATTGCAACGGCTGAAAATGTAAGCTTTACCAACGTTACTGTAGGGAAAGACGGCAAAGACGGTGTGATTGGCATAAACGGCCAAAATGGAACCGGAGTAGTGATCAACGGTAAAGATGGTTCAATCGGTTTAACCGGACCAAAAGGCACTGACGGTAAAAACGCTTCTGCTAATATTAGCGTGGCAAACGGTAGTGGTACCTTAGATAATGCAACTAATGGTGGAGACGGGATCACTCGATTGGTTTACAACACTACCAATAAAGACGGCTCTACTACAACTCGTGAAATCGCAACTAAAGATGACGGTTTGAAATTCAAAGGCGACCATGGTGAAGAAATCGCGAAAAAATTAGGTTCGACCTTAAATATTACCGGTGGCGCGAATAAAGATGCGCTAACTGATAATAATATTGGTGTTATCACTAAAGGCGGAAACTTAACAGTTAAATTAGCTAAAGATCTGAACTTAACAGAAAACGGCAGTGTAACAATTGGCAATTTAACAATTAACAAAGACGGTTTCAATGCAGGTAATACTACAATTACCAATGTAAAAGGTAATTTGGATAATGTTACTAACACAACGACATCTAATCCGAATACGACAAATTATGAGGATAAGAAAAACAACGCAGCGACTGTTGGCGATGTGTTAAATGCAGGTTGGAACTTACAAAATAACGGTCAAGCAGTTGATTTTGTTACCCACGGTAATACAGTTAACTTTAACAACGGTACCGGTGTATCAGTTAAAGCAGACTATAACAGTACTACGGGTACAACCAACGTTACCTTTAATACCACAAACAGCTATGTTGATAAGAATGGTAATTTAACAAATGAACCGACAAACAAGGTGAAATTTGTTGGGGGTAATGCTTCTGCACCAGTATTAATTACTAATGTGGATAGTGGTGTGTTACCTAATGGTACAGCTATTCCAAGCGGTCAAACCTTTAACGATGTATTAAATAATGTTACAGGCAATGATTTAAACAATGTTGTAAACGTTGGCGATTTACAAAATGCGACTAAAAATATTAGTAATGCAACATTAGGTGGAGTCGGATTTAACTTAAAATCTGCTAATGTTAGTGGCACGAATGGCGTGGTGTCTCAAGCCAATGATTTAAATGATGCAGGTAAACGTCTAACGAATAACGAAACCTTTAATTTAAATGCCGGTAATAACATTGTTATTAAACAAATCAATGACGGTTATGAAGTTGCAACGGCTGAAAACGTTACATTTACTAATATTACCGTCGGAAAAGATGGTAAAGATGGTGTTGACGGTACTATTGGCGTAAAAGGCAAAGATGGTTCAGCTGTTGTATTAAATGGTAAAGACGGCTCGATCGGATTAAAAGGTAAAGATGGTGCTTCTGCCAATATTACTGTTACTAACGGTACCGGAACTTTAGATCCTGATAATAAAGGTGGAAAAGGTATTGAACGTTTGGTTTACAACACAACCAATA
>MLAA01000047.1 GCA_001998905.1 Rodentibacter caecimuris | reverse complement strand
ATAACTTAAGTGGTGATGCCTTGAAGAATGTTGTCAATGTAGGCGACTTGAAAAATGCAACAAAAGATATTACCAACACCACATTAAGTGCGGTCGGATTTACCTTAAAATCGGCGAAAGTGGATGGTACTAACGGTGTAGCGGAAGAAGCGAAAGGTTTAAGCAATGAAGATAAACGTTTAACTAATAACGAAACCTTCAACTTAAATGCTGGTAATAACATTGTGATTAAACAAATCGCAAACGGTTATGAAATTGCTACTTCAAACAACATCACAATCGGTAAAGATGGTAAAGATGGTGTTGACGGTACATTAGGCGTAAACGGTAAAGACGGTGCATCTGTTGTATTAAACGGTAAAGACGGGTCAATCGGCTTAACCGGACCTAGAGGTGCGGACGGTAAAAATGGCGCTTCGGTGAATATTACGGTAACTAACGGAACCGGTACATTAGATGCTGAAGATAAAGGTGGTAAAGGTATCGAACGTTTGGTTTATAATACAACCAATAAAGATGGTACAACTACAGTTCGTGAAATTGCGACTAAAGACGACGGCTTGAAATTCAAGGGCGACAACGGTCAAGAAATTGCGAAAAAACTGGGTGAAACCTTAAATATTACTGGCGGTGTAACAGATACTACGAAACTTACTAACGATAATATCGGTGTTACCAATGAAAACGGCAATTTATCCGTTAAATTGAGTAAAAACCTGAACCTTACCAAAGACGGTAGCGTAACGATCGGCAATAGCACGCTTAATGATAAAGGGTTAACCATTAACGGCGGACCAAGTGTAACTATTGACGGAATTGATGCGGGTAGTAAGAAAATTACTAATGTAGCAAACGGTACGAATGCGACGGATGCGGTGAATCTTGGTCAGTTAAATGCAAGTATGGCTGCAGCGAAGACCGAAATTACAGAAGGTAAGAACGTAAATATTACTCATGCAACCGGTAAAAACGGACAATCTATTTACACGGTAAACGCAGAGAAATCTGTTGTTAAAGGGTCCGATAGCGTAACAGTTAAGGGAACTCGTGATGCAACTAACTTTACGACGACCTATGAAATCGATCTTTCCGAGGAAATGAAAAAACAAATTGCGAAAGAAGAAAGTGTTAGTGCAGGAGATAGTAACGTTAAGGTTGTTGGGAACGGAACTAACTCATCTGGCGGTAAAGATTTTGCAGTGAGCTTGAATAAAGATCTAAATCTAACCAAAGACGGAAGTGTAACGATTGGTGGAACTACGCTGAAAGATGGAAACTTAACTATGGGTAATACCACGATTGATAACAATGGTGTTACTATTAAGGATGGTCCGTCTATCACGAAAAACGGCATTGATGCTGGCAATAAAGTGATTAACAATGTTGCAGATGGTGATATTAGCCCGACTAGCAAACAAGCGGTAAACGGTAGTCAGCTTTATACATCAATCGCAAATAGTGGCTTCAACTTAGCGACTAACGGCACAGATGTCGCAACTGATAAACGTATTAACAACAATGAAACCTTTACTTTAAATCAAGGTAATAACATTGTGGTGAAACAAATCGATAACGGCTATGAAATCTCAACAGGTAACAATCTTGTTATTGGTGAGAAAGGTGAACCGGGTAAAAACGGTCAACCAGGCAAAGACGGTGTTGATGGTTCAATCGGTGTCAACGGTAAAGACGGTTCTTCTGTTGTGATTAACGGTAAAGATGGTTCAATCGGTTTAAACGGACCGAAAGGTGCTGACGGCAAAGATGGTGTGTCTGCTAACATTAGAGTGAAAGACGGTGCCAAAGGCCTAGATGGCAATGACGGTAAAAATGGTGAAAGCAAAACCCGTATTGAGTATGAGAAGAAAGACGGTACTAAAGAAGAAGTTGCAACCTTAAACGATGGTTTAGAGTTTATGGGAGACAGCGGTACAGTGTCTAAACAGAAACTCAATAGCCGAGTTCATGTTGTTGGCGGTCAAACAGATACCACTAAATTATCGGATAACCCGAATATCGGGGTAGTTTCTGATGGTAAAGGAACACTTTCCGTGAAATTGGCAAAAGATATTAATCTTGGTAAAAATGGTAGTTTGACTATCGGCGATACTTCTATCAATAACGGTGGATTAAGTATTAAAGACGGTCCAAGTATTACAAATACCGGTATTGATGCGGGTAATAAGGTGATTAGTAATGTCGCACCGGGTGTTAAACCTACCGATGCAGTGAACAAAGCGCAATTAGATCAAATTAGCGGAGATATCTACAATGTGAACAATAAAGTTGACAAATTAGATAGACGTGTCCGTGGTATTGGTGCGAATGCAGCGGCGGCTTCATCATTACCTCAAGTGTTTATGCCGGGCAAATCTATGGTAGCTGCGGCTGCCGGCGGATATAGTGGTGCTTCAGCCCTTGCCGTAGGTTACTCAAGAGCCAGTGATAATGGTAAATTAGTCTTGAAATTAACTGGTACGGCTAACTCTGAAGGTCATTATTCCGGTGGTGTCGGAGTAGGTTACCAATGGTAATCCTGATATAAGAGTAATCTTTACTCTTCCTTAACACAAAAATGCAACCCTCGTGGTTGCATTTTTTTTTATAGAATTACAGTGTGGTAAATATGAATAAAACATAGACGAGTAGTTTTGTCAGCAAAGAGCAGAGGTGCCCAAGCGCAGTTTAGAGCTTGGGCTTACATTTTCTTAGTATTTAATTCTTAGTGAATTTGCTTTATTACCGTTGCGATATAACACCTAAAATATCTTGAAAATTGACCGCACTTTAGAAGTGGTTAAATTGGCGGCTTTTTTAATCTGTGATATCAGAGCATAATCCTAAGCTGCTTAAAAAATCAATAAAGGCTCTGACTTTTGCAGCAAGGTGTCGTCGATGTGGATAAACTACATAAATTTCCGGCGATTTTTGTTTATATCCCGATAAAATTTCTACTAATTCTCCTGAGAGGAGAGCCTCATTGACTAAAAATCCCGGTAAGTTGACAATACCTAATCCGGCTTTTGCCATTTCAACTAATGCTAATCCGTTATTAGTGACTACTTTGGTACGAATTTTGAGCTTTTCCGCCTGATTGCTTTTTTTATGCTCCCAGTGAACTAAATTGCCTGTCGGTTTATAAATTAAACCTTCATGATATTGTAGATCCTCTGGTGTTGAGGGTGTACCGTGAAGAGCAAGATAATTTTGTGAGGCGGCAAAATACATCGGAGAATGGCTAATACGACGGGCGACTAATGAACTATCTTGTAAGTGCCCGATTCGTAATGCAAGATCATAACCTTCGCCAATAATATCGACTTTTCTATCGTTAAATTCGATTTCAATATGCAAATTAGGGTGGGCCTGAATAAATTTAGGTAAATTAGGTGCGATAAATAATAACCCGAAATCACGGGGAACAGAGACTGTTAGGCTACCATGTAGTGTTGTAGATAGGTTACTGATACTTGAATCCGCTTCTTCTATTTCTAATAAGATAGGTTGGCAGCGTTGATAATAAATAATGCCAGCCTCCGTTGCGACGATTTTACGAGTAGTCCGTTGTAGTAAACGAGTTTTTAAATGCTCTTCTAGTTGAGAAACTAATTTACTTGCCATCGCTACTGAAATATTTTGTTGTGCCGCAGCTTGGGTGAAACTTTGAGTTTCTACTACCTTGCAAAATACTGAAATTGCATTGAGTTTATCCATTTGTATGCCTTTTGAAAAAAAATACTTGATTTTGATTAAGTAAGTTTGCAGTATATCGCCAATTTTACACAATATTAGATAAAATTAGGCAATTAAATGAGTAAATCTTTGGTTATCGTAGAGTCGCCGGCAAAGGCAAAAACGATTAATAAATACTTGGGCAGTCAGTATGTCGTGAAATCTAGCGTGGGGCATATTCGGGATTTACCGACGGCCGGAAGTGGGTCTGGTGAAAAAGCTAAACCGATTTCAACCAAGGGATTGAGCACTGAAGAGAAAGCGAAAATAAAGAATGAAAAAGAACGTAGTGCTTTAGTAAAACGTATGGGGATTGATCCTTATCATGGTTGGAAAGCTCAGTATCAAATTTTACCGGGTAAAGAGAAAGTCGTTGCAGAATTAAAATCTTTAGCAAAAAAAGCCGACCACATTTATTTGGCGACGGATTTGGATAGAGAAGGAGAAGCGATTGCTTGGCATTTACGCGAAGTGATTGGTGGAAGTGATGATAAATTCAGTCGTGTAGTGTTTAATGAAATTACTAAAAATGCGATCAGACAAGCTTTTGAAAAACCAGAGCAATTAAATATCGATCGGGTTAATGCACAGCAAACCCGCCGCTTTTTAGATCGCGTTGTCGGCTTTATGGTTTCTCCATTATTATGGAAAAAAGTAGCACGCGGGTTATCTGCCGGTCGAGTGCAATCTGTGGCGGTAAAATTGTTAGTTGAGCGGGAGCGCGAAATTAAAGCTTTTCAACCTGAAGAATTCTGGAATGTTATCGTTGAGCTGAATACCGCAAACCAACAACAAATTGCGTTGGAAGTAACGCAATTTCAAGGTAAAAAGTTCGAGCCTAAAAATGAAAAACAAGCACAAAGTGCGGTCGATTTTTTAAATAAATCTACTTATATAGTAAACGAACTTGAAACCAAACCAACAAGTTCTAAACCCCGAGCACCTTTTATTACTTCCACATTACAACAAACTGCTAGTACCCGTTTAAATTTCGGTGTAAAAAAGACAATGATGTTAGCGCAACGTTTATATGAGGCAGGTTACATTACTTATATGCGTACGGACTCGACAAATCTGAGTCAAGATGCTCTGAATATGGTTCGTCAATATATAGAGGAAAATTATGGTGCTTCTTATATGTTAGCAAAGCCGAATTTTTATTCGAGTAAAGATAATGCACAAGAAGCACACGAAGCGATTCGTCCCTCCGATGTTAAGATTCTGGATAAGGATTTAGTCGGTATGGAAAAAGATGCAATCCGTTTATACGACTTAATTTGGCGGCAATTTGTCGCTTGTCAAATGCCAGCAGCACAATATGATAGTACAACTTTAACTGTCAGTGCTGGTGAATATGAGCTAAAGGCAAAAGGGCGGATTTTGCGTTTTGACGGTTGGACGAAAGTATTACCACAAATCGGAAAAAATCCAGAAGACCGAATTTTACCGGCGGTTTCATTAAATGATATTCTCTCTTTGGCACAGGTAAAACCAAGTCAACACTTTACCAAACCTCCTGCACGTTTTACAGAAGCTAGTCTAGTTAAAGAGTTGGAAAAGCGCGGGATTGGGCGTCCTTCAACTTACGCCTCTATTATTTCTACTATCCAAGAACGTGGCTATGTGCATACCGAAAATCGTCGCTTTTATGCGGAAAAAATGGGTGAAATTGTAACTGACCGTTTAAATCAGTCTTTTGCTGGATTAATGAATTATGATTTTACGGCAAATATGGAAGATGTGTTGGATCAAATCGCAAATGGAGAAAAAGATTGGAAAAATGAATTAAATCGATTTTTCAAAGATTTTTCACAGCAATTGACCCAAGCGGAGTTAGATGAGTTAGAAGGGGGAATGAAACCTAACAGTTTAGTTTTAACCGATATTGATTGTCCGACTTGCGCTAGAAAAATGGCGATTAGAACGGCGAGTACTGGAGTTTTCTTAGGCTGTTCGGGTTATGCGTTGCCTCCGAAAGAACGTTGTAAAACGACAATTAATTTAATTCCTGAAGCAGAGTTATTAAATGTACTAGATGAAAACTCGGAAACTAATGCACTAATGCAACGTAAACGCTGCCCGAAATGTGATACTGCAATGGATAGCTATATTATCGATCCTCAGCGAAAATTGCATATTTGCGGTAATAATCCAAATTGTGATGGTTATTTTGTCGAAGAAGGATCATTTAAAATTAAAGGCTATGACGGTCCGATTGTAGAATGTGATAAATGCGGTGCAGATATGCATCTTAAATTGGGTCGTTTTGGAAAATATATGGCTTGCACAAACTGTGAAAATACAAGGAAGATTCTAAAGAATGGCGAAGTTGCTCCGCCAAAAGAGGAACCTACACATTTTCCTGAATTGAAATGCGAAAAATCTGATGCATATTTTGTCTTGCGCGACGGTGCCAGCGGCGTATTTATGTCAGCTCATAATTTCCCTAAATCCCGTGAAACTCGTCCGGCAAAAGTTGTAGAACTTGCACAATATCGTGAACGTTTACCGGAAAAATTGCGTTATTTGGCGGATGCACCGATACAGGATCCTAATGGTAATGATGCGATTATCCGTTTTAGTCGGAAAGAGAAACGCCAATATGTAACTTCTGAAAAAAACGGAAAAGCTACTAAATGGATAGTTGACTATTTAGACGGGAAATGGGTCGAACGACGTAAATAATGTTATAAGTAACTCACTGTAATTATTTAATACTATTCAGAAATAACCGCACTTTTAATAGAAATAAAAGTGCGGTTAGTATTTTAAGGGTTTTGGTGCCACCATAGGTGAGAAATTGAGATCATCTTTTCGATATAGAGTATCTGTCATCTGATATATAAGCCAGATCTTGGCGATCAAATATAATATTTCCTTTTATAATTCCACCGCGCGTTGATTTTTCATTTTAAAGTGCGGTCAATATTTGAAGCATTTTGAGCTTTTTACCAACGGAATGAATGTCATCGGCTTCAATAATGTCAGAATGAGTGGCAAGCCATTGTTGAATTTTAGGCTCGGTTTTCTTTTCGTTATAACCTCGGGTAGGGAATAAGCTAAAGTGATAAAAGCAATTAAGATAATCTGAGCATAATCGTTTTTCTTGTTAAAGTAGTGGGCAAATGCCTTATCAGACGTAGTGCTTGTCATATAATTGGTCAGAAAGGCGCTAAGTTCTTGATCTTGATAACCTCAAGTGGGGTGGTAAATTCCTAAATCTATCCGTACTTCATCTTTAGAATTAGTTTTGTACGGCACGCTTAGAACCAGTGCGGCATGTTCAACATTGGTTAAGCTCGATTGGTAAGAATAGGAGGAAGTTTTTTAAACGGATCCGTTTTTTCGTTATAGTGCGTGATATAGAACCTACCGAAAAACAGACAATTCGATGTTTGGTGTCTATGCGTAGAGCGTGCCAATTAGGTAAGGATACGAATAATAAAAACCAAAGTGATCCACTTAGTAATCTCCAAGCATTCTTTATATCTGATTTAATCCTACTTGATAAATCAGCAATATATAGAACTTACCGAAAAATATTCACTAATTCATTGTCTCTCGGGAGGAAGTAATTTTATGTAAGTATAGTAGGGCTAAACACAAAGGCCGTATAGGAAAATCAAAAGAGAGAGGTTATCGTGCTATTCTAAGTCGTTGCTTTTCATACATATTCTTTAAAAAGTATATAAAGTATTGGTCTCTTATTAAGTAGTTTAAAAATTTATATTTTATATGTGGTTATTATTTGTTTTTAGATGTTGTACAATTAAAGATGTAAACCCAATCACTTTAATTAAAAGTATGAAAACAACATTAAAAAAACTTCAGATAATCACGCTATTTACCGTTGCTCCGTTATTTGCTTTTGCTAATCAACAAGATGAAAAATTATCTCGTCTAAATCAGATTGATGCTAGTCAGCAACAACGTCAACAACAAAATCAACAGGCCCGAGATAAAGTATTACAATCTCAACAAGATGTGCGTTTAGATACTATAAATAATGAAAGGCTCACATTATCTAACCATGAAATACCCTGTTATCCTATTCATCGCATTACTCTCACCGATTACTCTTCTTCCTCTTCCTCTTCCTCTTCCTCTGAAAGCCAATTCCAATGGGCACTAAATCAAGCTTCTAATGATTTAAAACTCACTCTCCCGCATTGTTTTGGTGGAGAGGGGTTAGCAATATTGATGAAACAAATTCAAAATCGGATTATTGAGAAAGGGTATGTGACTACACGTATTGTTACACAAGAGCAAGACCTAAGAAGTGGTGCTTTGGTGTTGACGGTTATCCCGGGTAAAGTGGGGAATACTATTGTTGAAGATAGGGGGAGCGTTCCACGTTTTAGTCGGTTACATGCGTTAACCGGGCTAACCTTTGCAAAAGATGATATGTTGAATGTAAGAGACATAGAACAGTCCCTTGAAAATCTCAAACGAGTCCCCACTGCGGAAGCAAATATTGAAATATTACCAAGTGAAACGAATGTCGGCGTCAGTGATATTAAAATCAGTTATCAACAAGCATTACCTTTCCGAATTAACTTAGGTTTAGACGATGCAGGCTCCACGTCTACGGGTAAATACCAAGCGTCAAGTACATTATCATTTGATAATATGTTTTCCGCCAACGACCTTTTTTATACCTCTTTCACACATAGCTTAAAAACCCATAATGATGAAAAAGGTAACCGAGCCAGTAAAAATCTAACTTTCTATTATTCTATTCCTTTCGGTTATTGGACGTTATCCGCTTCGCAAACATACAATCGTTATCACCAAGAAGTTTTTGGTGCTTTCGACAATCATTATCTCTATTCTGGTAAAAGTAATACGACAAAGGTAACGTTATCTTATTTACTCTATCGAGATAGTAAACGTAAAACATCTGTTTCCGGTAGTTTTTGGTCTCGTCAGTCTAGCAACTATGTAGATGGCGCAGAGATTGAGGTACAAAAACGTCGTATGGCAGGCTGGGAGGCTGGATTTTCTCATAAAGAATATATTGGGAATGCCATTCTTGAATTATCCGGTAGCTATAAGCGAGGAACCGGTGCAAGAGGTGCCTTATCAGCGTCTGAAGAAGTTAGGGGAGAAGGGACTTCTCGTCCACAAATTATTTCGATGTCTATTAATTTTACACAACCCTTTATGTTAGGTGAACAACATTGGCAATACCAAACGGGTTGGCATAGTCAATGGAATAAAACCCCGTTAATTGCGCAAGATCATTTTAGTATAGGTGGGCGTTATACCGTAAGAGGTTTTGATGGCGAACTGACGCTTGCAGGTGAACGAGGCTGGTTATGGCGTAATGAATTGGCTTGGAATGTGAAAGATAAAGGACAACAACTTTATTTTGCCCTGGATGCTGGTCGAGTTATGGGGTGGTCAACCCAATCTCAATTAGGTCATCATCTTGTTGGCAGTGCGATTGGGTTAAAAGGTGGCTGGCGAGGTTTTTATTATGATGTTTTTGTTGGAAAACCAATCAGTAAGCCAACAGGTTTTAAAACATCAAATACCGTTTCCGGTTTTAATGTAGGTTATAGTTTCTAATTAAACGTATTATTAAAAATTAAAGGATAGTTAAAATGAATAAAAATTGTTTCCGTGTCATTTTTAGTAAAACTTTACAGCGCCTTGTTGTCACTTCTGAATTAGCGAAAAGCGCGGATAAATCACAATCCACTCCGACTACCGACAAAGTGCGGTCAAAAAATACGGCATTTTTATTGAGCCCGACCGTATTTGCCTTATTTTGTGCTTTCGGCTTTGTTACATTTTCAACCCCCTCCCTTGCGGAAGCCTTAATTATCAGTGCAGATAAAAGTGCCCCGAAAAATCAACAACCGATAGTGCTTCAAACAGCCAACGGCCTACCGCAAGTGAATATCCAAACGCCGAATGATAAAGGGTTATCTCATAATAAATACAGCAAATTTGATGTGGATACCAAAGGGGCGATATTAAACAACAGTCACACTAATGTTCAAACGCAGCAAGGCGGGTGGGTACAAGGTAATCCTTATCTTGCCAGGGCGGAAGCAAAAGTGATTTTAAATGAAGTTAACTCAAATGATCCGAGTATATTAAAAGGTTATATTGAAGTTGCAGGTAAAAAAGCGGATGTTATCATTGCCAATCCGTCAGGTATTCATTGTGAAGGTTGTGGGGTGATTAATTCAGCTCGTACGACGTTCACGACAGGTAAGCCGCAAATTCAACATGGTAATCTTGAAAGCTTTGTGGTGGAAAAAGGCAAAGTCAGCGTATCCGGTAAAGGCTTGGATAACAGTCGTGTGGATTATACGGAGATTATTGCTCGAGAAAGCCAACTCAATGCGGGCGTTTGGTCGAAAAAAGAAATGAAGGTGGTGACCGGAAAAAACACGGTAAAGCGTACGGACAAACCGGAAGATTTGCAAATTATTCATACCAATCAAGCTGCTGCACAAGAATCTAAGCCACAAGTTGCGATAGATGTGGGGCAGTTAGGGGGGATGTATGCGGGTAAAATTTACTTAATAGGTACAGAGAAGGGTGTTGGCGTACATAATGCCGGGCATATCGGGGCGAATGCCGAAACCCTTAAAATTGACAGCCAAGGGCGAATTGTCAATATCGGTACGTTAAATGCAAATAAAGCGGTTCAGCTCACCAGCACAAAGGGTATTGAAAACACAGGCAAGATTGAAAACCGTCAGGGAGATATCACACTTAATAGTAAATCGGATATTAAGCAAGATGGCATCATTGTTGCCCGAGCAGGCAATATTCATAAAACTGCCGAGCGGGGTATTACCCAACAAGGTGAATCCGTTGCGAAAGGGAATATTCACTATAATGCGCCAAGCATTACCGCTTCAACCCGTTCACTTATCGCTGCCGGTGTCGATGTAAAGGATACGGCAGAAGGTGAGAAGCGTTCACTTGAAAATCTTTCCGCACAAGGAAAAACAATCGCTATCAATAGTTCGGCTAAAGCAACGTTGCAAGGCAAACACCTTGCGTCGGGACAATTAAATATTAATGCCGCGGAAGTCAATTTAGACCATAGCCAAAATAGCGCTTATGATATTGAGGTGAGGACAAAACAGGGGGATGTGCGGGCAGATAGTTCGGTTTTAACTGCTCAAAACCGTTTGTTACTAAGTACACCAAAAACTCTCTCAACGCAATCCTCCCACCTTACTGCAAATAGTATTGAAACGGTGCAAGAGTCATTAAATGCGGCAAATGCTGTTTGGAACCAAACAGGCAACAGCGATTTTCACTTGAAAGGTAAAATTGTCAATACAAAAGGCGGTTCTTTTACCTCCCTGGGTAATCTTTTTGTTGAGGGAACTCAATTGGAAAATACCCAAGGGATATTGAGTAGTGGAAAATCTCTCGTTGTTAATGTGGCTGAGAATATCAATTCGACAGAGGGCCAATTATTGGCTGGTGAAAATATTAATCTAACTACAACACATCTTCATAATGATAGGGGATTTATCTACGCTAAACAACATATTACGCTAGATAGTAAAGAAAGTTTGAGTAATCAGCATACTAATAAAGAGAACAAAGGCATTATTGCAGGACAGAATCTCTCGTTTAACAGTAAAACACTCAATAATAAACAAGGCTATATTGCTGCTCAGACGACATTATTAAACTCCGATAATGTAATCAATGATGAAGGAATGATCTATGCAAAAGATGCATTAAATCTAAATATGCAGAAAGCAACCAATCACCAAGGTACTATTTCGGCAGAAAAACAAGCCACCCTATCCCTGTCTCAATTAGAACAAAAGAATGGCTTAATTGATGCCAAAACGCTACATCTAAATGCCAATATCGTAAATTCAACGAATAATAGTCTTATTTTGGCTGAAAATCTAAATATTCAGGTAGCGGAAAAATTAAATAACCATGATAGTCGCATTGTGGCTAAAAGTGACGGCAAGGTGATGACTCATGGTGGACTTAGTAATCAGAATGGAACGATAGGCAGCCAAACAGGTTCTCTTACTGTTAATACACATCAAAATTTTGTTGATAATCAGCAGGGTAAAATTGTTACAGCAAATCTATTGGAACTGCAAACCGGTTCAATAAATAATGAGCAAGGATTAATTTCTGCCAAGAATATTGTAATCAATACACATCGACAATCGCTGAATAATCAAAATACAGTTTCTAAATCCGGTGATAAAGGCATTATTGCACAGGAGTCATTGAGTACTGAAACACAAGCCTTTGATAATAATAAAGGATACTTGATGAGTTTGCGGCAGTTAGGAATTAACGCCGATGAATTATCTAATCGCAATGGTTATATTGAGGTAGGGAATAATGGCACACTAAACACTGCCAAATTATATAATGATAGTGGTAAGATCCGTGTTGGAAATCAGCTTGCACTGAACACCAATGCATTATCACAAACTGACGGATTGATACATGCGCAAGGACTTAATATTACCGCTTCAATCCTTAATTCGACGCAAAATAGCGAGATAAGCGGTAATCAAGTTAGCGTAAACATTGATAGACTCAATAATCACAATAGTACACTTGTTGCCAAGCAAAATATGACAGTTGACAGTCAAAACGGCATTCAAAACCAACAGGGAACGATAGCAAGTTTACAAGGGCATTTAGCGATTAATACCCACCACACTGAGTTAAATAATGCTGCGGGGATCATTGCAGCACAAAATGCAATGTTAAATTTGCAAACGGGTCATATTGATAATCGCCAAGGTAAGATTCGAGCCAAGCAAGCGACAATTAATACCCATCAGCGTTCATTGGATAATCGTAATACTCTTACGGATCAAACACAGGGAATTATTGTTGATGATTTAGTGTTAAATGTCGGCGTTGTTGATAATCAACAAGGGCGTATTACTGCAAGAAATGACAGCATTATTAATGGGCAAAGAATAGATAACCAATCCGGTCAAATTGTGATTAAAAATACAGGGCAATTAAAGGCCGCTCAGATTGATAATAGCAAGGGAACGATTGTTTCAACTAATGGTAAATTGGCATTAAAAACCGAATCGGAACTCAATAATCAACAGGGAAATATCGGCGCACTCAAGGAGGTAACACTATCCTCTCAAGGATTGGCGAACCAAGGTGGCAATATTACCTCTTCCGGCGAATTAATTTTAGATACTCATCAACAAGCCATTGATAATCAAAATGGACGTATTTTTGCCGAGCAAAATGCCGAGATTCGTAGTGGTGCGATAGATAATAGGCAAGGGTTACTCCGAGCAGATAAGTCACTGAATATCAATACTCATCAACAGTCATTGGATAACCGTCAAACCCAACAGCAAAATCAAGGCATTGTCGGTATTGGAAATATGGTGTTGGATGCTGTTTCAGCGCTGCTAAATCAACAAGGCACCATTTATGCGCAAAATTTGCTTAGCGCTAAGATTCAACATAATGTAGATAATGGGGCTGGGATTATTAGCGCAAAACAATTCCTTCAGCTTTCTACAACCGAGTTAGATAATCAAGGTGGTACAATATCGACAAAAGTCGGCTCGATAACTGCGAATCATATCAATAACCGTGCGGTATCTGAGACCGGTTCGTTGATTTTAGGCAGCGCATCATTAAATCTCAATGCTACCCAAATTGACAATCAAGGAACGAAAGCCAAAACAAGTCTTCCGTTACAGGGCATTCAAGCGCATCAACTTGCGATCAATACTGACACATTTTTGAATCAACAAGGTGGGATATACAGTTCCGATAATGCCACTATCACGTCGAATCTTCGTTTTGATAATCAACAGGGCGAATTATTATCGGCAAATTCGATAGCGATCCGACATCAAGGCAGTTTAATGCTTAATAATCAAGGTGGATTGATTCAAGGAAAAAATCACATTGATTTAACTGCGAAAGGGTTGGAAAACGAGGGGCATATTAAAACCGAAGGAGATTTAACGGTCAATCTAAAAGACAACTTTACTTTAAATCAAGCCTTTGATGTGGGAAATAATCTATCATTTAGCACAGAGGGTAACTTTGAAAATAACACTATTTTAAGAGTGAAAAACAAGGCGAGCTTTTCCGCCAATCAAATGATTAATAATGTGGACGGTGAAATCTCTGCAACAGAAGCGCACTTGCAATCAAATAGCTTAACTAACCGCGGCTTGATTGACGGCGAAAAAACCGTCATTCAAAGTAATAATATTACCAATATTGGCACAGGGCGGATTTATGGCGATCATTTAGCCTTTAAGGCACAATCCATTAATAATCTTGCGGAAACTGTCAATGGTGAAACCAAAGCAGGAACGATTGCGGCAAGAGCGCGGTTGGATGTTGGGGTAAATACGTTAATTAATCAGGATGGTGCTTTAATGTTATCCTTGGGTACTACTGCGATCGGCAATACATTAGATAAAAATGAGAATGCCGTTGGAAAGGCGAATTTAATTCAAAATGATAGCGCAACAATTGAATTATTAGGCAATGCAGTGGTGAATGCCAAAAATGTGATTAACCGAGATACCAAAATCAAAAGTCGAATCAGAGAAGAACGAGAAAAATTTGATTTATACGGTAAAGAAAATGCTACTACTAAAAAAGTTTCCGAATGGTATCGCATTGGTGTAGATGGAGAAATGGACCACGCAAACGGACAACGTAAAAAGAAGGCCACCTTTACTTTTTATGATAGAACTAAAGGTAAAATTTCTTCGGAGAAAGGAGATTATTGGCATCGTCGGGCGTTTACCCAAACGCGCTATATTCCGGAAATTTATGATGAATCTCCGGCTAAATTCCTTGTAGGCGGAAATTTACACCTTAATAGTGAAAATACACTCAATCAATATAGCCAACTTTTAATTGGCGGAAAGCTCTATTTTAATGAACAAAATATTTTACAACCAGATGAAAACATTGATTCAAACCATGGAAAACTCGTGAATGAGGATTTCACTGCAACACAGCTTGTACATGATCAAGGTTATTTTTATTATTATCAGCAGGATAGACGAAGATCCGGAAAAAGAAAAAGACATAAAAATTTCTTAGACCAAAAGGTAAAAGATGTCATTGATGAACAGGCTTCCAAACAGTTGCATTTTAATCTTGTGCTTAACACAATCGGTAATCCATTGGCAAAATCGGATGCGGAAATTGAAGCCAAAAAATCAGCTAACAATATCGCTGTTGATTCCGTATCTCTTAGTCAATCAAACCAAACCGCACTTAATCCGGTAGCAATGGTATCGGTGGGTAAAACTGACGGCAAGGCGATAGATATTTCATTATCCCCGAAAGTTGAAGAACACAATCCAATCATCACATCAGGGCAAGTGATCGGCACGGTAAAACCGACAGAAGGTAGCACAAAAAAACTCGGTGAGATGAAATTACCGACTATCAAAACCCATTTAACGGATGTGCGTTTGCCAACGGCAAGTCTTTATAAAATCAATCCGGATAGCCCGAAAGGCTATGTGGTGGAAACGGATCCGGCATTTACACAACGTAAAAAATGGTTAAGCAGCGATTATATGTTTAATGCGTTGCGTCATGAGCACGAAAACGTGCATAAACGGCTGGGCGATGGCTATTATGAACAACGTTTAATTAACGAACAAATCAATCAGCTGACCGGACGTCGTTACATTGAAGGCTATTCCAATGATTTTGAACAATATAAAGCCTTGATGAACAATGGCGTGAAATATGCCAAACAGTTTAATTTGACGGTTGGGGTCGGGTTAAGCGCAAAACAAATGGCAGAGTTGACCACAGATATGGTGTGGTTGGTTAATAAAGAAGTGAGGCTAAAAAACGGCAAAAAAGTGACCGCACTTGTGCCGCAAGTTTATCTGATTGGACGTCATAGTGATATCACAGCGACCGGTGCCGTCATTTCTGCCAACCAAATCGTCGGCAAGTTAAACAACGTGGAAAATAGTGGTGTGATTGCCGGCAAAGATCTGACCCGCATCCATAGTGATGAGCTGGAAAACCAGGGTGCCATTTTAGGTGATAGGGTGGATTTGTCAGCGAAACACACATTAATAAATCTTGGCGGGCAAATAGAGGCGGTGGAAGCCTTATCCTTATTTGCCGGTAACGACTTAGCAATCGGTTCAACATTATCAGCGAGCGAAAGCCGAAACGGCAATTTTGCGCGAACATTGGTTGACCAAGTAGGGCGAGTGTCGGTATCGGGGAAAGACGGACGGCTGAATTTGTTTAGCGATGGTAATCTGACGATAAAAGCGGCGGGAGTGTCTAGTCAAGGTTCATTAAATATTGGTGCAGATAATCTTGAGATTAGCACGTTGAAGGTAAGAAATCGTGAGCATTACAACGGCGATTCAGATAATTACTACCGTTTAGACCAACAGTCGGAAGTGGGAAGTACCCTTGAAGGCAAGGACGGCGTGAGCCTGGTGGCGAAAAATGATGTACGGATTCGCCAATCGGCTATCAGTAGCGAAAACGGCAAGGTGCTTATTGGCGCACAACAAGGGGATATTAAGATTGAAGGCGGGCGTGAAGACGAACAGTTGGCAACCGCCTCAAAATCGGTGAGAAAAGGGCGTTTTGGCTTAAGTAAAACAACGGAGACTAGCCGTTATGAACATCATATTGACCAAGCGGTGAGTAGTAATCTTGATGGTAACGCGGTGAATCTTATTGCCGGACAAGGCAATGTAAGCGTGAAAGGCTCGAATGTAGTGGCGGAAAACGAGTTAGCCATTGCAGCGAAACAGAATGTGGAGATTGTCTCAGATATCAACAGGCGTTACCAAGATGAACAAAAAACCAAGAAAAAATCGGGATTGGTTGGTAGCGTGAGTAGAAGTATTGCACAAATTGGCTATCAACGGTCGAAATCAAATGCGCATAATCAATCTTATGATGAAAAAATCATAGAGAGTGAATTACTCGCTCGTAAAGGAAACTTGAGTATTGAAGCGCAAGGTGATGTGAACGTCAATGCCTCTCGTCTTGCCTCAGGCAGTGATATGCAACTTGTGGGTAAGCATGTCAACTTGAATGCGGTTAACGAACAACATTATGGTGAGCGATATCAAAAACAAAAGACAAGTGGCATTGGTGTGGGGGTAGTGTATAACCCATTTGCGCAAACCCAAGAAAATTATCGCCAAAAAGAGGCGCAAGGCGGCACAAAAACTTTTGTGGGCAAATGGATGAGTGCTTCAGAGGCGATTGGCGATGCGGCGGAATCCATGGGACGAGGGGTGATGCCTTATGCCCGTCATTTACGGAGTGAATCGAATCAATCTCAGCAAAAAACGGAAGCCAAAACGACCGCACTTGAAGCCGGAGGAAACCTAGCTATTCAAGCTAGAGAGGGAGATATTCGCAGCCAAGGTAGCCGTATTAGCGCAGAAGGCGATGCACAATTTATTGCCAAAGGGAATGTAGATTTTAGTGTCGCCACTCACAGTCAAGGGCAACAAGCGGACAGTCGTTCAAAAACCTTTAGCATTGACGGTTTGGCGAAATATGTCGCTGGTATGGCGATGCAAAGAGAAAATGGCGACAGCAGTCTGACACAAGAAGTGGGTACCACGATATCTATTGGTGGCAACAGTACCACGATTGCGGAAAAAGGCGATATCACCTTAAAAGGCACAACCTTTGTGGCGGAAGGCACAAATCATCTTCAAGCGAACGAAGGCAACGTAAACCTGTTGACAGCCGAAACACGAGAAGGCAGCGGTCAATCTCGTAAGGGGCACGGGGTTGGTGAAGCAGTGATATCAGAGACGGAGCGATTTTTTGGTTATAACCGAACAAGGATGAACCAATCGGGTGAACAGGTAAGTCACCAAGGTAATCAAGTTTCCAGTCTGAATGACAAAGTCGACATCTATGCCGGTAAGGATTATTTGCAAACGGCAAGTGATGTTTTGGCGAAAGAGAAAGTGGCTATCAATGCACAAAATATCTTCATCAACAACGCTCATCATCACCAGGAAAACAGGCAAAGCGAAAGTGATTTAAAAATTGGTCAATTTACCCGGGTGAAATCGCCGATAATCGACTTGATTAACAGGATAGAAAGCACGGTAAAAAATGACCGCGCGTCAGACCGTTTGAAAGCGGCGGATGCCATGAGTGTGGCGGCACAGGGTTATAACCTGTACGATGCGGCAAGTAAGATGATGACAAAGGATCCGAAATCAAATACCTATTTGTTCCGAGTGGAATCGGGTAGTGGTGTGGCACATAGTCGTCAAAGTCAAGAGAGTGTGGCAGATATCAGCCAAGGCAGCCGTATTAATGCAAAAGACATCAGTCTTCTGGCCCGAGGTGACGGCAGTGTGAATGAGAAAGGGGAAGCTAAGCTAGGCAACATTAACCTGATTCATACCGAGCTCACGTCGAGAGACGAACAGGGCAAACGAATTGAAGGCAGTCAAATCAAGCTAACTGGCAACGAGCTCAACCTCCAAGCCGGAGAAAGCTATACGAAATTTAAAGGCAGAAGCCAAAGTGTGGGCGTGGAAGTGGGCATGGCGGCACAAGTTGGTGCGCAAACCGGTGTAGGGGTTTATGCCCGAGTTGGGGCGAGTGGTGGTAAAGAGGATGGGGAAAGCAAAACCTACCAAGGAAGCCGGTTAGAGGCAGAGACGATAAGGCTAAACAGCCAAGGAGATAGCAACCTGATTGGCAGCCAAG
>MLAA01000046.1 GCA_001998905.1 Rodentibacter caecimuris | reverse complement strand
TCGGCTTCCTTTTTTAAGTTCAGCAACATTAGAGTATTCATGAGTAATGTTTATTGTAGAATTGGTAAGATGTGCTGTACTATTATTAGTTAATTGAAAAGCAGTAGAATTATGCCCGGTAAGGGTAAATGAAGAATTATTGTTTACAGTTATACTTGAATTTGAAAGTTCAAATCCATCGCTAGTAGTGGTAAGTGAAGTTTTATTTAAATTAAAATTGCTATCCCTACCGATAAAAATAACACCAGAGGCATTTATATTGAGTGAATTGCTATTAAAATTCACAGTTGATTTTATAACAGAGCCAAGTAATCCTGAATCCTCGTAGCTATTTGGATTACCGGACAATGCTAATGAACTATTATTTATTGTTAGCGTACTATTTTCGATACTAGATACGTTTTTAGGGCTTAGTTTTAAATTGCAGGATTCTAAAGTTTGAGATTTATCCTTAAGGAAATTCCATGAGCAATTATCGTTAGCAGCGGCTGTAAAAGCTTGAAACATCGCGCCGCTAGCAATTAATGCAGCATAAAGTTTAGAGTATTTTTGCATGTTGTCTCCTATCTTACTTAAATTAAAAATTTTAATATTTATTATGATTAACATAGTCATAATGTTTGAGTATTTAATCAGTTATGAAGATTTTATCATGATATTTAATCATTTAGCTATAAGAATATTTCACATTAAACGATCTTTATCTTGTTTAAATTTCTACCTAATTTAGGTTTTTAATATTATAGAAACGTATTTTTAGGCATGGTACTAAAGTAGCTCTTTGTTATATAGGTAGGGTTTATAAGGATATGGTTTAAAGCAGTATTTACCTTGAAAGATCGAGCTACCTCTCTCCTCTATGAGAATATTGAAGTTATTTAGAGGTAGTATTTTAAAGTTGGAGATATTTCCTATTGATGAATAAAAGAACACAAAGTGCTGTTAGCCCGAGAAAAGCACCGAAGAAACCAATATTTTCTAAACCAAAGTGAATCATTACTTGGTTACCAAACAATGCGCCAGCCCCAATCCCTGCATTATAAATACCAGAGAAAATTGCTGTAGCGACATCCGTAGCATCAGGCGCTAATTGTAATATACGTAATTGTAATATTAAGCCGATACTGGAAATTCCGATACCCCATAAAAATGCTAGTCCGAACATTGAAATACCAGCTTGTGCTGCATACTGCAAACTACACAGGGCAAAAATAAGGATAATGATTGCAATGGACAAAAATGTGCCAATACCAAAGCGTTGTAGACGATTAAATAAAAGCCCTGCAACAATACCTGATATTCCGAAAATTAATAAAATTAGTGTAGCTAAGTTAGATGCTAACTGTCCTATCTCAATCATAAAAGGTTCAATATAGGTATAAGCGGTAAAATGAGCGGAAATGACGAGCATAGTAGTTAAATATAAACCGATTAATAAAGGGCGTTTTGCCAAGATCGGTAAACTATGTAATGAACCGGCATTTTTACTAGGAAGACGAGGGAGTAGTTTTGCTATTATAAGCATAATAATTAACGCCATAGTGGCAATAATGGCAAAAGTGATACGCCAACCAAAGGCTTGCCCGATGATTCTTCCAAGTGGTAAGCCAAGAATAGCAGCTAATGCGGTGCCAATAGATAATAATGCTAATGCTTGCGTTTTCTTATTTTTAGGTGCTAGGCGCATTACAATAGAAGCGGTAA
The DNA here is from genome assembly GCA_001998905.1 of Rodentibacter caecimuris. Classification (GTDB taxonomy): domain Bacteria; phylum Pseudomonadota; class Gammaproteobacteria; order Enterobacterales; family Pasteurellaceae; genus Rodentibacter_A; species Rodentibacter_A heylii_A. Next base: position 14,985 of record MLAA01000046.1, on the reverse strand, counting down.
TAGACCAAAAGACAGCATGAGCTAGTGCGATAATGATTCTTCCAGTTAATAAAATCCAAAAATTCCAAGCAATAATTGAAAGGATATGACCAAAAATGAAAATTAGGAATAGTTTTAATAGTAATCCGCGCCGTTCTAATTTTCCGGTTGCTAACATTGCGGGTAATGACATTGTTAAAACAGTCCAGGCATATACTGTCATCATTAATCCAACTTGGGCATTATTCATTTGGAAACTTTGTCCGATATCACTCAGTAACGCAATCGGAACAAATTCCGTGGTATTAAAGATAAAGGCGGCGCAAGCCATAATAAATACACGCCAATATTGAATCTGCTGAGTTTTTTTAGTCGATAACATTATTTAAATTTTTGTTTGATAAGATCTTTTAAGTCTTGCCGAAAATTGCGGTTAAAGTCAATTTTATATTGCGGTGAATAGCAATTTCCAAAAAATTGGATTGGGAGAGCTATTTTTTCATAGTTTAGATTAACTGCACTTAGCGTTAAGTTTGCTTGACATTGCATTGTGAGCAAATCTGCATAACCTTTTCCATCAGCATAAAGTGCGGTTGTTTTTAGCTGTATTTTATCAACTTGCAATTTGTTGTCTTGTAAGGAAAGTTCTGTATTAAATTGTTTATAGCGGGTGTTCAAGCTTTTATTTTTTAAGTTTTCTTGATCATAATTTACTGGTAAATATTGCCCTACAAGTTCAATTAAATTTAATCCAAGCAGTTCTCCATTACGGGCATTGAAACGAAAATAGCCCGTTGGCATAGTTGATTGGTCAAAGGCTAAGTGCAAATTAAAATCTGCTGTACCTGTAAGTGTTTCAGGAAAACGAAGTAATGCCAATATTTGTTTCAATGGAAACCCGTTTCCGGAAAAATTAAGTACACTACGACGGTTTTTATTCCAGGCTAAATAAAATTGAGCACTACAAGGTGATTGACAGTTATACCCGTTAATTTTTGAGTAGATTATCGGTTCAGAAATAGAAAAATCAGCGTTTCCTTCAATATAGCCTAAAGGTTGTTGATTAAGTTCAGTGTGATCTAAGATAAAATGATAATACTGTTGATTTTTTTCGATCTTTCCTTTTTTAAAAAATACATCGAAAGAACGATGTTGTGCGTAAAGTGGCTTAGCTAGTTTAATATGAATTTCGTTTGTTCCTGAAAAAGTAATACTCTTGTTACGAATATTATCTAATGTGAAATCACTGAATTTTGCTGAAATGTCCGCTGTATTGTTACTTTTTTCATTAAATTTAATTGATTTAAGATTGATTTCTTTTAATTGAATAGATTCTACATTCATTAACGGGAATAAAGGGAACAGATTAAATCTGATCTCTGCTTGCTCTGCATTTACGTTGCTATATTGGAGTTTTGCTAGTGTGATTATCGGTTTAGGTAGAAAATTGACATTCAGTTGCTGAAACTGGATATCTTGCTGTACCAATTTTTCACTTAGATTATGCTGTAATTGTTGTAATTTGATGTAACCGAACAAAAAGATCGCAGTAATGGCGATCAGCAATCCGATTGCAATCTTTTTGAACATTTATTTATCCTCATCAATACGGCTTGCTACAGCATTTTGTTGATTTTTATATTTAGCATTTTTGCGACGATTATAAGGTCGAGCGGCTTTACCACTTAAAATTTCAAAACTCAAGGCACCAATAATCATATTAGGGCGTAGTGCTAAAGGTAATTTTCCTGAGTTATAAAATTCTAATACGATTTTTCCCTCCCAACCGGGATCAATGCGGTGAGCGGTAACATGTACCATTAATCCTAAACGAGCTAATGATGAACGTCCGTCTAGCCAACCGATAATATCAGCAGGTAATTTGACTGATTCTAGAGTAGTTGCGAGCGCCAATTCACCGGGGTGTAAGAAAAAAGCTTCATTATCAGCAATTAAAATTTCATCACTCATTACTGATTCCAATTGTGCTGATACTTCTTCTTTTGGACCACTTAAATCAATATAAGCAGCAGAGTGTTCACGAAACACGCGAAACGAATTGCCTAATCGTACATCAATGGTGGCACCATTAATTTTATCGTTAGTTGGGCGAGGAATTAATGAAATTCTCCCTTCATCAAGATAGCGTTCAATATCAGTATCACACAGACGCATAATTATTCCTTATGTTGAGCGAGTAAATGTAGAATCTGGGCTTTTAACATGTTGATAGCAATGCGATTTTTACCACCACGAGGGATGATAATATCGGCGTGTTGCTTAGAGGGTTCAATAAACTGTAAATACATTGGGCGAACGGTTGCACGATATTGATCAATGACAGATTGAAGTGAACGACCACGTTCTTCCATATCTCGTTGTAGGCGGCGAATAAAACAGATATCCAATGGCGCATCGACAAATACTGAAATATCTGCCAGTTGTCGAATGCGTTCGTCGGTTAATAAAAGAATCCCTTCTAAAATTATAATTTTCTTTGGTAAAAAATGAGTACTTTTTGGTGTTCTAGTATGCTCGACATAACTATAGACAGGGATATCGACTGCATTGCCGACTTTCAATGCAGTTAAATGTTCGATTAATAATTCTCTGTCCATTGAGTTAGGATGGTCATAATTAGTTTTTACCCGTTCTTCCATTTGCAAATGGCTCTGATCTTTATAATAACTGTCTTCCGCTATAATACCGATTTCTTCATAGCCTAGCTCATTGCAAAGTTCTTTATGAACGGTCGAGGCAATACAACTTTTTCCTGAAGCCGAAGCTCCAGCAATTGCAATAATAATACAAGATGAATTTGTCATAGGAGGTAATTCTAGAATAAATAAACGGGATAGATTATAAAGAATTCGCGATTAAATTCAAAGTGAGGATATGATGAAAACTGTGTTGTTTTCTGACCGCACTTTGAATATGACCTTTATAGGAATTATTGTGTATTAGTGGATTTATCCCAATCTATCCACATCCGAGTAATTTGACGTTGTCCATTTTTCATTTTAGTTCTGAAATACATTTTTAGCCGCATTGCTTGAATATTTTCTCCAAAAAAAGAAGCGTTGAGATCATAGGTTGCACTTAAACGGTCTTTACCAATCGGTAGGACTTTAATCGCAGTTAACATATCATAGCGTAAATTCCCATTTTTCAAATGATCTAGCCAATATTGTTTTGTTACTCGCTCTCTTTTACGATTACGAATAACGGTTAATACAAATTCATCGGCAAGTAAGCGGTTTAAGGTTTGATGATCATCTGCTTCAAGCGCAGTAACCAGATCGTCATAAAGGGCGGAAAGTTCCGCCTGTTCGGCATCGCGATTACGCAGATCGTATAATGCTGGAAAAACCGCAATAGCACTGATCGTCAGTGATAACAATAAGGAAAAGAAAATATGTCTTAGTTTCATTTTATTACCAAATCAAAAATACAAAAGGAATTACATTCATTACTAATGTCGTAGTACCTGCTAAAATTAATTTTGATGTACCAAACATTAAACCTTGGTTTATTCCTTTATCAAGTTTTACCAACATATTTGCCATAGCGGTATTGGCGAATAAACTGACGAATGCAAAAATAACTAAATAAATATAGGCCGTAGCAAAAGATAGAAAATCAATTACATAAAACCAAGGTACGGCTAAGGTAATGACTAAAAGCGGTGCGATATAGGTTAATTTCACTACGCCAAAGTCCAATTTACGGGAAAATCGGTTCTGAAAAATGACAGCAATTAAATTGTTAATAAAAAATGCTAGAGGAACAGATTCAGGACTATCTAACAAATTGCTAAAAATGTAGGGAAAAATAACGTAAAAAGAGGTACTCATAGCTAGCGGAATAAATAACAATAAATGAGCAAAAACAAAACGTTTACTAAGAACCTGTTTAATTTGGTTAAAACTAAATCTACCAGCTTGAACTTTGCACGGTGTATCTTTTACGCTGCATAGCATAAATATTAGCATAGAAACTTCAATGCCACAGCTTACCCAGATAAGCATCTCTGGCAGTTGAAAATGTAAAAAAGGCAATGCTAATAGCGGAGCAAACATAGAGGCTAAACTCTGAATCCTCAGAAATCTACCTTGCGCCTTCGCTTTGTCTTGATAATTATCTGCTGCTGTAGAAAGCAATAATGCACGCGCATTTGTTCCAAACAGAGTACTACCAAAGCCAAAGAAAAATGTTGCTAATAATAGTAATGGGTAATCATCAGTGGTAATCAATAAAATATAGGCAAGCGAGTCCATTAAACAACCGACTAACATTATTTTTGAGCGACCGAATCGATCACCCCACATACCGGCAAATAAGGAAAAAGCTTGGCTAGCGAAAACTAATAAGGAAAATGCGCTGGCAATTTGTGCTGTATCGAACCCTTTATTATTTTGTAAATAGATAAAAAAGACGCTCTGCATTGCAGTGTAAGCTACACCGGAAAAGAATCGTCGCCATAAAATCACATTTTGAATATTCATTATTATATGTGGTACTCCTAAAAAAATGAGAGCGGATTATAACAAAAAATAATCACCTAAAAAGGGAAATGTTCGGTATTTTATAGCGGTCTATAAATGAAAAATCCAACGATGACTGTAGGCGCTAAATGAAGCGCCCTAATTATGTCAGAGGGAAAAGATTTGTTGATTTTGTGTTAGGTGTTAATCGGTTTAGTTGCCTTTTTCATTGCTTTCGCAAATACCGCTAACTGAGTTAAGCAAGCCGAGTGATCGGATAGATTTTGTTCGATAATATTCACCGTTGCAGAACCGGAAATCGCGCCACTAGCACCTAACTTTAGTGCCATTGTAACCTGTTCCGGCCGGGCTATACCAAAACCCTGTAAAATTGGTGGGGAGTTATAGGATTTTAAACGGGTTATTAGGTAAGATAAATTATCCGAATTTGTTTGATTTTCTGCGCCAGTTACGCCAGCTCTGGAAACTAAGTAAGTGTAGCCTTGACTGTTTTGCGCTACAGCACGAATTGTTTCTTCATCTGCATTTGGCGGACAAATAAAGACAGGTTGAATTCCATGTTTTTGAGCGGATTCAATATAAGGTTGAGCGGCAAATAATGGGATATCGGCAACTAATACGGCATCAATACCGACCTCGGCACAGCGCTGATAAAACCCTGCTAAGGTTTGTGCGTAAATTAAATTAGCACAAAGTAATAAACTGATTGGAATAGTTGGAAATTTTGACCGCACTTTAGCTAGCAGTTGAAAACTCTGTTTGGTACTACAACCAGCATTTAGCGCCCGATTGTTCGCCGCTTGAATAGCAGGACCGTCTAATAATGGATCGGAAAACGGAAAGCCTAATTCTAATGCATCTGCGCCATTTTCTACGAGGGTACAAATGATTTCGAATGAGCGTGCTAAATTTGGATCGCATAGAGTAACAAAAGGTACAAATGCGCCTTCTTGATTTGTATTTAATCGGTTAAATAAGGTATCAAAACGGTTCATTTTATTTTCCTCTTTGATTTAATATTTTGTCAACGGTGAAAATATCTTTATCACCTCTACCGGATAAATTGACCACGAATAATTGTGGCTCATCAGGGTTTTGTTTGATCATTTTTAGCGCATACGCGAGGGCATGAGCGCTTTCTAATGCGGGAATAATGCCTTCGTATTCCGCCAATGCTTGAAATGCTTCAAGAGCTTCCTCATCAGTAATACTTTCATATTCGGCTCGTCCTATTGCATGTAAATGAGCATGTTGCGGTCCGACGGAAGGGAAATCTAAGCCAGCAGAAATACTGTAAGATTCCTCGATTTGACCATCTTTGGTTTGCATAATGGGTGATTTCATTCCGAAATATATACCAACGGCACCATGTCGCAGTGGTGCGCCGTGTTCACCGCTTTCAATACCTTTACCCGCAGGTTCAATACCGATTAAGCGAACAGATTTTTCCTCAATAAAATCGTTAAATATTCCAATCGCATTAGAGCCTCCACCAACTGCGGCAATAACGGCATCGGGTAAGCGCCCTTCTCGGGCTAAAATTTGTAGTTTAGTCTCTTCTCCAATGATTTTCTGAAATTCGCGTACAATAGTAGGGAATGGGTGAGGACCTGCTGCTGTGCCTAATAAATAGTGCGTATCGGCATAGTTTGCAGCCCAATCACGCATCGCTTCACAACACGCATCTTTTAATGAACAAGAGCCTTTTTCTACTGGAATGACTTCTGCTCCCATTAATTTCATTCGGAACACATTTGGAGATTGTCGCTCTACATCCTTTGCTCCCATATAGATTCGACAGGGTATAGCCAGCATTGCACAAGCTAAAGCGGTGGCCACACCGTGCTGACCGGCTCCCGTTTCCGCAATAATACGGGTTTTCCCCATTCTTTGGGCTAATAATATTTGTCCTAAAACCTGATTCGTTTTATGAGCGCCGCCATGTAATAAATCTTCCCGTTTTAGATAAAGTTTGGTTTGAGTTCCTTTGGTTAAATTTCTACATAAAGTTAATGCAGTCGGGCGACCCGCATAGTTTTTGAGTAAGTTTTGAAACTCTTGCTGAAAGCTCGGATCATCTTTAGCTTCAACAAACGCTTTTTCTAGCTCTTTTAATACTGGCATTAAAATTTCGGGAACATACATTCCGCCGAACTCACCAAAATAGGGATTAAGTAGTGTTTCTTTCATCATATTTCCTTATTTCTATAAAATTTTATTGAAAATTTGTTGTAATTTGATAGGGTCTTTAACACCAACCGAGCTTTCAACGCCGGAATTTAAATCGATACCTAAACAACCTTGCTTCATAGCTTGTTCTATATTCTCTAAACAAATACCACCGGCTAATAAAACACGATCTTTTAATGCCGATGGAATAAGCGACCAATCGAAGGTTTTTCCTGTTCCACCTGTTTTGGCGTGTGTTTTACTATCAAAGATATAACGCGCTATTTCTGGTAAGCGGTGAAAAATGTCTTTAAAATCGACATCACTTTGATGCTCAATATCAACAGAAACCGCTTTCCAAATTTGGCAATTAGCTGTTAATTTTTGACGAAGTCCAGTGATGAATTCTATACTTTCATTACCGTGTAGTTGAACAGCGAATAAATTAAGTTGAGTGGCAATTTTGATAATAAATTCTGATGATTGATCTTGAAATACTCCGATAAAACGTAATGGTGCTTGAGTAACTAATTCTTGTGCTTGGCGTAGCGAAAGGCAACGTGGCGATTTTTCAGCAAAAATTAAACCACCGTATAATGCTCCACATTGATAAGCTGCTTTTACATCTTGCGGGCGAGTTAAACCGCACACCTTATTTTCACCGAGTGTCAAAGCCCTTACTGCATTGTTTAAATCATCACTACCCATGAGGCTACTGCCAATTAAAAAACCGTGTACATAAGGTTGTAACTGTTGCACTTGTTTGTGATGATAAATACCTGATTCGCTAATAATGATACGATCTTTAGGAATTTGACAAGCTAGCGTGGGGGTACGGTTTAAGTTTACGGATAAATGGTGTAGATCCCGATTATTTATCCCAATCACTTTAGCCCCTAATTTTATTGCTCGTTCTAATTCTGATTGGTTTGACACTTCTGTCAACACACCCATATCAAAACTATGGGCTAAATCGGCAAGTATTTGGTAATTTGTATCGTCTAGTACCGATAACATCAATAATATTCCATCAGCTTGATGATAACGGGCGAGATAGACTTGATAGGATGTGATGATAAAATCTTTGCATAGAATAGGTTGTGTTACCTGATGACGAACTTGAGCAATATAATTAAAATTACCTTGGAAATATTTTTCATCTGTCAAAACAGAAATCACTGTGGCATATTGTCGATAAATTTCCGCGATCTCAGCTAAATTAAAATCTTGCCGAATTAGACCTTTTGATGGCGACGCTTTCTTACATTCTAAAATGAATGCTGGTTTCTGGTGTGTGCCTTGGACTAATGCCGTATAAAAAGAGCGGTCGGATTTAGTGATATTTTGTTTAAAATGCTCAAGAGGAAACGACGCTTCTTTTTGAATTACCCATTCGATTTTATCTTTTACGATTTTTTGTAGAATAGTAGCAGTATTTTGCAATGTATTTACTATCATTATTTATCCTTATAAGCTTTTTTTAATTTCAATATCGAAACTGACAATTTTTGTGATTGGATCTAAATGCTGAGAGATTGCAGCGCCATATAACACTGAGATCAAGCTAATACTCATAGTCTGGTATTTGGGGTCTTTTAAGTTTATAAGAGTAATAAAGAGTAAGGCAATCAGTATGCCTATATACGAAATAAATATTCTAAGATGTAAATCATCCTCATCTGTAAAAATTTCCTCGCTTGGGGGAGGTAATATTTTTTGTTTTTTACCCATGCAAGATTGCGTTACGTTATAAATATTGACTAGAAAATTTTGTGCTTTTATTAGCATAATTTGGATTATTCTTGAACAATAATCCATTAATCCAGTGAAAGTTGCAGGAAGTAATAAACCAAATAGGTTAACCATAAGAAGAAATATAAATTTTTTAAACTCAGTGTTTTCTTGTAAAGACATATATAGAAAAAGGCTAAATGGTATTGCAAGAAATATTCTGATTACAGCCATAGCAATAGTATTTGCTACTTGCATTTTAATATATTTTGTCTGTTCCTCGTCGGTCATATATCGTTGTTTAGGCGAGTATTTATTCATAATGCTTCCTTAGTATAAGGTCAATTTTTGTAAGACGTTAAACGCTTTACCCGAAGAAAGGGTTTCTCGTACTTGTTCGGCATTATGTTTTAAATCTTCATTGCCGAATAGAGTTAAGAGAAGTGCAGTATTCATTGCAACTGCTTGATTATGTTCGTCTTTCCCTTTGCCTTGTAAAAGTGCGGTCAAAATTGTGGCATTTTCTGCTGGATCTCCGCCACGCAAGCTTTCTAAAGGCTTCGGCGAAAAGCCAAAATCTTGTGGTGTAAGACTGTAATATCGAATATTACCGTTTTTGACTTCGGCAATATCTGTCTTATCGTGGATAGCTACTTCATCTAATCCACCGCCATGCACAATGATGCTATGTTGATGATTGAGTTTGACGGCAGTTTCTGCATAGGGTTTTAGCAATAAGGGAGAATATACGCCAAGTAGTTGTCTCTTGGGACGAGCAGGATTAATTAACGGACCTAAAATATTGAAAATTGTGCGAGTTTTCAATATTTGCCGAACAGGTACGGCATGCTTGAAGCCTTGATGATATTGTTGGGCAAATAAAAAACATAGCCCGATTTCGTCAAGTGCTTGGCGCGCCTTATCGGCAGACATTGCAATATTGACACCTAGTGTACTGAGTAAATCACTTGCTCCGGTTTTACTTGAAACGCTACGATTGCCGTGTTTAGCAATTTTTACTCCCATTGCTGCAGCAACAATGGCGGAGGCAGTTGAAATATTAATGGTACCTGCGCCGTCTCCCCCGGTGCCAACAATATCGGCAAAAATATAATTCGGTGAAGGGAAAGGTTGTGCGTCGGCTAATAGTGCCATAACTGCGCCGCTGATTTCTTCCACAGTTTCACCGCGTATTTTAAGCGCAATGAGTATTCCTGATAATTGTTCATTACTGAGCTTTCCTTGGATTATTGTGGTGAATAAATCTGTGCTTTGTTGTTGAGTGAGGGAATGCCCTTCAAAAAGCTGTTGAAGTATGGGTTCTATTTGCATTTTGGTTTCCTCATTAATGATTTTTTATTGCTTGAAAGTACAATCGTTTATTTGCCGTTTTTGTAGGAAAGTAGCCAATCAATGCTTTGTTCTAATAATTTAGCACCTTGTACGGTAAGAATACTTTCCGGGTGGAATTGAAATCCGCAGATTGGTAAAGTTTTATGACGGACGGCCATGACAATATTTTGATAATAGGCGTTGGCAATTAATTCATCGGGCAGCGCGGTCCCCATTAAAGAATGATAGCGTGCAACAGACATCGGATTGCCTAAATGTGTAAACATAGCTTGGTTATCGTGTTCAATATGAGATACCTTGCCGTGTAATACTTCGCCAGCGTGAACGATTTTTCCCCCGAAGGCTTCAATTAGTGCTTGATGTCCGAGACAAATACCGATCATCGGTACTTTACTTTTTAACAGTTGAATTAATGCTGGCATATTACCGGCTTCTGCTGGAGTACCTGGTCCGGGGGATAAGGCTAAAACTGTATCAGGCTGGGCGAGTAGCGCTTGTTCTAACACATGAAGATCACAATCGTTACGATAAATTTGTACTTTATGGTTTAAACATCGAAATTGATCGACCAAGTTATAGGTGAAAGAATCAAAATTATCCAAAAAAATAATTTGTGCCATAGGTTATTTCCTTTTTATAATTGGGAATTGGTTTGGCTAATTGCCTTAAGTACTGCAGCAGCTTTATGTCTGGTTTCATCTGCTTCTGTTTGGGGATCGGAATCTAATACGGTTCCACAACCTGCTTGGATATGTGCTATGTCCTTTTGAACAAAGGCAGAGCGAATAACTATACAGGTATCAAAATTACCTTCGGAAGTTAGATAACCTACCGCTCCACCATAGCTATGGCGTTTTTGTTGTTCAAAAAGATAGATTAATTGTATCGCCTTAATTTTAGGTGCTCCTGTTAGCGTTCCCATATTCATACAGGCCTGATAGGCGTGGAGAGCATCCAGTTCCGGACGCAGTGTCCCGATGACTTTTGAGACTAAGTGCATAATATGAGAATAGCGATCAACTTGCATTAATTCAGCTACTTGGCGAGTTCCGGTTTGACAAATACGTGCAATATCATTACGAGCTAAATCTACTAGCATTAAATGTTCGGCTAGCTCTTTTTTATCTAGGCGTAATTCCAACTCTAAACGCGCATCCAAATCGAGATCTATCTGTCCGCTAGCGGTAAAGCCCCGTGGACGAGAACCAGCAATTGGATAAATTTCTAATTGCCGATTGATTGAGGTGTATTTTAAAGCACTTTCTGGTGAAGCCCCGAATAAGGTAAATTCATCGTCTTGCATAAAGAACATATAAGGACTTGGATTATTTTGTTTTAATTGCTCATAAGCTGCTAGAGGATTTGGACAAGAAAGAGAAAAACGGCGAGAGGGTACAATTTGAAAAATATCGCCTTGGTAAATGTGTTTTTTTAAATCAAGAATGATTTGTTTAAATTCTGAATCTTCTATATTACAACTTATTTCAGTTGAGGCAGGTAATAGGGTAAAGTGCGGTCGGATTTTTTGTAATTTTTTCTGTATTTCTAAGGTATTTTGTTGTAGCGCATCTTCTTGCTTTGGATCAAAGCAAAAGGTTTCTAATTTAGCTTGTTGTGTTTGATGATCAAATGTCAGTAAATTTTCCGCTAAGTAAAAAACATAGTCTGGGCAAGTAAGATTATCATCTTTTAAGAAGATATTATCCATAGGGATAAAGTGAGCTACTAAGTCGTAACTGAATAATCCTCCTAAAAAAATGGGTGTTGTGCTGTGAGAATAATGTTGAAGTACACAACGTAATCCATCGAATACGTTGGCAATCCGTAATTTACTGTCTTCGTCAAGGTTATGTTGTGGGGGGGAAAATTCTATAACGAATTGCTGGATATCATCCGATATAATTTTGCTGATAGAAGCAAGTTTACAACGAATAAAAGGCAAAATGGCTTGACCATTTGAAGTTAGCGCGCTAAATGTTACTTGTTTTCCAGAGCAAGTTATTTTTAGCGAGGAATTAACAATTAATAGACTTTTTAAACTGTTTTTACTATTAATTTCCGCTGATTCTAGAAGGAGTGTATTTTTTTCATTTTGGCAAAGCGTAGAAAAAATAACAGTAGGATCCTTATGATAAGGTACATTATGTTTAAAAACTTGAATAGAAACTGACATTATGAAATCCTTTTTTTGTTCTTTTGAACTATTAAACTAGTACATGGCCAATAAGTCAAGTTGTTTTTTATACTCAGGAGTAAGGTACAGAAAAAAGCTTTGTATTTTAAAAAAAAATACATAGAATAGGTGTATTCGTCTTTTAATTCTAAATTTAGGACATATACTGATGAACAGCAGACAGCAGACAGCAGACAGCAGACAGCAGACAGCAGACAGCAGACAGCAGACAGCAGACAGCAGACAGCAGACAGCAGACAGCAGACAGCAGACAGCAGACAGCAATAGTCTATAATTCTTATTTCTTTTCTTTACTGACAAAATCGTCTGAACAATTCACGGAAAACTCAAGATTAAGGGTTCTTAGCTTAAGAATCCTTAATCTTGAGTTTTTTTGGTTTTCCATAATTCTCAAGTCTAGACAAGGTGTTTAAGGCGGCTTTTCAAAAGCAGACAGGGCATGTCAATATTGCATTTTTTCTCCGGGTTATAGGGTTATCCCAATGACATCAGCACAGTGTTAGTTTGAATATTTGTGAGGAGAAAAAGTGATTTCACTTATTGAATCTCAATAATTTCATTAACCATTAAAGAGGTCTATGTATGAAAAAAACATTACTCTGTTTGGGAATAGTCGTCGTATTAAGTGGCTGCGCCCGAGAAATAAATCAACCATTAGAACTGTGGAGAAATTTTGAACAAGGCAAAGTCACTCCTCGGTTAGGAGATAACCAGTCTCTTGCTGTGTTTTATCGCCAAGATGACGTGCAAGGTCCCGCGGTCAATATTTATATTGACGGCAATTATCAAGCGTCATTATTACCGAATGCATATACACCAGTTACAGTTTGTGCGGATAAACATCTATTTAGCGGATCTTATAGTAGCAATGCTAGATTTGGTAACCGTAGTCAAGGGGTAAATTATACCTTACCTATCAACGAAATTGTTTATATCAAAGTAAGCCAACAAAACGGCAAATTAGTTTTTAGCCAAATAGAAAGTACGATTGGCGAACAGGCAGTTTCTCAATTACCAAAAGAAAATCAAACACTTTCACGCGTACCAGCACCAGCTAATTGCGGAGCTGGAGTTTTAGCAGTTGAATCATTGGATGCTAGTGCATTATTTGGTTTTAACAAATCGAGCTACAACGATATTTTGCCAAATGGTAAAGAAAAAATTAAAGAGTTTGCCGATAAAGTTAAAAGCCTGCCGGCAATAAGTAAAGTAACTGTTTCTGGCCATACAGACCCAGTGGGGTCAGATAGCTATAACAAAATGTTATCGAAAAAGCGCGCAGATACGGTGAAATCAGCATTACAAAAAGCTGGAGTTTCAGCACCGATAAGTGTAGTCGGATATGGAAAAACAGAGCCAGTTGTAGCAAATTGTGAAGCATATAAAGGTGTTTCACGCAACCAATGTAATCAACCAAACCGTCGAGTAGAAATAACGGTTTACGGAAATAAATAACGAGTGATTAAGGAGTGTTTATGTCAACTACATTAAAAGTATTAAGTGCTAAAAAAGTGATAGCAAGTCACCAAATCACAAAAGGTGATATATTGGTTATAGAAGCAACAGATAAGTCTAACTATCAATTAATTGATGATCAAACAGGTGTTGCTCCGCAAAATATTATTGCTAAGCGAGAAGGGAAAGATTTAAAACTCTTTTTAGAAGACGGTGATATGAACGCGGATGTCGTAATTAAAGGTTACTACGGCAATGAGAATTCGGAAGAAGTGAGCAACTTAATTGTCGGTCAGTACGAAAACGGCGGAATTTATGCTTATGTACCGGAATCGGGATTAAAGTCGGATGCAGTAAGTATGTTAGCAGAAGAAGTTGCTGCACCTCAGGCTTTAGGAGGGGAGAACTTAGCAAGTGCATTTTGGACGTTTAACCCATGGTGGTTATTAGCATTAGTCCCATTAGCGGCAGGTATAGCGATTGCTGCAAGTAGCGGTGGTAGTAATAGTAGTGCTAATAATGGAGATACTGATACCTCGGCTGATAAACCAATGTTGAGTGCGGAAAATAATGGTTCAGTGAAAGTGAATCCAGGCGCGGATAACACTAAGGTTGATGTAACTTATACAGATGAAAATGGGGTTACAAGAACTATTACTGCAGAAAAAGGTAGTAACGGAAAATGGACGGTTTCGGCAGATAGCGATGTGAGTATTAATTCTGATACAGGAGAAATCACAATTCCAGCAAACCGAGTGAAAGATGGTTCGGAAGTCATTGCAAAAGGTACGGATGAGAAAGGTAATAGTGCTGAAGGTAAGGGCAATGCAGGTAACCCAAATACTACATCGCGCTTACCGGGTGATGTAGATGGTGATGGTGATGCGGATGATGATGACAACGACGCAACGACAGAAAAAGGGGGACCGAAAGTTGAGATCCCGGAAGCAACAGATGGTGTGAATGCAGAAGAAGCGAAAGACGGTGTACAAGTTGAAGTAACTTTACCGAAAAATACTAAATCAGGTGATACAGTAGAATTAACTGTGATGAAACCAGATGGCACAACGTCGACTGTAACACATGTGGTGACAGATAGTGAAGAAGCTACAGGTAAGTCGACAGTAACGATTCCAACAGGTGAGGTTAGCACGGACGGTGATTATAAAGTTATTGCGAAAGTAACTACTCCGGAAGGTCAAGAAAGCAAACCAAGTACAGAAGTATCATTTAATGTAGATCAAACTCCACCAGCATCTCCAGAAGTTAATGCTCCGACAGACGGTACAGTAACGATAGAACCAAAAGATGAGAATCCTGTTACGATTAAATATACTGATGAAAATGGTACGGAAAAAGAATTCACTGTGAAGAAAGGCGACAACGGAAATTGGGGATCAGATGATAAACCGATTAACGTCATAGTTGATCCAAGCACTGGTAAGGTAATCATTCCGGCGATGGAAGTTAAGGAGGGTTCGGAAGTTACTGCAACAGCAAAAGATCCAGCAGGAAATACGGCGGAAGGTTCACAAAATTCTCAAGACCCAGCCGATAACCCTGTTATTACTTCTTCTGATAATGACGGAAAAGTTACTG
>MLAA01000045.1 GCA_001998905.1 Rodentibacter caecimuris | reverse complement strand
GCCTATAGACAGTATTGGGGCTATTTTAGTTTTAATGATTATTAGTATAATTCCTTTATTGATAAATAGAACGGAAGAAAAAGGCGTATTATTAATGTACGCTAAAATATTAATTTTGTTTATCTTTGGATTAGCTATTTATCATCTTTTTTATATTAAAGATAATGGTAAAGAAAGACTGATTAAGGATCTTAAAATTGGTATTGTTATTCAATTTGTTATTGGAATTTTAGCATTATTGGGAATGCAATGGTTCATTGATTTAGGGCTGTTTTCTCATACTTTAATGCCTCGTTTTTATGGCTCTGAGCAAGAATACCGTTTATATAATTTAACGTCATCGGCATTTTTTCAATTGAGCTTATTTTATCTTTTCTTATTTCATTTCTTGTTGGCTTATGATCACCAGAAGCATAATCTTAATCCATTATTTTTATTTCTCCTACTTTGTATAGGGTTAATATCTGGAAGAACTTTTTTACTTCTCTCTCTCATCAGTATTATTATTTATTTTAAATGGCGATATTTACCTGCATTGACCGCATTTTCAATATTAATTTTGTTATTAGCAATATTTATTCCAGAGCATAAATATGTTTCTCATGCTTTAGAACCTTTAATTAATTTAATTTCAGGAGCGGGGAGAATAAGTTCATCTACGGATACTTTAGTAAATAATCACTTATTTATGCCAACATTAAAACAATTTATTCAAGGCGATGGTTATTATTTTCAAATAGACGGACATTATTATGGGATGACTGATTCTGGATTTTTACGTCAAGTTCTATATGGGGGGGGAATTTATTTATTAACCTGTATGCTATTTACGTTTTATTTTATTCGAAAGGTAGCATTAAATTGGTTTAATGGCAGTTGGCGGTTTATTTATTCTACTTTTTTAATTTTAACTATTTGTCATATTAAAGCAGATACCTATGCTTTTCCCGGATTAATGCTAGTACTACTAATGTTTTTATCATTATTTGGAAAAAGCGGAAAACAATTATCTTTATGGAAAGGAAAGCAATAAAATGTTTAGTATTATTGTCCCTTCTTTTAATCGGCCAAATGAGATTACTAACTTATTAGCCGATTTGGAAAAACAAACAAATTATAATTTTGAAGTCATTATTGTTGATGATTGTTCAATACAGCCAGTAACATTAAATAAAAAATATCCTTTTGATGTTAAATTGATTCGCAATAATATTAATTTAGGCGCTGCTGAGAGTCGTAATATCGGTGCGCGGAATGCAAGTCAAGACTGGCTATTATTTCTAGACGATGATGATCGATTTATGCCAAATAAATGTGAAGTCTTAATTAATATAATTCAGCAACATAATTATGAAAAAATTAATTTTATTTATCATCCTGCAAAATGTAAAATGGTTAATGAACATTTTACTTATGTTACAAAACCTTTTAAAAATCCAAAAGATATAACAAAAGAAAATATTTTGTTATCCAATAAAATTGGTGGAATGCCGATGGTTGCTATAACTAAAGCAATGTTTTTGAAAGTTGGAGGATTATCGGTTGAACTTAGATCTTTAGAGGATTATGATTTTTTATTAAAATTGATTTGCCAGAAAGATTTTAAACCTTACTATGTTGATGAGACTTTAACTTTTTGTACTTTCCATACTAAACGAAGTAGTGTTTCTACGGATACGAAGAATACAGAATTAGCCTTAGATTATATTTGTCAACGTTATGTAAAAACTGAAAAAGAAAAAGAGAATTTTACAATTAATAAGAACTATATCTTGGCTTATCCATATATTATGAACTTGTCCAGAATTGCAGCAAGATACTATTTTGCAATATTTAAACGAAATAGAAAGATTAAATCCTTAATCATTGTATTAGCGATTTTAATTTCTCCCAAGCTAGCGATTAATTTAAAGAGATTTATATGATGAAATTTTCTGTTTTAATGTCTTTATATGTGAAAGAAAAACCGGAATATTTAGTAGAATGCTTAGATAGTTTAAGAAGTCAAACTTATCCAGCAGATGAAATTGTAGTTGTTTTTGATGGTGAAGTTACAGCAGCGCTGGAAAGTGTGATCGAAAAATATCAGAAATTGTTACCTATTAAAATTGTTCGTTTGGAGAAAAATCTCGGTCTAGGAAAAGCTTTAAATGAAGGGTTAAAATATTGTCGTAATGATTGGGTTTTCAGGATGGATACGGATGATATTTGTGTACCTCAACGTTTTCAAAAACAAGTTGATTTTATTTTGAATTATCCTAATACCGTGATTTTTGGAGGGCAGATCGCTGAATTTAATCAGTCCGTTGATGATATTGTGAGTTATCGGAAAGTTCCTCTATCTGCAAAAGATATTGTAGATTTTACGCTCAAACGAAGCCCTTTTAATCATATGACAGTGGCATATAAAAAGCAGGCAGTACAGTCAGTTGGAGGCTACCAAGATCTACAAGAAGATTATTATTTATGGATAAATTTAGTTGCAAAATATCCTCAAAAGATTGCCAATTTGTCGGAAATATTGGTTTATGCAAGGGTTGGTAACGGTATGGTTGGGCGTCGTAGAGGTATTGCACAAGCGCGATGTGAATGGCGCTTATTTCGATTGAAGCAACGTTTAGGTATTCAAGGGAGGTTTGCTGGGGTGGCAGTTTTAATTGCTCGTTTGCTTCCTCGCTTATTGCCTGTTTCATTATTACAATTTGTGTATAAATTTTTACGAAAATAACCAGGATATTTATGTTGAAGTTAAAAATGAGTGGTGTTTTGTTAATTGCCTGGGTATTAGTGGGTTGTTCAACTCAAAGTGATATTCGGAACATTGATGTAAAGTCTGTTTATTCTAAACCTCGTGTTTTGCAAAATTTTGATGATTATGTGCAATTTCTCAAATCTAAAGCGGCTAGCCAAGGTGTTTCGACGAAAGTTTTGGCTAGCCAGCAAAATATTCGTTATATTCAGAAATCAGTAAATTTAGATAGGCAGCAAGCAGGTAGAGTAACGAAACATCGTGCGAATATACTTCCGACTGTAAATCCTCCTGGAACAAACAATTATTTAAGACGAGTATTAACCGGAAATAAAGTAAATGTTGCAGAAGAATATTATTGGGAACGAAAACCGGAATTAGAGCGTGCGTCTAAAGAATTGGGTGTGCAACAGGAGTATTTACTCGCATTATGGGGAATGGAAAGTAGCTTTGGGTATTACCAAGGTAATTATGATGTACTTTCTGTATTGGCAACCCTATCTTTTGAAGGGCGTCGGGAGAATCTGTTTAGCAAAGAATTTATTTCGGCAATGAAAATATTGGAGCGAGGGGATATTGAGCGCTCTAAATTACTTGGCTCTTGGGCTGGTGCAATGGGGCAAACACAATTTATGCCGAGCTCTTATTTACGCTATGCGGCGGATGGTAATGGAGACGGAGAAAAAGATATTTGGAAAAATCATTATGATGTTTTTGCTTCCATCGCCAATTATTTGCATACCGTCGGTTGGGACGATAAGTTACCTTGGGGAGTGGAAGTTAATTTAACACAATATATTCCTATTGATATGTCAGGAATTGAAAAGAATAAAGCACGTTCTTGGCACGAATGGCAAACAAAAGGGATTGTGCTGCAATCTCCACAAGATTTAGTAAAATTGACAGCTCTTTCTCAGTCGGATTTATGGTTGGTTCGTCCGGATCGCGAGGTTGGTAGAGCTTTTTTGGTTTCTAATAATTTTCGTACCATTTTAGATTGGAATCGATCCAATTATTTTGCTTTAAGTATTGGGATGTTTGCAGATAAGATTAAGGCGAGACTGAATTTATAAAAGTGCGGTCATTTTTAATGATGATTTTAGTAGTAATGTAATGATTAATGGAGAAATGATATGACAGCTCAAACGGGCATTTTATTGGAACATTGCAAAGCCGGTGTATTCTTAGAAGCGGATATTACTGATTTTTCAAAGATTCCTCAAGCAATACGTTGGTTTTTGGCTTCACTTTCAGAATTACAGCAGCAATATCCCGATGCTCATTTGGGCGCCGTTGTAGCTTTTGGAGATAAGGCATGGAAAACTTTAGGAGGTCTTGGAGGTGCAGAAATTAAACCTTTTTGTGCTTTAGGGCGGGGAGATTTGTCTGCTCCTTCAACACAAACTGATTTGTTAGTGCATATTCAATCATTACGTCCGGATGTTAATTTCTCTGTTGCTCAGGCTGCAGTACAAGCTTTCTCTGGCATGATTAGTGTTGTGCAGGAAATTCATGGTTTTCGCTGGATTGAAGAACGTGATTTAACTGGGTTTATAGACGGAACAGAGAATCCGAAAGCCGGAAAACGGAGGGAAGTTGCTTTGATAGCAAATGGTGATGATCTGGACGGGAGTTATGTATTTACTCAACGTTACGAGCATAATCTGACCAAGTGGGAAAAATTAAGTACAGAGAAACAGGAAAATGTTTTTGGTAGAACCAAAGCAGATAGTATTGAAATTGAAGATAAAGCTGATACTTCTCATGTTGGGCGTACTGATTTGAAAGAAAACGGTAAAGGCCTGAAAATTTTGCGTCAAAGTTTGCCTTATGGTACGGCAAGTGGTGTGCACGGTCTGTTCTTTATTGCGTACTGTTCCACTTTATATAATATTGAGCAGCAGTTGCTAAATATGTTTGGGGAAAAGGACGGTAAAACCGATAGAATGCTTGGCTTCACTAAAGCGGTTAGCGGTGCTTATTATTTTGCTCCTTCTTTAGAACAGCTACAAAATCTGTAATTGAGATGATCAATATTATAAATTTAAGGGGAACAGCATTGAACTGACCCCTTATTTTTTTATTGTACTATTTTATCTATTCTATTTTTGAGAGACATCGTTAAATTATTTGCTAATATCAACCCATTTTTCAATAAGGCGTTTGCTTTCCTTATCAGAGCCAAAGTGTCCAAAATCAATTTCGAGTAATTTCTCAGTATTTAAATCTCCGGATTTGGGTGAAGCTTTTGCATGAATATTGGTTGGTCTTTGATAAGCTTCATATTCCCGCCAAGGGATTTCTTGTGCTTCCACACTCAGTAAATAGTCCATAAATAATTTTGCATTGTCTAAGTTACGAGCGCCTTTAATAATACTGGCTCCTCCTAGCGTGTATGCTGTTTTTTCACAAGGCAGGATGCCTTCAATTGGCGCGCCGTTATCTTTTTCTCTTACATAAGCATGCAAGAAGCTGATATCGATGCCGACATCACCGGTCGCTAGTCGATTGGTTGCCATACCTGTTTTACTATGTTGGGCGATATTAGCATTAAGTTTTTTGAAGTAATCAAATGCTTGTTTTTCTCCTAAAAGCTGTATCATTGTGGTGAGGAAGGAATAACCTGTACCGGATACTCGA
Source organism: Rodentibacter caecimuris (assembly GCA_001998905.1). GTDB lineage: Bacteria > Pseudomonadota > Gammaproteobacteria > Enterobacterales > Pasteurellaceae > Rodentibacter_A > Rodentibacter_A heylii_A. Next base: position 13,949 of record MLAA01000045.1, on the reverse strand, counting down.
GGATCGGGATATTGAATTAAATCTTTATATTCAGGTTTAATGAGATCGCTAAAACATTGAGGTGCTGCTAGATGACGTTCTTTAAGTTTTTCTGTATTTACACCAATGCCTAACTCCATTAAATAAATAATTGAGGTAAATTCCCCCCATTGATCAGTCAGTTTTTTAAATTGTGGCATAATTTCTTTTTGTCGCGGAGAGCGATAGGATTCAAACAATCCTAATTCCGCTGCTTGTAAATGTGGCTCAATTGTTCCTCCAAACCAAATATCCGCTTGAGGATTATTTTTTTCCGCTTTAATTTTTCCCAGTACGGTTCCCGTACTGTGCCGAACAAATTGGGTATTGACTTGATATTTTTTAGAAAAGGCTTGGGTAACTTTTTCGCATACCGTATTTTGAACAGTACAATATACAGAAAGTTTACCTGTAGCTTGTACGTCTAGACTAAAGAATAAAGGGAGTATAGCTAAAAGTGCGGTCGTTTTCAGCGCTGTTTTCGCTATTTTAAATCGCTTCTTGTAATGGTGATGAAACATAATTTCTCCTGCTAATTTTTTGTGATAATAAATTAGAATTCAAGTTATAGAGCTATCCTTAATAGAGATAAACTGCATCACTTGATATGAAAAACGGAAAATAATTTAAAATTTTAGCATTTATCTGTAAACCCCCAGTAAATGCAAAAAGTTGCAATCTTAATGGGGTCAGTGAGTTTTTTTATAAGAATTCAATAGAGTGGTAGAACAAAGGGTTATAAGGATTTTTTCATTGTTTTATTAATTAAAAGAAAATATAATCCCTGTAAAAATAACCAGTTTTAATGAGCTTAATATGGCGGATATTTCAGAATTACTTGACGGATTGAACGATAAACAACGAGAAGCGGTAGCTGCACCTTTGGGTAACTATCTAGTATTAGCCGGTGCAGGTAGTGGAAAAACAAGAGTTCTAACTCATCGCATTGCTTGGTTAGTAGCCGTGGAATCTGTTTCGGAAAGTAGTATCTTGGCAGTAACTTTTACTAATAAAGCGGCGTCGGAAATGCGTCATCGTATTCAAACAACATTAACCCACCATGGAAAAGGCAGTTTATTTGGAATGTGGATTGGAACTTTCCATAGCATTGCACATCGTTTGTTACGAGCGCATCATTCGGATGTCGGCTTACCGCAAGATTTTCAGATTTTAGATTCGGAAGATCAACTTCGTTTAGTTAAACGCTTGCTTAAATTACATAATTATGATGAAAAAGCTTTTCCGCCAAAACAGGCTTGTTGGTATATCAATAATAAAAAAGACGAGGGATTTCGTCCACAGCACATTGATGCTCATGGGGATCGTCAAGAGGCCGATTGGGTGAGAATTTACCAAATTTATCAAGATACTTGCGATCGATCTGGATTAGTAGATTTTGCTGAACTATTGATTCGAGTTTATGAATTATTTATAAAAAAACCAGTCATTTTACAACGTTATCAACAACGTTTCCGACATATTTTAGTCGATGAATTTCAGGATACGAATAAAATTCAATATGCCTGGATTAGAGTTCTTGCCGGAGACTCGGGTAAAGTAATGATTGTTGGCGATGATGACCAATCTATTTATGGTTGGCGAGGCGCTCAAGTTGATAATATTCAACGTTTTTTGAGTGATTTTCAGGCTGTAACGATTCGCTTGGAACAGAATTACCGCTCAACCGGCAATATTTTGAATAGTGCTAACGCCTTAATTTCTCATAACATGGAACGTTTAGGAAAAAATTTATGGACTGAGAGCGATCAAGGTGAGCCTGTCGGGATTTATGCGGCGTTTAATGAATTAGATGAAGCAAGATTTGTTGCGACTCAAATTCAAAACTGGGTTGACGAAGGAGGTACATTAGCTGACTGTGCCGTGTTGTACCGTAGCAATAGCCAATCCCGTGTATTGGAGGAGGCACTGATTCGTTATCAAATTCCTTATCGTATTTATGGTGGGATGAGGTTCTTTGAGCGACAAGAAATTAAAGATGCATTAGCATATTTACGCTTAATGAATAATCGACAAGACGATGCTGCTTTTGAACGTATTATTAATACACCAGCCCGAGGTATTGGCGATAGAACATTGGATATTTTGCGTACCTTAACAAGGGAGAGGGGAATTACCCTCTGGCAAGCAGTACAGGTTGCTATGCAAGAAAATATGTTAACAACCAGAGCGGCAACCGCTTTAGTTCGTTTTCAAGAACTGATTCTTTCACTTCAACAAGATACCTTAGAAATGCCGCTTTTTGCTCAGACGGATTTTGTTATTCGTCATTCAGGATTATATGAAATGTATAAACAAGAGAAGGGTGAGAAAGGTGAAGTGAGAATTGAAAACTTAGAAGAATTAGTTAATGCGACCAGAGAATTTGTAATGCCTGAAGATGCTGAGGATATGACAGATTTAACCGCATTTTTAACTCACGCCTCTTTAGAGGCCGGTGAGGAGCAAGCATCCCCTCATCAAACTTGTGTAGAAATGATGACGTTACATTCGGCAAAAGGGTTAGAATTTCCCCGTGTGTTTATAACAGGGGTAGAAGAAGGTATTTTTCCGAGTTTTAGAAGTTTGGAGGAGCCTGGTCGTTTGGAAGAGGAACGTCGTTTAGCTTATGTAGGGATTACTAGAGCAAAAAAGAAACTAACCATTAGTTATGCAGAAAGCCGTCGAGTTTATACAAAAGATGAACGTCATATTCCTTCTCGTTTTATTGCAGAATTACCAGAAGAATATATTCAAGAAATTCGTTTGCGTGGAACGGTAACCCGAGCGTTGAATCAAGTTAAAGTTGGTACGAAAGCATTTAGTTTAGCCCAAGCAGAGTGGCGCCTAGGACAAAAAGTACAGCATACGAAATTTGGTCAAGGTACTGTCATTAATATTGAAGGAACGGAAAATAATACTCGTTTACAAATTGCTTTTCAGGCCCAGGGAATTAAGTGGTTAATTGCTCATTTGGCAAATTTGGAAAAAGTGCGGTAGAATCTCGGGCTATTTTTGTAGTGTTTATTCATATAGCGTCTCGTTTAACTATTGGCGCTTATCTTGTCTCGGATCAAAAATTGTAGGTAACATAATGTTTAAATTTATTTTAAAGCGAATATTAATGGTTATTCCCACATTTGTTGCCATTACATTTGTGACTTTTGCTCTTGTTCATTTTATTCCAGGTGATCCTGTTGAAATAATGATGGGAGAGAGAGGATTAACACCAGAAGTTCATGCTCAGATGATGAAACAATTAGGCTTGGATCTACCACTTTATCAACAGTATTTTTATTATATCGGGAATGTATTACAAGGCGATTTCGGATCTTCTTTTCGAACAAATCAGCCAGTACTAAGTGAGTTTTTTATCCTTTTTCCCGCTACGATGGAATTAGCTTTTTTTGCACTGTTTTGGTCATTATTAGGTGGTATTGTATTAGGCGTAATTGCTGCAGTGAAAAAAGAAAGTTGGATTTCTCATACTGTAACCGCATTTTCATTAACAGGTTATTCAATGCCTATTTTCTGGTGGGGATTAATTTTAATTCTTTATGTTTCCACGCCTTTTGGCTTACCACAAGGTGGACGTTTGTCTGCTCAATTTTGGATTGATACGCCGACAGGATTTATGTTGATTGATACCTGGCGATCAGGTGTGCCTGGTGCCTTTAGTAATGCATTAAAATCTCTTATTTTACCGGCTATTGTATTAGGAACAATTCCATTAGCCATTATTACCAGAATGACTCGCTCTGCCATGTTAGAAGTTCTCAACGAGGACTACATTCGAACGGCAAGGGCGAAAGGTTTAAGTTATACCAGAATTGTGATTGTTCATGCTTTACGCAATGCATTAATTCCGGTAGTTACCGTTGTGGGGTTAATTATTGGACAATTGTTATCAGGCGCAGTATTAACAGAAAATATTTTTTCATGGCCAGGAATAGGAAAGTGGATTATTGATGCTATTCATGCTCGTGATTATCCCGTACTGCAGGGGGCAGTTCTAATTATTGCGACAATTATTATTGTTGTGAATTTAATTATTGATTTATTGTATGGCATCGTTAATCCAAGAATTCGCCATAATTAATTTAGGAAAGTATTGATGATAGAAATTGTGCAAGAAAATACGGAAGATTTGAAGTTACTGCCTAGAACGCCGTTTCAGGAGTTTTGGTTTTATTTTAAGCAGAATAGCGGTGCGGTGATTGGGCTGGGATTTATTTTAATCGTTGCACTGATTAGTCTATTTGCGCCCTGGATTGCACCTTTTGACCCCATAGAACAGAATCGCTCTGCATTATTGTTACCTCCATCTTGGTTTGAGGGTGGCAATATAGCATATTTATTAGGAACGGATGATATTGGTCGGGATATTCTTTCTCGTATTATTTATGGGACACGCATTTCTGTTTTTGCCGGGTTTATTATTGTCATATTGTCTTGTTTATTAGGAACAACTTTGGGATTAATCGCAGGTTATTATGGCGGAATATTGGATACCTTTATCGTGAGGTTAATCGACATCATGTTGGCTATCCCTAATTTATTATTAACTATCGTTGTCGTTGCTATTTTGGAACCGTCTTTAACTAATGCAACACTCGCTATTGCGATAGTCTCTATTCCTGGTTATGTACGTTTAACTCGAGCAGCCGTGATAAATGAGAAAAATCGTGATTATGTGATCGCTTCTAAAGTAGTGGGAGCCGGCGTATTACGCTTAATGTTTATTGTTATTTTACCTAATTGTTTGGCTCCGTTAATTGTACAAATGACCATGGGCATTTCTAATGCGATTTTAGAGCTAGCTACTTTAGGATTTTTAGGAATTGGTGCGAAGCCGCCGACACCGGAACTTGGAACAATGTTATCGGAGTCCCGCAGTTTTATGCAGGCGGCAAATTGGTTAGTTACTGTACCAGGGTTAGTGATTTTATTATTAGTGTTAGCATTTAACTTGATAGGCGATGGGTTGCGCGATGCTTTAGATCCAAAATTAAAGCAGTAGGGGATGAAATGGCATTATTAGAGGTTAACGAACTTTCTGTTCATTTTGGTGGCGATGCGGTTCCATTCAAAGCAGTGGATCGCATTAGTTATAAAATTAATGAAGGGGAAATTTTAGGTATTGTCGGCGAATCAGGTTCAGGAAAATCGGTCAGCTCATTGGCTGTAATGGGGTTAATAGATTATCCTGGTAAGGTTTTGGCAAAGGAGCTAACTTTTGCAAATAAAGACTTGCTAAATTTGGATAAAAAGCAAAAGCGTTCATTAATTGGGGCCGATATTGCAATGATTTTTCAAGATCCTATGACAAGTTTGAACCCCGCCTATACGGTAGGATTTCAAATTATGGAGGCAATTAAAGCTCATCAAAGAGGAAGTCGTAAAGAATGTAGAGAACGCACATTAGAACTATTACGTATGGTTGGTATTCCAGATCCTGAATCGCGTATTGATGTTTATCCACATCAATTATCTGGTGGAATGAGTCAGAGAGTAATGATTGCAATGGCAATTGCTGGAAAACCGAAATTACTCATTGCTGATGAACCTACAACCGCATTAGATGTTACAATTCAGGCACAAATTATTGAATTACTACTTGAGTTACAAAAACAAGAATGTATGTCTCTTATATTGATTAGTCATGATTTAGCATTAGTTTCGCAAGCCGCTCATCGTATTATTGTGATGTATGCTGGACAAGTCGTAGAAGAAGGAAGTGCGGTCGACATTTTTCAGGAACCTAAACACCCTTATACTCAAGCTTTATTACGTTCATTGCCAGAGTTTTCTGAAGGTAAAGCTCGTTTGCAATCTTTAACTGGAGTTGTACCAGGAAGGTTTGATCGCCCGCAAGGCTGTTTACTTAATCCGCGTTGCCCTTATGCAACGGAATATTGCCGTATGGTTGAACCAGAATTAAAACAAATTGACCAGCGCCAAGTAAAATGTCATACCCCTTTAGATCAAAATGGAGAACCAAGTAATGTCTAGGCCTGTATTACAAGATAAGCCATTGCTTGAAGTATGCAATTTAAAAAAATATTATCCGGTTAAAAATGGTTTATTTTCTCCTACTTTGCAGGTAAAAGCATTGGATGGGGTTTCTTTTGGCTTAGAAAGAGGAAAAACTTTAGCTGTTGTAGGTGAATCGGGATGTGGAAAATCAACATTAGGACGATTAATTACGATGATAGAAACTCCAACTGAAGGAGAATTGTATTATAAGGGGCAAAACTTATTAAGTTCAGATAAAGAAACAAGAAATTTACGTAGACAAAAAATTCAGATCGTTTTTCAAAACCCTTATGCATCGCTTAACCCTCGTAAAAAAATTGGCACTATTTTAGAAGAACCGTTATTGATTAATACTAAATTATCAGCACATGAACGTAAGCAAAAAGTATTAGCTATGATGGAGAAAGTTGGATTACGCACAGATTTTTATCATCGCTATCCACATATGTTTTCAGGCGGGCAACGTCAACGAATTGCCATTGCCAGAGGGTTAATGCTTTCACCTGATATTGTTGTTGCTGACGAGCCGGTTTCAGCACTGGATGTTTCGGTTCGCGCACAGGTATTAAATCTTATGATGGATTTACAGCAGGAGTTTGGTTTGTCCTATATCTTTATTTCTCATGATTTGTCCGTCGTAGAACATATTGCTGATGAAGTAATGGTAATGTATCTAGGGCGTTGTATTGAGAAGGGGAGTACGGAGCAGATTTTTACTAACCCACAGCACCCTTATACTCAGGCATTGTTATCGGCTACACCAAAATTATTTTCAACGTTAGGTTCGGAACGGATAAAGTTAAGTGGTGAATTACCGAGTCCAATTAATCCGCCAAAAGGTTGTGCTTTTAATCCTCGCTGTTGGAAAGTAACGGAACAATGTCGTCAACAAAAACCAATATTGACACAATATTCAAAAGATAAACAAATAGCTTGTTTTAATTTAGAATGAATTGTGTATTGATGAATCATTTGAGCAGCTATACAGTTATCAATGAAATTAAAGCTATAAAGGAAATAATTGGGAAATAGCAACTGTGAAGTTGCTATTCTTGTTCGATAAAAGCACCAGTGTATTTTGATAGCTACCAAGTCAAGCTAAGGAAAATCTTTTCCGCCATTCGGAAATTTACACCGACTTAAACGATTAAATGCCATTTTCCATCCTTTTAAACAACCATATTTTTGAATAGATAAAATCGCATAGTTGGAACAACTTGGTTCAAAACGACAGCTATTACGAATTCTCGTCGGAGCTAGACGCTGGTAAAGTAAGATTAACTGAATGCTTAACCAGACCATCAAATAGGTTTTCTAAACGTGATTACGTAATAAGTCGTAGGAATTGCTTTTGCACCAAATAGTGAGGCTAAACAGCCTGGCTTTTCTTGTACTCCTATCTCATCGACCCGCATAAATTCCCAACCATTTTGAGCATACTCATTCACAATTTCCTGCAAATAGATTGCAGCTCCATTGTGCTTATCTCTTTTGTGTACTTCTACATTAGGTGGAATTTGAACCATTTTATAAGTATAAGACATAGTATTTTCCCTTTTATTTTTGTGTGATTTTACCAAGTATCATTTTCGATATGTTTTTTCAACACTTTGTCGATAGAATCATAAATATTATCTAATGCTTTGATTAATTCGTCTTTACAATTTTCATATATTTGATAAAACTCATAGATTTCATAATGATTTTGGTTTTGTTCTCTTTTTAATGTTTCAAGGTGAGTATGGCATCTATACAATGCTTTGATATTTTTCTCTATACCAATGGTTTTTATTGTTTCACTCTTTCCTAATTCTTTTTTCGTAAAATAGGCGTAAAAGCGTATAGAAGCCTTGATATTATTAAAATTGTTGATAAACTCTTTCCCTAAATAATCAGAAATAGGTGGTATTTGCTCATCTGTGGTGTTATAGAATGCATCTGTTGCTGATAGTGCTCTATATTTAGATTGCAAATCCCGAATGATTTTACTGAATTCCATTAACTCATAAAAGATTGTTTTTTCTAAATCTAGCCTTTTTTCAGCTTTCCAACTGTTAAAACCTAATATAGCGATAGTAATACCTGTTAGTGTTAGTATATTTCCAAACCAATCGCATATTGAAAACACGACATCAGGTGTTTTTTCCACAATCAGAATATCAATTCCAATAAGAAGTCCAATTAGAAAACAGGTTAAACCGAATAGAAAGTATTTCAACATCAATAATTCTCTCCGTAATATTTCTTTAAAGAAATCGAATAATCGTTAAAAATAAAGTTCACAATATTAGTGTAGTGGAAAGTTTCTCTTTTCTGAAGAGACGACGTTAATACGATTAGGAGGCATTGGCAGAATCGATGAATATATAGAAATAGCTTGGGAATTAAGCGTGAGGATAGGGTTGTCTTCATTGTTATTTATGTCGTTGATAGTTATTTTATAATTTGTACTAGATTTAAGTCATTATACCGTTTTATTAACTGTTAACGTTTTTCACTATAGTCGGCTTATTTCATTAAGTTTCCACAATAGTGTCAAAAGGAATTTATCTTTTCCAATTTGAAAGACCGCTAAGAGTTAGTTTTATAACTTCTTATTCAAGTACACTTCACAAATATTTTATTTGTTCAATGATTTTAGATGAATTTATTTCAAGTGCAGTCTCCATGCAAAATTCATCTTTACATACTTTACATTATAGTGAGTAAAATTTCTACACTTGAATGTCTTTTCGCTAAAAATAGGGAAAAATTGGGTGTTAGATGGGGCTAATCGCTGGTTTTTATCTAACAAGCAAGCAAATATCAGATAAGAAATTGTAGTGATAATGAGAGTTGCGACGCTATGAAAGGGAATACCATGAGCTATCCAGAATAAGCTCAGAATAATTTGGTTATTGCAATTCTACTTTAGCCGAATGTACATTAGAATTTAAGGTTAAAAAATCTAACCGCTTAAAATGGAAAAGCGTTTTTAATTTATGGAAAGTGGTCTTAATTGAAAAATTACAGTGATTGTCAGTCAATAAAGCACGTAAAATTGACTAAAAGTAGATTGAGCATTGATTTACGCGATGATTTTAATTTTTATTAAATTATTTTTAACGTTCAGTAAAGCTCTCCGAAAAGGTGGATTGTAAAGGGCTTAGTAAATAACTAATGACAGAACGTCTACCTGTTTTAATTTCAGCGTTAACCATCATACCAGCAGTTAAATTAACCCTACGATTTTCTATAATTAAATAATCTTTGTCTAGCTCAATAGTTACAGCAAAAGCAAGTCCAACTTTTTCAGTTTCAATAGCATCAAAACTGAGAGATTTTACTTTACCTGTTAAGTAACCGTAGCGTGTATAAGGAAATGTTTCTACTTTTACTATCACTTCTTGCCCTTGATGAATGAATCCAATGTCCTGATTACCAATCATAGCCTTTACTTCCAAATTATCATGTTTCGGCACAACGACCATCAACGGTTGAGCGGTAGTAATAACCCCGCCAATGGTATGCACCGCTAATTGTTGAATTGACCCTGTAACTGGTGCTTTAATTTGTGTTGTTTTTTGACGCTCGGCATATTTTTCTTTTTCAAAAATAAGTTGCTTAATTTGCTCATTCGCCTGTCTTAGAGAATCTTGAGTATCTCTAATAAAGGTATTTGTTAAAAGATTTTTTTCATCTTTTGCCTGTTGAATTTCCGCATTAATTTCATTTAGTTTGCTTTCTAAAGTTAAAATTTCATTTTTAATATCAATATATTTTGTTTCTTGTTCTAAATATTGATGTTTAGAAACAGCATTTAATTTTAATAATTTAGCGAGATCGTTGGTTTTTTCTTTTTCTAATCTTTGTAAAGACTGGTATTTCTTGATTTGCATTTTTATGGTGGAAAATTCTGCATGTTTCTGTTCTAACAATGTCTCCGCTTTTTTTTGTTGAAGAAGGTAAGTATTAAATTGAGCTAAGATTAATTGTTGAGATTGTTGCTGTTCTACGGAAGAGATTGATTTATCATCAATTTGTAAAGAAGGAGGGACATCAGAATAAATGGAATTTAATAATGCATTAGCTCGAGCTTCAGCTAATTTAGCACTATTTAATGCTTGATTTGCTTTTTGTAACTCTTCATTTGCCCCTAATGAAGTTAGTTCTAGCAACAATTCTCCTTTTTCAACTAACTGTCCGTCATTAACATAAATTTTCTTAACAATTGCATTTTCAATTGGTTGAATGATTTTACTATTTCCACTGTAAGCTATTTTTCCGGTGGCAGTGGAGACAATATCCACTTTACCAAAAATAGCCCAAACACAGGCTATTAAAATAAGTAACATAATCAAATGGCTTGATCTACGAGGTAATACAGAAACCGGTTTTTCTATTAATTCCAAATGCGCAGGCAGAAAATCATACTCATTTTCCTCACGAACCGGCATATCCAAACTCTTACGAATTTTCCAAACTTCACGAAAATGGTGAATATAATGATGTAGAAAACTTAATATTGCTTGAAAATAGGTTTTCATAATTTAATGCCCTAATTGCAAGTGGTATAGATAATGGTATAAACCTTGAGGATTATTGAGTAATTCTTCATGTGAACCGAATTCTATTTGTTTACCTTTTTCTAATACGAGAATTTTATCTGCAATTTGGACTGTAGAGAGACGGTGGGCAATGATGATGACAGTTCTATTTCGGCAAATTTGTCGCATGTTTGTCATAATGACTCGTTCGGATTCATAATCCAAAGCACTTGTTGCTTCATCAAAAATTAAGATCTTAGGGTTTGTAATCAAAGCACGGGCAATCGCAATTCGCTGTCTCTGACCACCCGATAATCCTGTCCCTTGTTCGCCAACAATGGTGTCATAGCCATTATCTAATTCACAGATAAAGTTATGAGCACCTGCAAGTTTTGCAGCATAGATGACTTTTTCAATATTTATTCCAGGAATACTAATCGCAATGTTATCTCTAATACTTCTATTTAATAAAATATTTTCTTGTAACACTACGCCAATTTGTTTACGTAACCAATTAGGATCAAGTAGAGTTAAATCTTGCTCGTCAATTTTAATTTTTCCTCCTGTTGGCATATATAAGCGTTGAATTAATTTAGCAATAGTGCTTTTCCCTGAACCTGACCGACCTACAATACCTATGATTTGACCTTCGGTAATAGAAAAAGACAAATCATCAATTATCGTATTGCCTTGTGAGTTATAACGAAACGATACTTGCTCAAAAAGAATATTACCTTTAATTTGAGGCAGAGCAAGATTGCTTCTCGATATTTCAGTTGGCGTATTTAAAATATCACCTAAACGCTCCACCGAAATTCCTACTTGTTGAAAATCCTGCCATAATTGTGTAAGGCGAATAACAGGCATTGCCACTTGTCCTGCCAGCATATTAAACGCAATAAGTTGCCCTATGCTTAAGTCACCACTTATCACAAAATGAGCCCCTAGCCATAAATTAATGACCATCACCATTTTTTGAATAAATTGAACACCTTGCTGCCCGATGACTGCAATTTTAGTAACCTTAAATCCGGCTTGAACATAGGCTGCCAATTGTTTGTCCCAACGATCAATCATTTGTGGTGAAACAGCCATTGCTTTAATCATATTGATTGCTGTAACGGACTCCACTAAAAATGCCTGATTATCAGCATTGCGGGCAAATTTTGTATCAAGGCGTTTACGTAAAATAGGTGTAATAAAAATAGACCAAATAATATAACAAGGTAAAGAAAGTAAAACGACTAAAGTGAGCCATTTACTGTAAAACCACATAACTGAAAAGAATAAAAAAGAAAAGCATAAATCTAAAACAGAGGTTAATGCTTGCCCGGTAAGAAAATAACGAATTTGTTCTAATTCACGTATTCTTGCTATGGTATCGCCGACTCTACGTGTTTCAAAATAAGCCAAAGGCAGTTTTAATAAATGCCGAAATAATCTTGCGCCAAGTTCCACATCAATTCGGCTAGTCGTATGGGAAAAAATATAAGTCCGTAAACCGCCTAAAATAATCTCAAAAAATACGGTAACAACAAGAGCAAAAGTGATGACATTTAAGGTATTAAAGCCCTGATGTACCAATACTTTATCCATCACAACCTGAAAAAAGAGCGGTGTAATTAAGGCAAGAAATTGCAAAACAAGCGAAATCCCAATAACTTCTAATAAAATTCGACGATACTTAACTACGGCCGGAATAAACCAAGTAAAATCAAATTTAGCAAGTTGGCCGAGAACAGAAGCCCTAGAGGTAATCGCAATAATTTCACCACGATAACGCTGTTTAAATTCTTGCTCCGATAAAATTGTTGGCTCAGGTAAGGTTAAATCTTGAATTAAATAACGATGATGTTGTTCATCTATACGGGCGAGAATAAAGTGCTTTCCCTCAGTTTTATCCCATACTAAAACCGGTAAATGAAAATAAGGTAAACGAGAAATTGGCTTAGAAAGTAACCGCACTTTTAATCCTAAAGATTTTGCCGCCAATAACCAAGCTGTTTGGGTTAAACCTTTCCCTTCAATATCAAATTGATATTTAATGCTTTCTTCCGTTGTTGCAATATCGTGATATTGCGCTAAAAGAATCAATCCCCTCAATGCAGGATCAAAATCTTGATTATCTTCCATTACTACTTCCAATTACTTTCTGTTTTTTTGTTTGTTTTTCATTAATAATCTTATTTTATCTTTTCTGTCATAAGTGTAAGGGATCTTATATTGATACTTAAAAATTTTTATAGGATGAAATACGATAGTGAGAAAAAAAGTCATTGATAACATTGAACACATATAAAATAAATAGGGAAGAAATATAGCTGTTACAAAAGAATCCCTAATAAATGTGGTTCTGATAGCCACTTTATCTAATGAGACATAGTCGATGTAAATAGGATATGAACATATAAAGATAACGGCTAACATAAAAGATAGAGTTATAATTTTCATCAAAAAACTTTTTATAGAATTTTTCTCTATGACCCCCCCTAAGTTTATTATTTCGTTTTCTGATAGATAATTGAATTTAATAGTTAGTGCTAGAGATAAAGCTGAAATAGGAGTTAGCCACATGATTAAATTTGATATAATCTGAGACGGAAATGGGTAAGTTTGAGAATAAACACCACGATCTTTAATTAATAATCCCTCTAAAAAAAATTCAAAATCTGTTTTTGGTGAGTTATTAAAAAAACAATAGTAAAAAATAAAATAAATAATGTTGTAGTTAAATTATATTTTAAAAACTTATCATTAAACTCTACCCTTGGGTATTTTTTTTCTTTTTCCATAATAATATCTCCATCTAACTTAATATGGATTGATAGATTGATAATTAGGGTTGTGGAGGTTCTCTAATGTATCTGCAACTCTTAACTTTCCTTCATTCACATTAACCGCAAAAGAAGACATCTCGTTCACTAACTTAGCAAGATCAACAATGACATCATTTCCTATTTTAAAATACTCTATTTTATTTAAACTCAAAGTTTCACGTTTTTGGCGAAAATCATCTAACCACGTTATTTTATTAAAATACTCTCATTACTTTGAGGAAAAGAAAGTCGTAAGTCCAATTTTTCTTTAGTAAAGAGAATATCCTTTCCATAAAAAGATTCATCAAAATAAATTATATCATTGCCATTTTCATCATAAATTACATCATTACCAATAGCTCCGGAGAAATAATAAACATCACTACCACCTTTTCCTTCAAGACGATTATTCTCACTATTTCCTTGTAAAAAATCTTTACCTTCTCCACCTATAGTAGGCTTTCCAGAAGAAGAGTTAAGTTTATTATCATAGTATTCGTATTTAATATTATATTTTATATGTTTATTTCTATTTAATATAGCATCCACTATATCA
>MLAA01000044.1 GCA_001998905.1 Rodentibacter caecimuris | reverse complement strand
GCACTTTAGAGGTATAAGATGAGCAGAAAATTATTAGTTCCGTTGTTTTTATTTTTGATTATTTGTGTGGTATTTGCAGTGCAGTTGGGGCGTAATGCATTGGGGGATGATCCTAAGTCCTTGGAATCAGCATTAATTGGAAAGTCTGTACCTCAACGAGTCTTATTCGATTTATTTGAAAACAAAGAATATGATTCATCAATTTTTCAACAAAATCGTCCTATCTTATTGAACGTATGGGCAACTTGGTGTCCGACCTGTTTTACTGAACATCAGTATTTGAATAAACTCTCGCAGCAAGGTATTCAAATTATTGGATTAAATTATAAAGATGATTCGCTTAAAGCAATGAAATGGCTAAAAGATTTGGGGAATCCTTATCAACGGGTACTGAAGGATGAAAAGGGCGGGTTTGGTTTGGATCTCGGCGTTTATGGTGCACCGGAGACTTTCATCATTGATGGTAAAGGGATTATTCACTATCGCTATGCTGGTGATGTGAATGAAAAAGTGTGGTTGGGAAAATTAAAACCAATTTTTGATCGATTAATGGAAGCAAAATGATAAAAAAAATAGTTTTTTTTCTGACCATATTTGGCAGTAGTATTTTAAGTCAAGCTGCAATTGATGTATTAAATTTTCGTTCCCAAGAGCAAGAAGATGCGTATCATCAACTTACTCAGGGACTACGTTGCCCACAATGCCAAAATAATAATATTGCAGATTCAAATGCAACTATTGCGGTGGATATGCGAGCAAAAGTGTTTGAATTATTGGAAGAGGGTAAATCTCAACCCGAAATCATTGAGTATATGGTACAACGGTATGGACATTTTGTTACTTACGATCCGCCTTTAACAACAGCAACAATTATTTTGTGGATTGCCCCAATAGTATTGGTTGTACTGGGATTATTTTTTATTTTTAATCGTAGGAAAAATATAAAAAGTGCGGCCGTTTTAGAGAAAAATTTGAGTGAGGAAGAGCAGGATCGCTTGCAACAATTACTAGATGAAAAGGAACGTTAAATGAGTATTTGGATCTATATGGGATTGATCACGTTGATTATTGCCGTGTTGTGTTTTTATCCCTTATTGCTGAATCACCAAGAAGCTATCGAGCAACAACGTGATGAATTAAATAAAATGCTCTATCGTTCCCGCCTTATAGAAATTGAACGTGAAGAAGCTCAAGGATTATTAAATAATGTAGAGCAAGTAAAGCAAGACTTACAAAAAATTTTATTAGAAGATATTCCAAATAAGCCTGTACAGGTTAGTTTAACAGAGAAGCGTTATGGCCGAATTTGGTTTGTTTCCGGTTTTCTTTGTTTAGCGATAGTTAGTGGAGTGGTTTATTCAATGGTTGGAGCATGGAAATCGGAATCAATGTTAGTAAAAACTTATCAAAAGCTGCCATATTTTTATGAACGCTTGAAGGAAGAGGAAACTAAACCACTAAATGATTCGGAAATGCAACAATTTGCAACAGCATTACGCTTTGAATTACAAAAAAATCCTTCTGATCCGAAAAAATGGTGGTTGTTAGGACAGCTAGGGATGAATTTGGATAACCCTCAGCTAGCTTTTCAGAGCTATCGCCAAGCCTATGAGCAAAATAAGGAAAATACCGAATATAAATTGGCTTATGCTAGATTACTTATGTTTTCAGATGATCCTCGAGATAAAGTACAAGGAAGTGATCTATTACGACAGGTTATTCGGCAAGATCACAGTAATCTTGAAGCCTTGAGCCTATTGGCATTTCGTTATTTTGAAACAGAAGATTATAAAATGGCGGCAGTTACCTGGGCGATGATGTTACGCCTGATGCCACCTGATGATAAGCGGGTTCCTTTAATCGAAAAAAGTATCCGGGCGGCTCGTGATGCGCTTACGCTACAAGAGGAAGAAAAGAATAAAAGCGTTATCTCCCACGAATAGATTTTTTTAATCTTTCATTGTTTATTGATATTTTTTGTGCGATTATTTGCAGAATTGCAGAATTGCGTCCATATTAATTCGAGTAAATTTGTTGCATACATTTTGATAATAGCCGCCAAGGATAGAGATTTATCAGAGTAGAAATAGGAGATGCATCAGGCGTTTTTGTAGGCTCACTGTAATTTTAGATATTATCAAAAATAAGTGGGCGTACATAAGGAGATTATATGAGATGTTGTAGAGTATCCTTTTGGATAGTCTTTATGTTCCTGTCAATAGAGTCGATGGCAAAAACAGTTAATATTAAAATTTCAGAAGAGGGAATAACTTCGAGCTATCAACCTCATGGGCAATCCAAAAATATTATTATCTCCTCCGATAGGCTGAATAGTATAAAATCAGATGAAAACAATGAAATTGCAAATAGTGTAACTTTTGAAGTCTATAAGATTTCTGAGTATGGAAGTGAGCAGATATCTTTTGAATCACCGTCGGGCATTTGTTATGGCTATCTTGTTGATAATAGTGGTGTAAACATTGTTGATTCTATTATGGTTTATTTGAAAAAAGGTGTTGTAACAGAGTATTATGGTAATGTTACTGGTGTGAATTTAACGATAAATCTTGTCAGTAATGTTCAGTTCGTTCCTATTTATTCAATTTCTGATCCTATTTCATTGAAACGAATTCGAGAAGAATTAATGAGTAATAGTCGAGAATCGGTTAGTAAGAGTATTAGGAAAGGTAGACATATCCTATCGAATATTATATGTAGAGAGAGAATGAAATGAAGAAAATTTTGACCGCACTTTTTTTAATCGGTGGGTTAGTTGGTTGCTCTTCAAAATCACAAGAGATAACCGATAATGGTATCTATGATATGAAGGCAGTACAGGATTACCAAACTAGAATAAAAACGGGTAATACTGTGAATAGCAAGCAAAAACTAACCGAGTTTTCACCACCTGATCTCAAGGTGAATGCTAGTGATAGCCAATTAAAAGCGACAGTTACTCGTTCTATACCGGTAGTGGTTCCGCAAATAGGTATTGGTTATTATCACGGGTATCGGTATTGGTGGTAATATTTGGTGAGTAAGGATATTTAGCGCGTTGAAGAGAATCCCACATCGAATAGATGTAGGATTTTTTATAGATTTAGAATTTCTTTAACGAAAGGAATTGTTAGATTTCGTTGTGCTTGTAAGGAAGCTCTATCCAGTTTGTCTAATGTTTTTAATAAATTTTCGATATTTCTATCTAATCGTTTTAGTAAAAAATGTGCGGTTTCTTCGGGTAATTCAATTCCCCGTTG
This sequence comes from Rodentibacter caecimuris, assembly GCA_001998905.1. GTDB lineage: Bacteria > Pseudomonadota > Gammaproteobacteria > Enterobacterales > Pasteurellaceae > Rodentibacter_A > Rodentibacter_A heylii_A. The sequence goes on along the minus strand of MLAA01000044.1, from coordinate 13,690 downwards.
AGTCGCATTTTGGTGTAAAACGATAAGCTTTTGCTCATCATTGAGGGGTAATAATTGGTAAGTTTCCCCCCAGTGTAAACGAGAGGCAAGATCCGGTAATTGTGGTTGGAGGCTATTTGGAGATCTATTAGCACTAATGAGCAATAGGGCTTTTTCATTTGTTCGAATTCGGTTAAATAGATCAAAAATGGCAAGTTCCCATTCTTGATCTCTGATAACACTCTGTAAATCATCTAAACAAACTAGTTCTTGATACTCTAAGTTTTCCAGCACTGCAGGAGAAAAGTAGCGGGATTTATTCAATGGCACATAGATTGCCGAACGCTGTTTTATTAAATATTCATTATTTAATGCTCTCAGTAGATGGCTTTTTCCGCTGCCATGCTCTCCCCAAATATAGAAAAATTGTTGCTGTAAATTGTTGATGTTTCTGCGTAAAGAATCTAACAATAACAAATTGTTATCGCCGTAAAAGTTATCGAGACGTTCATCATCAATTTGATGAATAGGTAAAGATAATTGTTGATTTAGCATAGCATCACTTTAGCTTATGGAGGTTATCCTCATCTTATTTTATTCGGATGTTTCATCTTTCGCTTTTGGTAAAAGCAAGTTAAGAACAATTGCGACAATTGCACATAGACTAATGCCTTTAAGTGAAACATCATTACCAACATTAACAAACATATTCCCGATACCGAATGTCATTACAACAGAAATAATACAAAGATTTCGAGCTTCGGTAACATCAACTTTGCCACGGATTAGGGTACTCATTCCAACGACAGCAATGGAACCGAATACTAGCATCATGATTCCTCCCATAACAATAGTAGGGATCGTAGATAAAAACGCACCGACTTTACCGCAGAAAGAGATAGCGATAGCCCAAATTGCCGCCCAAGTCATAATATTAGGATTAAAATTACGAGTCAGCATGACTGCACCGGTTACTTCTGCGTAAGTAGTATTTGGAGGACCTCCAACTAGAGAAGCCGCGGCAGTCGCAACGCCGTCTCCAAGTAAAGTGCGATGTAATCCTGGTTTTTTTAGAAAATCGTTTCCTGTAACCGAACTGATAGCCATAATTCCTCCGACGTGCTCTACAGCAGGGGCGATAGCTATTGGCAACATATATAAAATTGCTTCAAGATTAAATTCCGGTGTGGTTAATTTTGGTAAACTAAACCAAGGCGCTTCAATAACAGGTTGAAAATCGATTAAACCTAAAAATAGGCATAAAATATAGCCAGTGGCAATACCGAACATAATTGGGATAAGTTTCATTATTCCTTTGGCAAAGACGGCCACTGCCAGAGTTGTTAACAAAGTAACCATTGAAACTAATACTGCATCGTTATAAACAAATTGGCTATTTTTTCCTAATGCCATATCTACGGCAACTGGCGCAAGCCCCATTCCGATAATGATGATAACGGGTCCTACGACGACAGGAGGAAAAATACGCTGTAATGATTCAGCTCCTCTTAATTTTACTAAAGTACTGAGTGCTAAATAGACTAACCCTGTACAAGCTAATCCTCCCATAGTTGCGGCAATTCCCCATGTTTGTACGCCATACTGAATTGGAGCTATAAAAGCGAAGGAAGAGGCCAGAAATATTGGTACTTGTTTTCCTGTACAAAGCTGAAATAGTAATGTGCCAACTCCAGCAGTTAATAATGCTGTGTTCGAATCTAATCCTGTAATTAGCGGGACTAGAACTAATGCACCAAAGGCAACAAATAACATTTGTAAACCAACAAACGTTTGTTTGGCTATGCTTTGATTAGAAATAGTAGGTTTTGTCATTTTGTTTCAACTCTCTGTTTGAATTAACGAAAAAGTGCGGTCAAATTGTACTCTGAAAAAAGACGGCTGAGTTGCCGTCTTCGGTTAATTGGAATTATTTTGTTCCAAAAATTTTATCGCCTGCGTCGCCTAACCCAGGGATAATGTATCCTTGTTTATTTAGATGACTATCAATAGAGGCAGTATATAATTCGATATCAGGATGCGCATCTTCTAGCGCTTTAATTCCCTCTGGTGCGGCAACCAATACTAATACTTTAATCTGCTTACAACCTTTGGCTTTTAATAAATCAATTGTTGCAATCATTGATCCACCAGTCGCTAGCATAGGATCAACGACAATAGCCAGGCGCTCTTCTAGATCACTTGCTAATTTTTGGAAATAGGGTACAGGCTCTAAGGTTTCTTCATTACGATAAATACCAACTACGCTGATGCGTGCGCTTGGAATATGTTCTAATACTCCGTCCATCATTCCTAGTCCAGCGCGTAAAATGGGAACAACCGTTACTTTTTTTCCTTTAATTCGATCGATTTCCACGGGACCGTTCCAGCCGTCAATGATTACTTTTTCAGTTTCTAAATCAGATGTTGCTTCATAAGTCAACAGACTACCGATTTCAGTTGCTAATTCACGGAATTTTTTCGTATTTATTTCGGATTCACGCATAACACCTAATTTATGCTTTACGAGTGGATGTTTGACTTCAACGATTTTCATCTGGCTTCCCCTTTTATTATAGTGCAAAAATTAAATCGCTAAATTTTAAATCAGAATGTTTAAAAATAACAGCCCTATTCAAAAAAGAAAATTTTAGAAAAATGTTATGTTATAAAAATTATTTTACTTGTAAAAATATTAAGAAGAAATTTATCTTAAATTACCAATATTCTGTAAGAAATAGATGTTAAAACATATTTTATTTGATATAGTTACGATTGTCTGTAAAAGACACAACTTAGTCACTAGAGTAATTTAGGAGAATTTTATGCCAACACCAGCATTTATTTCTATTGAAGGTAGCAATCAAGGGAAAATTACGGCAGGTGCATTTACTGAAGATTCAGTAGGTAATGTTTATGTTGAAGGTCACGAAGATGAAATTATGGCGCAAGCTGTTAGCCATGTCGTTACTGTTCCAACAGATCCTCAATCCGGACAACCTTCAGGTCAACGTGTTCACCAAGCGTTTAAATTTACTTGTTCGTTAAACAAAGCCGTTCCATTGATGTATAACGCGTTAGCGTCAGGTGAGATGTTACCTAGAGTAGAAGTTACTTGGTATCGCACTTCTATTGATGGTCGTCAAGAGCAATTTTTCACTACTGTTTTGGAAGATGCCGTGATTGTCGATATGAATTTGGTTATGCCGCACGCTCAAGATCCGAGCAATGCACCATATACTCAATTATTAGAAGTTAGTATGAGTTATCGTAAAATCAATTGGGATCACACTATTGCTGGGACATCTGGTTCTGACGACTGGCGTAGACCTCAAGTTTAAGATAACCATTCAAAAACTATGTAGTGACGTGCTGGTTTGTGGTACTCAGTTGTTTTCTAAGGTTTCGAGATATAAAGTTAGTTGTCGCTACATTTTTCTGTTCAAGTATATTCTTTTATTATTGATTTCTCCATTCAACAAATTTCCCAGAAGCTGAGGATATTCTCACATTTTCCCTAATTTCATATTAAATATTAGAAAATTTATTCCAGAAAGATTAAAAAAACTGAGCACTCCTTATAGCGTAGCGCTCATTCGTTACTAAATTAACTTGTCTTTTTAGGTAGACAAAAGTGCGGTTAATTTTAGGGGCGTTTTTGTTACACTAAAATTACCGAGACTTTTTGATGCTCACCAAACTTGCCCGATAATTTCTGATACGGTTTAATTACGATTAAAGCCTTGCTGTGTAGCCGAACAGAATGTATGAGTTAATTCAGCCAATTCATTTGGTACATAATAAATAATACGGTAAATGCGGTTAGATAAATTAATCCGATAATTGATAGCCAAAGTAATTTTCCCTCTACTTTGTGTTCTCCTTTTAGGACTAGAGATAGATTTAACCAAGCGAATATCGGAGTCGATACAAAAGAAGCGATCATAGCAAATTTGAGCATTGGTCCGACCGCATTGTTAAAATAAAAAATGATAGCTAATCCGGAAACAGCTGCTGAGAATGTTGCAAAATTTAAGACTTTAGGTGAGCTTTGTCGTTGACCTAAAATGAGTCGTAAACTTTCTACATTAGAGCGAGAATAACCGTCAATTACGGTTATTGTTGTGCCGAACATACACATAAATGCAATAAAGGCAATGAGCCCTTTTGCCCAATTTCCAATAGTTGATGCATACATATTGATTAATTGCGCAATATATTTCCCTCCGACCATTTGTACCGTTTCTCCCGATCCAAATTGAACTAATGCACCTAGAGCCAAGAAAATTACGGCTAAAATCGCTGTACCGATATAGCCAACATTAAAATCGAAAATACCGTCTTTGTAAGTAATTTTTGTTAATCGCCGTTTAGCAATAACCCACATAGAGTTTATTGCTGAAATTTCTATCGGTGCAGGCATCCAGCCCATTAGAGCGACGATAAAACCTAATGCTCCCCATTGCCAAGGGGGGGGGGAGATATAATCACTTGGTGCTACGCCTTGAATACCGTTACGCAATAAGGCAATGATTACTGCTGATACTGTGGTGATTGTTAATGCCACCATAATAATTTTAGATAAGCTATCAAGTACACGATATTTCCCAAATAATAAAATGCCTGTACTTACAGTGATAACTAACAAACTTAATGCAGGAATTGGGATATCAATAGGTAAAACAAAGGTGAGAATAGCTGCACATAGCAATCCGACTGCAGCTGTATTAATTACCGTAGCAAAAACGTTTAGCAGAAAAAAGATCCAGAGGTATAAACGGCCTTTTTGTCGATAACCTTCTAGTAAAGTATTTCCGCTATCTAAAGTGTATTGTACACCAAAACGGAAGAAAGGATATTTGAATAAATTTGCGAGAATGATGATTATCGCTAATTGCCAACCGTATATTGCACCGGCTTGAGTTGAGGCAATAATATGAGATCCTCCCACTGCAGCCGATGCCATCAAAATACCAGGACCTAGTGCATTTAATTTTGAAATCCACGTTGATTTTTCAATTTGTTCGTTATTAGCCATTTAAACCACCTTTTAGAAAATTCCGAAAAACTAGATTCTAATTGATTTACGAAAAATTAAAAGAAAAATAGTGTTAAATTCCAAAAAAATGAATTTGTTTAATTTAAATTAGTTAGATAATCTATTTTTTTATTATTTTTTGGATTATGTATCTGAATTTTGTTTTGTTTATAATTTATTCTAATCGTAAACACCGAATTCACCTTGATTTTCATCTAAAGATTAAGAGGGCGCGTTTAAAATAATTTGACCCTCTGAATAAATTTTGTTAAAAAATTGTTTAAATTTTAATAAGTAATCCGTAAAGGAGATTTGGTTATGCAAAAACGACAAACTTGCTCTTATTTTTTATCCGAATATAAAGGATTGGTTATCTTTATTCTTGATTTTTTCTTGATGTTAGTATTGATTAAGACGTTGCCCTTTTCTGCGCAAGAAAACCGTGGACTAGCATTGCTTATTTTTATTGGAATTTTATGGCTTAGTGAAGCATTTAACATTACCGTTACTTCGCTGATGGTACCGATAATGGCGATAGGCTTAGGGCTAATCAACACACAAAAAGCGCTTGCTCCTTTTTCTGCACCAATTATTTATATGTTTTTTGGTGGATTTGTTATTGCTGCGGTTATGCAAATTCAGAATTTAGACAAACTTATTGCTAATTACATTATTCGTTTGGCAAGAGGAAGCTTGAAACTCTCTATTGTCTATTTGTTTGGTGTAACAACATTCCTTTCTATGTGGATCAATAACACCGCCGTTGCTGCAATGATGTTACCTTTAACAATAGGAATGTTAAAGGGGATAAATAGAGAGAAAAATTACCGTTTGTATGCTTTTACCTTGATGGGGATGGCATTTAGTGCCAGTATAGGGGGAATTGGTACTTTGGTCGGTAGCGCACCCAATGCGATTCTCGCTTCGCAAATCCCAGTAACTTTTACTGAATGGCTAGGATATGGTTTTCCTGTCATGTTACTTTTGTTACCCTCAATGTTATTTGCCTTGTGGATCGTATTACGTCCGGATTTTTCTATTGATTTTTCTCCAACGATAGAAAAAATCAATTTTAACCGTAAAAATCTTGTTACTTTGATGATTTTTATTGTTATGGCCTTATTTTTGTTATTCGGCTCTTTAATTAACCCTTGGTTGTCCTCCTTTCTTGAATTACCGAAAAAAATCGAAAATTTTGATACGGTGATTGCATTAACTGCAGTCGTATTTATTTGTATTTCCCGAGTGGCAAGTTGGAAAGAAATTCAAGAACGAGTTGAATGGGGAGTATTGGTTTTATTTGGTGGAGGATTAACTCTCAGTGTGGTAATGAAGGATTCCGGTGCGAGTAAAATTATGGCAGATAGTATTGTTCAATTTATACAAGCTAAGCCTTTATGGATACTATGTGCCGTTATAACTACATTTATTATTTTTTTAACTGAATTTACTTCAAATACGGCAAGCGCTGCATTGATTATGCCGATAGTGATTTCTGTCGCGCAATCTATGAACCTACCGCCAATCGCACTTGCAGCCATTATTGCTTGCGGTGCAAGCTGTGCTTTTATGTTACCGATTGCTACTCCGCCTAATGCTATTGTATTTGCTACAGATAATGTCAAGCAACTTGATATGGCAAAAGTTGGCTTTATCCTCAATCTATTTTGTATTGTCATTATTAGCGGAGCAGCCTATTTTCTTTGGATTTAGTTTATTTGAACGCTATATACAAGTATAGCGTTCAATCTAAAATTTGTTCTTCTTGGAATTTTCCGCCCAACTCTTTAGAAATTTTCTTTGCAGCCAGACGAATTTCAGCCAAAATGTTTTGAATACCGATCTGCTTTAAGCGATGAATTGAAGAAGATACGGAAATGGCATATTCAACTTTATTGTTTAAACTAAAGACGGGGCAAGCTATACAACCAACGCCTAGCTCGTTTTCTTCCCGATCCATTGCAAATCCTGTTTGGCGAATTTCGTTTAATTCTTGAGCCATTAGTTGTTGTGACGTGATAGTATTATGGGTCAATGAGCGAATGGTTGATTGATGATTTTCCCAATAATTTGCCAAATAGGTATTATCCCTCTCATAAGCTAAATAGAGTTTCCCCATTGCCGAGCAGTACAACTCAAGATGTTGTCCAATATATGCTCTTGTTTTCATCATTCCTGTAGTCGGTTCTAATTTATAAATCATAATACCGTAATCACCTTCTCGTTTGGAGAAATTGACGGTTTCCCCTAAGGTTAAATTCAGTTTTTCTAAATAGGGTGAGGCAATATTGATGATATTTAATGATGATAACGTTTTTTGTCCTAGACTTAAGCATTTAGTCGTGAGCCGATAACTTCCGGTGGAAATAGCCGGTTGCACAAAGCCTTCACTCTGCAGACCTTGTAATAATCGGTGGACAGTGCTTTTGTTTAATTGTGCCATTTCTGTCAGTTTTGCTAATGGGCAACCGTTAGGAAAATTACTTAGCAGATCTAATAAGCGTAATCCACGTACTAAACTTTGATTACCTGCGTTTTTCTCTTCCATTATTTTTTCCTTGTATCTTTTATTGACTATTTTAATCAAAGTTATTTCATATTGTGAAATAGATTTACGAAAAATTTGAGAACTTGCTCACAGATTTGAAATTTAATAAATAACTTATTGATAATAAAGTATTTTTATTTTAAATGTTTTATTGACTTTAAATTATTCACATTATAATTTATGAAATGATATTTTACTATTTGGAATTTTTGTTCGGAGGTTGTTAATGAGAGTGCCTTATCAAGAACTTAAAGCAGAATTTAAGCGGATATTATTATCTCGTAATGTGGCAGAACCAATAGCGGAAGAATGTGCTGCAATGTTTGCCGATACTACTCAAGCAGGTGTTTATTCTCACGGAGTTAATCGTTTTCCACGCTTTATTCAACAATTAGAAAAGGGGGATATTGTTCCCGATGCCACACCGACCAAAATTTTATCCCTTGGTGCGATTGAACAGTGGGATGCTCACCAATCGATTGGTAACTTAACCGCCAAAAAAATGATGGACAGAGCAATGCTAATTGCCGATCAGTTTGGCATTGGCGTGGTTGCATTGAAAAATGCAAACCATTGGATGCGGGGAGGAAGTTATGGCTGGCAAGCGGCAGAAAAAGGCTACATCGGTATTTGTTGGACAAATTCCATTGCGGTAATGCCGCCGTGGGGAGCAAAAGAATGCCGGATTGGGACAAATCCACTGATCATTGCTGTGCCGAGCAATCCTATCACAATGGTAGATATGTCCTGCTCAATGTATTCCTATGGAATGTTGGAGATCCATCGTCTTGCTGGGCAACAAACTTTAGTCGATGCTGGCTTTGACGATAATGGTAATCCTACCCGAGATCCGGAGACGGTAGAGAAAAATCGTCGTTTAATGCCCATGGGGTTTTGGAAAGGGTCGGGCTTATCCATTGTATTGGATATGATTGCTGCACTACTTTCCAATGGATTATCGGTTGCCGAGGTAACAGAAGAAAAAGACGATGAATATTGTGTCTCGCAAATATTTATTGCGATTGAGATTGATCGTTTAATTGATGGTCGTTCCAGAGCGGAAAAATTACAGAAAATTATTGATTATGTTAAAACTGCTGAGCGTGCAGATCCAAATATCGCAGTACGTTTACCGGGGCACGGATTGAGTACGATGTTGGCGAAAAACCAAGCAAATGGTATTCCGGTTAATGAGAGTGTATGGGCAAAATTAAAAGCATTGTAGCTTACCGTCACGGAAAACGGTTGTTTCCTGCATAAAATTAAAAAATCTTATTGTTATTTTACCACTTGTTTTCTCTTCTTTGAGGTCTGTTGCTATGAATAAAATAACACAATTTGCTATACGTGGATTAGAAATCCTCGTTGTGTTGATCCTCTCCACAATGTCGCTATTAGTTTTTTTGAATGTAGTATTACGTTATGGTTTTAACAGTAGTATTAATATCACAGAGGAAGTATCGCGCTATTTATTTGTTTGGCTAGCGTTTCTTGGGGCAATTTTAGCTTTTGGAGACAATCAACATGTTAGTGTCAAAATACTGACCGATAAACTTTCGCCAGACAATCGTCATTTACTAGGAATCGTTACGGATAGCTTAATGTTTTATTGCTGTTATCTAATTGTAGCGGGCAGTTGGGTGCAGTTTCAATTAAATATTCATAATATTGCACCAATTTCAGGGATTCCGAGTGGTATTACCTTTTTGGCAAGTGTGGTGGCTGGTAGTGTTATTGGGATATTGATTTTTCTCAGACTTATCAGTCGTATAAGCAGCCTAATTCATGGAGAAAATAGCAAATGACTGTGGTAATTTTTCTTTCCGTATTATTAGGTTCAATTTTGCTCGGTGTGCCGGTAGCCTTTGCGTTACTGCTTTGTGGTGTAGCGCTAATGCTTCATTTAGATCTATTTGATGCGCAAATTCTTGCTCAACAATTAGTCAGTGGAGCAGATAGTTTCTCGTTAATGGCAATTCCATTTTTCATTTTGGCTGGCGAAATAATGAATGAAGGCGGTTTGTCCAAACGGATTATTGATTTGCCGATGAAATTGGTCGGGCATAAGCGAGGAGGGCTAGGGCTTGTTGCTATTTTAGCCGCAATGATTATGGCAAGCCTTTCTGGTTCTGCGGTAGCAGATACTGCAGCAGTTGCCGCAATGTTGTTACCGATGATGAAAACCACAGGCTATCCGTTGGATAAATCTGCGGGATTAATTGGTACGGCAGGTATCATTGCTCCGATTATTCCACCAAGTATTCCATTTATAGTCTTTGGTGTGGCAAGTGGCGTATCAATAACAAAATTATTTTTAGCCGGTATTTTTCCCGGTATGTTGATGGGAATTTGCTTGGCAACTCTTTGGTGGTGGCAGGCAAAACGACTAAATTTAATGACTTTTTCAAAAGCAACTAAGCAAGAATTATGTATTTCCTTTAAAAATAGTATTTGGGCATTGTTATTGCCGGTGATTATTATTGGCGGTTTTCGCTCGGGGATTTTTACCCCGACTAAAGCTGGTGTGGTTGCTGCTTTCTATGCATTGGTAGTATCGATTTTTATCTATCGAGAAATGAAATGGTCGCAGCTATATGGGGTGATTTTAAATGCGGCTAAAACAACGGCAGTAGTAATGTTTTTAGTCGCAGCTGCGCAAGTAACTGGTTGGTTGATTACAGTAGCGGAATTGCCACAAATAATGACTGAATTACTTGAACCATTGATTGATTCACCGACATTATTGTTAATGGTGGTTATGTTAGCTGTATTTATCATCGGAATGGTGATGGACTTAACTCCAACTGTCTTAATTCTTACCCCCGTGTTGATGCCGTTAGTAGAAGAAGCTGGTATCGATCCCATTTATTTCGGTGTGCTGTTTATTCTCAATACCTCAATTGGTTTGATTACACCACCTGTGGGTAATGTATTAAATGTCATTACAGGAGTATCGAAATTGCCTTTCGATCAAACAACTAAAGGCATTTTACCGTATATGCTGATGATGATTGTTTTATTGTTTGTATTTATCTTTTTTCCATCATTAATTTTAACGCCACTTGCGTGGTTACAACCCTAAAGTGCGGTTGGTTTTGCAGAAGTTTTTACCTAATAGACCGCTTGTTTTCACCTAGAGGAGAACATTATGAAATTTATTCCTAAAACTCTCATAACTTTTATGATTGGGCTTGCTATTGCTTTCTATGCCAGTGCACAAACTACTCTTCGTTTCGGCTACGAAGCACCACGTAGTGATACACAACATGCGGCGGCTAAAAAGTTTAATGATTTATTGAAAGAGAAAACTCAAGGAGAAATTAAGCTCACGCTCTTCCCCGACAGTACCTTAGGTAATGCTCAAACGATGATTGGAGCGGTGCGTGGTGGAACGATTGATTTGGAAATGTCTGGTTCGCCGAATTTTTCCGGTTTAGTGCCACAACTGAACGTGATCGATATTCCATTTATCTTTAAGAATCGCGAACATGCATATAAAGTATTAGATGGTGAAATCGGGCAGAAACTACTAAATGCTCTTGAAACGCGAGGGCTAAAAGGTCTAGCATTTTGGGAAGTCGGTTTTCGTTCATTTACTAACTCCAAACATTCGGTGAAAATGCCGGATGATATCAAAGGATTAAAAGTGAGAACGAACCAAAACCCGATGTATATTCAAGCCTTTAGTCTATTGGGTGCAAACCCGGTGCCAATGCCATTGTCTGAACTTTATACAGCGTTGGAAACTCGTGCTGTTGATGCTCAGGAACACCCTATCGGCATTGTTTGGTCAGCAAAACTTTACGAAGTACAAAAATATTTGAGTCTTACCAACCACGGTTATACTCCACTAATCGTAGTGATGAACAAAGCTAAATTTGATTCACTGTCGCCTGAATTACAAAAAGCAGTACTGGCATCTGCTCAAGAAGCCGGTAAATACCAACGACAGCTTAACTTTGAAAACGAAAAAAGTATTATTGAGAAATTACAAAAAGCAGGGATTGAGGTGATTGAAAACATTGATAATACACCGTTTAAATCGGCTATTGAAACTGAAGTTCGCAAAGCTTTTATTGAAAAACACGGTGAAGCTTTAGTAAAACAAATTGACGAATTAGCTAAATAATTGCCTGCAATCATAAAAGGGGCAGGATAATCCTGCCCAGAATAATAGAATCATGTAACTAAAGTGGGTTCAGTACTGATAATCCGGTCGTGGGAATCTTGAGTTTTGTGGCTTACCTGTAATTGGTCATATCGCCGTAGTTGTATGAGTAGAGAATCGCTATTGGGCTTGAGCAAATATATCATTTGAAAAGTCTGTCAAAATTGGTTAGTTATGCTCATTATTTCGCTTCGCTTGATCTCAGCAATATCATTGGAAAGTCGAGATGAGTCTTTAAAGTATTCTATTTTTTATTTGTATAGTGCTATATATTGCCGCTATTGTTCGTAATTTTACTGCGTTTAGTAATATAAATTGGATCGTTTAGGTAATTTTTAATGCGGTACTGGAGTCTTAATTAAATTCTCTTTGGGTAATTGAGAACTGTCATTTCCCCTCCTATTTTTTTGTAGCAACATTGATATAAGAATAAATTGTCAACAACCCTAAAAGGAAAAAATATGAATTATTTTCTTGGTATTGATTGTGGTGGTACTTTTATTAAATCCGCTATTTTTGATGAGAACGGTAAAATGTATGGTTGTGTGCGAGAAAGTGTTGCAGTTATCAGCGATCAGGCCGGTTATGCAGAGCGAGATATGGCACAGCTCTGGAAAAAATGCGCTTCGGTGATTCGACAAACTATTATTCAAAGTGGCATTGCAGCGAGTGAAATTCGAGCTGTCGGTATTTCTGCTCAGGGAAAGGGCGTATTTCTGCTAGACGAGCAAAAGCAACCACTTGGACGAGCAATTCTTTCCTCTGATCAACGTTCCCTTGAAATCGTTAAACAGTGGCAACAAGTGGGTATACCGAAAAAACTTTACCCTCTTACTCGCCAAACATTATGGACAGGACACCCTGTTTCGATTTTGCGCTGGCTAAAGGAAAACGAGCCATTACGCTACACAAAAATCGGTACGGTGTTGATGTCTCACGATTATCTACGTTTTTGTTTGACGGGCAAATTGCATTGCGAAGAGACTAATATTTCTGAGTCTAATTTATACAATATGCAAATGAAGCAATATGATCCGAAACTTGCGCAGTGGTTGGGGATACAAGAAATCAGCAATAAGCTACCGCCCATTATTCGATCGAATGCAGTTGCGGGGTATGTTACCGAACAAGCGGCGAAGTTATCGGGCTTGGTCGAGGGAACTCCTGTTGTTGGTGGCTTGTTTGATGTGGTTTCCACTGCATTATGCGCAGGATTGGATGATGAGCGAAAGCTTAATGTAGTATTGGGAACGTGGTCTGTAGTGAGTGGTATTACTGATCGGATTGATGGGAACCAAGCTTTATCGTTTGTTTATGGACGGTATGTTGAACCGCAAAAATGGATTGTCCATGAAGCTAGCCCAACTTCAGCAGGGAATTTAGAGTGGTTCCTTAAACAATGGCAATCGTTAAGTTATAAGGAAATTAATCAGGGGATTGCTGAATTACCACCTGCGGGGAGTTCTGTATTGTTTGTGCCATTTTTATACGGCTCAAATGCCAGATTAGGAATGAAAGCGGGTTTTTACGGGTTACAGGCTCATCACACCCAATATCATTTATTACAAGCTATTTATGAAGGCGTATTGTTCAGTCTAATGCATCATTTGGAACGAATGTTAAAACGTTTTCCTAAGACAGAATGTTTACGGGTAACGGGTGGAGCTGCAAAATCGGTAGTGTGGATGCAAATGTTGGCTGATTTAACGGGTTTAAGCATTGAAATATTACAAATTGAGGAAAGTGGTTGTTTAGGGGCAGCTTTAATGGCAATGCAAGAAAAGGGGGAACGGTGTTTACGTTCACTTTCATCAGAAATGCAAGTTTTTGAACCGAATCCTCATCATTTTGATACTTATCAAAATAAGTATAAACAATATATTAATTTAGTTAGGGCTCTTGAAAAAGTAGATTAATATGTTAAATGTAACGCAAAATCTATATGAATGATGAATGATGA
>MLAA01000043.1 GCA_001998905.1 Rodentibacter caecimuris | reverse complement strand
TTCTTGATTAGCATAAACATCAACAGCGAAATGATTACCAATATTAAGAATGTCATCTTTTTCCACCTTAGTGATTCGATTTCGGTTGATTTTATTACTTTGATCTCGCCCTATGCTCAATACCTCATCTTGCCCTACGCTCTCCGTTCGGTTATTACCTATATGAATAGTTTCATCATGGCCAACTTGTTCGCTGCGGTCATTACCTATTTGTGTGCTTTCGTTATTTTTTACTACGTTGTTTTGATCTCGTTCGGCATGGATAAAGATTTCTTCTTGACCGTTTTCATCTTCAAAACGCAATTCATTAAATCCGTTTCCTTTATGCGTTTTGGATTTTATTGTCATTCGGGTTTTGTGTTCCGGTAACGTATAAGGGGGTTCAGTAGTACTGTGATACGTTCTACCGACGATGATAGGTTGATCCGGATCGCTTTCTAAGAAATCAACGATAACTTCATGCCCGATACGGGGAATGGCGATATGGCCGAATTGTCCACCCGCCCAGCCTTGGCTGACTCGAATCCAGCAAGAGCTATGTTCGTTATTTTCGCCCTTTCTATCCCAAGGAAATTGTACTTTGACCCGTCCCCATTCATCACAATAGATTTCTTCGTTGTCCGGACCGACGATATGGGCAGTCTGAGGGCCTTCAACTTTTGGTCGTGGCTGTGGCGTCGGACGCCATTGAATTGAGTTTGGAATGAGTTTAATACGGTTTTCATAGCGGTTACCTTCATTACCGGCTTCTTCTTCAAGTACGCCGGATTGCCAGCCTTGATGTTCTACACCAACGATTAGCCAATCACCGTTGAAAGCTTCACGAGTATGACCAGTTAAACTGAAACAATAGCCCGGTTGAACACGTAAGTCATCACTTTCGGCATAGGCTACTTCGGCTTCACGACGTTCATATTCCAAGCGATATTGGGTGAACGGTTTACCTTGAGCATCCCGTTTATAGCGCCCGGGATAATCATAGCGTTCGTAATAGCCGGTACGTTGTTCGCCTAAAACATTCATGCCTTGCTGCACAGATTGGTGTTCTTGATTATAACGGGGATTGGTAAAAGTGTAATCGCGTAGTGTTTGTAACGTGGAGGTAAGTTGTTCTTGGTAACTAAAATGCCACACGGCAGCTTGAGGGCGCTCTCCCGCTGGCATGGCGTTATAAATGAGTTGCCCTTTTTTTTCGGCCAGTGCCGTGTTATTGGAGAAATGTAGGGTATGTCCGTCAGCGGTATGTTCAAAATAGTAATAGGTTCCTTCTTCTGCCGCTAATCGCTCTATAAAGGCTAAATCCGTTTCGCGGTATTGGACGCAATATTCGCGCGTCCAATAAGCGTCTTTTAGGTGAAAGCGGCTTTGCTGAACGTAGTTTTTTTGAAGGAGTGTTTCGATAATTTTTTGGCTGTCTTGTTGTTGAAAAATACGTAAGTCTGTTTGTAAATTGGCACGAGATAAAGTCGGTTCGATAATCATGGTATAACGAGTACGGGAGAAACCGGTTTCCCCTCGTTCCAAATTTGTTACGATACCGTTTACATAGCGAATGGCGTTGTCATTTTGCCAGAAAGTTAAGGTCGCGGAGGTATCGAGAATAGCGGAGATATTAGGATTGTCATCGAAAGAGGCTAATTCTAATTGGAGGTGAAATAACCCGGAGAGGTGTTCTTTTAATATAAAGCTTACGACGTCAAACTGAGCGTGATGCGTAGTTAAGCTGTAACGATAATCGGATTGAACTGCCATAATAGTGGTCCTAATAATGTTGGGTTGAATCGGTTATGTATTCAGTGTTAAGAAGGATTAATAACTTATTCTTCCGCACAGACTGTGTATTGTGAGCCAATTAGTTCCGCTCCGCAAGCGGTTTTCATT
>MLAA01000042.1 GCA_001998905.1 Rodentibacter caecimuris | reverse complement strand
ATTTAAAATCCGGCAGTGTCCTACTCTCACATGGGGAAACCCCACACTACCATCGGCATTACAGCATTTCACTTCTGAGTTCGGCATGGAATCAGGTGGGCCTACCGCACTATCGCCGCCGGAATATTCCGATTCAAGTATCAATACACTATCAATACCCTACTTTATCCTCTATTACGCCCTCTACAAAACATAAAAACAAGCCTTACTCTTACCCTCAAAAACCCTTGAGCGTTGTATAGTTAAGCCTCTCGGGCAATTAGTATGGGTTAGCTCAACATATCACTATGCTTACACACCCCACCTATCTACGTCGTAGTCTACAACAACCCTTACTAACTTATTGTCAGGGATGACTCATCTTAAGGCAAGTTTCGTGCTTAGATGCTTTCAGCACTTATCTCTTCCGCACTTAGCTACCGGGCAATGCGTCTGGCGACACAACCCGAACACCAGTGGTGCGTCCACTCCGGTCCTCTCGTACTAGGAGCAGCCCCTTTCAATCATCCTACGCCCACGGCAGATAGGGACCGAACTGTCTCACGACGTTCTAAACCCAGCTCGCGTACCACTTTAAATGGCGAACAGCCATACCCTTGGGACCTACTTCAGCCCCAGGATGTGATGAGCCGACATCGAGGTGCCAAACACCGCCGTCGATATGAACTCTTGGGCGGTATCAGCCTGTTATCCCCGGAGTACCTTTTATCCGTTGAGCGATGGCCCTTCCATTCAGAACCACCGGATCACTATGACCTACTTTCGTACCTGCTCGACTTGTCCGTCTCGCAGTTAAGCTTGCTTATACCATTGCACTAACCTGACGATGTCCGACCGTCATTAGCAAACCTTCGTGCTCCTCCGTTACGCTTTGGGAGGAGACCGCCCCAGTCAAACTACCCACCAGACACTGTCCGAACGCCCGTAATTGACGTCTCGTTAGAACATCAAACGTTAAAGGGTGGTATTTCAACGTCGACTCCATCATCACTGGCGTGACAACTTCTTCGTCTCCCACCTATCCTACACATTAAAATTCAAGGTTCAGTGTCAAGCTATAGTAAAGGTTCACGGGGTCTTTCCGTCTAGCCGCGGGTACACCGCATCTTCACGGCGATTTCAATTTCACTGAGTCTCGGGTGGAGACAGCCTGGCCATCATTATGCCATTCGTGCAGGTCGGAACTTACCCGACAAGGAATTTCGCTACCTTAGGACCGTTATAGTTACGGCCGCCGTTTACTGGGGCTTCGATCAGGAGCTTCTCTTTCGATTACACCATCAATTAACCTTCCAGCACCGGGCAGGCATCACACCCTATACGTCCACTTTCGTGTTTGCAGAGTGCTGTGTTTTTAATAAACAGTTGCAGCCAGCTGGTATCTTCGACCGGTTCAACCTTCAGGGGCAAGCCCTTACAATCTATGCCGGCGCACCTTCTCCCGAAGTTACGGTGCTATTTTGCCTAGTTCCTTCACCCGAGTTCTCTCAAGCGCCTGAGTATTCTCTACCTGACCACCTGTGTCGGTTTTCAGTACGGTTTCGATAAACCTGAAGCTTAGTGGCTTTTCCTGGAAGTGTGGTATCAGTTACTTCGTCCCCTTAAGAACTCGTCATCATCTCTCAGTGTTAATAAGTGCCCGGATTTGCCTAAGCACTCCACCTACCAACTTAAACGTGCATTTCCAACAGCACGCTAACCTAACCTGCTCCGTCCCCACATCGCAGTTTATCCAAGTACGGGAATATTAACCCGTTTCCCATCGACTACGCTTTTCAGCCTCGCCTTAGGGGCCGACTCACCCTGCCCCGATTAACGTTGGACAGGAAACCTTGGTCTTCCGGCGAACGGGTTTTTCACCCGTTTTATCGTTACTTATGTCAGCATTCGCACT